>CAVUJY010000006.1:0-50507 GCA_963741935.1 uncultured Bacteroidales bacterium | reverse complement strand
AGTGAGCTCTGTGTAAGTTCTTAAAAAAATTATCGCATTCTTTTTTATTGCACAGAGCTTCAGAGAGAAGAAAAATTTATTCTTCATCAGGGAACAGGAAATCATTGAACGGGTATCTTAAAACATGAATCTTCTTAACTTCTTCATAGAGCAGTTTACGGAGCTCTTCAAGATTTTCTTTGGTTTTTGCTGATACGAATACAGTTTTATGGTATTTATCAGATGCCATCCATGTTTTTTTAAGATCAGTAAGTGAATAATTCTCTTTCAGCACCGGAGTGAGGTCAAATTCTTCCTTTTCAGTATATGTAAATGCATCAATCTTATTAAAAACAAGAATTGCAGGTTTATTGGCAGAGCCAAGTTCCTTCAGCGTTTCATTTACAACTTTTATCTGTTCCTCAAACCCCGGATGAGAAATATCCACTACGTGAACTAAAAGATCCGATTCACGAACCTCATCAAGCGTTGATTTAAAGGATTCCACAAGATCATGGGGAAGCTTTCTGATGAAACCCACAGTATCTGAGAGCAGGAAAGGCAGGTTTTCGATTACCACCTTCCTTACAGTAGTATCCAGGGTTGCAAACAGTTTGTTCTCAGCAAAGACATCTGATTTACTAAGAAGGTTCATAATTGTTGATTTACCTACATTGGTATATCCTACAAGGGCCACCCGAATCATCTTACCCCTGCTTTTGCGTTGTGTTGACATCTGTGTATCAATCTTCTTAAGCTGGGTTTTCAGGAGGGATATTCTATCTCTTATAATCCTTCTGTCTGTTTCAATTTCCGTTTCCCCCGGGCCCCTTAGTCCTATACCCCCTCTTTGCCTTTCAAGGTGTGTCCACATACCTGTGAGGCGGGGCAGAAGATATTGATATTGTGCCAGTTCCACCTGGGTCCGGGCATGTGATGTTCTTGCCCGGTGAGCAAAAATATCGAGGATCAGATTTGTTCTGTCAAGAATACGGCAACCTAATGCTTTTTCAATATTCCTAAGCTGACTGGGAGAAAGTTCATCATCAAAAATTGCTATATCAATATCATTTTCAGCAATAAAACCTGCTATTTCCCCTATTTTCCCGAGCCAACAAATGTTTTCGGATTAGGAGTATCAAGCTTTTGTACAAACCTCCTGACAGGCTCTGCTCCTGCTGTTTCAGTTAAAAAAGCCAGCTCATCGAGGAATTCTTCAACTTCACTTTCTTCCTGGGATGAATATACTATCCCAACCAGTATTGCTCTCTCAAGAGGCTTATTTGTTTCGATCATCTGATATAGTAAAATATGTTGTTCCAAAAGTAGTAGAGACGGGCAAATTGCCCGTCTCTACCATATGTTACCTGGTAATTATTATCTTTCTAAAAGATATATCTTTTGTTATTCTGAATTGCTCCGCGTATTGCTAATTTAAGTGATTCTGAACATCTTATAACCATATCCAGATCAGTTGGGAATGGTACAGACAGCAGTTTTTGTTCTCTCCAGCTGCTGGGCATTGAGTGCCTGAGTATCTCCAAGTGCTCTTGAAGAAATATTCTCAAAATGTGACTGGGCACCAATGGGATCTTTTTTAAGTACTTTATTCGGGTTCATCTGAATAACTTCAACGTCACCGTCAATACGACAGGTTTTGGACTGTACTGTCTCTACAAGAGCGCATTGAACTGTTTTGTACTTTTTCTGTTTTATATCATTTCCAAGAGTATCCCTCATCACATTGCCTTTAGCATCCAGAACATAGCTAAAACCATCTTCAATATCTTTCTTTATCACGGAGTCTCTTTGAACTGACTGATCAGGACTAACGGCAATATTTTTAACATTTACATTTACAAAATAATCATACTCAGTATTTGCATTCAGGTTCTGAGTATGATATTCAACCCACTCTGAATTAAGGCTAGGCAGATCAAGAGCCAGAAGATCCTGTTCAAATTCGGGTGGAAATTTCAATAATGAACTATTCTGAATAGAAACAAATACCCTGCTCATTCCCAAAGTTTTTGCTTCCAGGATCTTATTATCAATTCCTTCATAATCACCAACATAATCTTTGGCTCTGCTAAATTCAGCATAAGCCTGTCTGTAATTTTCTTTTATCCCGGTTTTCATAAGCTCGTTACCATGAGCAAAGTAGAAATCTGCTGCCTTACGCTTTGCATTGACCATGTCAGGGATATAGTCCTTATATGGAAAGTCAACAGATCTTCCGTTCATATTTAAAGGTGTCACTGTCCTTACAAGTGATTGCCTGTCGTTCAACGCTTTATACACCAGGTATATCTCATCCCAGTTATTGGGACGGCCCTCCATTTTCAGAAATCGTATTCTTTCATTATCCTGATCATTTGAAACTTTGTAAGCCTGTGTAAGGATATCAATCTGCTTTACATCCTGTGGATCCTTACGGAGTTGCTTAACAGCTTTATCGATAGCAGCATCATAGTTCCCTTTCTGAAGTTGTTTCTTAGATGAACCACATCCGGCCATAAGAAGGGCAAGAATAAAAATAAATGGTAAAGTTCTTTTCATGCTAGGAGTTTATAAGGTTATGGTGTTAAAGGTATAAAAAACATTGAAAAAACAAATTTCTATAACTATCTCTTATGCTGACAATTAAATTTTAAATATTGTTAAAATTAATTGGAATCTGAAATCTCACTCTTACAGGTTGCCTCTTTGTAATCCAGGAGTCCACTTAGGGGATTCTGATATTGTTTTTAAAGCTTCTCCGTCCAAAATTGGATCAACTCCCTTAATAATTGTTACATTACTTACACTTCCATCTTTTTCCACTATAAAGGTAAGATATACCGTTCCATGTATCTTTTTATCTACAGCCTCCCGTGGATAATTGGTTCTTCTCATTACCCAGTTACGGAATTCACTAATACCTCCCCCTTTGAATGAGGGCATCACCTCAACCAGGTAAAGTGGTTCGTCTGACCCGAATCCTTCCTGTCCCATCATCATATCATCTCCATTTCCATTCGCTGTAAATGCATCGCTATCAATTGTTGACTGGGCTAAAATCTGATCCGTTGTTACCGGTTTTGCTTCAAAAGGCATGATACTGTCAACAACAACAGGGGGAACATATTTTACAATATCCTGGATTTTCCTTGGTTCAGGAGGAGGAGGTGCGGGAGGAACATATATTTTATCAATGGGTGGGTCAAAGTTCTGCATATCGACCTGAACATAGTTCCCATCCCGCTCATTACATGATCATTATGTGGTTTTAATACAAATGGGAGTATTACAGCAATGCTGACCAGCAGAGTTGAAATAATTATTCCTGCAAAAAGGACAGAGTTATATTTCTTTCTTAGCTGATAGGCACCATAATCCTTATTCCGCGATTCAAAAAGCAGATCATCAAAATCCATCATCTTTCTAAGATTGTCAAACATCCCTCATTTTTTCTGATCCCTTAATATCGTCTGTACAACGGTCACGGACAATTTTAAGTTACAATTATCAAATTCAATAATAATGCCAGACTTTCTTTTTTAGTCTGATTATAAAAAGCTGATAATTTTTTAATCCCGCAAAATTACAAAATAGTGTCTTCTCACCAAAACAATATATAACCGGAATTAATAGTGTTTTTATATTTTCAAATTTTTCTTACATTTGGGGCGGGAAGACGGGGGTTTAGCTCAGTTGGTCCCGAAAAACAGAGCAAATCAATGATTTGCTCTGTTTTTCGAGGATCCTCGAAAATCTAAACCGCTTCCAGCGGTAAGATTTTCGGGACTAGAGCGTGTGACGCCCTTATTGTTCTTTTTTGACTTATGGGGGTTTAGCTCAGTTGGCTAGAGCGTGTGACTGGCAGTCACAAGGTCACCGGTTCGATTCCGGTAATCTCCACAAGAGCCACTTTCGGGTGGCTTTTTTTGTTTACAGGGGGCAAAGGAAACCCAGGTCCTTTATATCATTCTCTCTCAATTCCTATAACCCGCAATAGATTGCAACAGTCTTATAATCAAAAACTAATGCCTGCCTACTATCTGATCTGTCTGAAAAAATTGGATAAGACACAAATAATTTACACCTTTACCCTTATACCAGGGATCATAATCCTGCTAAAACTAACCTTAATTCCATTATATATTTATTATGAAAACTGATTCGCTGATCGCTTCTGCTATTCTTCTAATACTTTTTATCCTGCCATGTTCATGTAAGATGAATAAAAAAAATCCAGAAGAAAGCAATATGGGCAGTTCCAAAGTATGGAGTATTGAAAAAGCTCAGAAATGGGCCACCGGTCTGCCCTGGTTAAGAGGCTCGGATTTTATCCCCAGCACTGCGATTAATCAACTCGAAATGTGGCAGGCAGAATCGTTCGATACAGCTACTATAAACCGCGAGTTAGGTTGGGCTGAGGATATCGGGATGAACTGCATGAGAGTATATCTTCATCATCTTGCATGGGAAGTCGATAAGGATGGGTTTAAAAAAAGACTCGGTGACTATCTGTCAATTGCAGACAAACATGGCATTAAGACAATCTTTGTATTTTTTGACGATTGCTGGAATCCTGATTATATGGCTGGCAAACAACCCGAACCTAAACCAGGTGTACATAATTCCGGATGGGTAAGAGATCCGGGGGAACTCTTATATTCAAATCCACAGCTTATTGATGAACTTGAGGTATATGTTAAGGATATTATGCTCTCATTCGGAAAGGACTCAAGGATAATTTTATGGGACCTTTATAATGAACCAGGGAATTCTGATTATGGCAATAAATCGTTAGCCCTTTTGGAAATGGCTTTTAAATGGAGCCGTGAAGCCAATCCTTCACAACCGGTTACAAGCGGAATCTGGAGTAATGACCTTAAAATGCTTAATGCTTATCAATTGAAGAACTCAGATATTATCACATATCATAATTACTCTGATGAGATCAATCACCAGATTATGATTGATTCACTTAAGCTATATAACCGTCCACTGGTATGTACTGAATACATGGCCCGTAAAAACAACAGCAGATTCTCTAATATAATGCCTATTCTCAAGGAGCAGAATATCGGAGCTATAAACTGGGGTCTCGTTACCGGCAAAACGAATACAATGTACGCCTGGGATACCCCTGTCCCGGATGGATCAGAACCGGAATTATGGTTTCACGACATTTTCAGAAGAGACGGGACACCTTATCTGGACGAAGAGGTTGAACTTATATGTAAACTGACCGGAGTCAGATAAATATCCCAGGTATGAGTCAACAGAGTCATTATGATCTTGTAAGTAATTTAAAACCCGGCAAAATAATATTACCGGTACTTATTGGCTTAGGGGTTATAGGATGGCTCATATCTAAAGATATTAATTCTGAAGTCCTCAGCAACCTGGTTTTTACCTGGAAATCAGTATTATGGCTTTTTGTTGCCTGGCTATGCATGATATTTCGTGATCTGGGGTATATTATCAGAATCCGTATACTTACAGACAAAAATTTAACGTGGAAACAGGCCTTCAGAGTTATTATGTTATGGGAATTCACATCATCAATTACTCCCTCAACAATAGGAGGGACTGCACTTGCGGTGGTTTTTATCCATAAAGAGGGTATGACGGTAGGAAAAAGCACTGCAGTAGTTCTGGCAACTTCATTTCTGGATGAACTTTATTTTGTCATTATGCTTCCGTTAATGTTGCTGATAGTAGGCAAAAATGCTCTTTTTATTACCTCTCTGCATGGTACCGGATTTGGCTTTTTGAATGAGCTTGCATTACTTACCTTCATTGGATATGGAATAATTTTACTATGGGTATTATTTGTTGGTTATGGGCTCTTTTTCAATCCTGAAGGAATTAGTAAAACAATTAATAAGATCTTTAGCCTCCGGCTTTTCCGAAGGTGGCAGGAATCGGCAAATAAAGCAGGTGATGATATAGTAGAAAGTTCACGTGAATTGAAGAAAAAACCTATCCGATTCTGGCTTAAAGCCATGATAGCCACAATACTATCATGGAGCGCACGATACTGGGTAGTTAATGCAATATTAGTAGCTTTCTTCGTAATTGGCGACCAATTTCTTATCTTCGCAAGGCAACTGGCTACATGGATAATGATGATAATCAGTCCTTCACCAGGGGGAAGTGGGTTTGCCGAACTTATACTTGGACGATATATTACTGACCAGATACCTGTTGATCCATTAATAGCAGGAAGCATAGCTCTGGCAATAGCTATTATCTGGAAAATAATAAGTTACTATCCGTATCTCATTGTCGGAGCACTAATCGTCCCGGGATGGATAGCACAAAAATTTGTTAAGCCGCTGATCAAAAAGAAATAGTTTTTAATTAGTTTAGATTTTTTCTAATAGATTTTATTTTAGATAATTAATGAGTGAAGAGATTCTTAAGGCATTGATGGAACTGTTTGCCCTGATTGTTAAACAGGACTGCGGGATACTCATTAATGAGCGTGAATATGTTTTCGGGCTTTCTGAATAAGCAACTAAACCATGAGGCTGTCAATGAGTACCTTGCATTCTTTGACGAACATGCCGGTCCAATTCTCAAAAGCTCCTCAGTAAAAGAACCAACCTCTCCTTCAGTAAAAGATTCCGTGAAAATTCTGGAATCTGTAAAAAGATTAACCGCATCAGAACCACTACCTTTTGTTCCTGGTTCAGTGTACGGTTAATCTTTTTACAAATTCCGAGTATTTTCACCGAATCTTTTACTGAAGGTGAGAGTGATTCTTTTACTGAAGTGCTTTTCAACACTGGACCGGCATGTTCATCAAAGAATGCAAGGTACTCATTGACAGACTCCTGTGTTAGCTGTTTATTCAGAAAACCCGAAACATACTCACGCTCATTCATAAGTATTCCGCCGTCCTGTTTTATAATCAGGGCAAATAGTTCCATCAATGCCTTAAGAATCTCTTCACTCATTATTTATCTATTGTTATATCTTTTCAAAAATACCTAAACTAATTAAAAACTATTTCTTTATTAATCACAGGCTTAACAAATTTTTGATCTATCCATCCGGGAACGATTAGAACCCCTACAATGAGAAACGGATAATAACTTATTACTCTCCAGATAATTGCTATTGCCAGAGCAACGCCTCCAACTTTTAATGGATCAACAGGTATATGGTCAGTAATATATCGTCCAAGTATAAGTTCTGCAAACCCGCTTCCCCCTGGTGTAGGACTGATTATCATCATTATCCATGTAGCCAGTTGTCTTGCAAAAATCAGAAAATGGTCGCCAATTACTGAAGAAAGCCACCAATATTGCATTCACTACCCAATATCTTGCTCTCCATGATAGTAATGTAGTCTATCATGGCTTTACGCCAAAATCTGATAGGTTTTTTCTTCAATTCACTTGAACTTTCAACTATATCATCACCTGCTTTTTTTGCAGATTCCTTCCATCTTCGGAAAAGCCGGAAGCTAAATCTTATTAATTGTTTTACTAATTCCATCTGGATTGTAAAATAGGCCGTATCCAACTACCAATACCCATAGTAAAATTATTCTATATCCCATGATAGTAAGTAATGCCAGATTATTCAAAAAGTCAAATCCGGTACCCTGCAGTGATGTTATAAAAATTGCATTACCGCCTACTATCAGAAATATTAATGGAAACATCACCACAAAATACAGTTCATCAAGAAATGAAGTTGCCAGAATTACTGCAGTGCTTTTACCTACACTCATTCCCTCTTTATGCATAAAAACCACCGCAAAACCCGTTCCTCCTATTGTTGATGGAGTTATTGCTGATGTAAACTCCCACAACATAATAACTCTGAAGGCCTGTTTCCACGATAAATTTTTTTCTGTAAGTATACGGATTCTGATAATATACCCCAGATCACGAAGATCATGCATAGCCAGGCAACAAAAAGCCATAATACTGATTTCCAGGTAAAAACCAGGTTGCTGAGGACTTCTGAATTAATATCTCTAGATATGAGCCATCCTATAACCCCTAAGCCAATAAGTACCGGTAATATTATTTTGCCGGTTTTAAATTGCTTACAAGATCATAATGACTCTGTTGACTCATACCTGGGATATTTATCTGACTCCGGTCAGTTTACTATAAGTTCAACCTCTTCATCCAGATAAGGTGTCCCGTCTCTTCTGAAAATATCGTGAAACCATAATTCAGGTTCTGATCCGTCCGGGACAGGAGTATCCCAGGCATACTTAGTATTCGTTTTGCCGGTAACGAGACCCCAGTTTATAGCTCCGATATTCTGCTCCTTTAGAATAGGCATTATATTAGAGAATCTGCTGTTGTTTTTACGGGCCATGTATTCAGTACATACCAGTGGACGGTTATATAGCTTAAGGGAATCAATCATAATCTGGTGATTGATCTCATCAGAGTAATTATGATATGTGATAATATCTGAGTTCTTCAATTGATAAGCATTAAGCATTTTAAGGTCATTACTCCAGATTCCGCTTGTAACCGGTTGTGAAGGATTGGCTTCACGGCTCCATTTAAAAGCCATTTCCAAAAGGGCTAATGATTTGTTGCCATAATTAGAATTCCCTGGTTCATTATAAAGGTCCCATAAAATTATCCTTGAGTCCTTACCGAATGAGGACATAATATCCTTGACATATACCTCAAGTTCATTAATAAGCTGTGGATTTGAATATAAGAGTTCCCCGGGATCTCTTACCCATCCGGAATTATGTACACCTGGTTTAGGTTCCGGTTGTTTGCCAGCCATATAATCAGGATTCCAGCAATCGTCAAAAATTACAAAGATTGTCTTAATACCATGCTTGTCTGCAATTGACAGATAGTCTCCGAGTCTTTTTTTGAAGCCCTCTTTATCGATTTCCCAGGCAAGATGATGAAGATATACTCTCATGCAGTTCATTCCGATATCTTCTGCCCATCCTAATTCACGGTTTATCGTAGCTGTATCGAATGATTCTTCCTGCCACATTTCAAGCTGATTAATAGCACTGCTGGGGATAAAATCCGAGCCCCTTAACCATGGCAGACCAGTTGCCCATTTCCGGGCTTTTTCTATACTCCATACTTTGGAACTGCCCATAATGTTTTCTTCAGGATTTTTTTTATTCCTTTTACAGGAACATGGCAGTATGAAAAGTATTAAAAGAATAGCAGAAGCGATCAGAAAATTAGTTTTCATAAAAAATGAATAATGGAATTAAGGTTAGTTTTTGCAGGTTTATGATCCTTAAGTATAAGGGTAAAGGTGTAAATTATTTGTGTCTTATCCAATTTTTTCAGACAGATCGATAATAGGTATTTCTTGTTTTTGATTATAAGGCAGTTGCAATCCAATATGGGTTTATAATAATTGAGAGAGAATAATATAAAGGTCCTGGTTTCCTTTGCCCCCTGCAAACAAAAAAGCCACCCTAAAGTGGCTCTTGTGGAGATTAGGGGAATCGAACCCCTGACCTTGTGACTGCCAGTCACACGCTCTAGCCAACTGAGCTAAACCCCCAATAACTCAAAAAAGAACAAGGAGGGAGTCACACGCTCTAGTCCCGAAAATCTTACCGCAGGATTGCGGTTTAGATTTTCGAGGATCCTCGTAAAACCAGAGCAAATCTTTGATTTGCTCGTTTTTCGGGACCAACTGAGCTAAACCACCATTGCCTCGCCGCAAATGTAAGAAAAAATTGAAAATATAAAAACACTATTAAATCCGGTTATATATTGTTTTGGTGAGAAGACACTATTTTGTAATTTTGCGGGATTAAAAAATTATCAACTTTTTATAATCAGACCAAAAAAGAAAGTCTGGCATTATTATTGAATTTGATAATTGTAACTTAAAATTATCCGTGACCGTTTTACAGATGATATTAAGGGATCAGAAAAAAATGAAGGATGTTTGACAATCTTAGAAAGATGATGGATTTTGATGATCTGCTTTTTGAATCGCGGAATAAGGATTATGGTGCCTATCAACTAAGAAAGAAATACAACTCTGTCCTCTTTGCCGGAATAATTCTTTCAACTCTGTTGGTCAGCATTGCTGTAATACTTCCATTTGTATTAAAACCACATAATGATCATGTAATGAGTGGCATGGGGAACTATGTTCAGGTCAGTATTCAGAAGTTTGAGCCACCCGTTGATAAAATTATATGTTCCTCCCGCACCTCCTCCTCCTGAACCAAGTAAAATCCAGGAGATTGTAAAATATGTTCCCCCTGTTGTTGTTGACAGTATACTGCCTTTTGAACCAAAACCGGTAACTACTGATCAGATTTTAGCCCAGTCAACAATTGATAGCGATGCATTTACAGCGAATGGAAATGGAGATGATATGATGATGGGACAGGATGGATTCGGATCAGACGAACCATTTTACCTGGTTGAGGTGATGCCCTCATTTAAAGGGGGAGGTATCAGTGAATTCCGCAACTGGGTAATGAGAAGAACCAATTATCCACAGGAGGCTGTTGATAAAAAGATACATGGAACGGTATATCTTACTTTTATAGTGGAAAAAGATGGAAGTGTAAGTAATGTAACAATTGTTAAAGGGAGTTGATCCAATTTTGGACGGAGAAGCTGTAAAAACAATATCAGAATCCCCTAAGTGGACTCCTGGATTACAAAGAGGCCAACCAGTAAGAGTGAGATTTCAGATTCCAATTAATTTTAATAATATTTAAAATTTAATTATCAGCATAAGAGATAGTTAAAGAAATTTGTTTTTTCAATGTTTTTTATACCTTTAGCACCATAACCTTATAAACTCCTAGCATGAAAAGAACTTTACCATTTATTTTTATTCTTACCATTCTTATGGCCGGATGTGGTTCCTCTAAGAAACAACTTCAGAAAGGGAACTATGATGCTGCTATCGATAAAGCTGTTAAACAACTCCGTAAGGATCCAAAAGATGTAAAGCAGATTGATATCCTGACACAGGCTTATAGAGTTTCAAATGATCAGGATAATGAAAGAATACGATTTCTGAAAATGGAGGGCCGTCCCAATAACTGGGATGAGATATACCTGGTATATAAAGCATTGAACGACAGACAATCACTTGTAAGGACAGTGACACCATTAAATATGAACGGAAGATCTCTTGATTTTCCATATGTGGACTATATCCCTGACATGGTCAATGCAAAGCGTAAAGCAGCAGATTTCTACTATGCTCATGGTAACGAGCTTATGAAAACCGGGATAAAAGAAAATTACAGACAGGCTTATGCTGAATTTATCAGGGCTAAAAATTATGTTGGTGATTATGAAGGAATTGATAATAAGATCCTGGAAGCAAAAACTTTGGGAATGAGCAGGGTATTTGTTTCTATTCAGAATAGTTCATTATTGAAATTTCCACCCGAGTTTGAACAGGATCTTCTTGCTCTTGATCTGCCAAGCCTGAATTCAGAGTGGGTTGAATACCATACTCAGAATCTGAATGCAAATACTGAGTATGATTATTTTGTAAATGTAAATGTTAAAAATATTGCAGTAAGTCCTGATCAGTCAGTTCAGAGAGACTCCGTGATAAAGAAAGACATTGAAGATGGTTTTAGCTATGTTCTGGATAATAAAGGCAATGTGATGAGGGATACTCTGGGAAATGATATCAAACAGAAAAAGTACAAAACAGTTCAATGCGCACTTGTAGAGACTATACAATCAAAAACTTGCCGTATTGACGGTGATGTTGAAGTTATTCAGATGAACCCGAATAAAGTCCTTAAAAAAGATCCCATTGGTGCCCAGTCACATTTTGAGAATATTTCTTCAAGAGCACTTGGGGATACTCAGGCGCTCAATGCCCAGCAGCTGGAGAGAACAAAAACAGCTCTTTTACCATTCCCAACCGATCTGGATATGGTTATAAGATGTTCGGAATCACTTAAATTAGCAATCCGCGGAGCAATTCAGAATAACAAAAGATATATTTTTTAGAAAGGTAATAATTACCAGATAACATATGGTAGAGACGGGCAATTTGCCCGTCTCTACTACTTTTGGAACAACATATTTTATTAAAACAGATGATCGAAACAAATAAGCCTCTCGAGAGGGCAATTCTGGTTGGGATAGTATATTCATCCCAGGAAGAAAGTGAAGTTGAAGAATTCCTCGATGAGCTGGCTTTTTTAACTGAAACAGCAGGAGCAGAGCCTGTCAGGAGGTTTGTTCAAAAACTTGATACTCCTAATCCAAAAACATTTGTTGGCTCAGGGAAAATAGGGGAAATAGCAGCTTTTATTGCTGAAAATGATATTGATATAGCAATTTTTGATGATGAACTTTCTCCCAGTCAGCTTAGGAATATTGAAAAAGCATTAGGCTGCCGTATTCTTGACAGAACAAATCTGATCCTCGATATTTTTGCTCACCGGGCAAGAACATCACATGCCAGAACCCAGGTGGAACTGGCACAATACCAATATCTTCTGCCCCGACTCACAGGTATGTGGACACACCTTGAAAGGCAAAGAGGGGGTATAGGACTAAGAGGTCCGGGGGAAACTGAAATTGAAACCGACAGAAGGATTATAAGAGATAGAATATCCCTCCTGAAAACCCAGCTTAAGAAGATTGATACCCAGATGTCAACACAGCGAAAAAGCAGGGGTAAGATGATTCGGGTGGCCCTTGTAGGATATACCAATGTAGGTAAATCAACAATTATGAACCTTCTTAGTAAATCGGATGTCTTTGCTGAGAACAAACTGTTTGCAACCCTGGATACTACTGTAAGGAAGGTGGTAATCGAAAACCTGCCTTTCCTGCTCTCAGATACTGTGGGTTTCATCAGAAAGCTTCCCCATGATCTTGTGGAATCCTTTAAATCAACGCTTGATGAGGTTCGTGAATCGGATCTTTTAGTTCATGTAGTGGATATTTCTCATCCGGGTTTTGAGGAACAGATAAAAGTTGTAAATGAAACGCTGAAGGAACTTGGCTCTGCCAATAAACCTGCAATTCTTGTTTTTAATAAGATTGATGCATTTACATATACTGAAAAGGAAGAATTTGACCTCACTCCGGTGCTGAAAGAGAATTATTCACTTACTGATCTTAAAAAAACATGGATGGCATCTGATAAGTACCATAAAACGGTATTCGTATCAGCAAAAACCAAAGAAAATCTTGAAGAGCTCCGTAAACTGCTCTATGAAGAAGTTAAGAAGATTCATGTTTTAAGATACCCGTTCAATGATTTCCTGTTCCCTGATGAAGAATAAATTTTTCTTCTCTCTGAAGCTCTGTGCAATAAAAAAGAATGCGATAATTTTTTTAAGAACTTACACAGAGCTCACTGAGAACCACAGAGGGACACAGAGTAAAGATGATAATTCTATGTGGCTGTGTAATACCATATATAACTCTCCAGACTTGTGGGACAATTTGTGTAAGTTCTTCTTGTTTTCAGAGTTACTATACCCGAGTTTTAATCCTGAATGGATATTTAACTTTTCAAAGATATCTTCTAATGTATTAAAATTAAATCTTTTAATAAAATATTCCGGTGCGCTGCACCTTTGTCTTATATTACAATCATTCATCTACAAATATTACGGTGCTACGCACCTTCCTAGACTATTCAATTCAGCTATTCATCTACAAATCGTAGAGAAACTGCACATTATGGGCTAATTCTAAGCGGCAGAGCCGTATAATATCTGCAGAGATAAATAGCACATTCCGGACTAGTTTTAAGCGGCAGAGCCGCAAAATATTTGTAGAAATACATTTGAAACACATTATCATAGGTGCAGAGCACCGCAATATCTAATATAAAATTAATATTATATGGGATATTCAATACAGCTATTCAAATACAAATATTATGGAGCTTCACAAATAGGCTTTATAAAATCTCTCTGTGGTTATCAATGTGCCTCAGTGATTCTGTGCAACCTGAGCGCTTTCATCGAAGGCCTCTTTGTGACTCTCTGTGAAGCTCGTGTAAGATGAAGATATAAAAAAGATATAATATCCTAATAAAGTTTATTTGCAGCCATATACTCTGCAATCTGCACAGCGTTTGTTGCCGCCCCTTTTCTAATATTATCAGAAACTATCCAAAGATTCAGACATTTCTCTTTCGAAAAATCACGTCTGATCCTTCCAACAAATACTTCGTCACGGTTATGCGCCAGTATTGGCATAGGATATTTATTCTCTGATGGATTATCATATACCAGATTGCCAGGGAACTGACTAATAAGCCGGGTAGCTTCAACCACATCAAAATCATTTTCAAATTCAATATTTACAGCCTCCGAATGGCCCCCTACAACTGGTATTCTGACCACCGTCGCAGTAACCTGAATCGTGTCATCTTCAAGAATCTTACGTGTTTCGTCAATTAGTTTCTGTTCCTCCGTGGTATAACCATCGGGTTGAAAAGATCCTCCGTGAGGAAAGCAGTTTTTGTCAATCTGGTATGCATAAGCCATCTCACCCTTTATGCCGGCTCTTTCATTTTCCATCTGGGCAACAGCTTTTACACCGGTACCGGTTACCGATTGGTATGTTGCAATGACAAGTCTTTTAATTTTGTATTTTCTGTGAAGGGGAGCCAGGGCCATTACCATCTGAATAGTTGAACAGTTTGGATTGGCAATTATCCTGTCGCCTTTTTTGATAACATGACTATTAATTTCGGGAACAATAAGAGGGACATTCTTATCCATTCGCCAATATGAGGAATTGTCAATCACCACAGTGCCGTTTTTTGCAAAGACCGGGGCCCATTCCTTCGATGTTTCCGCTCCGGCTGAGAAGATTGCAAACTCAGGTCTGGCATCAACAGCTTCCTGTACACTAACAACTTTTACCGGTTTCCCCCTAAAAATGATTTCCTTACCAACTGACCGTTCTGAAGCGGCTGGTAATAATTGAGTTACAGGAAAATTTCTTTCTTCCAATACTTTCATCATTGTCATGCCTACCATACCGGTAGCCCCTATAACTGCTATCTTCATGTCTTAATACTATTAATATTTATGTAATTGTATTCCGTTCTGATGCCATTCTTGTTTAAATAAATTCAGACTTTATGTTTGAAATGAATTCATATGATAAACAGGTGTAAATGTTATCAATCCGGATAGTTTCATAATTATTTGTTTGGAATTATTTATGTTATTGTTTAAATTTACTTTGATAATAAAAACGGTCAAAATTAGCTTTTTTTTTCAATTCGTCTCGCTGCATGAAAAAAGTTATTTTGCTGGTTCTGTTTATGCCTGTATTGGCATATGGCCAGATTGTGGAAAATTTTGAATCTTCCGGCATTGAAAATTGGGTGCAAAGCAGTCAGGGACACTGGAAAGCAGACACAACATTCTCTCTTTCAGGTGAGTTTTCCCTGCATCATGTTTTTGATAATCCTGAGTCGGGAACAGATAAGGTTGGATTGGCTCTGAAAAATCTCAGTCCATCTATGGGATCCGTCAAATGGACATTTCAGATCAGGCATGGATATGACCCGTCCTCTTCGAATAACTGGGCTGTATTCCTGATGTCTGATGCAGACCCTGCGTTTATGTCGCCTGATGACAATACCCAGGGTTATGCCATTGGTGTAAACTTATCAGGAACAGACGATACTCTTCGTCTGCTAAAAGTTAAAGGGAATATACTTACTGAAATTATCAACTGTAAAGTTAACTGGCAGACTCAGATCGGAACAGATCAGTATGTAAAGATTATTACTGAACGCTCACAATCGGGCACATGGAAGGTAACAGTTTACAATTTAGCCGGTGATTTGATAAGCACTGCTGAAGGTTTTGACAATGAGTTGTTTCCATGTACATGGTTCGGGATATATTATAAATATTCCTCTACCCGCGACAGGCTTATCTGGTTCGACGATCTGGAAATTGATGGTACTTTTTATGAAGACACGATAGCCCCTTCAGTTACCGGATACACTGTAACCTCAAGTAATTCACTTGATATTACTCTGAGTGAGGAGCCAACATATCAGTTCCTTAATATCAATAACTTTAAACTGAATGAAGAGCAAAGTAATCCAATAGCTGTTCAAAAGAAAAATACGCTTCTTTATTCTATTATTTTTGAAGAAGAGTTCCTCAATAAATCAACAAATGAGCTGATCATTAGCAGTATATGTGACACATCCGGCAATTGTCTAAGGAGATTTTAGTATCTCTTTTATCCCGGTAAAGGCGGAAACCGGAGATGTGATTATTTCTGAAATAATGCCCGACCCTTACCAGGGGTCTCGCTTCCTGAAAAAGAATATCTGGAAATTACCAACAGGACAGAATATTCATTTAACCTGAAAGACTGGATGCTTGTTACGGATGGACAAACGGCCCTTATTCCTGAAGTAATTCTTGGACCGTATGAGATTGGAATATTGTGCCAGGTAAAGGATACTTCACTATTCAGCGATTATGGAATGGTTATCGGGCTGAAACAATTTCCGGTACTGAATGACGGAGGGAAGGTCATTTGTCTTTCTGATTCCTATGGGAAGATTGATACATGGAATAGAATACTCTCCGGAATGGTATGGCGATCCGTTAAAATCAGAAGGTGGCTGGTCTCTTGAGATGATTGATCTGCAATATCCATTTTATGATAAGGGTAACTGGTCGGCTTCATTATCAAGGCAGGGAGGCACACCAGGTTCTTTAAATTCTGTTAAGGATGTTAATCCGGACAGCCTGTTTTATGGAATAGTGAATGTTTTTCCGGTAGATAGTGTAAATATTATTGTAAGATTTTCAGAGCCACTCATACTGTTCCCGGATGATAATAAGAATTTTATGATAGATGGAAATCCGATAGATGACTTTCTGCAAACTGATCTTTTGGCAAGAGATTATCTTTTTAAACCTGATGGTCCGCTTATTAAGAGCAAAAATTATGAGTTATAGATCTCTGATTCAATCAGGGATTTTGCAGGGAATAAGATGCAAAGAAGAAATTTTATTTTTGGGTTGAGTGATTCCGCATCTAAAGGAGATATACGGTTTAACGAACTTCTTTTTAACCCCTTGCCGGGAGACCCTGATTATATTGAGCTTTATAACTGTTCCGAAAAAATAATTGATGTAAGCCGGCTGCAGGTTATTTCAGTTAATGACGCAACAGGAGTAAGATCATCACTTTATCCGGTCTCCGGGGAGGAAAGATTAATTATGCCGGGTACCGTTTATGCTTTCACATCCGATAAAGATAATGATAGTCAATAGATACCCCTCCTCCGATCCTGACCATCTTTTTGAAACTTCATCGCTTCCGTCGATGCCTGATAAAGAAGGCCATCTCATCCTGCTGAACCGGCAACTTGATATTATTGATGAAGTATATTACAGCGAAGAAATGCATAGTTCATCTTTGTCAGAATATGAAGGAGTTGCACTTGAAAGATCAGATTCTGAGGTCGTCTCTGAATGGCAGGCTTACTGGTTTTCTGCAACAAAACAATCTGGTTATGGTACTCCGGGGGCTCCTAACTCATGCGAAGATCATGATGTTCCACAAGTTACAGGATATGAGGTAACGGGGAAAAAGTCATTGAGAATTTCATTTAATGAAGAGATTTCCGGGGAGATGCTGTTTCCGGAGAATTATTCACTTAACGAAAGTGAGAGTAAGCCACTGTCAGTAAAATTCGAACCACCATTATCTATAATTGTCACATTCTACCGAAGAATTTAATAACAGGTCTGATAACATACTGCTAATTAATGAGATTTGTGACCGGTCAGCAAATTGTATCAGTAATATTGAGCTCGGATTTACTCCTGTATGGGCTGAAACAGGTGATGTCATTATTTCAGAAATAATGGCAGATCCAATACCTGAGGTCGCACTCCCGGGAAAGGAATATCTTGAAATAACAAACAGAACAGAGAATTCCTTCAATCTGAAGGATTGGAAACTGCAATCGGAAGGACAGACTTTCACTTTTCCTGATATTGATCTGGGAGCATCAGAAATCGCAATACTCTGCCTTATTAAAGATACTTCTGATTTCAAATCATTTGGCAGGGCTATCGGACTTAAGCAGTTTCCGACCCTTACGGACGGAGGTAAACTGCTTTGTCTGTCGGATAGTACAGGTAAATTAATTCATGGAGTTGAATATTCTTCGGATTGGTATGGTGACCCTTTAAAATCGGAGGGAGGCTGGTCGCTGGAGATGATAAATACTCAATATCCGTTCAATGACAAAGATAACTGGACCGTATCATTATCGCGGAAAGGAGGAACTCCGGGAGCTGTAAATTCCGTTTCAGATGAATAATCCTGATGACACTTTTTACGGTTTGACTGAATGTATTTCCTGTTGACAGCATTAAAATTATGGTTAGATTTTCAGAACCGGTTATCAAATCTCCGATAAGACCTGAGAATGTCAGGATAGATGGGACAGAAGTATTAAGTGTGGTTTCAGCTGATATGTTATTCAGGAAATTTATTATTGAACCTGCAGTACCATTGATAAAGGGTAAGACATATGAACTGAAGGTATCGGATGATGTCCGTGATTTTGCAGGGAACGGTATACAAAAGAAGAATTTTGTTTTTGGCTTGACTGAGCCACCTGAAAAAGGTGATATCCAATTCAATGAGCTGCTTTTTAATCCATGGCCGGGGGATCCTGATTATATTGAATTTTATAATGTGTCGGGAAGGTATATTGATGCATCCAGACTTCAGATTGTTTCGGTTAGTGAAGTAACGGGAGAAAAATCCTCACTGCTGCCTCTTTCTGATGAAAGCAGATGCCTGTTGCCGGAATCATATTATGCGGTAACCATTGTAAAGGATAAAATTACAGAAAGGTATTTCTCTTCTGATCCTGACAATATATTTGAAATTGCATCGCTACCATCTATGCCTGATGATAAAGGTCATCTTATTCTGTATAATGCAGAATTACAGGTTGTTGATGAAGTAAAATATACAGAGGACATGCACTATTCACTTTTATCTTCATTTGAGGGGGTAGCCCTGGAAAAGATAACACCTTCGCTGGTATCGTATGAGCCTGATAGCTGGCACTCAGCATCAGAGAGCATGGGGTGGGGCACTCCGGGTATGCCTAACTCAGTATTTACAGAAATGGAAGCCAGAAGTGATCAGGTCAGTTTATCATCATCTAAAATTACTCCGGACAATGATGGTAATGAAGATTTTCTGTTAATCACATTAAATCTCAAAGGGAATGGTAATGTAATCTCCGCAACTGTCTTTGATGAGACGGGTATTCTGGTTAAGAAAATTGTAACGAATATGCTGGCAGGTTCAGCGGCAACTCTGACCTGGGATGGAACCTCTGCTGATGGTACCATCGTTAACACCGGAATCTATATTATTTTTATCTCACTGTTTGATGATACAGGAAAATCCGAAAAGTGGAAAAAGGTTTGTACTGTTATCAGGAATTAGGTCTGGAGTATTAAATAATATGTGTATTGGGACTACAAATAATGGTAATGTTTAATATATCACAGGTTATTTGATCCTTGTAAATTCAGTTTTAGCTAACATTAATATCAGCTCTTTACCCGGAAGGCTAATGAATTTTACAACGATTCAATCATCTCCGTCATAATGGTTGTCATGCGGGTTTCTGTTTTGGCAGCCTCGTTCTGTACAGATTCATGAGTTGTATATTCTATTTTACCTTCCACTCCAAGGTCGGTAATGATGCTTACTGCAAAACATGGCAGATTCATATGACGTGCCACTATTACCTCTGGTGTTGTTGACATTCCAACGGCATCAGCTCCGATTATTCTGAAATATTTGTACTCAGCAGGGGTTTCAAAAGTAGGACCACTGGTTGACAGGTATATTCCTTTATGTATCCTGTATATTATTCTCCTCTGCAATAATCAATGCTTTCTTTACAAGGTATTTATCATATGCTTCCCCCATATCAGGAAACCTTGGACCGATCCGGTCGTCATTCATTCCGATAAGCGGATTTGGCAACAGGTTAATATGATCGGTAATTATCATTATGTCGCCAATCTGGAAGGATGGATTTACACCACCGGCAGCATTTGACAGGAAAAGGCATTTAATGCCAAGATATTTAAGAACTCTTACCGGCAAAGCAACCTGCTCATGAGTATATCCTTCGTAATAATGAAAGCGTCCTTTCATTGCAACGATTTTCTTTTTTCCGAAATCGCCATAAATCAGTTTGCCTGCATGACCTTCAACTGTGGATAACGGGAAATTAGGGATATCCTTATAATCAATTTCAATCGTGTTCTCAATTTTAGCAGTAAGTCCGCCTAAACCTGTACCCAGAATGATGCCGGCATCAGGATTTATTACCCCTTTAGAATTCAGAAACCCGATTGTTTCGTTTATTTTTTCTAACATATTCAATAATCATATTATCAAACTCATCCTTATCGTCATTCAGGAACTTTATTCCGATCGGAACATAATAAAATGCAGGTTTGATGGTTTCCGCAAAAGTAGTAAATTCCCGCAATCTTGCAGCATCTTTTTCTGTTGTAAACAGATACTTTGTGTCTGATTTAAGTTCATCAAATGCAGCATTTATCCTTAATATATCCCTTTCTCTGAAATTGTAATGGTCACTAAACTGCAGATGCACTATCTCATCAATATGTAATTCAAGGTATTCTTTTAGTGGCTGAGGGTTTGCTATACCTGTTACCAGTACAATTCCACACTTCCTGCATTCCGATAATTCAAGACTGGAATTGTCTTTATCAGGGGTTTCAAATACCGGCAGTGGATTCTGATAAGTGAGTGACGTAAAATACAGATTCTGATAAGGAGACTTGTCTATCTCTTTCACTATCAGTCGTCTTTGAATAGGACTGATATTTTCAGGACATTTGGTAATGAGAATGATATCAGCTCTTCTCATATTTGTCACGCTTTCCCTCAGACTTCCAAAAGGGAGCATATTGTCTCTGATTATCAGTCTGTTAAAATCAGTAAGCAATATTGAAAATCCGGGGGTGATCTGTCTGTGCTGAAAAGCGTCATCCAATAAGATCACTTCAGTATCTTGTCTGGCATGAAGTATGTTTCTTACACCCTTAACCCGGTTTCGGTCGACAGTAACAAGTATATCGGGATATTTTCGGAATATCTGCATTGGTTCATCACCTATCTCACTTACAAGTGAGTCAGATGACGCGATTCTGAAATCGCTTGTTTTTCTTTTATACCCTCTGCTTAATGTTGCAACTTTGAATTCTTTCTTAAGTAATGCGGCAAGGTATTCTGTGTGAGGGGTCTTTCCTGTTCCTCCAACAGTGATATTTCCGACACAAATGACAGGGATATGAAATTCAACCGATTTAAGAATGCCGGTATTGTACATAAAATTTCTTATTCCGGTAACAAGCCCGTAAATAAGAGAAAGCGGATAAAGAAAAATGTTCTTGCTGTCCCCCATAAAATTATAGTAAGTGCCCCGGTTCGGAAGTACTGCAGGATTTCATATTCGTTCCTGTGGTCGCAATTTATTAATTGATCTCAACAAAATAAGGTAACCGGGCCTGTATACCCTTCAGGTCATTTATTTCCTGAATCATTTTATAATACCTGATTGATTCTCCCAGCTCTTTTTTCAAAAAATTCATCTTTATTTCCCCGCTAAGCTGATTGAGCACCCTCGTGTAGGGATCTTCAAGTACGGGAAGTTCTTTGAGGGAATAGCTTTCAATACCTGCAAGGTCGGCTGCTGCCTTTATTGAGACCTCCATGCCTCCTAATTCATCAACAAGACCGTTTTTCTGAGCTCTGATCCCGCTCCATACTCTGCCCTGTCCGATGCTGTCAACTCCGGCTTTTGTCATTTTTCTTCCTTCAGCAACCTTGCTTACAAAATCGCCATAAGTTTGTTCGATGCTCGCCTGCATTATTTCTTTTTCATAATTGGTCATAGGCTTATATATCGACGGGAAGTCTGAATTCATATTTGTGTTAACTGTCTCAGTTGTGATCCCCAGTTTCTGATTCAGTAGTTTACTGACATCAGGAAGCATTCCGAATACACCTATTGATCCGGATACGGTAACAGGGCTGGCAAATATTTTTGTTCCCGGGGCTGAGATGAAATAGCCACCCGAAGCAGCGTAGTTACCCATGGATACTACTACAGGCTTAACTTTTGAAGTGAGTTCAAGTTCTCTCCACATAATATCTGATGCAATGGCGCTTCCTCCGGGAGAGTTTACTCTTAAAACAATAGCTTTTACAGTGGTATCGAGTCTCTCTTTTCTGATAATGTCAGCATAATAATTTCCTCCGATATTGTTTTCGTTTCCTCTTCCCATTACAATTGTGCCTGAGGCGTAAATGACAGATATCTTGTTCTTTCCCGAGAATGTTCTGTTCGGATCGGGAACATTGGTATATTTAGTCATCGACACCATATTAAGATCTTTATCTTTTGATATTCCTGACAAATATTTCAGGGTGTCAATTAATTCATCGCGGTACATGAGGCCGTCTACCATTCTGGCCTCGAGCGCGTTGGAAGCTGTATTTCCCGAAAGGTTATCAGCCAGGGTATTGAGCTGACTTGCTGAGATCCCTCTTGATGCAGAAATATCCTCAATAACCTGATTCCATATCGACCCTGTATAATCTTTTATCTGCATCTTATTTGCCTCACTTAACTTATCAAGTATAAATGGTTCAACAGCACCCTTAAATTTGCCATGTCGTGTAACCTGTACCTCAACGCCTAATTTGTCCAGAGCCTTTTTATAGAACATTATTTCAGCGCTCAGACCCTTGAAATCGACTGAGGAGCCTGGATTGATATAGATCTTATCGGCTGCTGTCGACAGATAATAACATTGTTGTGTAAGTATGTAATCAGAGTAGGATATAACAAATTTTCCACTTTTGCGGAATGTCTCAAGTGCATTTCGTATCTCCTCAGTGGTAGCCCATCCGGAGGGAAGTAACCCGTTTTCAATTAATATCCCTTTGATCTTATTATCATCTGTGGCTTTCTTTATGTTGTTAAGAATCTGATTCAAACCAGGTGTAGGAGCGAACGAAATATTTAAAAGGTCAATTCCGGAAAGGGGGTTTTGATTTCCTCTGTCAGGTATAGGAACACCTGCTTTGAGTACAAGTATAGAGTTGTTGCTCAATGGTCACAGGTTTTTCTCCTGATGACACAAGTGCACTTATTGATGCCAGCATCACAATAAAGAAGAGTATTGACGTGATAATAATACCAACAATCGTTGCCAGAGTGTATTTGAGGAAATTTTTCATCTTTAGAATGCTTTAATTAAATGAATTATAAATATATAAAATATGAATGAATATGTAAAGTTAAGTTTGAATTTTATACTTTTGATACGAGTTATAAGATTATGAAGAAAGTATTTCTTGGCATCGGAACCAATCTGGGTGACAGGGAAAGCAATCTGAAAGCCGCTGTTGCCAGTATTGAAGAACATGTAGGCATAGTAGTAATGCAATC
Source organism: uncultured Bacteroidales bacterium (assembly GCA_963741935.1). GTDB lineage: Bacteria > Bacteroidota > Bacteroidia > Bacteroidales > VadinHA17 > LD21. The sequence goes on along the minus strand of CAVUJY010000006.1, from coordinate 27,017 downwards.
ATCTGTATACGAAACAGAACCATGGGGTTTTGAATCAGATGAGCAGTTTCTGAACATTGTTGTGAAGGTTGAAACAGGATTGTCATCTTCAGGGTTACTGGGACGAATACTGATGATTGAATCAGTACTCGGAAGGGTAAGAAATGAAAAGCAGTATTCTTCAAGGGTAATAGATATAGATATTTTATTTTACTCTGATATTGTTGTGGATGAAGTGAGTCTGATAATTCCTCATCCTAAAATACAACAACGAAGATTCATTTTAGTTCCCTTGTGCGAAATTGACCCCGGTTTTATTCATCCTGTCCTGAAAAAGCCACTTTCCTCTATACTGGAAATGTGTGAGGACAAAAGCTATGTAAAAAAGTATGTCAGCACAGATTAGTTTAAGCTCTTTTCAACATGTCGGATGATATCTACAGCAGGCCGTTATCCGCAAAACTGTAGTAATCATTATCTGTGATTATCAAATGATCAAGCAATTGAATATCCATCAGATCTCCGGCTTCTTTAATTTTCCGGGTAATCTTTGTATCCGATTCGCTTGGATTAAGATTGCCAGAGGGGTGATTATGACATACAATTATTCCTGACGAAAGATATTCCAGGGCTTTTTTCATTACAATTCTGACATCAGTCACTGTTCCACTGATACCTCCCTGACTAAGTTTCATCCTGTTTATTACCTTGTTTGACCGGTTAAGGAACAGTATCCAGAATTCTTCATGCGACAGATCGGAGAGCAATGGCTGAAAAATATCAGCTACATCCTTTGAGCATTTTATCTGGGAAACATCCGGACCTTCAGCCAGTTTCCGGCGTCGTCCCAGTTCCAGAGCTGCAGCGATTGTTACTGCTCTGGCTGTTCCAATGCCATTAATTTTCTTTAGATCGGAGATTGACAGTTTCCCCAGAGAGTTCAGGTTGTTGTCGACTAAACTCAGAAGTTCACGGCCAAGGTCAACAGCCGATTTATTTTTTGTGCCTGAACTTATAAGAATTGCCAGCAATTCAGCATCACTCAGATTAGCTGTGCCTTTCTGAGTCAGTTTTTCCCTGGGTCTGTCTTCCACAGCCCAGTCAGTAATTTTAAGAGACATGCAGCGAGTTGTTTGAAATGCATATGCAATATAAAAAAAGCAGGGGACAAGTCAAAAAATGATAAAATAAAAAAAGGCCATACCATTAGATACAGCCTTCTGAAATATTTTATACGTTGTTATAAACTATTCACATGCTTAACAAGTGATGACTTCAGGTTTGAAGCCTTCTTCTGGTGAATAACCTTCTTTTTTGCCAGCTTATCAAGCATGGAAGCTAATTTTGGAAGCAACACAATGGCTTCTTCTTTATTCGTAGTTGTACGAAGTGTCTTAAGAGCATTACGGGTTGTTTTTGCGTAATACTTGTTAGCCTCTTTTCTTACTTCGATCTGCCTGATCCTTTTTTTTGACGATTTATGATTTGCCATGCTTATAAATAAATTATCTTCAAACTCTTAATATTTGTAGTCCATAGGGGAATCGAACCCCTGTTACCAGGATGAAAACCTGACGTCCTAACCACTAGACGAATGGACCGTGCAAAGAACTTTAAAATGCGGATGCAAAGAAAAGATGTTTTTTCCGATCTGCAAAATATTTTGCCCTAAAAAACAAGCCTGCATGAATAATTCGTTTCTATGATGCTCATTAGGGGCATCCTGAGTATGAATTAATTCATATGTGACTTTTGTCACACAACGCTTTTGAAATCAAAACCATCAAAATCGCCCGAGCTCATAAAAAGAAAAACAGGGTTCTGATATTTCAGGGTTTTAATATAGGATTTAAGTTCCTGCGAATCATCGAATACCCTGACATTCTTACTCTCAAAAGCCTCTAAAACAGATTTCCCGGAAATAGGTGGCAGTTTTTTTATCTCAAATGAATGAGGATTAAAATAGACAAGTGCCTCAGTTGCCTTAGCCATGGTATGCCTGTAAAGAGGCAGGAAGTTGTCACTCAGGCTTGAATAAGTATGAAGTTCAAGACAAGCCACTACATCCCTGCCCGGGTATCGGGCAGATATGGCATCAACAGTTGCCTGTACCTTTGAAGGAGAATGTGCGAAATCGAGATATACAACTCCTTTTTCTGATTCACTCAGTTTCTGCAGTCTCCGGGAGGTCCCTTCGAAACTCTGTATGGCTTCATAAAATTGATCTTCACTTATCCCTGCTGCCATGCAGGCTTCCTTTGCAGCAGAAAGATTCTGCATATTATGTTCGCCGAATATCTTTAAAGGAACAACTCTGTTATGTGTAGCGGCAAAAAATCCCTTTTTATTCTGAAAATGGCCATGAATATTGTAAGGTATCTTTTTCAGACTGACATCTGAGTTTGCAGCAAGATTTTTAACCTCATTATCCCCATCATAGTATATAAGAGTTCCATCTTTCGATATTTTTTCAATGAAGATTCTGAACTGGTCAATGTAGTTCTCAAATGTCGGGAATACATTCATATGGTCCCAGGCGATGCCATTTAATAATTGCTATATCGGGCATATACAGATGAAACTTTGGTCTTCTGTCAAGAGCCGAAGTAAGATATTCATCTCCCTCAAATACAGCAATCTCTGCCTCATCCGACAATCCAACCATTGTTTCGAACCCGTCAATAAGCGACCCGACCATATAGTCAAACCTGATTCCAAGGTGCCTGAAGACATGCATGATCATGGCTGTTGTGGTAGTTTTGCCATGACTGCCGGCTACGACAATACGTTTTTTATTTTTAGTCTGTTCATACAGATATTCAGGGAATGACATGATTTTTATATCAAGCTCCCGTGCTTTTACAAGTTCAGGATTATCCTGCTTTGCATGCATGCCAAGAATTATTGTATCAATATCTGTAGTTATCATCTCCGGATACCATCCCTCCTTTTCAGGAAGAAGGTTATAAGCGGCGAGTCTCGATCTGGGCTGGCTCAAAGATCTCATCATCGGATCCGGTGACTTTATAGCCTTTCTTGTGAAGAGCGATTGCAAGGTTATGCATTACAGCACCACCTATAGCTATAAAATGTACTCTCATTCTAAACGTCACAGATTTGGATACATTTGCGCAATGACTCCAGCTTATCTTCACTGGCAGGAACAAATTCCTGTCCGACATATCCTTTATATCCTGTTTTCAGGACTGCTCTCATAATTGCCGGGTAATAGAGCTCCTGAGTATCATCCAGCTCATGCCTTCCGGGCACTCCTCCTGTATGTATATGACCTATATACCGGCAATATTTTGTGAAATTATCAATAATATTTCCTTCCATAATCTGCATATGGTAAATGTCATAAAGAAGTTTAAATCTTTCAGATCCTACCATATCGCAAAGGGCTGCACCCCAGGGTGTATTATCGCACTGGTAGTCCTTATGTCCGTAACTGTTTAACAATTCCATTATTATGGTTACCCCATATTTTTCTGCTGTTGGCATTAGCTTCCGTAATCCGGCAGCACAATTGATCATTCCTTCATTATCGTTCTGTCCCTCGCGGTTCCCTGAAAAGCATATGAGGTTAGGTACTCCTGCAGAAGCTGCTTTTGGAATCATTGTCTCAAAATCAGCAATCAGTTTCTCATGATTTTCAATACGATTAAAACCTTTTGGTATTCCCCAGTCGGTTGCATAACCTACAGCACATTTCAGTCCGGCTTCTGCAACTACCGGCCAGTCTTTTTCTCCAAGCAATTCTATTGATTCAATACCCATTTCTTTACATGCCCTGGCGAAATCCTTCAGTGGAATATCGCCGAAGCACCACTGGCTGACAGAATGGTGAATATTCCCTTTGAGATGTTCCGGATCATTTCCTGCTCCGGCAAAAACGCTGTTTAACGGGGTTACTGCTGTAACAGCAGCAGCTCCGGCAATTTTTCCAATCATATCTCTTCGGTTCATATTAGCAATTTTAGAAATTCAGTGTAAAAGTAATTATTAACACATGTTGCCGGAAGTTATTTTTCATATTTTATTTCGTTGCATGTGATACCGGCCAGCCCTTAAGCGTTTTTATCTCAGGAGATGTCTCATCCTTTGCTCCCCCGGGCAGCAACTCAACTGTAAGTGATGTTTTTGTATTTGCCGGAACTGTGGTTTCAAACCCGATTAGTATGGTTCCGGGATTTGGAGCATCATAAGTATGGGGAGGTATTGTACTCCAGGTCTGTATTTTAGCGGTTGATGGTTCTTTTACTCTTACAGTCAGTGTTTTCCCGTTTTTCATGAGAACAACCTCATTATTTTTTATTGATTTTACAGATGCTGAAGTAAGTAATGTCCATCGTATTACAGCTGACGAATCAGAAGTTTCAATCTCATCTCTTACAGTTACATACTGCTTATTTATAATTGCAATACCACGAATTGCTTTATCGAGTATCCCTTTATAAACGGATGTTATATCAGTTATTGCATTTATCATATCAGGCCTGTCCGACCATGATACAATAGGTGCATATCCATCTACTTTTTGTAACTGGTTATTTATGGTAAGTGTGTTATGAACAAAGTTATTATATCTGTATATCTCCCAGCGCTGAGAGTTTTGCCCCATTGCCCAGAGATTGACACCTGCTGTTTCAAGCGAGTTATAGTTCTGCATGCCAAAATCCATTGCCCAGCGTTCCCCTCCGGCATCCAGGACGAACGAACCAACATCCATATGACCATGATTAACCGAAGGCGATCCTCCTTTCATTCCAACATATATGGCATTGGGATCACTCCATGAGGTTCGCATTAATGCGACAGGATTTTTACCCGCACCTACCCATATATTATTCTCCGGAACTTTTATCTGGTCCATTCCCAGACCAGCACCCCATATCATAATTGCCGGAAGGAGTCTGTCATTTTCAGGCTTATTGTTTAATAAGCTGTCTTCGTTCCGACCAGAGTAATGAAGGATCATGAAGAGCATCAGCGAACCAGAACATTGCCGGATGCAATTCAGTTTCAGTCCCGGCATCAGAATAATTAAAAGCCTTCCCTGTGGGGCCAGTCATATTTTCAAGATATCCGGCCGTCTTAAAAAACCCTGGATGGATATCCAAGCCGTACTCTTTTCCAAAAACTTTCTCCATAACACTGAGAAACATTATGTTAAACGATGTCCCATAGCCCCAGTATGAGTATCCTTCAGGGTAAGCGCCGTCAGGTTCATAGTCTTCCATTGGCAGTTTAATTGAATTAATTGCCCTTCTGACAATACTTTCCGATAGTTCTTTTTCATCCTCATATACAGCAAGAGCTCCAAAAGTCATCCCGGCATTGCAAACCTGATTCCAGTTATGTGAAACTGTAAGCCATCCATTATTATCTGAATCAAGTGATGGCTTCAATCCTTTTTCCACAATTGCTTCCCTTATAAGTTTACGGCTCTCAGGGGAAAGTCCATTGTAAAGCCAGTCGTAACCGATTGAAACTGCCATTGTCATCTCAGCAACATCAAGAAAGTGAGACGGGTTCCAGTCACTGAATGCAGATACTGCCAGAAGTTCCTTCTCAGCACGGTTAATATATTTCAGATCGGAAGTCATTCTCCAGGCATAAGAGAGATAGAAAACTCTTCGAAGTGCCTCTCGTGATTTGTCGAGTAAGCGTCTTCCTATCAGGACCCTTTCAACAGCAGGTTTGTCAATAATTTTATCACATTCATCGATTATAAACTGATGCATGTTACCCCATACCTCATCTGCCGAAACAGCATTACTGATTGCCTTCTCTTCACCTTTAAGCAGAAGTATCCTTGGATGTGACGGGAGATCGAAAATAACAGAGTCGGCATGTTTCTGCCCGTCAGCGGATATACAGGTAAACCAGATAGATATTGTCAAGTATCAGAGATGTGAGGTTGGTTTTCATTTTTCCAGGTTTGAGATATCAATGTAATGTAAAAGTACTAAAAATCATCAACCTGTTTTTAAAGTTCTATATTTGTGTAAAGGTTATGATACTTAGACAGTCAAATGAAAGTACCTTCCAGACGCGATTATAAAGGCGGGCATTTCATAGAACTTCTGCATGGAGGTGATTCTTACTTTAATGCTTGTGAAAAGCTTATTGATGAAGCAACTCAGTATGTTCATTTTCAAACTTATATAGTTGATGATGATGAAACGGGCAGGCGATTTGTCAATGCACTTGTAAGGGCTGCCCGGAGGGGGGTCAAAGTGTATTTTCTGATTGATGCTTTCGGGGGCAGCAGCTTTTCTTCAAATCTGATTAAACAGGTTGAAGATGCAGGCATACTGTTCAGAAAATTTTCTCCCGGCTTAATTAAAAAAGGTTTCCAGTTCAGCCTCAGGCTGCATCATAAGGTTTTGCTTGTTGATGGCACAACGGCAATTATTGGAGGAATGAATGTAGCTAACCGCTACAGGGGAACTCCTGATATAAAGCAGTGGCTCGACTTTGCTCTTATTATAAAAGGTCCTGAATGTGCACATGTACTTTTCATTGTAAAAAGAACCTGGAACAGAACATTTATTTCGAAGAAGGACAGAGCAATGGAAGCAATACATAATCTTCCTGTTTATGATGATGATGTTAAGATAAAAGTTATTCAGAATAACTGGTACAGGAACAAGATCGAAATTCTTAAAGAGTTACCGCTCCGCTCTCAAACATTCTCAGGACAGAATGGTGATCTTTGCAAGTTATTTTTTACCCGGACAGGAATGAGCGTAAACTGCTGAGAGATGCAAGCCGGCGGGGTGTTGATATTAAAATTGTTCTGTCAGCCGAATCTGATGCACCTGTGTTTAAGAGGGCAACAAACTTTCTATACGATTTTATTCTTCGGAATAACATTAAGATATTTGAGTATCTCCCCTCAAATCTTCATGCAAAAGTTGCAACAGTTGATGGAAAATGGAGCACTGTTGGCAGCTATAACATGAACCACCTTAGCGATTATGGATCTGTTGAAATGAATGTAGATATTCTTGATGCTCCTTTTGCAGAGAAGTTTGAAACGCTTCTTCAGGAGATAATTGAGAAGGACTGCAGACAGGTAACTTTTGCCGAGTACACTATCCGTAAAACCTGGCTTTTCCAGTTCATCGACTGGCTGGCATATCAGGCGATAAGAATTCTTATGCGACTGATGTTCCTGCTGGCAGAGAAACGAAAGTAAATCTTATTAACAACCACCCCTGCCGGACCAAGATGCCGGGCAGGGATGTTGTTATATTCTCAGAACTGATGAAAACTCATTGAAACATAAGCCAAAACCACCGGTAATGCCTGTCTCCAGTATGTCCAGTTGTGGGCGCCATCGCGAACCCTGTATTCATGAGGAATCTCTTTTTTACGCATAGCTATATGAGCAAGCGAGTTCCCTTCATACAGGAAATCATCATCACCACAATCGATATACCACCTTACAGCTTTCTTTAGTGAGTCGGGCATATTTTCAATCAGACTCAAAACACTGTATTTTTTGAAATATGCTTCCTTGTCAGCATCTGTTATACCTTTTACATCCTTCCACAATCTGTTATTATTAAGTTCCTCAATACTTTTTGGTCCGGTTGCTGCACTGAGCGGACAGGCTGAAGAAAACAATTCAGGATGATGAAGAGCATAAACAAAAGTACCTTGTCCACCCATAGAAAGACCAGCAATAGCACGATATCTCTTATCAGATTTTATTCTGTATTGTTTTTCAACATAGGGCATAAACTCCTGGAAGAAAAAATCTTCATATGGCCATTCTCCTGTAATATCATTAACATATCCCCGTTTTCCGGTATTGGCATCAGGCATAATAATTATCATTGCTGTTGCCGCTCCTGTTTTTATGGCTTCATCAGCAATTGTGAGAACCTCTCCAAATTGTACCCAGCCCGTCTGATCATCTCCGGCACCATGCAAAAGATATAATACGGGATAGCTTCGTTTCGAGGTTTCATAGTCGGGAGGAAGATAGACTGCATACTTGCGATCCATCTTTAATAATTTGCTTGGCATCGAAAGGTCATCAAAAACCTTCCCTGTCTGAGCCGTGACAGCAGATGAGATTAATATTGGTAATAGTAGAAGAGCAAGTTTTTTCATAGTCTGAATTTTATGAATTTGTACGATTGTGAATAGTGAATTAAAGATACCAAAATAATTTTAAATGCATGGCTTGCTTTTACGGTTGATATCACAGCTGAAATGTCTGATTCTGTCGCTCCTGAAGCTTTTTAATTTGACTGAAAACAATTTAAGATCACAATGGTTATGTTTTATATACCGACAAGGATTTTAACAGAATGAATTGATTATAATTGCATAATAAATAAATCCCTTATGAAACTCAGCCTTTTCAATATTGCCAATTTCAAAGTAGACGGTGGTGCCATGTTTGGAGTTGTTCCCAAAGTTTTATGGTCGCGGGTATATCCTTCCGATGAGAATAACCTTATCACACTGACATTACGCTCACTTATAGCTGAAACCGACGGACACGTTATTCTGGTAGATACAGGCTGGGGTGATAAACAGGATGAGAAGTTTTTCAGGCATGTTTACCAGCATGGAGGAGAAGGACTGACAGATGGACTGAAAAACAGAGGATATAAACCTGAAGATATTACTGATGTATTTCTGACTCATCTTCATGCCGACCATTGCGGAGGTGGCGTGAAAAAAACGGTTTCGGGAGGTGGCTATGAGCTTACATTTCCGAATGCAACCTATCATGTTAGCCGGGACCAGTGGGAGTGGGCCGTAAAAAATAATGTCCGGGAGGCCGATGCATTCCTCGAAGAAAATATACTGCCAATAGGGCAAAGCGGACATCTTAATCTTGTTGATGAGGACAGGTGAGTTGTTTCCCGGGTTTTCTGTCAGGTTATGCTACGGACATACCCCGGGATTAATGATTCCTGAAATAAATTATAAGGGTAAGACACTTGTTTATACAGGCGATCTTATTCCTACGATGGCTCATATACCTATTATCTGGAATATGAGTTATGATATCGAATCGCTTAAGACCATTGAAGAAAAGGGAAAACTGCTGAATGAAGCTCTGGATGGAGGGTATATATTTGTATTCCAGCATGACGAACTGACCGAGTGCTGTAATGTTGAAATGACTTCAAAAGGAATCAGAGCAAAAGATAAATTTAATTTCAGTGAGATTGTTTAAATTCAGTTAATCGGAAAGTCAGCCCTTAATAACCAGATCGAGCTTTTTGAGACATAAATCTTTAAAGAACTTATTACCACAGAGACGCACAGTTTAAAGTACGCATAGTTAAGACACTGTATTAGAGCCTTATGCGATCAGAATTTAATGCGTACCGATAGCCATGGATCCGCGGTTATGGATAGACTTTCTCTGTGCCCCTCTGTGTAACTTTGTTACTTTCTCTTATTGATTTGCAATCATTAAAATCTGAATTATGATGTTTATCTGTTTTTATCAGATTCGATCTTCCTATCTTTGCTATTACCTCAGGAAAATTATTTATATTTCTGCACAATACAATTCATTGTTAATAAAATAACACCAGATCTATGGCAGATTTTATTTACGAGAAACCATTTCAGATTGAAAAGGACTCAACAAATTACAGGTTGCTTTCAAATGAGTATGTTAAAGTTACAGAGGAAGGTGACAGAAAGATTCTGAGAGTCGATCCGAAGGGACTGGAAATTCTTGCAGCAGCTGCAGTTGCCGACCTCTCATTCTTCCTCAGAACAGCTCATCTTGAAAAACTTGCAAAGATACTCGATGACCCTGAAGCTACAGATAATGACCGGTTTGTGGCATATATGATGCTACGTAATACAGTCATATCATCAAAAGGTGATCTGCCATGGTGTCAGGATACAGGAACAGCAATTGTAATAGGTAAAAAAGGAGAAAACGTCTATACCGGAGGGAAAGACGCAGAATCACTTTCGCGGGGAATTTTTGAAACTTATAAAAACAGAAATCTCAGGTATTCCCAGGTAGTGCCGTTCTCTATGTTTGAGGAAAAAAATACCGGGTCAAACCTGCCTGCACAGATAGATATTTATTCTACTGAAGGTAACAGCTATGAATTTCTGTTTGTAACCAAAGGTGGAGGCTCTGCCAATAAAACTTTCTTATATCAGCAGACCAAATCATTACTTAATGAAGAATCGATGATGAAATTTGTAAAGGAGAAGATTAAGGAGTTAGGTACTTCTGCCTGTCCTCCGTATCATCTGGCTCTGGTAATAGGCGGGACATCTGCTGAAGCTACACTAAAAACGGTAAAGGAAGCATCTGCAGGATATCTTGATCATTTGCCTGTTACAGGAAATGCCTCAGGGAGAGCTTTCCGCGATCTTGAATGGGAAAAGAAAATTGAGAAGATATGTCATGAGTATGGTGTCGGAGCACAGTTTGGTGGTAAATATTTTGTTCATGATGTCAGGGTTATCAGGCTCCCAAGGCATGCTGCATCATGCCCTGTTGGTATGGGTGTCAGCTGTAGCGCCGACAGGAATATTAAGGCAAAGATAAATGAGAAAGGGATCTTCCTTGAGGAACTTGAGAAAAATCCTGAACGCTTTATGCCAGCTAAAGCTCCTGAACTTGAAAAACCGGTTGAGATTGATCTCGACAGGCCAATACAGGAGGTGCTTGCAGAACTGACTAAATATCCTGTAAAAACAAGACTAAGTCTTACCGGAACATTGATTGTTGCGAGGGATATTGCTCATGCACAGATCAAGAAGATTATCGATGAGGGCAAGCCAATGCCTGATTATTTTAAAAATCATCCGATATATTATGCAGGTCCGGCAAAAACTCCGCAGGGATGCCTTCAGGAAGTTTTGGTCCTACAACAGCAGGACGTATGGATTCTTATGTGGACCTTTTCCAGAGCATGGGAGGATCATTGATAATGCTGGCAAAAGGTAACAGAAGCAGACAGGTTATTGAAGCCTGTAAAAAGCATGGAGGATTTTATCTGGGTTCAATCGGAGGTCCCGCTGCATTGTTGGCTGCTGAGAATATTAAATCAGTGGAAATAGTTGATTTTGAAGATCTGGGAATGGAGGCAATAAGCAAGATACGTGTGGAAAATATGCCGGCCTTCATTATCACCGATGATAAGGGGAATGATTTCTTTGATGAATACAATAAATAGGTTCAAGGGGTTTAAATAAGTGTAGTACCAACAATACAAATGTTTGCAACCCTTGTTGCATTTGGCTGATTTGATCCTGATACTCATAAAAAATTAATTAATCAGGTCTTCCATGAAAGATATTTTTTTATCTTCAGCTCCGCAAATATTGGATTATGAAGAGATTTCTTTTGTGGTTTTTACCCGGACTGGTTGTCGGAGCATTGATAATTCTCGGAGCAGGTAAAGCTCTGAAGGTTACTTCAACAAATGATTATTGTGTCTCATGCCATATTCACCCAATGGCTGATGCTTCCTGGAAAAAATCCGTTCATTATGATACCCGATCGGGTTACCACGTTGGTTGTGTCGAATGCCATCTGCCTCCAAAGGGTCATGGATATCTATGGGCAAAAGGCACAACCGGATTTCGTGATCTATGGAGTAAGTGGACAAAAGATTCAGCATCTTTCGACTGGGTTGACCGCGGAAGGCTTGAACCGGCACGCGGATATGTATATGAGAGCAGTTGTATTAACTGTCATGTGAACCTTTTCCCGGGAAAACTTACAAAAGCCGGAGAGGATGCTCACCTCTATTATACCCAGACAAAGAAAAGCCCTGAGCTTCATTGCATTAACTGTCATCTCAATGCCGGACATTATATTGAAGGTTACACGCACGGGAGCAATTCCACTTTCGGAAATACCTCTTCCGCCGCAAAAGAAATATTTACAGAACCGACACCGGTAAGTGAATTTAAAAATTACACTGAAAAGATCCCTAAATCATCAGTTTCATTCAATATGGTGGCAATTCCGGGCGGAACTTTTAAAATGGGAAGTCCGGATGATGAGCCTTTCCGAAAAGTGGATGAAGGACCGGTCAGAGAGGTTGAACTGAGTCCTTTCTATATGGCTGAAGTTGAAGTGACATGGGAAGAATATCTTGCATTCTATGCTCAGACTTCCGCAGAAGGCCGTTCGACTGATACAGAGGGTTTAAGAAACAAGAATGCAGGCAAGACTGATGCTATATCAGGTGCAACACCACCTTATGGGCAGCCTGACCAGGGCTGGGGTCTTGGCAAAAGACCTGCCATCTCCTTCTCATTTCATGCTGCCGAAACATATTGCAAATGGCTGACATCAGTTACCGGAAAAACATATCGGCTTCCGACTGAGGCAGAGTGGGAATACGCGTGCAGGGCAGGTTCATCAGGACCATACTTTTTCCCGGGCGATCCAAAGAAATTTGAAAGGACCGGTTTCCTTGCTAAATTTCTGAAAAATGATACAGCGGTAATTAACACTTATGTTATTTATAAGGGTAACAGTCCGACGAAAACCCAGACTCCGGATAAGGTAAAACCCAATCCGTTCGGATTAAAGAATATGTCGGGTAATGTGGCAGAGTTCTGTTCCGACTGGTACCAGCCTGATACATATTCAAAATATCCTTCTGGTGTCATTAAAGATCCCAAAGGTCCCGAGACAGGAACTGAACATGTGGTTAAAGGAGGCTCATTTCAAAGCACTGCAGGACTTGTAAGAAGTGCTGCACGTGACTATACAAGAACAGAAGCATGGTTGACGTACTGATCCGCAAATGCCTAAAAGTATATGGTGGTACTCTGACTGTTTCAATGTGGGATTCAGAGTAGTCTGTGAATATAATGAATCTACCGGTAAACAGTAAATCCAAAAATAACCTGGCGTTCAAATTTTCATAGCCAGAATTATAAGTGTAAATATTACACTTAAATTTATTCTTCTTTACATTCTTTGATGACATATAACCGATATTGACTTTTCATTATCAGTCTTTTATTCCACAACCTGAATTTCTTTCTTTTCCTTGAAAAAGAAGATAAAAGCGATCAGTACGGCAACAGCAATATATGCCGGGACAAACCATATGCTTTTCCACTGATAGACATTATTTACAGTGTAATAGCTGGTTACAAAACCGGAGAACCAGGTTCCGATGAACATCCCCAGACCATATGTAACGAAAGTGAACAATCCCTGAGCAGTACTTTTAATGCTTTCATTTGATTTCTTTTCAGTATACATATAACCGGTAACGAAGAAGAAATCATAGCAAACGCCATGAAGTATAATGCCTGCATAAAGCATCCATAAATTAACTCCTATATCCCCATATGCAAAGCAGAGATAACGTATTATCCAGGCCGACATTCCAATAAGAAGCATCTTTTTTACTCCTATACGGTTGAAATAGAAATGGTATGGCAAGAATAAACAATGCTTCAGAGATCTGACCCATAACCATTTTTCCTGCGGCATTGTGCATCCCGGACTGGTTAAGGAACAGATTTGCAAATCCGAAATAGAATGAAAGTGGTATACAAACAAATATTGCTGCAATAAAAAATATCAGATAAGGTCTGTCCCTGAATAATATCAGGGCATCAATTCCCAAAATGGCTTTTGCCGATGATTTTGCTTTAGCCTGAGGCGGTGTATCAGGTAGTGTAAAACTAAAAAGACCAAGTATAATTGATACAATCGCTGCCATATAAAATGTACCTGGTGTTTTTTCTATGCCCAGTAATTGCTATCATGAAACCGGCTACAACCCAGCCAACAGTTCCAAAAACCCTTACTGTCGGGAACTGTTTTCCCGGATCAGTCATCTGGCGGAAGGCAACACTGTTTGAAAGAGCTATTGTTGGCATATATGCAAGTGAGTATAATAGAATAATCCAGTAGAATGGTCCGTTATGTTCAACTCTTGAAGCAAGGAAGAGTAAGATACCACCGAGTATGTGTAATACTCCCATTAACTCTCTGTGCAGAAAAAAACCTGTCAGCAATCATGCCTATGAAAAACGGGGATATCATGGTAGCTATAGCCAGCGCACTGTAATACTGCCCCTATCTGTATCCCGGTTGATTTAAGGAATTCAGTCATAAACGTTCCCATTGTGACATACCATGATCCCCAGATGTAATATTGGAGAAACATCATGAATGACAGGGTGATGATGATCTTCGGTTTCATAGGTCAGCAGGTTGGTTATGTATTATAAAATATTATGATGATCAAAGTCATTGAAAAGGTATATTAAAAATTTTAAAGTTCAAAATATCCCGGATGATGGGATGTCCATTTTGAAACCTCAAAAACAGAGGATTCCAGGAATCAATAACTTTAAATATCAGTACCAGGAATCCATCTCTGAAAATATTTAACATGACTATTTAAGTATAATAGAATATATGGCCATCACAACTTTACCGAAAAAGACTAAAAGAAGTTAAATATTTGCTTTTTTGGATGTCAATCTCTACATTTGGTTATATTCCAAAACCAGGTATTGAGATAAAGCATAAATAAGTTTTTACTAATCTAATCTAACATGAAAAATTCAAGTATTTCCAGGCGTAATTTTTTAGGCAAGGCAGCAACAGTAGGAGTTGCAGGGATCGTTGTTCCCTCAATAATAACCAGTTGTGCCCGCGAAACAAAAAAAGTGGTTGCAGTTCCGACAATGCTTGACCAGGCACCCGACGGACCGGTTCTTAAAGCTGGTGTAATAGGTTGTGGCGGACGAGGTACCGGTGCTGCAATAAATTTTCTGAGTGCAGGGCCAAATCTGCAGATTGTAGCTCTTGGAGATACATTCCAGGATCAGGGTTGATTCCTGCAGAGCAGCTATACTTAAAGAAAAAGGACAGGAAGTTCCGATTGAAAATTGTTTTGTTGGATTTGATGCATATCAAAAAGTAATTGATGCAGGTGTTGATATTATAATTACTGCCACCCCTCCATTCTTCCGTCCGGAGATTCTGGCTGCAGCAATTCAGGCTAAAAAGCATGTTTTCGCAGAAAAACCGGTTTGTGTTGATCCTCAGGGCGCCAGATCAATTATGGCAACTGCTCAGAAAGCAAAAGGGATGGATCTTTGCATTGTTACCGGTACACAGCGTCGTCATCAGAGAGATTATGTGGCAGCTTATCAGCAGGTTGCACAAGGTGCAATTGGCGATATCGTGAGTGGTAATGTATACTGGAATGGCGGAAAATTATGGCATCGCGATCCTAATCCTGCCTGGTCAGAGATGGAATATATGATACGTAACTGGGTAAACTGGACCTGGCTTTCAGGTGACCATATTGTTGAACAGCATGTACATAATCTCGATGTAATGAACTGGTTCACAGGCTCTCATCCGGTTAAAGCTGTTGGTTTTGGCTCAAGACTTCGCCGTGTAACAGGTGATCAGTATGATAATTTCAGTGTTGATTTTACATTTGAAAATGGAACTCACTTCCATAGCATGTGTCGTCAGATCAATGGCTGTGCAAATAATGTATCTGAAAGGATGCAGGGATCAAAAGGCTCTACTAACTGCCATAATTCTATTCTTGATCTTGCAGGAAATGAAGTATGGAAATATGAATATCCTCTGGATAAGGATGGCAAGCCGGGCAACAGTGTAAAGGTTGATCCATATGTTCAGGAGCATATTGACCTTGTAACAGCAATACGTACAAATAAACCGATAAATGAAGCGGAGAATACAGCCATTTCGACAATGACAGCAATAATGGGACGTATATCGGCTTATACCGGTAAGGAGACAACATATGAAGAAATGATGAACTCCGACCTGAAACTGGGCCCGAAAGTATTTGATTTTGGTCCGGTTGATATTGACAAATCTATTCCTATTGCAGGAGAAGCATATGTTGCTGAAAAAGCTTAATATAACAGGTAAGTTCTAATCTATATAGTTAATTATGAATAGTTCCAGAAGAGAATTCATAAAAAAAGCCACCACTACAGGAGCCGCTATTTTAGCTGCTCCTGCAGTTTTTGGTTCATCTGTAATGCAAAAGAAGCAGAAGGCTAAAGATGCTGTTGCTCCCTTTAAACTGAAATATGCTCCCGGTTTTGGAATGTTCCGCGAACATGCCGGGAATGACCTTATCGATAACATTAAGTTCTGTCACGACATGGGTTTCAGGGCTATGTTTGATAATGGTCTTATGTCAAGGACTCCGGAGGATCAGGAAAAAATAGCAAATGAATTGACAGCGTCTTGGTATGGATCTTGGGCCGTTTGTTTTGTACGCCGATTTTACCGTCACTTCTTTTGTTCTTGATAAACCTGAGATACGTGAAATGCTTGTTAATAAGATGAAAGAAGGTGTTGAAGTAGCGAAACGAACAGGTGTGAAATGGGCTCTGGTGGTTCCTGGCAGATATGATGAAAAGCTTGCACAGAGGATTTCAGACCGCAAATGTGATCGATAATCTAAGATATTGCTGTGATGTTATGGAACCGGCCGGATTAACTATTGTGCTTGAACCGCTTAATACCTTGCACGATCACCCCGGACTGTTCCTTAATGGCATACCTCAGACCTATTCAATTTGCAGAGCAGTAAACAGACCGGTGTGTAAGATTGTTGATGATCTGTATCATCAGCAGATCACCGAAGGAAATCTTATTCCGAATATGGAAGCTGCCTGGAGCGAAATAGCCGCATTTCATCTTGGCGATAACCCGGGGCGTAATGAACCTGGTACAGGAGAAATAAATTACAAGAATGTCTTCAAATATATTTACAACAAGAAATATGACGGTGTTCTCTGTATGGAACATGGATTAAGTGACAGAAGCAAAGAAGGTGAGATGAAGGTTATTGAAGCATACCGCGAATGCGACAGCTTTGAAATATGAAATAAACCAGGGAGTCTCAATAGTCTTTATTAACCGCAAAGATCGCAAAGGTGTTACGCAAAGTTAGCAAAGCATTAAATATAAGAGCATTATCTTTGCGTTCCCGCCCGAACGACGTTCAGTCGGGCGGGCTTTGCATAGACTTTGCGCACTTTGCGGTTAAAGAGGACTTTTTATCCAAACCGTTTTATTTTAAATTCGTAAGTTTATTTTAACTAATAAATATATTCTATGAAGAAGTTAAATGTGTTCATCAGCATAATAATACTGGCTCTGCTCGTAACAAGCTCTGCAAATTCACAGACATTGCGTCTTTTAGCCGGTAAGTATACAGATTCAAGTGTTAACGGAATATATTTTCTCGACCTCAATGCTGAAGCCGGGACATTCAGGCTGGTCGCTGAGGCAGATGCAGGTCCTGATCCCTCATATTTCTGCATTTCGAAAAAGCACAAATTAATTTATGCTGCTAATGAGGTGATGAAATTTAATGGTGTTACAGGAGGTGGTGTAACGACCTTAAGTTATAATCCAAAAACAGGAGCAACAGTGAAGAAGAATGAAATGGCAGTACCTAATGGAGGCCCGTGCTTCATATCCCTGTCGCCAAAAGAAGATTTCCTGTTCATGGCTAACTATATGGGAGGATCAGTTGCAGTAATCAAACTAGATAAGAGTGGTATCCCGGTGAATGTATCGGATTCAGTTATTTACCAGAAAGAGGGAGATCAGGTTTCGCACGCACATATGATAGAAGCTGATCCGTCGGGTAATTTCGTTTATGTGACAGACCTTGGCCTCGACAGGATTGTAACATATACTCTTGATCGTACAACGGGCAAACTTAACCAGATCCCGAATGGTATTACAAAAGTTAAAAAAGGTTCCGGTCCCAGACATTTTGTTTTCAGTGCTGACGGATCAAAGATGTATGTGATATGCGAACTTAATTCCACCCTGATTGCCTTCGATGTTGCTAAAAACGGGGAGTTGAAACAGATCCAGTCATTATCAACACTGAGTGATGATTTCGGAGGGGAGAGCTTCTGTGCTGAAATAGAATTTGGAAAGAACGGAGATTATATCTATGGAACGAACAGAGGTGAAAATACAATTGTGACATTCAAACCAGGACCGGATGGAAAACTGACTCTTGCCGGTCGTACTAAGTGTGGAGGTAACTGGCCCAGAAACTTTGCAATTGACCCTTCAGGAAAATTTTTACTAGTTGCCAATCAAAGATCCGGAAATATTGCATCTTTTAAAATTGATGAAAAGACAGGAATCCCGGTTGCATTTGGTATGGATTACCGGTTAACATCACCGGCCTGCGTGAAATTTTTAAAATAAAAGCTGTATTTTATTTTTACTTTTTTACGCTGTTCAGGTACTCCCTGGTACTCTCTACCAGAGCATAACTTTTAAGAGTACTCAGAGTTGAATAATGTACATCCTCTGCCTTTATTATCTTATCTCCGAATTTGAGGTCTTTTGTTGCACAGGCATCATGTATCAGGATACATTTGAACCCATAGTCACTGGCCGCCCTGGTAGCTGCTTCCACACACATATGAGTCTGCATTCCACAAATAATAAGCGTGTCGGTCTTGTTGGCTTTAAGGAATTCAAGCAGATCGGTACCTAAGAAACTGTTTACTTCATTTTTTGTGATAATTTTTTCATCAGGCAGTGGTTTAACTATATCATTGATCTTCCCTCCTGGTTCATAATTATGCCTTACATGAATAACCAGAAGTTTGTTTTTTCTGAAATAGTCCAGTAACAGAGCTGCATTATCAGCGGCTTTTTCCGGTTCAACCAATGCTGAATTTCCTCCTGGGAAATAAAAATCCTGGATATCAATAAGTAAAAGAGCTCTTTTTCCTGATTGAGCAGATAGATTAAAGACTATAAATGCCAGGATAGTTATTGATAAAAAGACCTTTCGCATAATGAACAATTTTTAGAAATTTACATTACTTCGATTAAAGAATTTCCAAAGTTAGGAATTTCTTTTTAACGTATCTTTGGACTTCATTTTTTAGTTTGTAATTATGAAAATATCAAATATTTTTCAATCAGGATCTCGTGCAACACAATCACGGAATTTTACCTTAATGGCATTGCTTACATTTCTGGTAATATTACCCGGATTCAGGAAGGATTCACGCAAACCTTATAAAAACTATGTATTAATTGTCTCTCTTGATGCCTTCCGATGGGATTATAGTCAGATATATAATACCCCAAATCTTAATAAGCTTGCAAAAGACGGAGTGCATGCTGAAAGAATGTATTCTTCTTTTCCAACAGTAACATTCCCAAATCATTATTCTATTGCCACCGGTTTGTATCCCGACCATCACGGACTGATAAATAATAGTTTTGCAGCTCCCGACCTTGGACTTTTTTACCGGATGGGAGACAGGTCGGCTGTTGAAAATCCTGCATTTTACGGAGGTGAACCGATATGGGTTACTGCAGAGAAGCAGGGTGCTAAGGCAGCCTCATTCTTCTGGGTGGGATCAGAAGCACCCATTGAGGGGATGTATCCGACTTATTGGAAAAAGTATGATGAGAGCGTTACTTTTGAGGAAAGGATAGACAGTGTTGTAAAGTGGCTGGGTTATCCCGAGGAGAAACGTCCTGAACTGGTCACACTCTATTTCGACGAACCCGATGCAACCAGTCACAAGTTCGGACCGGTATCTCCTGAAACTGGTAAGGTTGTCATGAGGCTTGACAGTCTTATGGGTGTGTTAAGAGCAAAACTTTCAACCCTCCCTGAATCGAAAAAAATAAATCTGATTATAGTATCAGATCACGGTATGGCTAAAATATCTTCTGAAAAATATGTTGATCTTAATTCGCTTGTCCCTAAAAGGATGATTGCTTCAATAGTAGGTAGTAATCCATTCTATCTGATAAACCCGGCCGAAGGCAAGAGGGACAGTGTTTTGTATCTTCTGAATAAATCGGAAGGTTTGAAAGCATGGAAGAAATCAGACCTTCCTGCAAAATGGCATTATGGCACAAATCCGAGGATACCCGGAAATAGTCGTTCTGGCTGACAGTTCATGGAGCATAGGTACACGACCAAATGGATCATTTTTGCGGGGAGGAGCTCATGGTTATGACAATTTTAACCCCGACATGTTTTCTATTTTTTATGCAGAGGGTCCGGCCTTTAAAAAGAATTATAAATTCAAAGAGCTTAATAATATTGATATTTATAATCTTATGTGCAGGATTCTGAATCTCAAACCTGCCAAAAACGATGGCAATCCCGCACATATTAAAGGAATGTTAAAGTAGAAAGTTTCTTTGTCTTCTCTGTGCTCTTTGTAAAAAAAACAGGAACTAACACAGAGGACCACTGAGGTAAGAATATTGTTTTAAGTTTTCTCTGTGTCTCTCTGTGTCTCTCTGTGTCAGTTCTTTAAGTTACACAGGTTCCACAGAGGTAAGAATATTGTTCTGTGTTTTCTCTGTGTCCCTCTGTGTCAGTTCTTTATGTTACACATAGTTTCAAAGCATCTATTGCCGGCCGACGAAGAAATTCTATTAATAATACCTGAATTATAAATATGGTCCATTGTTTGTCTATTTTGATTATCAAAATTTTCTCCGTAATATTAATATCAAAATCAGACAGCACATGAACAGGGCAGCTTTAATTAAGATTATTCAGGAAGAGGCAGATAATCAGTGGGATATAATTGTTATCGGTGGCGGAGCAACAGGCCTGGGTGTAGCTCTCGATGGTGCTTCGAGAGGTTATAAAACATTGTTGCTCGAACAATCGGATTTTGCCAAAGCGACCTCTTCAAGAAGTACAAAACTAGTTCATGGAGGTGTCAGGTATATGGCACAGGGTGATCTTCTCCTGGTGATGGAAGCACTTCATGAGCGTGGACTGATGTTAAAAAATGCACCTCACCTTACCTTTAATCAGGAATTTGTTATTCCTGTCTATACCATCTGGGATGTTATCATGTATACAGTAGGTCTGAAATTTTATGATCTTATGGCCGGACGTCTTAGTATGGGAAAATCTTTTTTCATAAACAGAACCAAAACTCTGAAACGTCTGCCTCTGTTAAAACCGGAAGGATTAAAAGGAGGGATTATCTACCATGATGGTCAGTTTGATGATTCACGTATGGCTATTACCCTTGCAGATTCATGTGTTGGAAGAGGAGGCGTTGTAATGAATTATTGCAGGGTGACAGGTTTGTTAAAAAATGATAAAGGCATAATTGAAGGAGTTAAAGCTATCGACCTGGACACTAATACAGAATATAGTTTACACTCAAAACTTGTAATAAACGCCACCGGAGTTTTTGCTGACGATATTTCAAGAATGGATAATCCTTCCGCTAAACCAACCATAAAACCAAGTCAGGGGGTTCATCTGGTTCTCGATAAATCTTTCCTTCAGAGTGACTCAGCCATAATGATACCAAAAACGGATGACGGCAGAGTTCTTTTTGCGATCCCATGGTATGATGAAGTTGTTGTTGGAACGACAGATACCCCGCTGGACAAGATATCCCTGGAACCGGTAGCCCTTGAAAAGGAAATAAATTTCATATTGAAGACGGCAGGAAATTACCTGATTAAGCCCCCACGCAGAGAAGATATACTATGTGTTTTTGCCGGATTAAGACCTCTGGCAGCTAATCCTGATAATCCTTCATCAACCAAGGAGGTGTCGCGCAGGCACAAGATAACGCTTTCATCATCAGGACTCCTTTCAATTATAGGAGGTAAATGGACTACTTACCGGCGAATGGCTGAAGAGACAATTGATAAAGCTATAAGTTCGGGGATTCTTGAAAAAAGAAGATGTGTCACCTCTGACCTTCGACTTACAAAACTAACTGACAATAATTCCGCTGGCAGGTTTCACATTTATGGAGAAAAGGCAGACGAGATTAAAAAGATGATTACCGATAATCCCGGATGGGGCGATCAGATTGATGAAAGGCTGCCGTATACTGAAGCTGAGATAAGATGGATTTGCAGAAATGAAATGCCTTTTACAATTGAAGATATTCTTGCCAGGAGAACCCGTGCATTGCTTTTGAATGCCAGAGCCAGTGCCGATATTGCCGGAAAAAGTTGCCGTCATCATGGCGGAAGAATTCGGGTATGAAACTACCTGGCAGAAGAAACAGATAGATTCTTATAATCAAATAGTAAAAAACTATATTTAAAAGTTTTAATTTCACCTTAAAATCAGGTAAGAAATGAAAAAATTTATTCTGGCTCTCGACCAGGGAACGACAAGTTCGAGGGCGATCGTATTTGACCATGACGGTCTTCCTGTTGCCGTTGCCCAGAAAGAATTTACACAACATTATCCAAAACCAGGATGGGTTGAGCATGATGCAGAAGAGATATGGTCAACTCAGGCCGGAGTGGCGCATGAAGCAATTACAAAAGCAGGAATTGAAAGTGTGAATATCTCAGCCATTGGTATAACCAATCAGCGGGAGACAACAATTGTATGGAACAGAAAAACCGGTAAGCCTGTTCATAATGCTATTGTATGGCAGGACCGGCGAACTTCTGAATACTGTGATCTTCTTAAGAAGGAAGGCCATAGCGGTACTATCCGTGAAAAGACCGGACTCATCATTGATGCATATTTTTCTGCCACTAAAGTTAAGTGGATACTTGACAATGTAGCCGGTGCCAGAAAACTTGCAGAGGAAGGACAGCTGGCATTCGGGACCGTTGATTCCTGGCTGATATGGAATCTCACAAGGGGTAAGCTGCATATAACCGATGTAACAAATGCATCGAGAACCATGCTGTTTAATATCAATACATTGAAATGGGATAAAGAATTGCTCGAAATTTTTAATATTCCTGAGAGCATGCTTCCTGAAGTAAGGTCATCAAGTGAAGTCTATGGGAATACTGTAGGTCAGTTTTCAAGCGAAATCCCATGTGGCAGGAATTGCAGGTGATCAGCAGGCTGCATTATTCGGGCAGATGTGTATTGAACCTGGAATGGTAAAAAACACCTACGGAACAGGTTGCTTTATGGTGATGAATATCGGCAATAAACCAATTGAGTCGAAAAACAGACTACTAACAACAATTGCGTGGAAGATAGGAGATGATACACAATACGCCCTTGAAGGGAGTATTTTCATTGCAGGAGCAGTGGTTCAATGGCTGCGTGACAGTCTGGGAATAATTAAAAAGTCAGGTGATGTTGAAAAACTGGCTGCAAAGGTAAAAGACAGTGACGGAGTCTATTTTGTTCCTGCTTTTGCGGGGCTTGGTGCTCCCCACTGGAACCAGCATGCCAGGGGAACTCTAGTAGGACTGACCCGGGGATCAACACAGGCACATATTGCCAGGGCTGCACTCGACAGTATTGCTTACCAGACCCTTGAGGTTCTTGCTTGCCATGCAAAATGACTCAGGAATTGACATTCGTGAATTACGTGTTGACGGAGGAGCTACAGTTAATAATCAGCTTATGCAATTCCAGTCTGACATATTACAGACGAATGTCGTTCGACCCAAAATTACTGAGACAACAGCACTGGGCGCCGCTTATCTGGCCGGGTTGGCAGTTAAGTACTGGAGTGATATTAAAGAGGTTAAACAGCAATGGCAAATTGACCGTACTTTTATCCCCGGGATTAAAGCAGCCGATACAAGTGAACTGATAAGAGGTTGGCACCGGGCTGTCAATGCATCAAAAGCATGGGCTGACGATTCAAGGTGAGAATTGGTCGAAGATTTTATTATTATTGGATAATTATTATTATCGGAGAATTATTGTTATTTGATAATAGTTATTATTTGAGATTTATTGTTATTTGAGAGCTATAGTTATTGATAAATATAGTTATTTGAGGATAGTTGTTATTTGAAACACGTTGTTAATGGAGATTATATATTCTGGAGACAGAATATTGTTAAAACAGAATATTTTAGATATTGAATATAAAAGTTCTTGAATATACGAGTTTTAAATATACCGATTATAAATAGTCGACAATCTAAATACCTTTTAGCTATGAATGCATTTTTTGCTGAATTTATTGGGACTGCTATGATTCTTGTTTTCGGAAGTGGAGTTGTAGCTAACGTAGTTCTTGATAAAACCAAGGGAAACAACAGTGGCTGGATAGTCATAACATTCGGATGGGCAGTAGGTGTTTTCACAGGTGTCCTTGTGGCTGCTCCTGTAAGCGGGGCACATCTAAACCCGGCTGTAACTCTTGCCCTGGTATTAGCTGGTAAATTTTCTGCTTCACTCATGCCTATGTACATATGTGCTCAGATGCTTGGGGCAATGTTTGGATCATTTCTTGCATGGGTCGCCTATAAAAAGCATTTTGATGAAACGAAAGATGCTGATGCAAAGCTGGCAGTTTTCTGTACTTCGCCAAATATCAGAAGTATGTTTTATAATGTTCTTACTGAGGTGATCGGAACTTATGTTCTGGCACTTGCAGTTCTCTATATGGCAGCACCTGATGTAGGCCTGGGTGCTCTTAATGCCCTTCCTGTTGCACTTGTCGTTCTGGGTATTGGACTTTCAATTGGAGGACCAACAGGTTATGCAATTAATCCTGCCAGAGATCTTGGTCCTCGTATCATGCATTTCCTTCTGCCTATTCCGAATAAAAGAGACAGCGACTGGGGTTATTCATGGGTTCCCATAGTAGGACCAATGATTGGTGGTGCTCTTGCAGCAGGAATGTTCGTATTGTTTGGATGATGAGCGTCACCGACTTCGTCAAGGCAGGATTATTTCGGTCGAAGGCCAAAGGTAGATCTCCTTCTGTCAGGACAGAATTATTACTTATTCCGGATACTCATATTATTTTATTGTTCAATTCTGAAATTGAGCGATAGGTTCATTCCATTTGATGCCCGCTTTATTATAATAACAGGATATCTGTGAAGTTGATAGTCTGACCCCTTTTCAAACATTATATTAATAGAAATGTTATGCTATTATAAATAATCAATGAAATGGAAAATAGCACAGACAGCAATGGCAAATGCCCTTTCCCCGGTGTAACCCAAAAACATAGTGTTGGTGGCGGCGGAACTAAAAATCCCGAATGGTGGCCTAATCAGTTGAAATTAAATATTCTGCGTCAGAATTCTTCCTTGTCAGACCCTATGGGTACTGATTTCAACTACGCAAAAGAATTCAGCAGCCTCGATTTAAAAGCAGTGAAAAAAGATCTGCAAAAGCTTATGACTGACTCTCAGGAGTGGTGGCCGGCAGATTTTGGTAATTACGGTCCTTTATTTATACGCATGGCATGGCACAGTGCAGGTACATATCGTATTGGTGACGGGCGTGGTGGCGCAGGAGCCGCACAGCAGCGTTTTGCTCCTCTTAACAGCTGGCCTGACAATGCCAATCTTGACAAAGCACGCAGACTGCTCTGGCCTGTAAAGCAAAAATATGGCAGAAAAATTTCATGGGCCGACCTTATGGTCCTGGCCGGCAATGTAGCATTAGAATCAATGGGATTTAAAACTTTTGGCTTTGGAGGAGGCCGTGCAGATGTGTGGGAGCCTGACGAGAGTGTGTACTGGGGGGCTGAAAGAAAATGGTTGAATGACGACAGTCGTTATTCCGGTGAGCGCGACCTTGATAATCCTCTTGCAGCTGTGCAGATGGGATTAATCTATGTAAATCCGGAAGGACCAAACGGCAATCCCAATCCTGTAGCAGCAGCCAAGGATATTCGGGAGACTTTTGCCCGTATGGCAATGAATGATGAAGAAACCGTAGCACTTATTGCCGGAGGTCATTCATTTGGAAAAACCCATGGAGCCGGCGATCCGACACTTTTGGGACCTGAGCCTGAAGCTGCTGATATTGAAGAGCAGGGCTTAGGCTGGAAAAGCAAATTTGGAACAGGAAAAGGTGCGGATACTATTACCGGAGGGCCGGAGGTGACCTGGACTGAAACTCCTACAAAGTGGAGTTTCCGTCCAGGTTACTTCAGGCCCTCCGGTAATAGTATCCGCGCCTTTTCCTGTTCCGAATTTGCTTTTCCAGCCTAAGCCCTGCTCTTCAATATCAGCGGCTTCAGGCTCAGGTCCCAAGAGTGTCGGATCACCGGCTCCATGAGTTTTTCCAAATGAATGACCTCCGGCAATAAGTGCTACTGTTTCTTCATCATTCATTGCCATACGGGCAAAAGTCTCCCGAATATCCTTAGCTGCTGCAACAGGATCAGGATTGCCATTTGGTCCTTCCGGATTGACATAGATTAGTCCCATCTGCACAGCTGCAAGAGGATTATCAAGGTCTCGTTCACCAGAGTATCGGTTGTCGTCATTCAACCATTTTCTTTCGGCACCCCAGTAAACACTCTCGTCAGGCTCCCATACATCTTCACGGCCTCCTCCAAAGCCAAAAGTTTTAAATCCCATTGATTCTAATGCTACATTGCCGGCAAGGACCATGGTCGGCCCATGAAATTTTTCTGCCATATTTTTGCTTTATAGGCCAAAGCAGCCTGCGTGCTTTGTCGAGATTGGCATTATCAGGCCAGCTGTTAAGAGGAGCAAAACGCTGCTGTGCGGCTCCTGCACCACCACGACCGTCACCAATACGATATGTGCCTGCACTATGCCAGGCCATCCGTATAAATAACGGTCCGTAATTACCGAAATCTGCAGGCCACCAATCCTGAGAATCAGTCATAAGCTTTTGCAGGTCTTTTTTTACTGCTTTTAAATCAAGGCTGTTGAATTCTTTAGCATAATTAAAATCTTTACCCATAGGGTTAGATAAGGAAGAGTTCTGACGCAGAATGTTTAAATTTAGCTGATTAGGCCACCATTGGGTTTTTAGTTCCTGCCGCCACCAACACTATGTTTTTGGGTTGCCCCGGGGTAAGGGCATTTGCCATTCTGTCTGTGCTATTTTCCATTTCATTGATTATTTATAATAGCATAACATTTCTGTTAAAATAATGTTTGGAAATGTGTCAGTCTATCAACTTCAAGCTCTCCAATTATTATAATTAAGCAGACATCAAATGGAATAAACCTATGACTCAATTAGATTGAACGATAAAATAATTACCTGGAAAGCTTTAAAAATCTATTTTTTAGAGAGAGTAACAAAGATGAGACGTCATCA
>CAVUJY010000005.1:0-32014 GCA_963741935.1 uncultured Bacteroidales bacterium | reverse complement strand
TCGGAATATTAAAATATATTTAAAGCTGTATTTTATAAAAAAGAATTTTAGTTAAATTTCGATTCTTTATATCTTTTAGAATGAGTTAAATGTCTCTTAATAAAAACTATGTATTATTTATATTCCTGGTATTTTGTTTATCAGAAACTTGTACAAAAGATGACTATTTAGAGAAATGGGGAGATGTAAGGTTAATTAAAGTGTCAGACAGGATTAAAGTTGATAATACTATTACAGTACATGACCCTGTTTTTAATTATTATTCCTATGAACAATTTTTGCAGTTTCTGGTAGAATCAGGTCGTTTCCTTGTGGTTCCTCAGAAAGATTTTGACAAGACTTATTCTGATGATAAGATAGTATTATCATTAAGGCATGATGTTGATGATAATATCAATTCAGCTGTAAAAATTGCATACCGGGAACATGAATATGGAATCAGCTCAACTTTCTTTTTTTTACATACAGCTTCATACTATGGAAAAACAAAAGTGGGCTCTTTTAACCGGAGCGATCTGTTAATAGATTATTTGATATTTATTCAGAATTCTCTTAATCATGAAATTGGTTTTCACAATGATTTAGTCACTCTTCAGGTTGTTTATGATATTAAACCGAAGAATTTTTTGCATGAAGAACTTGACTGGATGAGAAAAAATGGGATAAAGGTGTCAGGAAGTGTGGCACATGGTTCTCCTTATTGTTATATATATCATTACCTTAACTCTTACTTCTGGCAAGGATCTGAAAAAGACGAGAAATTTATTCACTGGAATGTACTGGAAAAAAATTCAAAATTAATTGTTCTTGAAAAAGCTAATATGTCTTATTAGAACAAGTTGACTATGAGGATATGATTCAAAATGGGACTATTACTTCAGCGACAGTAATAATTTTAATGGGAAACAAATGCATAATTTTGGTACTATTCTATTGGGAAGACTATTAAACCTGGAAAGAAAGTTATCTTTGTCCTTCATCCATAATACTACCATTAAACATATACCTTGTGAATGAAGTGTTTGCTTCCCTATTTTCATTAGTCTATTAGGAGACTATTAGAATCTTCCAAACTACTTTGGCCTATCTTTGCCCTTGGCATATTGATTGAAGATGGTGGAAAATCCTGGATCCAAATAAACCATACAAGTGTTGGCTGTTTTCTGGATATCTGTTGGCAATGTAATAAATACAGTAAAAATAATGATCTGGGTAAAATGCAGAAGTTTGTTGGTCCTGCTTCATATTTATCTTTTGATAAACCAATAATCCATGTCAGAAACAGGTAAGTTTTTAAAAAACCATAAAATTGATGAGCCACCATACAAAACTAATTAAATGTTTTGTTTGGGGAAAAGCACCAAGTGTTGTGGGACCCTTGTCCAAAATCAAAAAGTTCACGGATATGTTCAGTAGCAATGAACAGACAAAACACCGTTGTAGGAGAAACCTGGCAATAACATAACTGGCATCAATACCTAGAAATTCTGATGAAGGGCATAAACTGAAAATGGGCCCATCCGCAATCCCAATACCCCATATTTGGCAAACTAATCAGGCCTGAGAAGATTGTTTGCATGAATATGTGGAAAACTATAAACTCAATACATCTTCTCTAAATGATATTTTTTAACTATAATGACAAAGGTTGCTTTTAACAACTACTTCTTTCCTAACATAAATTGATAATAAATGGTTCATATAAATAGTTTTTATCTAAGTTGTATTTGATGATGAAAAGAATAAGGCTCTGTGAAGAGAGTCTGGTTGATCCCATATTAAAAGGAAATATACGATGTCCTGTTCACCTTTACTCGGGTGAAGAGGCAATCGCTGCCGGAATATGTGCCAACCTCGGTGTGGAAGATTACATTTTTGGAAATCACCGCTCTCATGGGCACTATCTTGCCAAGGGGGGAAATAGCAGAATGATTGCCGAAATATATGGCAAGGAAACTGGTTGTTCAAGAGGAAGAGGAGGCTCCATGCACCTTATTGATCCAAGCAATGGGGTTATGGGCATTGTGCCGATTGTTGCCGGAACAATTTCGCTGGCTTCAGGTGCTTCACTGGCTTCAAAGATGAGCAAGGATAAAAGGGTCTCGGTTCGTTCTTTGGTGATGGGGCAACAGGAGAAGGGGTGCTTTATGAATCATGAACTTTGCGGCTTAAAGAATTACCTTTAGTTTTTGCATGTGAAAACAATCTGTATTCCACTCATCTTCCTTTAAGTGAAATAAGAGTTAATTTAAACATCTCTGAATCAGCCAAGCCTTTTCGAATGATAAATTTACTGCCGATGGTAATAATGTTTTTGATGTGTTTGAAATCGCCAGGAAAGCAATTGAACCATGCAGATTGGTAATGGCCCGGTATTCCTAGAATTTCTTACATATCGACTTAGTGGGCATGTCGGACCGAATGATATTATTCAGGGTTCACATGCAGATATCAGACCAAAATGAGCTATACGACTGGACAAAAAATGATCCGATTAAAAACTCAAATATTCATGATAACAGTCTTTTAACTTTTGAATGATATCTCTGAAATTGAATGTGATTTGGAAAAAGAGGTTCAGGCCGCAACTGCTTTCGCATCTAAAGTTGTAAGCAAATACCCGGAAAGATTTAGTGAATTATGTCTTTAAGGAATAGGAAATTACATATAGTCATGCCATAAATCATTGAAGCTGATTATTAACTTAATGATAATTCCGTTATTCATTATTGGGCAGGGGGTTAAAAGTCCCTGGTATGTGGGAAACACATGTAATGGGCTTGTCAAAAACTTATGGAGAAAGGAGGATAATTGACACTCCAATTTCGGAAAATGCGATGACAGGGGCAGCAGTCGGTGCCGCCATTGTCGGGATGAAGCCTATTGTTGTGCATCCCAGAATCGACTTTCTCTATATGCTTTTGATCCAATAATTAACCAGGCCGCAAATTGGTCATATATGAGTGGAGGAAGGTTCATGCACCTGTAATTTTTTGGGGATTATAAATAGAGGAGGGGAACAAGCTGCCCAGCATTCACAGGCGCTTTATTCATTTTTTACTCATATTCCAGGATTAAAAGTATTGCGCCTTCTACAGCATATGATGTGAAGGGCCTTTTGATTTCAGCAATTAAGGACCCTAATCCTGTCTTATTTGTTGATGATAGATGGTTATACAGTATAACTGAAGAAGTTCCTGAAGAGGAATATGAGGTGCCGATAGGAAAGGGCATTATTCGCAGAGATGGCAAAGATATCACATTGGTTTCATTTTCTTATGCAATGGAAGAGGCCCGTAAAGCAACAGAACAATTGTCCAATGAGGGAATTGATGTGGAATTAATAGATCTTAGAAGTATAAAGCCATATGATAAAGAACTCCTTCTTTCCTCAGTAAAGAAGACAGGCAAACTTGTGATTGTTGATGGTTCCTGGAATACAGGGGGAATATCAGCTGACATATCTTCTTTTGTTATGGAAAATGCTTTTAAATACCTCAAAGCTCCAGTTATGCGTGTAACACTTCCGGATATTCCCGCTCCCGCGAGTAAGGTTTTGGAAGAGGAGTATTATATTTCAAGTGCAAAAATAATACATGCTATTCACAAAATATTGTGAAGTTTGCTAAACCTTAGGCTGTTAACTTCTTTCAATGTACAAAAGTATGTTTTATTAATATGTTATTGATCAAAACAAAATCTAATGATATCAAAAGTTCCATTCGTCAGTCCTTCAAGAGTATATTTAAAATTAAAAGATAAGTTAGATGCTGCCTATTTTGAGGTTATGTCAAAGGGAGATCTCATTGACAGGGGCCAGTTAAGAACTTTTGAAACCAGCCTTGCATCGTTTGTTGGCACTAAGTATGCTGTTGGGCTTAACAGTGGATATGATGCACTGCATTTGTCGCTGAGAGCGTTGGGTATTGGCAGCGGTGATGAAGTAATTGTGCCTGCTCATACTTTTGTTGCAACATGTTCAGCTGTAGTTAACGTTGGAGCAACACCTGTTTTAGTGGATGTATCACCAGATTTCAATATTGATGTGAATAAAATTGAAGCTGCAATTACTGCGAAAACCAAAGCTATAATACCAGTGCATTTAAGTGGCTGGATGGCGGATATGCCTGAAATTTTGAAATTGGCAGAAAAGCATAATTTTAAGATAGTAGAGGATGCTTGTCAGAGTCTTGGCTCATCAATAAATGGAATAGGTGCCGGAGCCTGGGGTGATACCGGATGTTTTAGTTTTTATCCTTTTAAAATACTTGGAGGTTATGGTGATGGTGGTGCGATTACAACTAACAGCGAAGAGATTGCTCTATTTGCGAGACGAATGAGATATAATGGAGAGGATAGGGATTCCGGAGAGTATTACGGACATGGCTTTACATGTTTGCTTGATAATTTACAAGCTGCCTTCCTTAACATTAAGCTGGAGTATTTACCAGAATCAATAGCAAGGAGAAAATATATAGCATCCCGTTACAAAGAGGCCTTGTCTGGCTTTTCAGATCTACTCCTCCCGCATTATGATCGTAATGGCTTCGACCATGTATACCAGAATTATACACTCAGATCAAAACATGGAAATGAGTTTTCGGAATTCTTGAAAAGCAATGGAGTTGAAGTTTTAACGCAGTTCAGGAAGCCATATTATAAGCACGAAGCTCTTAACCTTATTGACAAAGGATTTCCAGAAACTGAAAGCTTGAGCAGAGAGGTCTGCTCTCTGCCAATGAGTATGGAATTGACTGACGATGAAGTAGATTACGTAATAAAGACAATTGGCTATTTTTATAAGAATCATGGTTCGGGTTAAGTCTGAGTTTTTGTAAGAATAAGTTTATTAATCTTGCATTTTCAAATTGAGTATTTCATTCAGGCATATAATAAGTTTATAATATCATGAATAGCCAATATGAAACAGTTATCTAAAATCACTGAAAAATTTACAGAATCTGTCATTAGGGAAATGACCAGAATCAGCGATTCAATAGGAGGTAATAACCTGTCGCAGGGTTTTCCTGATTTTGATTGCTCTGCTGAGATTAAAGATGCGGCTGTTTCTGCAATTTTGAATGAGTATAATCAATACCCTGTAACTTTTGGAGAGCCTGAACTAAGAGAAGCAATAAGTAAAAAGGCATGGTCATACAACCGTATTAAATGTAATCCTGAAACTGATATTACAGTAACCTGCGGAGCTACTGAGGCAATGATAGCAACCTTGAAGGCTATAATAAACCCGGGTGATGAAATTATTATATTTGAGCCATTTTATGAAAATTATGGTCCGGACGCAATATTGTCCGGTGCAACACCCAGATATGTAACCCTTTATGCTCCTGACTGGAATTACAATTTTGATGAGTTAAAGAAGGCATTTACCAGCAAAACAAAGGCAATTGTTATAAATACACCAAATAATCCAACAGGAAAGGTATTCTCTGAGAAAGAATTGTCTGAAATTGCCGAATTATGTATTCTTTATGATACCTATGCAATTACTGATGAGATATATGAACATATAATTTATGATGGAAAAAGGCATGTTTCTCTAGCCTCCTTAAACGGTATGGAAGATAGAACTATAACCATAAACTCCATTTCAAAGACATATTCGGTTACGGGGTGGAGGATTGGATGGGCTATAGCATCCCCAACAATTACTTCCAGAATACGAAAGATTCATGATTTTCTGACAGTTGGCGCCCCTACACCATTTCAACATGCTGCCGTTAAAGCATTAAATTTCCCGGAAGAGTATTATACAAACCTGAAAAACAAGTACTTTAATTCCAGACAAATACTGTACGATGCTCTGAAACTTACTGGATTTAAACCTTTTCTTCCCCAGGGCGCCTATTATATTATTGCTGATATTACCGATATTAAGCCTATTCTTGAATCTGAGAATGATTCAGATTTTTCGATAAAACTACTGTATAAAACAGCAGTGGCAACAGTTCCTGGATCTTCATTTTATTCATCAGAAAAAGCAACAAATCAGATTAGATTTGCCTTCTGCAAAAAGCCGGAAACTCTTTTACTTGCAAAAGAAAATCTTCTAAAATATTTAGGTTGATTTTTTATTTAACTGAATGTTAAAATAGCATTTCGGATGACGATAATAAATATGACCAGGTCTGAAAAACTGAAATCCATTCTTGATAAGGAAGTTTTATCGTTCTTTTTTGCGTGTACCTGCGTAATCATACTTCCGGTTTATATCTGGTACATCCCTCCGTTTATGATTTTGTGGCTGCTCAGCAGGATTTTGGAAACTCGTGGAAAATTGATTCTGTTTTTCAAAAAGGAAAGCAAAACAAGCCGTCTTTTTTTTCTTTTTATATTTTTCTATTTATGGCAGCTTGTAAGTCTTCTTTATTCAAACAATTTCTCTAATGGGTGGAATATATTTATTAGTCGCTTATCATTGTTTTTATTCCCTTTTGTTTTAGTATATCCTGGAGAAAAGGTTTTTGCAAGGGCAAAATTTCTATTAAAATTATTTGCCTGGAGTACTGTTGGTTTTATAATATTTTGCTACTTACATTCATTCTTAGAGTCTGTTTTTTTAAAAAATGGGGTTTTTGTATTTAACCCACACCCTCCTGAGGCTTATTGGACCAGTTACTTTTATGGACCCTACTTTGCTGTCAATCACCACCCTTCATATCTATCGATGTACGTTATTATATCATTATTTATTGCACTTGAATCAGTGTTTGAAAATAGGGCTAAAGGCCTACTTAGAGTAATGTGGATTGTTATTTCATTTATTCTATTGAGTTCAATTTATTTTTTGTCATCACGTTCGGGGATTTTATTGGTTGTACTACTTTGTCCAGCCTATTTTTATATAAGACTTAAACAAAAACGAAATAAAATTATTGTTGTACTTTCCATTTTGATGTTTCTCTTCACACTGGTATCTGTAACTCGTTCCAATGAACGAATCAAAATTTTAATCGCTAAAATCACTGCCGGTTCATTAAAACAAAATAGTACTCAGTTTGGACGACTTGAGATATGGAAAGCAGCCTTTAAAATTGCAGAGGATAACTTATTATTTGGTGTAGGAGTGGGTGATGTAAGACAAGAATTGATGAAGGAATACCGGATTATGAATAATAAAGAACTTATCGAGAATAAATATAATGCACATAATCAATTTATTGAAATTGTACTTGAAGGAGGTATTATTGAGTTAGCATTATTTTTATCAGTTATAGGTTATATGATATTTATTGCTATTAGTGAAAAGAATCTACTCTATGGAATTTTTATAATTACGATGTTAGTTTTTTTCATGTTTGAGTCTTTATTATATCGTTTATCAGGAGTTGCATTTTTCTCTTTATTTTCTATTCCTTCTTATTTTCATTCATAATAGCAGGCAAAACATTCCAATTGAAAAGTAGTGAAATGATGAAGTGATAATGTTATTTTTATCTTTACAAATAATAACAGAAAAGGGAGCAACATGCTCCCTCTTTGTATTTAATACTGTTTGTATATATCCCCTAGTTTCTTTCTGTTAGCAAGTAAAACTAAAACAAGCAATGTTAATCCAAAAAGGACAGGAACAATTTTTTTTGCATAATATAATCCGCCATTAACCCTTCTTGAGGGAATAGAAAAATCACTTAAAACAGTCACTATCCCATTATATATAGCTATTGATGATTCTAACGATTGTTTTCTTGAATAAAGGGTATAAACATCCGGATAAAGCAATTGAGTTTTTTGATCCTGTAAAAATACCATCTGGCTTCCATTCTGTGGTATCCTGGATTTAGTGTCATTGATCAGCATTTTCTGAAGGCTGTCAAGTTGTGTTATATCATATTCAAGTCTCACAAGCATCTCATTGTTATGCCTCAGACGCAAGCGATTTTGTTTTTGAAAAATGGAATCAGATTCTATGTATTTTAAAATTCCGTTTTTCAACGATACCAATTCCTGAGGGGTCTTTATACTGACTCTTATGTCGAACCGGTCTTTCATCCTGACATTAATAGTGTCATATATATTATGGGCATTATCATAATCTACATAATCAGGTATCCCATCTCTGCTTTTATCAATTATCCAGAATGCTTCAACATCACCTACATTGCTCATAGTTGCTTCATCAAGGTTGAGTGAAGCAGATAAAGCGGGTAAATTTTTATCTTTAAAATAGGAATGAAGGTTGTTTACAAAGCTTATCATATCAGAGGTTGGTACAGCATTATTTCTCAAAACAAGATCTGAGGTAAAAGTAGAATCAGTAGAATTCCTTAAAATAATTGATACAATTAAACCTACAACAACACTTAACCCAAGTGGCAGCCATCTTCTTACCAGAAACACAACCGATATCAAAAATGCTTTGCCAAGCGCCTTAAACCATTTGCTTAATGTATTTCCAATCCTTCTGAACAGGTCTAAAAGATCGATTTCGTCGTTATTGACGTTCCTGTTACTGTTGTTTTCCGACATAAATCTTAGATTGATTTGTTATGAGTACAAATATATTCAAATTAAAAATATTTGCAAGGCCAGATCAACAGGTCATAAGATATTAAATACTTTCAATGCAAGTTCTTTTAATAAGGGTTTATAATCCTGAACAAACTCTCCTGTAACACGATTACCTATAACCAGACAGATAGTCAATGCTCTGTGCCCCATAAGCGCTGATAAGCCGTAAATTGCAGAGCTCTCCATCTCATAGTTGCTTATGGTTCTTCCCATGAATGAAAATTCCGCAAGTTTGCTGTTTATCTCACTATCAAATGTTTCAAGTCTGAGGTGCCTTCCCTGAGGTGCATAGAAACCCGGTGCGGATATAGTAATTCCTTTAGTGAAATTTTCATTTTTAAACATCTCAATAAGTTCCTTATTGGCATTTACTGCATAAGGGTAGGAGAGAAGGTCAGGCCACTCCAGATATTCAGTAAGGTAATCTGCCAGATCCGTGTCAAGAATCCAGTCATATCCCTCATAAAAATGTAATAGTCCATCAAACCCGATTGCTGTCTCGGCAAGGACGTATGAACCTGCTGGTACATCTTCTCTTAATCCTCCTGATGTGCCCAGCCTTATTATTGTCAATGAAACCAGTTCTTCCTTGCTGATACCCGTTTCAAGATCGATGTTCACCAATGCATCAAGCTCATTGATAAGAATATCGATATTGTCAGTTCCAATTCCTGATGAAATAACAGTTATTTCCTGAATTTTCAAATGTGCCGGTAATTGTCTTAAATTCCCTGTTTTCCTTCCTAACCCTGACTTCCTGCATCAGGGATCCAAACATTTCAACCCTTCCAGGATCGCCAACAATAACTATTTTATCAGAAATATCTCCCGGAAGTAGGTTTAGGTGAAAGATGCTTCCGTCTTTATTGGTTATAAGTTCTGTTTTCTTCTGCATACGATAAATTTAAGAATCAATTTTAAGGAAAATGATTTTAAAGTGGGTTACACAAAGTAAAAGCAAAGCATGCAAAGTACCAAATGTAATATCTGGTTTTGCTGGTTTGTGACAAAACTATGAATAAGAAATGATTTTATTCGTAATAGGTCATTATCCTGCCCGATATTAACTGAAGTGATATCTCAGCAAGTTTTGCCTGGTATTGAACTGATAATAATCTTTCTCTGGCATCAAGAAGACTCTTCTGTACCTCTCGCAGATCAATGCCGGAAAGTCCTCCCAGCTTATATCTTTCAAGACCAATGGAGAGGTTTTCCGATGCTGTCTGAAGATTTTGCTCTTCGAGCCGTATTAATCTCAGATTGTTGTTGTAAGCATTGTATATTGTAATTAAATCTGCTCTTATTCCCTGTTCAATTTGCTGATATATTAAATCTTTGTTTTTTAGGTCTATTGAAGAATTGTTTATGCTCTTTTCTGATTATACCCATCAAACAGGTTTACTCCCAGAGTCAATCCATAATTCATTCCATTTGTTATCTGGTTAGCTATTGTATTTGTGGAATATGTATTCAAATTATAACTATACCAGCTGAAAAATTAAGGTATGGATATGACCTTGAAACTATAAGCTTATAATCATATTCCGATATTATTTTGTTTTTTGCGGCAATCTGCAGATTTGTATTGCCTGCTAATGTTTCTTCAAATAGTTTTTCATATAGAAGTTCCGGATTAACATCATTGAAGTGTCCTTTGATGCAAACTGATTTCCGAGATCTTCAACTGCCATCATTTCATTTAGCCTCATCTGGGCAGCCCTTACTACTTCATTTGCTTCGATAAGATTTGAACTGTCAGCATTAAGATATACCCTCGACTGCAAAACCTCAATTTTTGAACCTGAGCCAAAAGATATCGGTCCTCATCAATTCTTAACCTTTCCTTTGATAGATGCTACTGCATACTTCAAATTGTTCATTAGCTGAATCTGCAGAATATAGTTGTAATAACCTGGAGATAATATCAGCAATGAAGTTTTCTACCGATAACTGGGTATTTAAGCGAACCAAGTTGTTTCAATTCATTTAACTTTTTATATGTAGTTGTACATTGAACCCGTTAAAGATTGTCCAGCCAAGAGTAGCTGCAGCATTGGCAGTTGTATTATTTATCCCTTGTGCGACAGTCTGATCACCTGACAATAAATTTGTTGTTGTATTATTTAGAGTCCCGTGAGTAACGACCGCTAAGGTCAATTGAAGGAAGAAAGCCAGCATTCCCGAGAGTATAATTGTTTTTGGCAATGGTTTCACTATTCCTTGCAATCAGAATTGAAAAATTCCTCTCAAGACCAATTGGATACAATCCTTTAAGCTGAATATTTGCTGGGCTTCAGCTTTTGAAGCAGCGTATAAGAATAGTATACTAATTAAGAGGTATCTGACTTTCATCTTTAATTTTTTTGTTTCGCTTGAAATGAATGTATAAATAGCAGGTACAACAAAGAGTGTCAAGAAAGTTGAAAATAACATACCTCCAACTACTGCTATACCCATCGATACACGGCTCTGCGCCCCTTCACCTAAGCCTAATGCAAGTGGTAAAATACCAAGTATTGTGGCCAGACTGGTCATCAGAATTGGTCTGAAACGAGAAGCTGAAGCAAATTTGATGGCATCAAGTTTTGACATACCGGCATTCTTTCTCTGGTTAGCAAATTCTACTATGAGAATACCATTTTTACTCACAAGGCCGATAAGCATAATAATACCTATCTGGCTGAAGATATTCATTGTGATGTTAAAGTACCACATAAATAAAAGCGCACCTGTAAGAGCGAGTGGTACAGTCATCATGACTATTAATGGATCTTTAAAGCTTTCAAACTGAGCTGACAATACAAGGAAAATCAGTACCAGTGCCAGCACAAAAGCAAACATAAGACTCGATGAACTTTCCTTGAAATCTTTTGAATCGCCGGCTAAGGCAGTTCTGAATGTATCATCAAGTGTCTCTTTGGCTATCTTATCCATTTCGTCAAGACCCTGACTTATAGACTTTCCTTCTGCCAGACCAGCCGAAATTGTAGCTGCAACAAATCTGTTATATCTATATAGTTGTGGAGGAGCTGTCTCTTCTGATAATGTAACAAGATTATCGAACTGAATCATATTACCAGAATTGTTCCTTACATATAGAGATGTAAGATCCAGTGGTTGGTTACGTACACTTCTCTCAAGATCACCTAATATCTGGTATTGTTTTCCATTCATGAAAAAGTATCCGAATCGTTGTCCACTAAGTGCCAGCTGCAAAGTCTGACCAATATTTTGCGTCGAAACACCAAGTGCACTTGCCTTATCTCTGTCAATATGAATTCTGAGTTCAGGTTTTGTGAATTTAAGATTTACATCAGCCATCTGAAAAGTAGGATTATCCAACACTTTTGCCATAAAAACAGGTAGGATTTCCCTTAATTTATCAATAGTGGTCGCCTGTAAAACATATTGAATTGGCATGCCTGCACGTCTGCCACCAAATGTAGACTGCTGCATTACCATTGCCCTGGCTTTGGTTTTCTTTCTGAGAGCAGCGCTGAGTTGATCTGCTATATCCTGTTGTGTACGTTCCCTTTTATCAGGTTTACAAGTGTAATTCTTACATTACCACCGCCACCTCTTACCATTGAAATAACTCCATCACGTTCAGGAACCAAATCATTCACGGTTTTTGTCACATCATCAATATAGTCTAAGATATACTCATATGTTGCACCTTCCTGAGCTGATGTGTTTATATTGATCTGTGATCTGTCTTCGAGAGGAGCCATTTCAGCCGGAATAGATTTCCAAAGCAGGAATATCAATGCAATAGCAACACCCAGAATAATAAATGCAGTATTTCTGTGATTGAGAAAACTGTTAAGCATATTACGATAACCATCATTCAGCTTATTAAAGAACTTTTCCGTTTTCCTGAAAAACCAGCTGTGTTTAGTTTCACGTCTGAGTAATTTTGTGGATACCATTGGTGTAAGTGACAAGGCAAGAAATGCCGATATGCCAATCGTTCCAGCCATTACAACGGCAAATTCACGGAATAGTCTTCCGGTAATCCCTTGTAAGAAAACAATAGGAAAGAATACAGAAATAAGAGTAATAGTTGTAGCAATAATTGCAAAGTAAATTTCCTTTGACCCTTCAAGTCCAGCCTGCACGGGAGTCATCCCTTCTTCCACTTTCACATAGATATTCTCCATCATAACTATTGCGTCATCAACGACAATTCCAATAGCAAGGACTATAGCAAGAAGAGTCAGGACATTTATCGAATAATCCGCAAGGTACATTATGAAGAAAGCTCCGATTAGGGATACCGGAATAACCAGGATCGGTATAAGTGTCGCACGCCAGCTTCGAAGAAAGAAGTATATTATGATTACTACCAGGAAGAATGCAATATAAATTGTGCTCTTAACCTCTTTTATTGAAGATCGGATATATTCAGTATTATCAAAGCCTACCTTAATTACAACGTCCTCAGGAAGATCCTTTTTTATATATTCAAGACGACGATAAACTTCATCTACAATATCAATCTGGTTTGCGCCTGGTTGCGGGACAATTGCATTACCAACCATCGGGACTCCATCTCTTTTAAGGATTCCTCTTATATCCTCCGGACCCAGTTCTGCTCTTCCAATATCCTTGAAACGGACAACCTGATCACCGGACTGTTTAATGATCAGATCATTAAACTCTTTTGGAGTTGTCATCAGTCCCAAGTGTTCTGATTGTCAGTTCAGTATTATCGCCTTCAATAGACCCTGACGGTAATTCGACATTTTCACGCGATATTGCATTTCTGACATCAATAGGAGTCATTTTATAGCCGGCAAGCTTTACAGGGTCAAGCCAGAGTCGCATTGCGTATCGTTTCTGACCCCATATCATAATTGCGCTTACTCCTGAAATAGTCTGTAATTGTTCCTTAATAGTCAGTTCGGCAATTTCAGAAATTTCCAGCAAGGATCTTTTCTTACTCTCAATTGTAAGAAACATTATTGGACTGGCATCAGCATCAGCTTTTGCCACGGTTGGAGGATCGCAATCCCTGGGAAGCATTCTCATTGCCTGAGAAACTTTATCCCGAACATCATTAGCAGCGGTCTCCATATCAACCGATAACTCAAATTCAACAGTGATATTACTACCTCCCTGACGGCTTACACTGGTAAGTGAACGAATACCCGGGAATACCGTTTATTGATTGTTCAAGAGGTTCAGTTATCTGTGTTTCAATAACATCTGAATTAGCTCCGGGATATGAGGTGCTTACTGAGATAATTGGAGGATCCACACTTGGAAATTCACGAATTCCAAGGTAAGTTAGTCCTACAACTCCGAATAGCAGAATTAAAATTGCAAATACAGTTGCTAAGACCGGCCTCTTAATACTTACTGATGATAAACTCATATTAATTTTTCCGGTTAATTATTTAGAATAACTGAGTCAAGAACTACAGGTAAATTTTGTCTTAACTGCATTATACCTGATGTAATAAGGGTGTCACCAAAATTAAGTCCATCTGTGATCTGGACTTTGGATTCAGTTCTGAGGCCGGTATTTACTTTTACTGATTGAGCTATCCCATTCTTATATATAAAGACTTTCTCACCATCCATTTCAGGTATAAGTGCTTCCGAAGGTATTGCTATAGCATCAGGAATCTTGTGACAGTTGCAAAGTAATTCCTGCATATCTTCCTGTTTTAAGTTCTTCAACTTTGTTTGGATATAAGGCACGGAGTACAATCGTCCTGGTTTCAATCTCAATTTTGGGATCAACAGCATATACTGTGGCATTAAAGACTTTATCATTACCATCAATTTTAAAAGTTATAGGATATCCGATCTTAATCTCCTGTGCATATTTTTCAGGAGATTGAGAATTCAATTTTGATAGGCTGATGTTTTAATCAATCTGGCAATCTTTGTTGAAGGTGTTGCAAAGCTTCCTTCACTAAGATAACGCAGACCAATTATGCCATCAAATGGAGCCCTTAGTTCAGTTTCTGAAATGCGTGCCTTGATGAGGTTTATATCAGCGTTCATACTCTGTACATCTGTTACGATTTGATCATAACTTTCCTGGCTGATTGCGTCCTTGTCAAGCAGACTACGTTGTCTGAATTCCTTGGCCTCTGCCATTTTTAACTGAACTTCCAGCTTTTCAAGCTGAGCCTGAAGGGGACGGTCGTTAATTTTTGCAAGCAGATCTCCCTTTTTTACATGAGTGCCTTCTGTAAAATTAATACCAACTATTTTGCCTGAAGTCTCAAAAGCCATATCCACCTCTTCATCTGGCCGTAATGTGCCAGATGAATTTATATATTCACTCATGAATGTAGGAACAATTACATATCCCACAGCATTCAGCTTTTGCTGCCTGCCTTGTCTTATAAAGGCCTGGGAAGAATTTCCCCCTTTCATTTTATTCGACAGTAAACCTTTGTATTTTGGATAGAATATAATCCCGGCAAGGAATACTATTATAATTATTGTAACTGTTGTTCGTATCTTTTTATTCATTTTTTAATATATCGGGTTTATAAAAACTCTATTTCAATCTTAAATATTATTTGTAATCAGGTTGCGAATTAACCAAACTAATTATCGAATATTATCTAAGTGAATTAATTCGCAAATGTAGATAAATAAAAATCTTGGTCAACAGAACCATATCTTAATTAATGTTAAATGATTATAAATTTATTTTGTCGTTCCAACTTGTTTTTTTATACAACTAAAGCACTTAAATTTGAACTTTTAAAAATTATTATAAAATGATTCAACGTATTCAGAGTTTATATCTTTTACTGACAACTATCCTGTCGCTAATATTCCCTATTGGGAGTGTTTTAAAGTTTATTAACACTTCCGGTTCTGTGATAAAAGTCACATTCACCGGCATCGCAGGTGATACTGATATCCTTAACTCCAGTGATTTTGTCCGGTTATATTTTTTATCCAGATACTTATAATATTAATTCCGGTTTTGGCGCTTATCACAATTTTCCTGTATAAAAACAGAAAAATACAATTATGGTTCACCCGGTCATTGATAACATCTTTAATGGTTTTTATCTGCATTACAGGTTATTATATTTATATGATACCTGTCAGTTATAATGTATCTTTTTCTCCTGAAATACAGATGGTTATTCCTGTAATATCACTGATATTTTCTTTTTTAGCTTACAGAGGGATAAAGAAGGATGACAACCTTGTCAAATCATATGACCGGCTTAGATAAATCTATGTACTGATTATCTAAATTATCTGCAGATTTTCCTGGTTAGTTATTTTTTCGCAGTAGTGGCATTTAAGGATACGTTCTTCTTCGAAACGACCCTGAATCTTGTTGTTACAGCTTCAAAATTTGTGATGCATTTGGGATTCATGCATTTTGCAATACCAATTATATTATCAGGAACTACCACGACTTTCTTTTCAATTACCTCATAATCTTTAATTATATTCAGTTTGGCATCCGGAGCCACCAGGGCAATTCTGTTTATATCCTCATCTTCGAAGAATACATCGGATATCTTAATAATAGCCTTTCTTCCAAGCTTTTGACTTTCAAGATTAGTGCCAAATGTGATCTGGTTATCAATACGATCAAGGCCAAGAATCTGAATAACTTTAAATAAATTCTTAGCAGGCACATGGTCTATCACTGTTCCATTCTGAATGGCACTTACTACCATCTGTTTTGCTTCCTTCATAGCTATTATGCCTTTTCTATTTAATACCTAATAATGAACAAACTATTGCCTGCCGTGTATAGACTCCATTCAAAGCCTGTTCAAAATAATAGGCTTTTGGATTATTATCTACATCCTGATGGATCTCATTTACCCTTGGTAAAGGATGCAGTATTCTCATGTTTGGTTTTGTGTTTTTAAGCATTGAATTTCTCAGAACGTAAACATTTTTAACTTTTTCATATTCCA
This sequence comes from uncultured Bacteroidales bacterium, assembly GCA_963741935.1. Taxonomy (GTDB): domain Bacteria; phylum Bacteroidota; class Bacteroidia; order Bacteroidales; family VadinHA17; genus LD21. The sequence continues at coordinate 15,563 of CAVUJY010000005.1, read as the reverse complement.
TAGGATCAGAAAACCTTTCTTTTTGAACCCTTGTCATATAAATTATATCCGCCCTGGAAATAATATCAGTGAAATCGTTATGTTCATAATATTTCAGACCAAGATTATCAAGGTAGAGTTTAAATTCATCAGGCAATTTTAAGTTCTTCGGGTGAGATGAAATTAAAAGTTGTATTCCATCGCGACATTGCCATCATCAGGGAATGAACTGTTCTTCCGTATTTTAAATCACCTACCATGAAAATATTCAGATTATCAAGCGTTCCCTGTGTTTTCCGGATTGAGTATAGATCAAGCATTGTCTGAGTTGGATGCTGATTGGCTCCATCGCCTGCATTGATAACCGGAACAGTTGCAATTTCGCTGGCAAACCTTGCACTACCTTCAATCGGATGCCTTATTACAATCAGATCGCAGTAGCTGTTTACCATTTTAATAGTATCATTTAAGGTTTCACCTTTGGAAACACTTGAATTCAGAGCATCGGAAAAACCCACAATTCTTCCTCCCAACCTGTTAATAGCACTCTCAAAACTTAATCTGGTACGGGTTGAGGGTTCGAAAAATAATGTGGCAATTACCTTGCCATCAAGTAATTTACTTGTAGGCTCTTTTTCAAATTCTTCAGCAAGGTCAAGGATTTTCAGGATCTCCTCAGTCGAAAAATCATCTATTGATACTAAGCTTCTGTTTTTCATTATATTGGAACTTTATCGGCTCTTTGTATTATAGTCCCAAAATTACTTAAGAAAAGTTGTAACTCTTATATATGTTGATAATTAATTAAAAACTTTTCATTGTATCCTCTATCTTGTTTCAAGATGAGAAAATGTAAGCCCTTCAACCCTTGAGAATCTATGCAATATATGTTCTTTAACGGATGATCTGAAATAAACTGTGATCTTGCATTCAAGGTCAAATCTCTGATCGGTCTGACCTGCGTTTTCTTCCTTTAAAATCTTCATTACCTCGTTCATAGCAATATAAGGGAATGTTATTTCATAGAATTCCTGAACAGTACGTTCTATAATTGATGAATTTTCAATAGCCAGTGCGGCGGCTGACCTGTAAGCACTTATAAGTCCGCTGACCCCGAGTAAGGTACCTCCGAAATATCGAACTACAACAATTAATATGTTTGTAAGAGAATAAGAATTTATCTGTCCAAGAATTGGTTTTCCGGCTGTACCTGAAGGTTCTCCATCATCATTGGCTCTCCATACATCTCTGTCATGACCAATCATATAAGCGTAACAATGATGCCTTGCTTCATGATGTTCTTTTCGCAGTTTATCCAGAATTGGTTTAATTTCTAAAAGGTCGGAAACAGGATATGCCATAGCAATAAATCTGCTTCCCTTTGACTTAAATACTCCCTGTGCTGGTGATTCGATTGTTTTATAACAGTCAGTATCCATAACTGATAATTAATTCCGGAATTATTCTATTGATAATAATATAATATGAGTATTGGCATTCAATAACCTGAATTTGTTATTTTGACTTTGTCGGTCTCTGTTCCTTAGTTTGCAATTCACGCTCATTTGTAAAAAGAACCAGGCTACCAGTGAGAGATTGACGCTGTTATAAACATTATTTATAAGTCTTGTTTCTGAATCAATATAGAGTTCCGGGTCTAATATATTTTTAGAGATATTTACTATCCAAAGCAGAGACATTCCATTGATACCTCCCGTCATTCATTAAAGTCTAATTGAGGATATTTGATCGAAAAACAATAGTACTTATTTTCAATTTAAATTAAACTCCTCCTTAAACTATTCTGTAGTTTTCATAAAATGAGTTTATCCCAAGATATTTTTTTATAAAAATTTTGGCTTTGTACCTGAATGATAATTTATTGAATGAAATATCATATTCAAACGTCCAGTTCTTTCGTTTAATGTGTTCTTTCATTGCAATAGGGTGAGTATCCTGAAACAACTTAAGAGAATCAATCGATGAGTAATCAAATACTTGTCCCGAACCTGCCTTTTTAATCCATTTTACTCCCTTATAGAACGATTGCGCATTCCTCAGCTTACTTAATCATAACATCAGGCCGTTTTACCCATCCATAATGATATATATATGCATCAATTGGCTTAACCTTCAGCTTTTCATTATTACCCTTTCTGAAGCCCTGAGCATCACGATATGAATATATGGATTTATTATTTTTAATAACCCTTATCTCATGATTGTACCACCGTGGCGAATTCCCAACATAATCGTAAGAGCCGTAAAAATGCAAATAATTGAATAACAAGCCGTCAACCCTGTCATCATCCTTCCATTTTTTCATTTCTGACACAATTGTATCAAGGTACTTTTCATGAACAACTTCATCTCCCTGTATATAAAAAGCCCAATCTGAATCTTCCGGGACTGCATTAAAAGCCTTATTTGTTTCTTTTGCAAAAACTATTCCTCCGACCTTCATTTCCGGAGAATCATCCCATATAGTTTCAACAACCTTAATCTTATCTTTATCAATGCTTTTTATTAATTCCAGAGTATTTTCTTCCGAGTTACCGACAGCTACAACAAAATCATCACAAACAGGCAATATTGACCGTATTGCCTCAGCCACCGGATAATCGAATTTAATCGCATTACGAATAAATGTAAAACCTGTTACTTTCATATAATTGCAAATATAAAATGTAATTATACAAAATTATATTAAAAGTTATTTTTTAATAGGTAGGACAGGCCCTTTAAGCAATATACTGAACATAAATTTATACTGATTTTTTTGCAAAGGTGGGTTTCATTTTTATTATTCATAACCTATATATTATACTTATTTAATATTATTCATAGCTGCATAAAGAATAAAATAATTTAATTCTGATATAGAATAATGATTTCATTTTAATAACTCATATAATTTGGCTGGATTAAATAAATCTTCCTGTGTCCTGTCATTTTTATTAAAAAACCCTACATTTGTTTGCAATTGATTTTTTAACATGGGCATATTATTGGAAGAAAAGGATCTGCAAAAGCTGATTCTGATAGGTGACAGGATACTTATTAAACCAAAAGTACCTCAGTCAAAAACAAAGAGTGGATTGATCCTCCCTCCTGGAGTTAATGAAAACGAAAAGGTACAGATAGGTTATGTTGTTAAGGTGGGACCAGGATATCCAATACCTTCGGTAAATGATAATGAAGAGCCATGGAAAAATCGATCTGATGAACCAAAGTATGTTCCTTTACAGCCGAAAGAGGGTGATCAGGCTGTGTATCTGCAGGGAAGTGCAATTGAAATTGAATTTAATAAAGAAAAATATATTGTCGTGCCTCATTCTGCAATTTTGCTGTTGTTAAGAGATGAGGGACTTTTTGAATAATCTTTTATATTAATGGAAAATAACTTGTTAACAGGGAAAAAGTTGCTGATTGTCGAAGATGATTTTTCAAGCAGGTTATATCTCAATAAGATTCTTGAAAAAACAGGTTTAATCCTTCTTAATGCTGTTGATGGAGGAGAAGCTGTTAAGATAGCTGAGGACAATCAGGATATTGATATTATACTTATGGATATTCAACTCCCGGTTATGGATGGCTATACTGCAGCAAAAAAGATTAAGGAATTCAGATCCGGGATAATAATTATAGCACAGACAGCGTATGGTTTGCTTGGAGACAAGGAAAGGATTATTTCTTCAGGCTTCGATGATAATATAATCATCGAAGCCTGAAGATATAATCTTTTCCTTGTCTCCAAGCAAACCATACGCTGTCTGTGCAATAATTATTATCCCTGATCTGAATTCCTTAATCTTTTTTGCTGCAGTATAGCCATCCATAACCGGTAGCTGAATATCCATCAGTATAATATCAATATCCTGATTGTCCTCAGCTATTTTGACAGCTTCTCCTCCATCAACAGCATTAAGAAGGATTAAACCTGTTTTTTCAAGAATCTTATTGAGATATAACCTACTTGAAAAATCATCTTCGACAATCAGTAACTTTTTCCCGGTTAACAAGTTATTTTCCATTAATATAAAGATTATTCAAAAAGTCCCTCATCTCTTAACAGCAGCAAAATTGCAGAATGAGGCACGACAATATATTTTTCTTTATTAAATTCAATTTCAATTGCACTTCCCTGCAGATACACTGCCTGATCACCCTCTTTCGGCTGTAAAGGAACGTACTTTGGTTCATCAGATCGATTTTTCCATGGCTCTTCATTATCATTTACCGAAGGTATTGGATATCCTGGTCCTACCTTAACAACGTAACCTATCTGTACCTTTTCGTTTTCATTAACTCCAGGAGGGAGGATCAATCCACTCTTTGTTTTTGACTGAGGTACTTTTGGCTTAATAAGTATCCTGTCACCTATCAGAATCAGCTTTTGCAGATCCTTTTCTTCCAATAATATGCCCATGTTAAAAAATCAATTGCAAACAAATGTAGGGTTTTTTAATAAAAATGACAGGACACAGGAAGATTTATTTATTCCAGCAAATTATGCTGAGTTATTAGAATGAACTCATTATTCTATATCAGAATTAAATTATTTTATTGACTTGCGCTATTAATAATATTAAATAAGTATAATATATAAGGTATGAATAATAAAGAACTATGGCTTCAATAATGTGCTCATTATTAACTTCATTTCAAACCTTTAATTTTAAAGCTATATTAAAATCCTGCCTCACTAAAAATTTTGAAGTTTTATTTCTTATTCCCGATACCATATTATTTTCTAACTTATTTTGTATTTAATTAAACAGACAAAGTATATAAAAAATGAAATCCACCTTTGTAGAAAAACAATGTAAATTTAAGTTCAGGATATTTATGAACTGGCAAGTCCTGCATATTCCAAGACAGCTTTTAATTAAAATTTTGCTATAATTACATTTTATATACGCGATTTTATGAAAGTAACAGGTTTTACATTTATACGTAACGCGATTAAATTCGATTATCCGGTGGCTGAGGCAATACGGTCAATATTGCCTGTTTGTGATGATTTTGTTGTTGCTGTTGGTAATTCGGAAGAAAATACGCTGGAACTAATAAAAAGTATTGATAAAGTTAAAATTAAGGTTGTTGAAACAATATGGGATGATTCTCCGGAAATGAAGATCGGAGGAATAGTTTTTGCAAAAGAAACAAATAAAGCTTTTCAATGCAGTCCCGGAAGATTCAGATTGGGCCTTTTATATACAGGGAGATGAAGTTGTTCATGAAAAGTACCTTGATACAATAGTGTCGGAAATGAAAAAATGGAAGGATGATGACAGTGTTGATGGCTTGTTATTCAATTATTTGCATTTTTACGGTTCTTACGATTATGTTGGGAATTCGCCACGTTGGTACAATCATGAGATAAGGGTTATTAAAAATAATAAATCCATATATTCATATCGTGATGCTCAGGGTTTCAGAAAGGGTAATAATGAAAAGCTTAGAGTTAAGCCAATCGATGCATATGTATATCATTATGGATGGGTAAAACAGCCTGATGTTATGCTTAATAAGCTGAGGAATGCGAAATCGTTTTATAAGGGAGTAAAATGGATTAAAAAGGCAGGTTCGGGACAAGCATTTGATTACTCAACTATTGATTCTCTTAAGTTGTTTCAGGATACTCACCCTTTAGCAATGAAAGAACACATTAAAAGAAAGAACTGGACGTTTGACTATGATATTTCGTTCAATAAATTATCATTCAGGTACAGAGCCAAAATCTTTTTAAAAAAATATCTTAGGATAAACTCATTCTATAAAAACTACAAAATAGTTTAAAGAAGAGCATAATATAAATTTAATATAAGTGCGATTGTTTTTCGATCTAATATCCTCAGTTAGACTTTTATTGAATGCTGTGAGGTATCTCTGAACTGTCTCTGCTTTGGATAGTTAGTATCTCTAAAAATGTATTGGACATGGAATTCTATTTTGAATCAGAAACAAGACTTACAAATAATAATTATGACAACGACAATCTCGGGCTGTATGCTCGGTTCTTTTTTCAAATTAGGTTGTATTGCAATCTAAGTAACTTATAACGATAAAGTTAAGATCAACGAATTCTGATTAAACATACCAATATTCATGTTATATTATTATCAATAGAATAATTCAGGAATTAATTATCAGTTATGGATACTGACTGTTATAAAACAATCGAATCACCAGCACAGGGAGTATTTAAGTCAAAGGGAAGCAGGTTTATTGCTATGGCATATCCTGTTTCCGACCCGTTAGAAATTAAGCCGATCCTGGATAAACTCCGAAAAGAACATCATGAAGCAAGGCATCATTGTTACGCTTATATGATTGGTCATGACAGAGATGTATGGAGAGCCAATGATGATGGTGAACCTTCAGGTACGGCTGGAAAACCAATTCTTGGACAGATAAATTCGTATTCTCTTACAAACATTTTAATTGTTGTAGTCCGATATTTCGGAGGTACCTTACTGGGGGTTAGCGGACTTATAAGCGCATACAGGTCAGCGGCTGCACTGGCTATTGAAAATTCACCAATTATAGAACGTACTGTTCAGGAATACTATGAAATAACATTCCCGTATATTGCAATGAACGAGGTAATGAAGATTCTAAAAGAAGAAAACTCAGGTCAGACCGATCAGAGATTTGACCTTGAATGCAATATCAAAGTTAATTTCAGATCGTCCGTTAAAGAACATATGTTGCATAGGTTCTCAAGGGTTGAAGGGCTTACATTTTCTTATCTTGAAACAAGGTAGAGATTACAATGAAAAGTTTTAAATTAATTATCAACATATATAAGAGTTACAACTTTTCTTAAGTAATTTTGGAACTGTAATACAGAGAGTGTATAAAGTTCCAACATAATGAAAAACAGAAGTTTAGTATCAATAGATGATTTTTCGACAGAGGAGATCCTGAAAATCCTTGACCTTGCAGAAGAATTTGAAAAAGAGCCTACAAGCAAATTACTTGATGGCAAAGTAATTGCCACATTATTTTTCGAACCCTCAACACGGACCAGATTAAGTTTTGAGAGTGCTATTAACAGGCTTGGTGGCAGAATTGTGGGGTTTTCCGATTCTCTGAACTCAAGCGTTTCCAAAGGTGAAACCTTGAATGATACTATAAAAATGGTAAATAGCTACTGCGATCTGATTGTAATAAGGCATCCGATTGAAGGCAGTGCAAGGTTTGCCAGTGAAATTGCAACTGTTCCGGTTATCAATGCAGGCGACGGAGCCAATCAGCATCCAACTCAGACCTTGCTTGATCTATACTCCATCCGGAAAACACAGGGAACGCTTGATAACCTGAATATATTCATGGTAGGTGATTTAAAATACGGAAGAACAGTTCACTCTTTAATGATGGCAATGTCGCGATGGAATACAACTTTTAATTTCATCTCACCAGAAGAACTTAATTTGCCTGATGAATTTAAACTTTACCTTGATAATCTTGGTCTGAAATATTATGAACATAAGGATTTCACTGATATTATTTCCAGGGCGGATATAATTTATATGACAAGGGTCCAAAAAGAAAGGTTTTCTGATCCTATGGAATATGAAAAAGTTAAAAATGTTTACGTTCTGAGAAATTCGATGCTTAGTAACACCAAACCAAACATGAAAATATTACATCCTTTACCAAGGGTGAATGAGATCCATCAGGATGTAGATAATAATCCAAAAGCCTATTATTTTGAACAGGCTTTGAATGGAGTCTACACACGGCAGGCAATAGTATGTTCATTATTAGGTATTAAATAGAAAAGACATAGCTATGAAGGAAGCAAAACAGATGGTAGTAAGCGCCATTCAGAATGGAACAGTGATAGATCATGTACCTGCTAAAAATTTATTTAAAGTTATCCAGATTCTTGGCCTCGATCGTATTGATAATCAGATCACATTTGGCACTAATCTTGAAAGTCATAAGCTTGGAAGAAAGGCTATTATTAAGATATCCGATGTATTCTTCGAAGATGAGGATATAAACAGGATTGCGCTTGTAGCTCCTGATGCAAAACTGAATATAATTAAAGATTATGAAGTCATTGAAAAGAAAGTAGTGGTAGTTCCTGACAACATAATTGGTATTGCAAAATGCATGAATCCCAAATGCATCACAAATTTTGAACATGTAACAACAAGATTCAGAGTTGTTTCGAAGAAGAACGTCTCATTAAGATGCCACTACTGCGAAAAAATTACCAATCAGGAAAATCTACAGATAATTTAGTGAATCAGTGCATAGATTTATCTAAGCCGGTCATATGATTTGACAAGATTATCATCCTTCTTTATCCCTCTGTAAGCCAAAAAAGAAAATATCAATGATATTACAGGAATAACCATCTGTATTTCTGGAGAAAAAGATACATTATAACTGACAGGTATCATATAAATATAATAACCTGTAATGCAGATAAAAACCATTAAAGATGTTATCAATGACCTGGTGAACCATAACTGTACTTTTCTGTTTTTATACAGGAATATCGTGATAAGCGCCAAAACCGGAATTAATATTATAAGTATCTGGAAAAAAATATAACCTGAAATAATACTGGAGTTAAGAATATCTGTATCACCCTCAACACCGGCGAATGTGACTTTTATCACAGAACCGGAAGTGTTAATAAACTTTAAAACACTCCCAATAGGGAATATTAGCGACAGGATAGTTGTCAGTAAAAGATATAAACTCTGAATACGTTGAATCATCTTATAATAGTTTTTAAAAGTTCAAATTTAAGTGCTTTAGTTTTATAAAAAAAATAAGTTGGAACGACAAATTAATTTTATAATCATTTAACATTAATTAAGATATGGTTCTGTTGGCCAAGATTTTTATTTATCTACATTTGCGAATTAATTCATATAGAAAGTTTCGATAATTAGTTTGGCTAATTCGCAACCTGATTACAACCTATATTTAAGATTGAAACAGAGTTTTTATAAACCCGATATATTAAAAAATGAATAAAAAGTTACGAACAACAGTTACAATAATTATAGCAGTATTCCTTGCCGGGATTGTATTCTATCCTAAATACAAAGGGTTACTGTCGAGTAAAATGAAAGGGGGAAAATCTTCCCAGGCCTTTATAAGTCAAGGCAGGCAGCAAGAGCTGAATGCTATTGGGTATGTAATTGTTCCAACTTTCATGAGTGAATATATAAATTCAATTGGCACGTTACGTCCGGATGAAGAAGTGGATATGGCTTTTGAGACTTCAGGCAAAATAGTTGGTATTAATTTTACAGAAGGAACTCACGTAAAAAAGGGAGACCTGCTTGCAAAAATCAATGACCGTCCCCTTCAGGCTCAACTAGAAAAGCTGGAAGTTCAGTTAAAAATGGCAGAGGCCAAGGAATTCAGACAACGTAGTCTGCTTGACAAGGACGCAATCAGTCAGGAAAGTTATGATCAAATCGTAACAGATGTACAGAGTATGAACGCAGATATAAACCTAATAAGGGCACGCATCTCAGAAACTGAATTAAGGGCTCCGTTTGATGGCATAATTGGTCTGCGTTATCTTAGTGAAGGCAGCTTTGCAACACCTTCAACAAAGATTGCAAGATTGATTAAAACATCGCCTATCAAAATTGAATTCTCAATCCCTGAAAAATACGCACAGGAGATTCAGATAGGCTATCCTATAACTTTTAAAATTGATGGTAGCGATAAAGTCTTTAACGCCACAGTTTATGCTGTTGATCCCAAAATTGAGATTGAAACCAGAACAATTGTACTCCGTGCCTTATATCCAAATCAAATTGAAGAACTTAAAACCGGAAGATATGCAGGAATTACTTTGCAATTGTCCAAAATTCCGGATGCTATAGCAATACCTTCGGAAGCACTTATACCTGAAATGGATGGTGAGAAGGTCTTTATATATAAGAATGGAATAGCTCAATCAGTAAAAGTAAATACCGGCCTCAGAACTGAATCCAAAGTCCAGATCACAAACGGACTTAATTTTGGTGATACCCTTATTACATCAGGTATAATGCAGTTAAGGCAAAATTTACCTATAGTTCTTGACTCAGTTATTCTAAATAATTAACCGGGGAAATAATATGAGTTTATCATCAGTAAGTATTCAAAGGCCGGTCTTAGCAACTGTATTTGCAATTTTAATTCTGCTATTCGGAGTTGTAGGACTAACTTACCTTGGAATTCGTGAATTTCCAAGTGTGGATCCTCCAATCATATCAGTAAGCACCTCATATCCCGGAGCTAATTCAGATGTTATTGAGACACAGATAACGGAACCTCTTGAACAATCAATTAACGGTATCCCCGGGATTCGTTCACTTACCAGTGTGAGCCGTCAGGGTGGTAGTAATATAACTGTTGAATTCGAGCTTTCAGTCGATATGGAAACAGCAGCCAATGATACAAGAGATAAAGTTTCTCAGGCAATGAGAATGCTTCCCAGGGATTGCGATCCTCCTACCGTAGCAAAAGCTGATGCTGATGCCAGTCCAATAATGTTTCTAACAATTGAGAGTAAGAAAAGATCCTTGCTTGAAATTTCTGAAATTGCCGAACTGACTATTAAGGAACAGTTACAGACTATTTCAGGAGTAAGTGCAATTATGATATGGGGGCAGAAACGATACGCAATGCGACTCTGGCTTGACCCTGTAAAGCTTGCCGGCTATAAAATGACTCCTATTGATGTCAGAAATGCAATTTCGCGTGAAAATGTCGAATTACCTTCAGGGTCTATTGAAGGCAATAATACTGAACTGACAATCAGAACACTTGGGCTGATGACAACTCCAAAAGAGTTTAATGACCTGATCATTAAACAGTCAGGTGATCAGGTTGTCCGCTTCAAGGATATTGGAAGAGCTGAACTGGGTCCGGAGGATATAAGAGGAATCCTTAAAAGAGATGGAGTCCCGATGGTTGGAAATGCTATTGTTCCTCAACCAGGCGCAAACCAGATTGATATTGTAGATGAAGTTTATCGTCGTCTTGAGTATATTAAAAAGGATCTTCCTGAGGATGTTGTAATTAAGGTAGGATTTGATAATACTGAATATATCCGATCTTCAATAAAAGAGGTTAAGAGCACAATTTATATTGCATTCTTCCTGGTAGTAATCATAATCTACTTTTTTCTTCGAAGCTGGCGTGCGACACTTATACCGATTCTGGTTATTCCGGTTTCACTTATCGGAGCTTTCTTCATAATGTACCTGGCGAATTATTCGATAAATGTTCTAACTCTTCTTGCTATAGTCCTTGCTATTGGAATTGTCGTTGATGACGCTATAGTAATGATGGAGAATATCTATGTTAAAGTGGAAGAAGGGATGACGTCCTATGCAGGCTGGACTTGAAGGATCGAAGGAAATTTACTTTGCAATTATTGCCACAACTATTACTCTTATTTCGGTATTCTTTCCTATTGTTTTCTTACAAGGGATTACCGGAAGACTATTCCGGGAATTTGCAGTTGTAATGGCTGGAACTATTGGTATATCGGCATTCCTTGCCTTGTCACTTACACCAATGGTATCCACAAAATTACTCAGACGTGAAACTAAACACAGCTGGTTTTTCAGGAAAACGGAAAAGTTCTTTAATAAGCTGAATGACGGTTATCGTAATCTGCTTAACAGTTTTCTCAATCACAGAAATACTGCATTTATTATTCTGGGTGTTGCTATTGTACTGATATTCCTGCTTTGGAAATCTATTCCGGCTGAAATGGCTCCACTCGAAGACAGATCACAGATCAATATAAACACATCAGCTCAGGAAGGTGCAACATATGAATATATATTAGACTATATTGATGATGTGACAAAAACCGTGAATGATTTGGTTCCTGAACGTGATGGAGTTATTTCAATGGTAAGAGGTGGCGGTGGTAATGTAAGAGTTACCCTTGTAAAGCCTGATAAAAGGGAGCGTACACAACAGAATATAGCAGATCAACTCAGCGCTGTTCTCAGGAAAAAAACAAAAGCCAGGGCGATGGTAATGCAGCAGTCTACATTCGGTGGCAGACGTGCAGGTATGCCAATTCAATATGTTTTACAGGCGACCACTATTGATAAATTACGAGAAATTCTACCTGTTTTTATGGCAAAAGTGTTGGATAATCCCACTTTCCAGATGGCAGATGTAAATCTGAAATTCACAAAACCTGAACTCAGAATTCATATTGACAGAGATAAGGCCAGTGCACTTGGTGTTTCGACGCAAAATATTGGACAGACTCTGCAGCTGGCTCTCAGTGGACAACGATACGGATACTTTTTCATGAATGGCAAACAGTACCAGATATTAGGTGATCTTGAAAGAAGTGTACGAAACCAACCACTGGATCTTACCTCTTTATATGTAAGGAACAATGCAGGTAATATGATTCAGTTTGATAATCTTGTTACATTATCAGAAGAGACAGCTCCTCCGCAACTATATCGGTATAACAGATTTGTTGCAGCTACAATTTCTGCCGGTCTTGCAGAAGGTAAGTCTATAAGTCAGGGACTTGATGAAATGGATAAGATTGCCAAAGAGACACTTGATGATACATTCAGAACTGCCTTAGCCGGTGATTCAAAAGATTTCAAGGAAAGTTCATCGAGTCTGATGTTTGCTTTTATGCTGGCGCTTGTACTGATTTTTCTTGTATTATCAGCCCAGTTTGAAAGCTTTAAAGATCCATTAATCGTCATGATTACTGTACCACTTGCTCTTACCGGTGCTCTTTTATTTATGTGGTACTTTAACATCACAATGAACATCTTCAGCCAGATAGGTATTATTATGCTTATCGGTCTTGTAAGTAAAAACGGTATTCTTATAGTAGAATTTGCTAATCAGAGAAAGAATGCCGGAATGTCAAAACTTGATGCTATCAAATACGCTTCAGCGTCTCGTTTCAGACCAATTCTGATGACCAGTCTCGCAACAATACTTGGTATTTTACCACTTGCAATGGGCTTAGGGGAAGGTGCTCAGAGCCGTGTATCGATGGGTATCGCAGTAGTTGGAGGAATGATATTTTCAACATTCCTGACACTCTTTGTTGTTCCAGCTATTTATACATTTATTTCTTCCGAAACAAAAAATATAAAAGATGAAAATCAGGTACCTCTTAATTAGTATACTCTTCTTATACTCTTCTTCAAAAGCTGAAGCCCAGCAAATATTCAGCTTAAAGGATTGTATCGGGATTGGTCTTGAGAGGAATTTTTCAATTCTGGTTGCAAGAAATAGTGAAACCATAGCCAGGAACAATTATACTTTAGGGAATGCCGGCTTTCTTCCTTCAGTTGACATAACCAGTCGTTATACCGGGACATTAAATAATACAACAACAAATTTATCGTCAGGTGATCAGACTGTTGCAAACGGGATAAATAATACAACTGCCAATGCTGCTGCTACTCTTGGTTGGACAATCTTTAATGGGTTCAACGTACAGACTACATATAAAAAATTAAATGAGTTAAAACAACTTGGTTCGCTTAATACCCAGTTATCGGTAGAGAACTTCCTTGCTGATATTATTTCAAGTTATTACAATTATATTCAGCAAGTTCAGCTTCTGAATAATTTGAAGTATGCCGTAGCCTTATCAAAAGAAAGGTTAAGAATTGATGAGGACAGATATCTTTTAGGATCAAACTCAAAAATCCAGGTTTTACAATCAAGGGTATATCTTAATGCTGACAGTTCAAATTTATCGAAGCAACTTGAAGTAGTAAGAACAGCTCAGGTAAGGTTAAATGAACTTATGGCAGCTGAAGATCTTGGAAATCAGTTTGTATCAAAAGACACTTCAATAATAGTAAATCCTGAACTTCTTTATGAAAAACTATCTGGAGGAGACTTTGAGGCAATACGAGTCTGCAGATTGCCGCTAAAAATAAGATAATATCAGAATATGATTATAAGCTTGTAGTTTCCAGATCATATCCATATCTGAATTTATCAACAGGATACAGTTATAATTTGAATACATATGCCTCAAATACAATAGCTAATCAGAAGACAAACGGGATGAACTATGGATTAACTCTTGGGTGTAAATCTGTTTGATGGGTTTAATCAGAAAAGAGCAATAAACAATTCATCAATTGACCTAAAAAACAAAGAGTTAATATATCAACAAATTGAACAGGGAATCAGAGCAGATTTAATTACAATTTATAATGCTTACAGCAACAATCTGAGATTAATACGACTTGAAGAACAAAATCTTCAGACTGCATCGGAAAACCTCTCCATTGGTCTTGAAAGATATAAGCTTGGAAGTCTTTCAGGAATTGATCTGCGTGAGGTACAGAAGAGTCTTCTTGATGCCAGAGAAAGTTTGTTATCGGTTCAATACCAGGCAAAACTTGCAGAGATATCACTTCAGTTGATTTCGGGCAAGATAATGACCTATTACGAATAAAATCATTTCTTATTCATAGTTTAATCACAAACCAGCAAAACCAGATATTACATTTGGTACTTTGCATGCTTTGCTTTTACTTTGTGTAGCCCACATTAAAATCATTTTTAAATTTGATGCTTAAATTTTTCATATGCAAAAGAAAACAGAACTTATAACAAATAAAGACGGAAGCATCTTTCACCTTAACCTTCTTCCGGGTGATATTTCTGATAAAATAATTATTGTTGGCGATCCGGGAAGGGTTGAAATGTTTGGATCACTGATGAAGGAAGTAAGAGTAAGGAAGGAGAACAGGGAATTCAAGACAGTTACAGGAACATTTGACAATACTGAAATAACTGTCATCTCATCAGGAATCGGAACTGATAATATCGATATTCTTATCAATGAGCTTGATGCACTGGTGAATATCGATCTTGAAACAGGTATCAGCAAGGAAGAACCTGTTTCTCTGACAATAATCAGGCTTGGCACATCAGGAGGATTAAGGGAAGATGTACCTGCAGGTTCATATGTACTGGCCGAAACAGCTATAGGGTTTGACGGACTTCTTCATTTCTATGAAGGATATGACTGGATACTGGATACCAATCTGGCTGATTACCTTGTTGAATATCTCGAATGGCCCGACACTCTCTCCTATCCTTATGCAGTAAATGCAAATAAGGAATTGATTGAAATATTCAAGAATGAAAATTTTATAAAGGGATTACTATATCCGCACCTGGTTTCTATGCCCCTCAGGGAAGAAACTCAGGCTTGAAACATTTGATAATGAGATAAATAGCAAACTATCGGAATTTTCATTCAGGGGAAGAACAATAAGTAACTATGAGATGGAAAGCTCTGCAATTTATGGATTATCAGCACTTATGGGGCATAAAGCATTGACTATATGCCTTGTTATCGGGAATCGTGTTACAGGAGAATTTGTTCAGGATTATAAACCCTTGTTAAAGGATCTTGCACTCAAAGTATTTCAATCTTATGACCTATATCTGACCTTGGATTTTTTTAATTTGAATATATTTGTATACTAACAAGTCAATCTAAAATTTATGTCTGAAAACAACTAATAACAAGAATGTCAGGGATGACGAAATAGATCTTTTAGATCTCTTCA
>CAVUJY010000004.1:0-229860 GCA_963741935.1 uncultured Bacteroidales bacterium | reverse complement strand
TTATTTGCAGGACTTGCACTCAGGGATCACCGAACGAAGTGAGGTACCCCCGATTTTTGGAAAGGGTGAAGATGAGAAAGGGATAATAACACTTGCATCAACGTTTTAAAAAACGTATATTAATACGTTGAAAAACTCTGGTATTATGACAACAAGAAAAATTGAAGAAAGAGACATCAGGAGCCTGTCAAAGTCATCAAAAGGTACAAGTTATTATGTTACCATCCCAATTGAGTATATCAGGAAACTCAAGTGGCGCAGCAAACAGAAACTGGAAGTAAAACTTTACCAGGACAGGATTATAATCCGCGACTGGGAAGGGTGAGCAATTCCAGGTAAAAAAACTCTGAAACAGCTCCTGCTCTTTTTAAAACTTTCTTTACTCCAGGCTTTTATGAAGTGGAGAAAAGGTAAGATGAATAGATTGAGAGATAGAGAGAATACTCCCGTCTCAGCACTTTATTTATTGGCTATACAATAAACGAATTTTAGTCCCCTGAGGAATATTTCATTACCAGCTATAGCAGGTGATGCGGAAAAAGAGTCATCAAGTTTGTTTTCTGAAAGAATTTCCAGCTCCGGGCCCTCTTTTAATGTGTAAGTGAGTCCTGTTCCTCCAAGCTGATATATCCTGCCATTGGCATAAACCGGAGAATTATAAACTGTGCCCAGGTTTGCAAGCATCCTCTTCTCGTAAAAGACTTTTCCTGTGGTGGCATCAAGACATGAAAGCGCACCACTGTTTATCCTCAGGAAATAAAGCCTTTTGTTAACAAGAAGAGGCGATGGCACATACGGAGTGTTTATATTCGCTGACCAGGCAATTGCGCCTGACCCTGAGATATCTCCTTTTGCATCGGCCATCCTGATAGCAAGAAGAGCGTAACCACTGTAACCACTCATTACATACAGTATTCCGTCGCCATAAACAGGATTAGGTGTAACATTTCCGGTTAAGCCGCTGCATTCCCAGATAAGATCACCATTATCCAGGTTATAGCTCCGTACCTTCTTTGAGGCAGCAGTTATAACCTGAACCTTACCGTTATATTCCAGTATAAACGGAGTAGCCCATGATGAAGGCTCATCACGGTCCTTTTTCCAGAGTTCCTTTCCGCTAGTCTTATCCACACAAAAAATTTCAGACTGCCCTTCATGATCCCATTGCACAACAATTTTATTGCCATAAAGTGCAGGAGAGGATCCTTCACCGAAATTATTTCTTTTCTGCATTTCTCCGAAATCCTTTTTCCATATTATCTTTCCCGTAAAATCGAGACAAAACAGTCCCCTTGATCCAAAATAGGCATAAAGATACTTACCGTCAGTAACAGATGAATTCGAAATATGGCTTGCAGTCTGGTGAATACGATCCTGAACCTCTTCCTCTGCAACGGTTTTCTCCCACAAAATTTTCCCATCTGCACGGTTCAGTGCTACAACCTTAAAGATATATGGCACCATCGCTGCTTCCGGGGCGCCCTCTTTTCGTATAGCGGTTGTAATAAAAACATATTTATTCCATACTATAGGGGTTGAAAATCCTTTTCCAGGTACTGCAGTCCTCCATTTTATATTTGTACTCTCACTCCATGAGACTGGCGGATTACTTTTAGGAGCTATGCCATTGGCAAGTGGTCCGCGCCAGGCCGGCCAGTTACTTTCAATGTCAGTTCCGGTTTGTGAAAATACAGAATTAGTAATAATGACAAGATAGTAATGGAATAAATCGGAAAAGTTTCATAGATATTTTTATTAATGAACAGCGAAGATAAAGTACTTATTACAATTACATTATGGATGAATGCTAAATATCATTAAATTTCAAAGACTTCCCTTTCAATCCGCTTTAAGCTCAAGGGGATAAGAGGTGAGAAAGAGAGGGGGAGAATGGGTGAAAAGGTGAGAGGGAGAAGAGGTGGAATTATAACTCTAGGGTAAGTAGTATTGAGAATTCTGATGAGATATTTTATGTAGATTTGGGGAATGTAATACCGGCCAGGTTTGTTTAGTGTGGCACTGAACCTTTTAATGGATGGAAAAATGAAGAGCCAGGTAACAGGTTTTGTAAAATGGTCTGAATTGAATTAATGAAAAAAAGCTTACAATAACCACACAAAAGAATATAACATATGAATGTTTCAAAAAAAGTAGTAGTTTTTGCAAAGTTGATTTTAGTAGTCGGCCTGGTTATTATAGCTTCATTCGTGTCTACAAAGATTTGGAGTACAAAATCAGAGAAAAATCCCGGATTAACCTCATTGATTATTTCAAAAGATATAACAGTTAAAGAATTTGGAGTAAAGAATAATATTTCAAATCAGATACTGGCAAAAGTGTTTGGGATTAATTCCAAAGAAGAGTTAGGGCAAAAAGTGAGTGACTTTAATTTTAGCCAGCAGGATTTACTCTTTGAAATTAATAAGCGTTTAGCGATTGAGACAGAGAGTGAATCAAAAAACTGGGTTAAAATTCTAATAAAATTTACAGTCTGGATAGCTATTATTTTTACTGTCTTTCTTATAATCCGAAAGAAAAAACTATCGACAAGGACCAGAAACTCTGTTTATATAGCTTCAGTTGTATTATTTGGAGTAATACTGGGTTCTGACCCTAATCCTATGGGGACTATTAAAGATGCACTGGTACTTTTTGCGACAAAAGGGGCAATATTCCCACCAAGGTTAATTGCTTTGACTGCATTCCTGGCTATGGTCATAGTTTTCAATAAATCGATTTGTTCATGGGGCTGTCAATTTGGAACTCTTCAGGATTTGATTTTCAGATTTAATCGTAAAAATAATAGCAGGTATATTTTTAAACAGTATAAAATGCCATTTCTTGTTTCAAACAGTATTCGTTTAATATTCTTTATTTCACTGGTTATATTTGCTTTTGTATGGGCAACCGATATAGTTGAATTTATTGACCCTTTTAAAATTTTTAATCCATCAGCTGTTTCAATCATTGGTTGGATATTTGTTGGTTTGATACTGGTTCTCAGCTTATTTGTTTACCGTCCATGGTGTACTCTCTTTTGCCCGTTTGGCCTGGTTGGATGGTTATTCGAAAAAACAGCTATTTTTAAGATCCGAGTAGATTATTCAAAATGTACCGCATGTGAGTCATGTGTAAAAGCATGTCCTTCGACAGTAATGAATACAATATTAAAACGTAAAAGCACTATTTCAGATTGTTTTTCATGTGGTTCTTGTATTGAAGCCTGTCCTGAAGATGCAATTGATTTTTCATCAGTAAAAAGAGAATTGCCACCAAAGGATAAATTTAAATAGTACAGTTAATTATTCAAGTGGAAATTCAGGGTGTGAGGTCTCCTTTCTACCTGTCAACATTTTATATCAGGTCATAATATCGTAATTTTACTATGCCATAACTTTAACAAGCGTCATATATGAAAACAGTAATTATTACAGGTGGTACCAGGGGTATTGGTGCCGGGCTGGTTAAGGATTTTCTCAAAAGAGGATGGAATGTTGTTTATTCCGGGACAACAGATAAATCTGTTGCAGACTCACTGGCAGTCATTCCGGAAGAGTTTGAAAAAGAGAGGTATAGTGCATTCAGGTGTGATGTGACGAATGAAAATGATCTTAATAATCTTTGGAATTCGGCAATCAAAAAATACAGAAGTGTTGATATATGGGTAAATAACGCCGGTGTTTCAAATGATCAGACTCCTTTTCATAAGCTCCCCATTGCTGTATTTTCAAGAGTTATCGATACAAATGTTAAAGGATTAATGCTTGCAACTCATATTGCTTATAACAATATGCTTAATCAGGGTTTCGGTGCAATTTATAACATGGAGGGACTGGGAAGCGATGGGAGAAAAATAGCAGGACTGACACCATATGGAACATCAAAAAGGGCAGTCAGGTATTTTACAGATGCTTTTGCAATTGAGGTAAAAAACGGACCTGTTATTGTAGGGACAATCAGCCCTGGCATGGTCTTAACGGATATGACACTTGCACCTCTGAGGGAAGAACGGGAAAATAACAAGCAGACGATACGCATATATAACATTCTGGCTGACGATCGTGAGACAGTTACACCCTTCCTTGTAAGAAAAATGATTGAGAACAAAAAGAATGGTGCAAAAATAGCATGGCTCTCAAGCTGGAAAATAGCCGGCAGGTTTCTGGCAGCACCTTTCTCAAGAAGAGATATCGTAAGTAAGTATCTGGGGTGAGAAGAGAAATGAGCCTTCTTCAAAAATTGGCATTATAATAGCCGGTTGTGATCAGATCTGCTTTTTCAAATTCCACCCTTTTACCGCAGCTATCTGTTTGGGTGTAAGGTATATATTTGAGATTCCTTTACCGACTATAAAAGCAACAGAAGCAGCAACTACGCCTGTAAGGTTCAGGAATACCACACAGATAGCCAGTACCACAATTATACTAATAAGCTCTACTGCGGTTGCCCTGGAGATTGGGCCTGTAGTGCCGTTTATTATAAGGGAAGATCTCTGAAAATTCAGAAGTACAGTAAACGCTGGCAGCAGAATCATAATTTTAAGCGGAAGATATGACATATCAGCAAGTTCCGTACTCAGGCCGGAAACGTTTATAAACCACAAATCGGACAGTGGCGTGAAATGCCAGCACTGATATCAGAACAGTTACCAGCAATCCAAGGTATATAGCAAAATTCCTCAATACCTTGTAATTCTGTTTTTCCTTTCCAATAAGGGCAATATTCACCTCCTGGAATGATAATCCCATACTCCTGAAAATAAATACCAGTGAGCTCACAACAGGGAGAACAGCCAGAGACTCAACTGCCATATAACTTCTGCCAAGAAAGAATGTAACAAAGGGATTCACCCCAAGCGATAGTATTGATGTCAGAGCAAGTGGATAATAGAACTTTATAATTGATCTGATCCTGAGATTACTGTTCCTGGTATCTTCCATTAAAATCAGACTCTTAAGAGTTCCGTTAACCATAATCCTGGTTGCTATTGCCTCACATAGGACGGCCAGCGACATTGCCCCTGCACCTACGTATGCCCCTTTCACTCCAGCCGTATAAAGAAACAATCCCATAATCACAATAACTGAAAGCCGGACGAGAGTTCCATAAGTTACCCGCCGTGTAAGGTTATTCCTTATAAGAATACCCTGGTAGAACCTTCTGTAACCAATCGATGCAGCCCATGGCAGAAAAATAATCAGGGCAATGTGGGCGAGCTTTGCAACATCTTCCGGCACTTCCATAAGACGTATTACAATGTAGTTGAATACCGGCGGAATCAATAAGATAAGCTGAATACCAGTGATGCCTGCGTTAAGGATATCTGTGAATCTTTTTAGCTTTTTATAGGAATGGCCCCCAGTGACAAGAGCCGTGGAAGCACTCATCAGCATTATTATGGGAGATTCAATAATCAAGGCAAAAGATCCTGCTATACCAAAGGCAGCAAGGTTGAATTTTGCATCATCCAGCCGTGCGATAAAGGCAATAAGGAATGGCTGCTCAATAGACATCATCAGCCAGGTAAGTGCCAGGGGGCCCCAGAATAGAAAAATCCTCCGGTATGTCAGCTTTTCAGTTATATCCACGATTTTATGAAAATGCCAAAGATAATTATTTATTGATGATGGCAGATAGGAATATGCGAAAGGGAGAAAGGGAGCATTTAAGGATTACAACCGGGCAGAAGATAAGCACGGATTAAAAATCCGCGCTAGCGATGGAAACTGCGAGCTCGGCGCAGCCAAATCCGCGCTAGCAACTTCGAGTTAAGCTGGCGCGGATTTACAATCCGTGCCTCTGCTTGCACGGTCTCGATAATCATGACCGCACTAGCACCTGCAAGCTAAGTTGGCACGGATTTGCAATCCGTGCCATTGCTCATTTCAAGCCATTGCTAAATTCAACTAAAAATATTAATTTAACACCTGGAATAAGTTAAATATGTCTGATAAATACAAAATATGGGACAATAGTAAAGCCTATTTCCTGACTATGACTGTAGTTGGATGGATAGATGTATTTACTCAGAAGAACCATAAATTATTAATAATTGACTCACTAAAATATTGTCAGAAAGAAAAGGGACTATTGATTTTTGGTTATTGTCTGATGTCAAATCACCTTCATATGATTGCAAAAGCTGAAGGCAATTATACCTTGTCAGAAGTACTTCGGGATTTCAAAAAATTTACCTCTAAGGCTATTATCACTCAGATTATTAATGAACCAGATAGTCGTAGGGAATGGATGTTGGAATACTTCAGAAAAGAAGGGAGTAAACTCAAAGGTATCAGAAATTACAAATTCTGGCAGGATGGTAACCATGCTGTAATAATTCAGTCTAATAAGTTTTTTAATCAGAAACTTAATTATATTCATAATAATCCTGTTAAAGCGTTAATTGTTGAAAACCCTGAAGATTACTTTTTCAGTTCAGCAAGAAATTATGCCGGTTTGACTAATTATCTTGATGTTGTTCTGGAATCAGTAAAAATGAGGACCTGCAAATAAGAAATGAGTACTTAATAGATTTAGGTCAGGAATTACAGCCTAGCAGAAGATCAGCACGGATTACAACCGAGCAGACGGTAAGCACGGATTACAAATCCGCGCTAGCAACTGCGAGTTCGGCTTCGCTGGCGCGGATTTGCAATCCGTGCCATTGCTAATTTCAACAAAAAATATTAATATAAGACAGAAATGAAAGATAAATTTAAATTGTAGTATTTAAATTTATTAGGAATTTATTAGCTTGCCGCAATTGAATCTGATACTATTAAAAACTGATATTATGAAAAACACTTTTTACTGTCTTGTCACACTGGTGGCTCTTTTTTCGTTTACTGAATTGCAAGCCCAACAACGATAAAGTTGTCAAATCAATTATCCAGATTGGGCAAACAGATAATCGGACGATGGACCATCTTGATGTTCTGACAAATCGTTTCGGAGGACGATTAATAGGATCAGATGCTTATGAAAATGCCGGAATATGGTGTGCTGCCCAATTCAAAAAATGGGGAATGGAAGTTGAGATGGATGAAGTAGGCACATTGCCTGTTGGCTTTAACCGCGGACCATGGTTTGGAAGAATGTTAAGTGATAACGGAATGGAACTGCATTTTGCAACTCCTTCTTATACCTCAGGTACTAAAGGCCTTCAGAGAGGACCTGTATTAATAGAGCCTAAGTCTCAGGCTGAGTTTGATCGCATGAAGGGAGCACTGAAGGGTGCATGGGTTCTCATTTCCGGTACAAACAGCGGTTGGCCAATCGATTATTCACAGAAAGGCGATTCATTAAGAGCAAAAATTATAGCTGATAATGAGGAAATTGCTACGACAAACAGGGAGATAATGATGTATAACAGGAGGAATCCTGATTCAGTTCAGAAGGAACTTATTCCCTTGAAAGATGAGCCTGCTCTTTTTTATAAAGAAATGCGCGAAGCTGGTATTCTTGGAACTATACAGTCGTCAAAAGTCCCTATAAGAGCACTTTATGACCGAAAAAATATTGAAAAAATGACTTTTGAAACTCTTCCAACAACCCCTGATATTAAACTGGATGAGAATCAGTACGCAATTATTGAGAAAATGGCCAAAGAACGCCGGTATTTTCTTCTGGAGTTTGATATACGAAACCACTTTAAAATGGGTCCGGTGAAATACCACAATATAATAGGCATAATAAGGGGCACGAAGTATCCTGATGAATATGTGATGATGGGTGGTCATCTCGATGCATTTGATGTTGCAACCGGTGGCGTTGATGACGGATCAGGGGTTTCTCCTGCGATGGAAGCTGCACGTCTTATTATGGCTGCAGGAGGCAAACCGAAGCGTACAATTCTTGTTTGCCTGTGGGCAGGAGAAGAATTCGGTCTTTGGGGCTCAAAAAGCTGGGTTCAGAGAAATGATGGAAAGCTTAACAAAATATCAAATTATTTTAACCGCGATGGAGGTCCTACAGTTGCATCAAGTCTTACCGTACCCGAAGCTATGTATGATGACTTTGTGAAAATATGCGAACCACTGAACAGCATAAACCCTGAATTTCCCTTTACCTTAACAAAAAGAACAAGTCCGGCAGGGCCAAAACCAATAAGGGCAGGCGGTTCAGATCATGCTTACTTTGCAATGAATGGAGTTCCTACCCTTTCATTTGGGATCCCTGACTCTAAAGGTTATGACTTCAACTATGGCGAAATATGGCACACCGAAAGAGATGTTTATACCAAGAGTATTCCTGAATATCAGAACCATACTTCAATAGTTACGGCAGTTGTAGTTTATAATCTGGCCAATTTAGATCATCTTTTATCAAGAGATGGGCTTTATAAGGAAGATGATAATAGGATAAATCAAATAGAAATTGAGAATTACCATGAAGCTCATTATTAAATATATTATATTAATAATATATATTCCGAATACAGCATTAAATAATACAGAATAATTATTACTTATTTTGAAATTGAAATTTGACACATCGCTAATTATATGTTCTAATATTTATAATCTAACACTTTACAAATGAAAAAATCATTAATAATTAACTTCGTATTTATAATGGCGGCTTTTATTTCAACATCAACGAACCTCAATGCACAAACCGCTGCTGTTACTTGGATAAACCAGTAAACGGGACTTACAAACTTGATCCTGCTATTCCTGCAGATGGCAAATACCCTGTAGGAACAGTTGTTACAGTAACAGCAACACCAGATGCCGGATATGTTCTGGATGCCGGATATTTTTCTATTCCGGGAAGATGGGGTCAGATGTACCATGAATTAATGGCCTCTCCCTTCAAGGTAACTGTTGACCAGGCTATGCACATTGGCGTTTCATTTATTGAAAAATCGGCTGTGGACCATATCAATGTCACACAGGATATTGTATATGCTAAACCAGGGGTAAAAGCTCTCAAATACGATGTCTATTCTCCAAAAGGTGCTAAGAATCTTCCCTGTATTGTGATAATTCATGGAGGAGGATGGGTCACAAATGATGAAAATATTATGAGAGGTCTGGCCCGTGAGCTTACAAAAGGTGGTAAATTTGTTGTATTCAGTATTGATTACCGATGGGCAGGAAAAGCCGATGGTGATCTGGTTAATAATACGATGGCTAACCTTATTGAAGACGTTTTCGGTGCTGTAGCGCATATAAGAGAACACGCTGCAGAGTATGGAGGCAATCCTGATGTGATTTTACTGACAGGTGATAGTGCCGGAGGACATCTTTCGGCAGCATGTTCCTTATTGCCTGATAAGATAGGCACTGGTGGATTTGGTAAGACTCCCGGAGTATTTCGAATTCATGCCTTCATATATACCTAAAAACAAGAAAGCCGGCGATCTTAGAACAGAATTAATGACATCAATTAAGGGTGCAGCACCTAGTTACGGAGTCTTCAGTGGAAATCTTCTCAACACTTACAGCGACGACACAACTGCTACCGATGCATGGAAAGATGCAATAGCTCCAATTACCAATATTCCCGATGCAAAAGACAGGTCTGTTCCTCAGTATCTGACACGCGGAACCAATGACCCGTTAATTAAGGATCCTGATGTCAAGGCTTATGTTGATGCTTTAGTTAAGGCCGGACAAAGAGTTGAGTATGTGCAGGTAGGTGGAGCAAGTCATGCATTTTTCGATTGGAAACCTGATGAAAGGACAAAAGCAACTTTCTATAAGTATGGTGTTTATTATGCCGCTGAGATGAAAGCTTTTTTTGAGGATGTAATAAAAAAATAGAATCCTCTCTCCTGCTCATAAGACATAAACGGGAATAAAATACGCACAGATAATTTAAGGGACTGATATTTACAATCAATATCCGATTGTAAATATCTCCATGTGATGGGCAGGCTTTTCTGCTTCATTAAGCATGGCTATAGCATAATCCTCAACTGAGATATTGCTTTTCCCTTCACTGTCGGTTATCAGACTGTCATTGCCCAGACGAAATTCACCGGTTCTTTTTCCAGGGGCGATATTCTGAGCCGGACAAAAGTAAACCCAGTCCAGCGACTTCTCTGCTGAGAGAAATTCAAGGTAGAAGGTCACAAGAGCTTTTACTGCCGGAAGAAATGCTTCAGGAAAAACGCCCGAATCGACAAGTCTTATCCCGGGTTTAACAAAAAGTGATCCTGCACCACCAACAACTAAAAATCGATTTACACCAGATTCTTTGACGCCTTTCAATATAGCAGGGTAAACCCTTAGTGTCTCTTTGGCGATATCCGGATTCTTCCATCCCGGATTAAAAGCACTTATTACAACATCGCTTCCTTTACACAGCTTACTAACCAGTTGTGGATCTGAGGCATCACCTTTTTCTAAGATGAGATTTGGATGCACTATAGTTATCTTTTCAGGATTGCGTACGATCACCTTTACTTTATGACCTCTTGAGAGAGCTTCAGTCAACAAAACAGAACCTATAAAACCACTCCCTCCAATCAATACAATATTTTTCATCTTCTTAACTTTAATGAAAATTAATATTCATTATACACTGTGAAATTATATAAAAAGGAACAGAATAGACTCTTAAAGGTTCATCCCATTGTTTCTTAGCCATAATAGTTTATTCTTTTCGCTGCAAAATTATCTAATACTTTCGTCGCAGGAAGGTAATTCCAAAAGCTGTACTGACGAATACAGATAATACAATAAAACTCATGTGCAGGGTATGTAATTCAGCTATGAATCCCAACACAACAGGTCCTGTAAGAAAACCAATGTTGGTTGCTGCTGCAATAAAAGAGACACCATCAGCTGTTCTTATACCCTGAATATTAGAGGCTAAGCGGTACACTTCAGGTACAATGACTGAGAAACCCACTCCTATTACCAGGAAACCTGATAAAGTCAGAATAGCCGGAGATGTTTGCAATACAAGAATAAATCCAATAAGACTGATCCCTATTGCCATCCGAAGCAACTTCCATGATCCAAATCTGTTGCTGAGTGAATCTCCTGTAAACCGTCCCAAGTGTCATACCCAGTGAAAATAATGCATATCCAAATCCAATATACTCCACCTCCATCATTATTACTTTCTTCAGGTATAGTGCACTCCAGTCAGCAATAGCTCCTTCTGATACCATTATCACCAACCCTATTAATGCTATCACGAGTAATGGTTTTATGGGAAATTTCCGTTGATTGTCCTTTTCCTGATGTTCACTGCGAATATGATAATATTCCTTTTTTAACCATAGTTGTAAGCCAATAAGAACGATTACCAGCATTGAGATGTGCAATAATGGCATTCCCAGATAAGCACCTATAAAACTACCGGTTGATGCACCTACTATGCCACCCATGCTCCAGAATCCATGGCTCCCACTCATTATATACATACCCGACTGCTTCTCTATCCTGGCAGTCAGAGAATTGATTGAAATAGCAAATGAGGATCCCATCATGCCGAACACAAACAATGCTGCACATAAAAAGCCATAAGTCGGCGCCAGAAACATCCCAAACATTGATAATGAATACAAAATAAAAGCATAGAATGCATATCTTCCCACACCTATTTTGTCTACCAGCCTGTTACAAACAGGGATTATGGTTAATGCTCCTACTGAAGTAAAAAACAGAGCACCTCCAATCTTACCCTCAGTGATTTTAAGTTTCTCTGATATATAAGGTATATAAATTACCCATGTACTGAATACCAGGCTGAAACAGGAGTAGAGAAAAGCCGGGGCAAAATATTTGCGGTTACGAAAGAAGATTTTAAAAGACAGCATGGTATTGATAAAAATGCACGACAAAACTAATATTTTTCATCGTTAATCATCTGAAATTAAAAGTATTTAATGAAGAAGAAACCTACCATTTCAGGGAAAATCCTACCTGATTACCATATTGAATAAAGGTTAACTCAGATTTGCTTTTTAAACTTACCAATCCTGATGGTAAATATTTTTGATGAGTCTTTTTATAATGTGAAACCACCTGCTTACCGCAAACATATCCTAATACAGCTCCGGCAAACACATCAGATGCCCAGTGCTCATGTTCGGTCATTCTTGACAGTGCCCACTAATGTAGCCAATGAGTAACTTATTACAGGAACCGCTTTTTTATCTCTGTATTGGGTTGCAAATACAGTAGCAATTGAGAATGCAGTAGCTGTATGACCCGACGGGAAAGCATCGTATGAAAATTTCGACCTGTTATCAGCATCCTTTTCAAGATATTTTGCAAAGGGCCCGTGCCACTTGCCACCCTCAGTCTGACTGAAAATGTATGAGGCTTTAGGCCGCTCTCTTCCTGTAAGTTGTTTTACGGCATAACCCCACAGGCCTGAAGTAATAACTGCCTGTGTAGCCAACAGTGATGTCTGAACTAACTTCTCCTTTTTGAATGCTAATCCACCCAGGCCGGCAGCTATAACTGAATAAATTCCATAGTTGCCTCCTAACTGGGTAATTACAGGAGAGGCTTTGTTAACCCAGGCATGGTTGCTTTTTTGGGGTGAGACCCAATCATCAATCTTCGGATCAGCAAATATCAATGCTGTTGTTATACCTGCTACTGCTCCGGTAACCAACCACTGCCGTCCGTTAAAATGGAATGGTGCAACTGCCTGCTCTCCCAGATTATGGATCAACATTGGCACATAACCTTTTGGTGATCTGAATGAAAAAATGCTGTCAGACCGCATAAATTTTTCTGATGAGACTGGTATCTTCTTTTATATCCTGAATTGTATCAAAAGCAACTATATTCTGATATCTGACAGAACTGAGAATTTTCACACTTTTTGGAGAAGCCGATATGTCTCCTGAAATAAATATAAAATCCGAACATCAACAGGCTTACACAGACGCTCGATTTTTCAGATACAATAGTCAATAATTTTTTCTGCACTATCCTATAAGTTCGTCAACAATTTTCAATGAATCTATAATACATTTCTCACAGACAGTTTTATAAAGGTTATTTTCTTTAGCAAAAGCCTGCCCTTCCTCGGTTTTTAAATCACAGTTTATAAGAGACTTACAATCAGTCGCACCATGATATGAGTCTGAATTTAGCATCAAATTCCTGAATCATGGAATAGGTAGTTTCTTTTATCTCGCTATTATCAGAATATTGATTGCTGTTATAAATCCCAAGAACCATGAATGCTCCTGTCACAGCACCGCAAGTTGCCTGAAGCCGTCCCATACCTCCGCCAAAACCACTTGAAATATTCATTGCGAGGTTCTTATTAAAACCCAGCTTTCCCGAGTAGGAAGTCAGAACAGCCTGTGCACAGTTTAGACCTGACCTGAAAGCTATTATGGCATCATTATCTTTATTATTCATTATTACAAATTTTAACTCGTCATCCACCTATTTACTAACTAATTCATTATAACTTTTCTATGTGAGGTACTTATACCACCACCTTTACCATTTATTACACTTTTTACAACACTATCCTTGTTCCCATTCAACCAGAATATTATAATATGATGGATGTCTTTTTCAAGACTGACAGGGGTTTCAATTGCATTATCAACAATTACAGGAGCATCATAAAAGACATTATAGATACCTATACCCCAGGCTTCATGTGTTTTAACATTATCAGATACTTTATATGATGCATATCCGTAAACCCCGTCATGTTTCCAGGAATCAACAGTTGGAGGATCATAGGGCATTTCGCTCTGATAGAAATAAACCCTTCCGTTATTACCATTCCACAGAGTCTGATATTCCTGAAAATGCTCATTAAAGAGTCCATAAAATGTCACATCATCACCATTAACTATCAACCCGTTAGCGCATCTGTTCTTGTACCATCCGACACCGTTACCATGATCGGCCCTCCAAAGCCATACATGATCGCCGAAAACATTGTTACTGTTTATCACCAGGCAACTTGAAGCAGAACCTTCGCTCGGTCCACCTACCCTGAAAAAGATATCATAAAGAAAAGTCGGATCCGATTCATGATTCTTCACTGAACCAGGTTCTCCAACTACAAAAAGTGCCTGTGATGGTTTCAGTCCTGCATCTATAAGCACACCGGCAACAGTAACTCCATCAACATCAGCAATTTCCACAGCAGCATTACCATTTACAGGTAAAAGAGACGGCATGCCTAATCCAATTATTACCGTACCCGGTCGTGTAACGCTAAGTGCTTTATTGAGAGTATATATTCCCGGTGTTATAAGTATATTTTTTCCTCTTTTCAATGCAGAGTTTATTGTCTCAGAATTATCTGTTCCGGGCTTGGCAATATAGAAATCGTTAAAAGAAACAGATCTTTTATCCTGATTTCCTTTTACCCAGTCGGGCCCGGAAGAATTCTTTTTTAACTCGGGCAGTATTACTTTATAGCCCGCATCATCATATATCAGATAAGGTTTTTCCCTGACTTCGGGTGTTTTAGCAATTTTTGTAAAAGGCTTTTCGGGCCACTCTCCTGCAGGAGGATTTGGCACTCCAACGAACACCATATTCCAGTTAGAACCTATCCATTCTTTCCAATCAGTATTTCTCGAAAACCATTGTTGTTGAGGACCCGATTTTACAGTCCCATCTACCAGGGAATTTGCCAGAAATCCACCGCTTGCATATCCCTTGTCAAATAACTGAAGATTGCCCTTTATATGTACTCTCCTCATCGGGGCCGCCTGCGATACGCCCCATACTACTGTTGTATCAGTGGTTGGAATGACCGTCAGATTCTCAACACCCCGCCAGAAATTGGTAAGTACACTATTTCCATGTGTAGTGTTAGACCTGACTGCTCCATTAATAATAACATCGTCAGGCGAAGTTCCAAGTCCTAAAATCTGCATATAATACTCCACTCTGATATCCAGGTTATACTTACCTGGTTTAAAGAGAAATGCATACCGGTTCCTGCTAAATTCGCTTCTTCTGCCAGATTGTCTTTTAAAGATTGTGTCCATCAGATTCTGAATCTCATTCATATCCATACCAGGATCAAAGACAAAAACATTTTCGCCCAGTAATTCTGAGGTATATTTTAACCCGTTGGCAGGGACAGGCTGATTTAAAGCAGAATTGCTCTGAGACCAGGAAAACTGTACTCCTGAAAATATTACAAATACTAAACTTAAAAGTGCTTTATTCATCTTTAGCCTATTTAAATATTGTTTTAAAACTACAATTTAAAATTCTTATTTTTCTAAATTACAATCAGAATTAAACTGTGAAACCAGGTAATTACCCTTTCCGGATATAACGAATTAAGCGCAGACATAAAAGTTGAAATGTTCAGAATCCGAATATTAAACAGTTCATTACTTCAACAATCGTTAAAGTTCGAGGTTTTCAGTATACTAAAACTAAGACGGGACTAATAAATAAATTATCAGGTATACGATAACCTGAAATTATGATAGCTGCTTTCCGGTACCTCACTGGCAACAGGATTCATCCATATCAGCTGGTCCTTGAAGTTATCACTGAGTTTATACTTTCGCTTATGTGCATCAATGGACTCACCAATTATATTAATTCCGCTTATATCTGGTGTTCCCATACCAGTCTGGCTACAAAAGTTCAGATAACCTACAGTATTAAAATCAATACCCATAAGCTCAATTCCGACACGGTCGGCAGCATACCAGTCAGTACTTGCTATGCATACCCTGTGGTCAACAGGTGTTCCGCTATTCGGGCCATTTCCTTCCATACCTTCAAATCCGTCGATTACAGACAGATGAGGGTGCAACTGACGCGACATTGAATAGAGATTATAATTTATGCCCCGGAATCCGCTGCCATGCATAATCGGTTTATCTGTAATGGTCCCTTTTTTACGTGATGCGCTGAAAGTAAATCCCATATCTTTGATAGGCGATCCAAACACAATGTTTTTAAGAGACAGGGTGGCAAATACCCTGTCGTGCGTCTTCATCCTTGCAACAGAAACAATATAAGAATCAGGATCAAGCATCATATGCGACATCCTTATAGCATGAGGCTTGAAGTCTTTCTCGTCAAAAACATAGATAGTATCAAATGGTTCCTGATCAAGGTCAACAAGCTTTACGTTATATTTGGTGGCAAGCCTGAAATAACCGAAGTTGCTGTAACCATCCAGAGTAGGTCCGTTGGCAGCTGATTCAGCTATAACAACATTTGAAATCTTGTTAATCGATTTAAGAAACTCCAGTATTCCCTCAAGTGTATCAGCATGTGTTGCAGCTAACTGAACATTAATATTTACAAGATTTGGTTTAAGAATAACCCGACGTTTGCCAATTGCTCTGGCAATCTCTTTTGAGAATGGTTGCAATGACCTGAAAGCCATATCAGCTCTGTTATCACCCGTTGTAAGTGCAACGCCTGATGACAAACGTTCCCTGTTTCCAATTGAGGCAAAAGTATCAAAAGGACTAATACAAGTTGCAGCAACTCCACCTAAAATAGATGTCTTAAGAAAATTACGACGATTAAATGTTGTCATGACTTAAAGGCTTGGTTAAAAACAAACTTACAAAAAATAGATCATAATAATGTCTGCTGAAGTTGAAATAAAAACGGACTACCATTAAAAAGAGTCTTTCCAAGAAGTGGAATGTTGTAACATTTTCACACAGCATACTGTCTAATTTTTAGACATAAACAATATTCACCATTTTACATATAGCTGATATAGTGATACTTAAAATTTTGGCATACAGTTTGGCATAATGAATCAGAAATTAATAATAAGAAATGGTAAGAATCAAATGAAACGAATAAAAATTATAGCAACACTACTAATAATCCTAAGTTTTCAAGATATATCGGCCCAGGGGAAAAAATGGACACTTGAGGATTGTATAAATTATGCCGTTACAAACAATATCACTTTGAAACGGCAGATGCTTCTTACAGAAACCGCACAAGTAAATTTACTCAAATCACAAATGGAT
The DNA here is from genome assembly GCA_963741935.1 of uncultured Bacteroidales bacterium. Taxonomy (GTDB): domain Bacteria; phylum Bacteroidota; class Bacteroidia; order Bacteroidales; family VadinHA17; genus LD21. The sequence goes on along the minus strand of CAVUJY010000004.1, from coordinate 212,936 downwards.
GTTCTTCCCTCACTAAATGCAGGATCAGATGCGAGTATTCAGTACGGTAGGTCAATTGACCCTATAACCAACGGAGTAACCTTTCTTCAAAACTTCAGGAATGGGTACTCAGCAACTTCAAGCTTAAAGCTATTCAACGGCTTTACTACTCTTAATACAATTCTGCCAACAAGTTTATGCTTAAGGCCGGATTGGAAAGTGAAAAAATTGCCCGCAACACACTTATTATTAACATAATGGGGCAATTTTATCAGGTACTCTATTCAAACGGACTTGAGGAGGCATCAAAAATGCAGCTTGACTTGTCGGAGAAACAATTGTTGAGAATCACAAAAATGGTTGAAACAGGGAAAGAATCGCTTTCAAAACAATTCGAGATAGAAAGCCAGGTTTCAGCAGACAGGCTGGCTTATACCATTGCACATAACACCACAAACGTGGCAGTAACAACTCTTAAACAGACGTTGCAGCTTGAACCTGGTACGGAATTCGATATTCTGATGCCTGATCTGAGCAATATGTTGATTTCTGATGAAAGCTTCAACACTGATAGTGTCTATGATATTGCATCTCAGGTTCTTCCAAGGCTGAAAGAAATAGAATATGAACTCAGAGCCTCAAAAAAACAGATAGCAGCCGCCAGAGGCAATCTTGCACCAAGCCTCTCCGTTGGAGGTCAGATTTTCACAGGATATTATACTCTTCTTAATGACACAAGTGCACACAGTACCTATCCTCAACAGATGAAAAACAACTTCGGTCAGGCAGTATACGCTTCAATCAATATCCCGATATTTAACAATTACTCGACAGCAAGAAGTATAAAACTTGCCAAAATAAAAAAGAATGACACAGAATTAAGACTTGAGCTTGAGAAAAACAACCTCTACATAGACATAGAAAATGCATGTCTCAACTTTAACCGGGGGAAAGATGAATTCTCTGCAGCTGGTGCAAACTTTGACTACAATAAAAAATCGTTTAACGTTGTGGAAAAGAAATTTGAAGCCGGACTGGTTGATGTAACGGACTACTCAGCTGCTAAAACCACACTTTTTAAAGCTGAAACAGAAGCACTACGCACTAAACTTCAGTTACTTATACGAAAACTCACAATTCAGTTCTATACTACTGGTGAATATACTAACATATTAAATAATTAATCAAATAAAATAATCAAAATGGATACTCCTCTTCAATCAATGGATAAAGTAATTCCAAAGAAAAAAGGCTTTAGGAAGAAGCATATCGGATATATTGCCATCGGACTGGCAATTATTATACTGATTTACATGGCATTTTTTGCCGATCGCACTTCAACTTATAAAGTTGAAAAAGACAAACTCATCATAGAAACGGTTACAGAAGGTCAATTCAATGATTATATAACAGTTCCCGGCACTGTGGAACCTATAACTATCATTTACCTGGATGCCCAGGAAGGCGGACGTGTCGAAGAAAAACTAATCGAAGAAGGATCTATGGTAAAGAAAGGGGATATAATCCTGAGACTTTCAAACCCCGATCTTACCCTTAATATTCTTGACAGTGAAGCTCAGCTTGCTGAAAAAGAGAACTTCCTGCGTAATACTCAGATTAATATGGAGACTACAAGACACACTATCAAATCACAGCTTGTCAATCTCAAATATGATATCGAAAGAAAGAAGCGTAACTATGATCAGAATGTAATCCTGATGAAGGATAATCTTATTTCAAGAGAAGAATTTATACGTTCTAAGGAAGATCTTGATATGGCTATCCAATCGCAGGAACTGCTTTTAGAAAGGCAACAACAGGATTCTGTATTCTTTGCCATTAATATAAACTCAATGATCAATAATCTGGATAATATGCGCAAAAACCTTAATCTGGTAAGGCAAAGAGCTGAAAACCTTAATGTAAGAGCCCCTATAGATGGTCAGTTGGGACTTCTGACACCAGAAATAGGACAGAATATACAGAGAGGTGCAAATATGGGACAGATAAATGTTCTTACATCATATAAAGTTACAGCTCAGATTGATGAACATTATATCGACAGGGTCAGAACATCACTTACTGCTACACTCGACAGACAAGGGAAAGGAATATAACCTCATGGTAAAAAGAGTTTATCCTGAAGTAAGGAATGGAACATTTGAAATTGATATGGTATTCAGAGACAGTATGCCTGACAATATAAGGACAGGCCAGACATACTACATAAGCCTGCAGCTAGGGCAGCCAAAAACAGCAGTACTCGTTCCAATTGGCGGATTCTTCCAGGAAACAGGTGGACAATGGATATTTGTTCTTGATCCTACTGAATCATATGCTTATAAACGGAATATTTCAATCGGAAGGAAAAATCCAAGATATTATGAAGTTCTTGAAGGTCTTGAACCTGGTGAAAAAGTGATAGTATCGGGCTATGAAACCTTCGGAAAAAATGAAAAACTAATTCTTAAGAAATAAAATTAACTAATACCAATTAATAATTAATGTCATGATTAAAACTAATGATCTAACTAAAGTCTTCAGAACAGAAGAAGTAGAGACAACAGCACTCAATAAAGTAACCTTGCATGTAAAAGAGGGTGAATATGTTGCAGTGATGGGCCCATCAGGATGTGGCAAATCAACACTCCTGAATATCCTTGGCTTGCTTGATAATCCTTCCGCAGGCAGTTATATCTTTAATGGAACAGAAGTAGCTAACCTGAAGGAACGCGACAGGACTATTTTTCGTAAAGGAAACATCGGTTTCGTATTTCAGAGCTTTAATCTGATTGACGAACTCAATGTATACGAAAATGTAGAGCTTCCTCTTATATATCTGAAAATGAAGGCCAGTGACAGGAAAAAAAGTGTTGAAGATGTTCTCGAGAGAATGAAAATAGGCCATCGTGCAAAACATTTTCCTCAGCAGTTATCAGGAGGTCAGCAACAGAGGGTAGCAATCGCAAGGGCTGTTGTTGCAAATCCAAAATTAATTCTCGCTGATGAGCCTACAGGTAACCTCGACTCAAAAAATGGTATTGAGGTGATTAATCTTCTTACAGAACTTAATAAGGAAGGAACAACAATTATTATGGTAACTCACTCCGACAGAGATGCAAGTTATGCTCACAGAGTAGTAAATCTGTTCGACGGTCAGGTAGTTACTGAAAAAGTTATATAATAAGATTTTTTATTCAGAAGAAATTCTACAAATAACCCCCGGCATAAATGTCGGGGGTATTTTTTTAATCTGACAACAAATGAATGAAGTGATGCTTAAAGGTCGTATTTCTTCATTTTATTATAGAGAGTCTGACGTGTGATATCCAGCTTACCTGCCACAATACTCATATTATTACCATATCGCTTTAAAGAATCAATAATCAGCTTTTTTTCCATTTCGTCCAGCGTCATTTCACTGTTTAAGACATTCCTCGATGTTGTACTGAAAACGAAATCCGAGGGCTTTAGAACGGCTGATTCACTCATTATAACTGCCTTTTCAATTGAATGCTGCAACTCCCTGACATTACCCGGCCATGAATGATTCGCCAGTTTTTCAAGAGCATGAGTACTGATTTTCATGAGACCTTTGTTATACCTCTCACTGTTTGCCCTCAGAAAATAATTTGCCAGGATTGCAATATCATCAACCCTGTCGCGCAAAGGAGGAACCTCTATCAGTATCGTGTTTATCCTGTACAGAAGGTCTTCCCTGAACAAACCTTCACTAACCATCTGCATCAGGTTGCAATTAGTGGCACATACCAGCCTTATATCAACAGGAACCTGCTTGTTGGAACCCACTCTTACCACATATCTGTTTTGCAGAACACTCAAGAGCTTTGCCTGCGACGGCAGTGAAAGATTTCCTATCTCGTCAAGGAAAAGTGTACTTTTATGAGCCTGTTCAAACTTACCTTTACGGTCCTCTCTTGCATCAGTAAAAGCCCCCTTGACATGTCCGAAAAGTTCACTTTCAAACAGTGTTTCAGTAATGGACCCCATATCAACACTAACCATCAACTCGCCCGATCGTGCTGAAAGGTTATGAATCTCTCTGGCAACCAGTTCCTTGCCCGTTCCATTCTCTCCGGTAATAAGTACATTGGCATCGGTACCGGCAACTTTCCTGACAATATTCATTACATTGATCATTGTAGGCGATGCTCCGAGTACTATCTTTTCTCCTCCCTTGTTTATTTCCTTTTTGAGTCGCTGATTATCCTTCTTAAGGTTTAGAGTTTCAAGCCGTGATAGTCTGAGCTGCCATGCTACATTTATGGTTGCAAGAAGTTTTGAATTATCCCATGGTTTCAGAATGAAATCGACTGCACCTTCCTTTATTGCCCTTACAGCAAGCTCAACATCTCCATAAGCCGTTACAATGACTACACTTATATTTTTGTCAAACTTAAAAATCTCTCTCATCCAGAACAAACCTTCATTGCCATTATGAATGCCTGATTTAAAGTTCATGTCAAGCATTACAATGTCAACATCATATTTTCTCAATATCTCATTTATTCTGTTGGGATCGGTAATAGTGATCACATTTTCCACTTCGTTCTGCATAATAATCTCGAGAGCACTCAGCAGTCCTTTATTGTCATCTACTATAAGAAGAGTTCCGTTTATCATTGCCAGATCTTTATCCAAAGACTGTAAAATAAATAAAATGTGTCAAAAAAATAGACATTTTATTGTTAAAATATAAATCCTTGTAATTAAAACATTGTTTATCAGCATTGATAGAATTTTAATTCCTGACTTCTTACCATTAGTGAGGACTTTGTAGATGATGCATTGAGGAAAACAGGAAAAGTTCTGATGGGCAGCACAATAAGCTACTCGTTTATTAATGATTAATCCTGCAGTACTGTATAGTAGCCTTATTCATTTCCCTCCTTTTGAAGCTAATCTAACATCACATCTTTCTAACTATACTATTTTCGGATATTTTGCTGAGACCCCGGAGATCCCTCGACTCATCCACTTTACATGCTCAAATATCTGTAAATGAGTAAGGTGGATGAGTTGAGGGATCTCCCAATCATTATAACGAATCCTTTATTGATTCATTCTTGTCTTTGACTAATACCTCTTCCGTGATAGAGAATGTAAAGATGTGACTAAAGATTAGCTTTTGAAGGATGGGAAACTTTTTTATCCAGTTTCTCATTTATCTCCAAAGCTAAAGTTATCTGTTATGCCTGAAAGGACGGAATAAAAATGGATATCAACGTATTTCCCATGATTACATGCCACTATATATTGCAAGTATTCATAAAGAAGAGTGAAATTACAGAAATATATTGAAATTCCTCTAAGTGCGTTGGCAAAACCCCAAAAAGGCGCAGAGTGAATGGCTTTGGGCCCTAGTTCGGGAAGGCATGTGGGCGACAAAGCCATGAACTTTTCTTTTTGGGCGCCCTTTTCTTTGGTTCCTTTCTTTTGGAGGAGCAAAAGAAAGGAACCAAATGAGATCGGCACAGCTCCCTGCGCCAGGTATTATTCATCTCTCAGGCTGTCAACAGGATTAGCAGAAGCTGCCCTGTACGACTGATAACTGATAGTTGCCATTGCAATCAGGTAGCTCATAATTCCTGTTAAAGCAAAGATCCACCATAAAATTTTAGTATGATAAGCAAAGGTCTGAAGCCATTTGTTCATTAAAAATATTGAAACAGGACAGGCAATAATAAATGAGATAAGAATAAGCCAGGTGAAATCTGTAGATAATAACCAAATGATCTGCGTTATACCTGATCCGTTGACCTTTCTTAATCCAATCTCCTTTTTTCTGTTGGCTGAAGCGAACAATGCCAGACCAAACAAGCCAAGACAGCTTACAAAAAATGCCAGTCCGGTAAAAATCCCCAGTATTTTGCCTAATCTGAACTCACTTCTGTACTGAAGGTTTAGATTATCGGAAAGAAAGTAAGAATTGAAAGGCTGATCAGGAGCAAGTTTGGTCCATTCGGATTTCAGAAATTTTGTAAGTTCAATGATATTGGTTTCGGGTCTTATCCTGCAGGTAATTTTTGAATTACTTTCTGCCAGGTATATAGCCATCCCTCCGATTGGTTCATGAAGAGATGCAAAATTAAAATCCTTAACAACTCCAATTATTGTATGTATTGACATCGAAGGTTTATCTGGTTCGGCTTCAATATCCATTCCATAACCTATCTTTTTACCAATCGGATCATCCCATCCAAGCAGTTTTGCTCCGGCCTCGTTTATTATAATTGCAGATGAGTCAGTTGAGAATTCATTGGAGAAGCCTCTACCCCTGACAATTTTCATGTCAAATGTTTTGATATAATCATAATCGACACTGAAGTGGGTAAGGAATACCGGATCATTGCTTAGTATTCCATCCTTGAATACTGAGCCGTTATTTCGGTTCGATGGTGATGGAAGAAAGCCACTTTTTGTTGCACTTATTATCTGAGGATTTGACAAGATCTGATCTTTATAGCTGTTAATATTCTTACCTAATAAATAGGTATTATTAATCACTATTAATTGCTCCTTATCGTACCCCAGATTTTTATTTTGAATAAACTTCATTTGCCTGTAAAGGATTAGAGTTGAAGATAGTAGCAGCAACGATATTGTAAACTGACCTATAACAAGAATGCTCCTGAAACTTGTTTTTTTCCTACCTGAAACCATTTCTCCCTTTAATACTGATATAGGCTTGAAGGAGGACAGATATAATGCAGGGTAACTTCCTGCCACAATACTTATAATTATTATAAGTCCGAATATCAAGCCTATGAACCTGTAATCAAAATAATGTATAGAAAGGCTTTTTCCGGAAAGATCATTAAAAAACGGAAGTGATATTTCTGTGATTACCATTGCAATAATATGAGCCACGAAAACTATTAAAAATGACTCAAGTAAAAACTGCATTGCCAGCGTTCCCCTACGAACTCCAAACACCTTTCTTATTCCTACTTCCTTTAACCTGGATGTGGATCTGGCTGTGGAAAGGTTGGTGAAATTAATACACGCCAGTATAATAATAAATATGGCTATTAAAGTAAAGATATAAACATATTTCATGTCTCCGGTGGCTTCAAATTCACCTGAAATACCTGGTGTCAAATGGATATCTCTGACATTCTCAATACTAAAGGAAATTGACATACCCGTTTCAAGAAGTTTATCCCAGGTTGTTCCGAGTATCCTCTCCGCCTGCGGTGCAATATACTTTTCAATTAACTGTGGCATCTTTTTCTCAAAAGCCTGTGGATCTGCATTTTTTCTGAACAACACATATGTCTGAAAGTTGCTGTTAACCCAGACCTGCTCCTTATACTCATTACTGCTGTAAAGCGATGCTATAAAATCAAAATGAAAGTGAGAAGCACGTGGAATATCCTTAAATACTGCACTCACACGGTAGTCTTTCTGATTGTTGAATGTCAGTATCTTATTAACAGGATCATCATCATTAAAATACTTTTTTGCCATTGACTCACTTATGGCAACTGTGTTTGGTACAGTCAGAGCTGTTTTCGGATCACCCTGGATCAAAGGGACAGTAAAAATGCTGAAGAATGTTGAATCAGCGTAAATTATTTTAGATTCAGAATAGCTATCTGATCCATACTTAATTGTTGCTCCTCCATAATCACGGAATCTGACAACACTTTCAATTTCCGGATAATCATCTTTTACAGCTGTTGCAAGAGGAGCCGGACAATATGTATTTGTGCCTTCTGTCCCATTTAACCGTGTATACATATTTACACGATAAATTCTGTCAGCATTCACATTATAACTGTCATACGATAACTCGTCGCTTACCCATAGCATTATTAAAATAAAGCTTGCCATTCCTACGGCCAGCCCCATCACATTAAGGAATGTAAATGTTTTTGTTCTTAATGCGTTGCGAAAGAAAAGCTTTAAAAATGATAACATAATTATATTTTTTAACGGATGTATAAATCAACAATTTTATTAATCAATTCAAGACTCATGCCAGCTTTTATACATGCCTGTATTACTGCATATTAGCCAATCATGCCTTCACGTAAATAACAACAAATGTGTTTATTTTATATCCACTATTGTGTTATTTATATCCAATATCTCTATAACTTTCTTATCTTAACGTTGATCAAAAAGTAATATTGAAACCTATATTCTGTTATGAAAAAATAATATGAGTAAAATAAAAGGCAAAATACTGATAGTGGATGATAATGAAGGGATTATAAAATCGCTCCAGTTCATCCTTAAGCAGGAGTTCGAAGAGGTTATGACCATTAAAAATCCCGCAAAATTTACTTCATTACTGCAATCAGGGTCATTCGATACAATACTGCTTGATATGAATTTCTCAGCAGGTATAAATACCGGCAATGAGGGTCTTTTCTGGCTGGGAGAGATTCTGAAATATGATCCTAATGCGGCTGTAATATTAATTACAGCATATGGTGATGTGGAACTTGCAGTAAAAGCAATGAAGGTAGGTGCCATCGATTTCATACAAAAACCATTCGACTCTGTAAAACTTGTATCAACAGTGAAATCGGCATATCAGCTTCGTCAGTCGAAACTTCAGATCTCAAAACTCGTAAATAAACAAAAGCATCTGTCGGAGGAACTGGATAAAAAGTATATTTCAATAATAGGCGAATCACCTGCCATGATGAGTATTCTTGAAACAGTAAGGAAGGTAGCTCCTACCGATGCAAGCATACTTATACTGGGAGAGAACGGAACAGGGAAGGAATTGATAGCAAGGGAAATACACAGGCAATCGAAGCGCTCGGATGAAGTTTTTATTAGTGTTGATCTTGGATCCTTATCTGAGACGCTGTTCGAGAGTGAGCTATTCGGACATCAGAAAGGGGCATTTACCGATGCAAAAGAAGACAGGATGGGCCGCTTTGAAACAGCTTCAGGAGGAACCCTGTTCCTTGATGAAATAGGCAATCTTCCAATCTCACTACAGGCTAAACTATTAACAGTATTGCAAAACCGCTACATAATACCTGTAGGATCTAATAAACTGGTACCTATAGATGTACGATTAATAACAGCAACCAACAAAAATCTATCAGATCTTATAAGAGATAATCTTTTCCGCGAAGATCTTATGTTCAGGATAAACACAATTCAGGTGGAAATACCACCTTTGCGAAAGCGCGGTGATGATATCCTGCTTCTCGCAGAACATTTCCTGAATATATACAGAAGAAAATATGAAAAGAGCAAACTGAAAATAAGCAGCACTGCAGCGGATAAACTGGGAAATTATGAATGGCCGGGAAACGTTAGGGAACTTCAGCATATCATAGAAAACTCGGTAATAATGTCCGACGACAATGTTATTAAACCTGAAGACCTGCGATTTACTACAAGAATTTCATCTGCTTCCACAATTTTACATGATTCACTTAATCTGAATAATATTGAGAAACAGACAATTAAGGAGGCATTGTTTAAACATAAGGGAAATATTTTTCAGGCAGCAAAGGAGCTTGGCATCACCAGAAAAACCCTGTACACCAAAATAGAAAAGTATGAACTCTAACAGATACTACAGAGGAATAATTGCAAGAGTAATACTAATACTTTTAACCTCTTTAATATTGGCTTTTACGGCTTACAGAACAAGTTATCTGTATACAATTGCAACTCTTCTCCTGGTATCCTTCTTACAAACATGGGAGCTTATCAGGTATATACTTAAACGGAGAAATGATATCAAAAGAATGCTGGAGTATATCAGAGAAAATAATCCATCGATATATTTTTCACAATCAAGAAATTATCCTTTTAATGAATTAGGAGACTTTTTAAATGAGATAGGCAATATTGTACGGGAGGTTCGTATAGAGAAAGAGAACCAGTTACAATATATGCAATACATTGTGCAGCATGTTGGCATTGGCCTGCTTTCCTTCGACAGAGAGGGATCCATCGACATCATAAACCAGGCAGCAAAAGATATCCTTGGGGTGCCTGAAATAAATTCCATAAATATTCTTGACAAGGTGCAGGACGGATTACCTGAAATCCTGCGGACGTAAAAAGCGGTGAGCAAAAAGTAATCAATGTTATTTCGGGTAACAGGCTGCAACAGCTGGCAATCAGAGTTTCCATATTTAAAATCGGAGAAAAAGAGATAAGGCTGGCGTCATTTCAGGATATAAAGAATGAACTTGACGAAAAAGAGATGGATTCATGGCAAAAACTGATCAGGGTACTTACACATGAAATAATTAATTCCATAACACCGGTTACCTCTCTGACTGCAACCATCTCAGGTTTCTTTAAGAAGGGAAGTAAGGTTATAGCTGCAAAAGATCTTTCAGATGAAAAAATAGAGGAGGCACTGACCGGCCTTGGCTACATTGAAGACAGAGGGAAGAATCTTATAGACTTTGTCACTAAATTCAGGAGCCTTACAAAGCTCCCTGAACCAAAATTTGAGGAGGTTAATTTGTTCGACATTCTGAACGGAGTGGCTATACTAAAAAAAGAGGACCTTGAAAAAAGTGATATTACACTTAATTACAGTGTTTCATCACCGGACATAACTCTTTTTTGTGATCGCAGCCTGATTGAACACGTCCTTCTGAATCTAATAAATAATGCTGCTGATGCCGTTGCTAAGAATGATAAATCGAAAGGGAAAATAATAGTAATAATTGGCAGAGATGGTGAAGATAATCATAAACTGATCAGTGTTTCGGATAATGGAACCGGGATTGAGAATGAACTGCTGCAGAATATCTTTATTCCGTTCTTTACTACAAAAGATCATGGATCGGGAATCGGACTAAGTTTATCACGACAAATAATGAAGCTCCACAAAGGAACCATCTCCGTCGTTTCAAAACCAGGCAAAGAGACTGAGTTCCGATTAATCTTTTAAGAAGTTGTAATAGAATATGGGTTCCAGACACGAATCCCATAAATGCTATGAAATTTGAATAGATACTTTATTCTTAGAATCTACTCTTTTTTCATAGGCTCCCCACTTAGGAAACTTTCAGGTATCTTATCTATTGAACTTATCTTAATGTCTTTATAAAATACCTCTGCTCCTTCTGACTGGATCTGAATTTTCCCTTTAACAAGAGGTATTTCAATATCTCCTTCTATCTGCCGTGAATTATAGAGCACCATATTAACCACTCCATTCATAATATGTACACTGGTGCCACCAAAACAATAAAGATCTACTGTATTCCATTCTCCTGTTGGCTTTTCAGCATCCGGGTACTTAATACAATGTCTCCCGCCCGGGCTTTCTGTACTAAATGTTGACAGCTCTCCTCTAATGTTGAAAACATAAGTACTATCATTATTTCATTTCAGACGGAACATCAGCTACTGCGCCTGCACATGCCCAGTAATCACCACAATCTCCTTCTTGTATCTGAAACTCATGCGAACGCATCCAAAATCCTCCATCCGCGCCTTGAGGACCAACAGCATCGTACATGAGTCCGCTGTCCTTTTTACCTTTTTTCCTGGGAGCCCATTGAAGCTTGCCCCACTTAAATATTAATTGAAGATGATAATTTTCATATTCACTTGTTGTTGAAATTCCTCCAAATCCTTCACCTGAGATCCTGATCATCTTCTCTCCATCCATATCAATTACAGTAAACACCCTGGCCGGGTCATTATTTAGTCCCACAGGAATAGTATCCCATGCTTTTTGTACAGTATCGAATTTTGGTCCCAGATAAGTGTCCCATCCACTCAGATCACTACCGTTAAACAGGGTTTGCCATTTGATGTTATCTGAGGATCTGTTCATACAACTGCTGATTGCGAGCAATAATATAACAAATACTGTTTTTGAAGATGTTTGAAAATTCATAGGTTAGTTTATTGAGTGGTTTTTATAGTCTTTTGATTTACAGCTAATATAACGCTTTATTGTATATAGCCTGCATCGAATCATGTATTTAAAAAATAAATTTTAGTAACATACTGATTTTATGGCTTAACGACCAGACAGACAATAGATTTCTTTGGAAAGAGGTCCGGGAAATTGAAAACCAAAAATATTTTCATCCAATAATGTTTTTTTATGCAACATTTAGATCGCTCGCACGTCTTTATATCAAAAGAGAATAAGAAAAACGTAAAAACGGTTCTATAAATAGTTAAAGCCATGACAGTAAAATTGAACGCCAACGAAGTAGTCCTGAAAGCAGGAGATACGAACCAGGTTATAGACAAGAATACAATTGAAGGAAAACTGATTGTGACTAACCAGAGGATCTATTTTAAAACTCTTAATGAGGAGACGGAAAAATTTAATCTCGAAATATTATTTGATAATATCCTTGAGGTGATCTTTTACAGCAAAGGAATGCTGTTTGGAGTAAAAGGCTTAAATGTTGTTACAAGAGACGGAAAAAGCCACAGCTTTCCATTGAAAAAGAGAGATGAGATAGGACAATTAATAAACAGTATGTACTAGAGCAATCTCAATCACTATATATTCGCCCTTTTAAAAATATCAGAATCCCGCATCCGCGGGATTCTGTTTTTATAGCATTATTCGTATCTCAGCGATACAACAGGATTCACGATTGCAGCCCTGGTTATCTTATAAATAATTGTCACCAGTGTTGCCACTATCATTATGAGGGAAGCCATAACAAGAATTCCAATCTTTATATCAACAAAATAGTCCCATATACTATCCATAAGCAAATTTGACAAATAATAACCTCCTGCTGACCCAAGGACAGATGCTACAACAAGTACTATAAGAAATTTCCTGCTAACAAGGTACATGATTAGCGGAACAGGTGCACCCTGAATCTTTCTGATACCCATCTCTTTTTTCCTTCTGATAATATCCAGCGAAACAAGATTGTACATACCTGTTAGTGATAAAATAGTAGCAACAACAGCCAGAAACAGATTAATCTTCAGTATACTTCCATTAATATCTTTTTCCTCCTGCATAGTGTCTTCCTGTGTTCGTCCTCCGAATATATCATTTATGCCCATACTTTTCCACTTCAGGCTTATAAAATCCAGGATCCCTGCAAGGTCTTCCTTATTGCCACGAACTACCATGGTCCTGTACCGATCCTGAGGAGTAACTCTGAGCATTGTAGGTTCAATTTTATTCCAGACACCATTTGTATAAAAATCTTTTACAACCCCTATTATTGTAAGTTTCGCTGTATCATAAAGTGTTACAGTTCGCCCTACCGCCTCTTTCCAACCAAAATCGGAAACAAGCTTCTGATTCACAATAATTGAGCGTTATTTGAAAGGTCAGCAGCTTCTCTGTTCGCATCAAATAACCTGCCATCGACCAGATGTAAACCCATTGTTTGGGCATATTCTGAGCCGATATCAAGAATATCAACTTCGAGTGGTTTGTCTTCATCTTTAATTGTCCCACGGTAAGCTCCATAACCTATGTGATCTTTGGTTCCTTCGGCCGCTACTACCTTAGGATTTGTCTTTATTTCATTACGAAGTGATGCGAAATACGCTTTCGGAACAGGAACAACTATCAGCTTATCCTTATCATATCCAAGATCAATTGACTTCTGAAAGCTGGCATTCTGTGCAAAAACAATTCCCATTACAAGAGCCATTACGGAAATGGAGAACTGTAAGCCAAGAAGTATTATGGAAAGCTTTCCTGAACCCTTGAATGTTGAATCTCCTTTCAGGATATGAACAGGGTTAAAGGAACTTACATATAATGCAGGATAAACACCTGCAACAAATCCGGTAATAAGTAAAAGGACAAATACAAACCCCCAGAATAACGGATATTGTGTTAATGTAAGCCTGATTGTCATATAAGACCATAAATTACTATATGCAGGAACCAGGAATTCAGCAATTACTATACCTGTAAAAAGTGCGAGAAGACATATAATAAATGTCTCCATCATAAATTGTGTTACAATCTGCTTCTTCTGACCACCAAATGTTTTCCTTAATCCAATCTCTTTTAATCGCCTGCTGAATGTTGAACGGGAGGTATTTGCAAAATTGAAACAGGCAATCAATAGTATGAAGAGTGCCATAACCGGAGGAGCAACCACAGCAGCAGGATGAAGTGAAGGGAATAATCCTGAAGCCCATATAGTCCTTGAATTATTACCAACTTCTTTTAAAGGAATTAAAGAGAACCTGTTTAGTTTAAAATCTTCCCTTGCTTTATTCTGAACCGGAAGGTAGGCTTTCATGGATTGCGATATGGAAGAGAGAGCAGCATTATCAGGAACCATTATAAACAATGCTGTCGCCCACATCTTCCAGTCCGTATCCTTCATTCCCGTTATCAGAAGGAAATTGTCGAAATGAGTCAGGATATCTATTCTGAAACTCGAATTATCAGGCAGATCTTTAAAAACCCCACCTACTATATAGGTAAACTCCTTATTGTTATTGAGCAGGGATACTGTCTTTCCAATAGGATATTCCTTACCGAAAAGTGTGTTTGCAGCCTTTTGGCTAATAAGTGCATTCCCCTGGTTATCAATTGATTTTTTATCTCCTAAAATAATAGGGAAAGTGAAAATATCAAGAAACTCCGGATCAATAAATGAAATATTCATTGGGAAAAGATTATCTTCTATTTTCACCGGATATCCGCCTCTTATGAGTCGGGCTGATTTTTCGATTCCCGGGATATCTTTTTTTATCTCCAGTCCCAAAGTAGCGGGCACAATACCATGTTCCTGTTCCCTGCTCTGCATGTCTCTGAAACATGTTACCCTGTATATTTTATTGAAATTCTCATGAGTACGGTCAAACTCATAATTGAACATATGGTTGAAAAAAGCAACAATACAAACTGAAAGTGCTATTCCCAGACCAACTATATTAATAAGATGTAAATACCTTATGTTTCAGCAAGTTTCTGAAGATGACGAGCAAATAATTCTTAATCATAGATCAAAAGCTTCTTATTCATATTTAAGTGATTGTGCAGGATTTACCTGAGCTGCCTTCAGAATCACGGTAACTGATTGTCAGTATGGCAATTCCCAGAGCAATTAACATACCGGCCAATAAAACTGAATACTCCCAGGTTGATTCTGTAATAAAAGTTTTCAAGCCATTTGTCTGCAATATAGTAAATAATTGGCCAGGCAATAAGGGCCGAAACAGAAACCAGGGTTACTATCTCTTTTGATATCTCAACATATATCCCTGCTACTGATGATCCCATTGCCTTTCTTACACCAATCTCTTTTGTTCGTTGTTCCACTGTGAATGATGTAAGTCCGAATAAACCCAGTGATGCAATTAAGATTGCAAGTATTGAAAAAATAACCGCCATCTGTGCATTTCTGCTTTTCCTGTATATACATCTTTTCAAAATCCTGATCAAGAAAATAGTACTGCATTGGATTATTTTCCACAAAATCTTTCCACTTGGCTCTCTATCTCGTTTATTGTCTTTGCATAGCTTTTGGCATGTTAGCCTTACTGTTATATATCCCCAAAACATGCCATCATTCTGAAATTTAAATATATAGGGAGACACAGGATTACGAAGTGATTCAAAATTGAAATTTCTAACCACTCCGATAATAGGAAGGTAGTTTACCTTACCGGAATCTTGCGGGTCCATGATATCGGGTTGTCCTGAAATCTGTTAATTCCAAAATTCTTTATTGCACTCTCATTGAGAAGGCATGCATCTTTATCAGTTGAATAATTTTCATTAAAAAATCTTCCGGAATCAAGCTTCATTCCATATGTATCTAGGATAATTGTAATCGCCCAGTTAGTCACCATAAGAAAGCTTTCATCTTTCCTTCCTTCTATCCTGTATCCGTTGGTATTATTGACCCTTCCGGGAACCATTGTTGAACTTGCAATATTCATCACACCGGGTATTTTTCTACCACTTCCTTAAATGCCTTCATTTTTGGTCCGAGTGCTCCGGCCCTGTTTATGACAATCAACTGTTCCTTATTGAATCCGACATCTTTGTTAAGCATGTAGTTTATCTGGCGGTACATTATCATGGTACCAACTATCAGTAGTATAGACACAGAAAACTGGAATACTACCAGAACTCTTCTCAGACGTCCGTTCTTCATGCTGTTCTTTCACACTTCCTTTTAATACTTCATAAGGACTGAATGATGAGAGAAACAATCGCATGGATAGCTTCCTGCAAGGAAGCCACTACAATAGTAAAATAAAAGTAGTAAAGGAATAGTAAACCATCTGGTAAAAAGACTTAAGTTCAAGATTTGCACCCAGTAAATTGTTAAAATATGGAAGAGTAACTTTAATGAGTACTAATTGCCAGTATAAGAGAAATAAAAGAAAGAATAAATGATTCGGAAAGAAACTGGGTTATCAGCATGCCCCGGGAAGAACCCCCAATTTTCTTTATTCCCACCTCTTTTGCTCTCTTGGCTGCCTGTGCTGTTGATAGATTCATGAAATTAATTGCAGCTATCAGAACTATCAGAATTGCAATACTACCGAATATTATAAGAAACTTTGGATCGCTGGCTGCTTTAAACTCCTGCTGTATTGAATGGATCGAGATGTATATCTTTGAGATTCTGAAGGAAAAACCTGTACTTATTACCCTGTTTCTCCATATCCTCCAATCGACACTCCCATATATTGCTTAAGTTCAGGACCCACATATTTCTTTAACATTTCCAGGAATCTTCGCTTCAACAGTTTTGTAACTTGTATTTGGTTTCAGTAGAAATATATGTACTGAAACTGTTACTTAACCAAACAGGACTATTTGACCTTGGATTAGTCATGAATGAGGTTATGATATTGGCTTTAAAATGAGAATTTTCAGGAATATCAGCACATTACACCTGATACAATATACCTCACTGTGTCTGATGCCAATTTTAATGTTTTATCTATTGGATTTTCATCACCGAATATCTTTTTTGCCGTTGATTCGGACAGTACAGCTTTATGGGGAGCATTCAGAAGATTTTCCGGATCACCCTTGAGAACAGGTATAGAGAAGAAATTAAAGAAGGAGGAATCTAGCCTCAATCAGATTTCTTCGGTAAAAGACTGGTTATTATACTCTATCACAGTCGGTCCGCTGTCCTGTCATCCGTAGAAAATCCTCAATTTCAGGAAATTCCTCTCACTAACTGTTGGCCCCATAATTGCCGGTGAAGTGGCAATTGTCAACTCCTGGCCACCGATCTTTCCATTAAGTATTGCTCTGAATATCCTGTCTTTCTTTACATTATACTTGTCATAACTCGCTTCATTAATAACAAACAGTGCGATCAGAAGGCTACATGCTATTCCTATTGAAAGACCAAGTATATTTATTATTATATATGCACGTTGCCTTTTAAAAGATCTTATGCTATGTTTTATAAGATTATGTAACATTTTTAGAATTAAGATTTCGTTAAATGTTTAATATTAATAAATTGTCATTTCATTATTTATCACTTTGTAACTATTCATATTTAAGTGACTGTGCCGGATTAACCTGTGCTGCCCTGATGATACGGTAACTGATTGTAATCACTGCAATACCAAGAACAATCGCCAGTCCTGCCACAAAACTTAACAGTCTCAAGCCTATTTTGTAATAAAAATTCTCAAGCCATTTTCTGCCAACATAATATATTAATGGCCAGGCAATCAGTGCAGAAATTGAAACAAGTATTACAATCTCTTTTGATATTCCAAAATAAATGCCTGCAATAGAAGAGCCCATAGCTTTTCTTACTCCAATCTCCTTGGTTTTCTGTTCAACCGTAAAAGATGTAAGACCAAAAAGTCCAAGCGATGCTATAAATATTGCAAGAATGGAGAAGATCACAGCCATCTGCGCATTCTGTTTCTCCTGCCTGTACATTGCTCAAAATCAGCATCAACGAAATAATACTGAAGTGGTGTATTGGCAGTGAATTCCTTCCATTTGTCTTCAATCTGACTGATTGTGGATGCATAATCTCTGAGCTGCTAGCCTTACAGAAACATAACCAAAGTTCATATTATCATTCTTGAAACAGAAAATATATGGACCTATTGGGTTACGTGAGTGATTCGAAATTGAAATTTTTTACTGCACCAATCACCTGCAGTTTATTTGTCTTATCTGCAGGACCTGGTTGCAGAAACCTTGTCTTTTCTATATCAGCGATTGAAAAATCCTTTACTGCCGTTTCGTTAACAAGACAGGCTTGCTGATCCGTTGAAAATGATTCATTAAAGTTTCTTCCATGTACCAAAGTCATTCCATAGGTTTCAAGGTAATCATAGTCAATCCAGTTTGTCTGCATAAGGAAAGTCTCATCCTTTCTGCCTTCCATCATGTAACCGTTATTATTGTTATTGCGTCCTGGAACTGCTGTGGAACTTGCAATATTTATAACCCCAGGAATTCCTTTAACTGCATCTTTAAATGACTTTGTTCTGTGTACCAAGTGCATCAGCCCTGTTTATTACTATCAGTTGTTCCTTATTGAAATCCCACATCCTTATTGAGCATGTATTTTATCTGTCTGTACATTATCATTGTGCCGATTATAAGAAGAATTGATACTGTAAACTGAAATACAACAAGAACTCTTTCTCAGTCTGCCATTTTTCATGCTGTTTTTACACTTCCCTTTAAGTACTTCGTAGGGGTTGAACGAAGAAAGGAAAAATGCAGGGTAACTTCCGGAAATAAACCCTACGAAGACAGCAAACAGCAGCAGTACCGGAATGGTATACCATTCGGAAAACAGATTTAATGAAAGCCTGGTCCCCAGAAGATTATTAAAGTAAGGAAGAGAAGCTTTAATAAATACCAGGGCCAGAATTAGTGATATTAATGAAAGAATAAATGATTCTGAAAGGAATTGTGTTATAAGCATGCCTCGTGAAGAACCGCCTATCTTTTTTATTCCTACCTCTTTTGCCCTTCTCGAAGCCTGGGCTGTTGACAGATTCATAAAATTTATTGCTGCTATAATAACTATCAGAATTGCTATACTTCCGAATATTGTAAGGTATTTAGGATCGCTGGGCTGTTTAAACATCTGTTGTATAAGCGGATCAAGATGAATATCAGTGAGTTTCTGACAATAAAATCCGTACTTATTTCCCTGTTTCACAAACTCATCTATCGATATTCCCATATATCGCTGAATTTCCGGACCGACATATTTCATAAGAAGTTCCGGGATCTTGCTCTCAACTGTGGCATAAGTGGAATTTGGTTTCAGAAGCAGATATGTAGCAAAGCTGTTGCTCATCCATACTGGATTATTTGATCCCGGATTGGTCATAAATGAAGATATGATATTCGCCTCAAAATGTGACTTTTCCGGAACATCTCCCATAACACCGGAAACAATATATCTTACTGAATCAGACCCAAGCTTAATTGCCTTATCTATAGGATTTTCATCGCCAAATATTCTTTTTGCAGTTGATTCGGAGATCACAACCCTGTATGGAGCATTTAAGAAGATTGTTCGGATCTCCTTTTAATACAGGTATTGAGAAAAAATTAAAAAAGACGAGTCAGCTTCAACGAGATGTTCTTCAGTAAAACTCTGGTTTTATATTCAATTACAGTAGGGCCTGCTCCATTCATTCTCAGAAAATCCTCAACCTCCGGAAATTCCTTTAGCCATTGTAGGTCCCATTGGCGCAGATGTAAATGCAGCATTTATCTCCTGACCTCCAATTTTACCATTGAGGATCAATCTGACAATCCTGTCCTTTTTAACATTAAACCTGTCGTAACCTGCTTCATTTAGAACAAATAAAGCTATGAGAAGGCTACAGGCTATCCCGATTGATAATCCGAGAATATTTATTATGATATATGCACGTTGTCTTTTAAAAGATCTTAGGCTGTGCTTAATTAGATTAGTGAACATAACAATTTAACAATAGAGGTTAGTAATAGTATTTTAATTTAACATGGAATTTTCTGATTTAATAATCTGAATCTTCCGATAAAAAGACGGCAAAAAAAAAGGTAAGTTGCAGTATTGGAAAACTATTCTACTTTCAATGCTTCAGCGGGATTGGTACCACTTGCCTTATATGCCTGAAAACTAACCGTTAACATGGCAATAAAAATTGCTCCAAGTGCAATTATTGCAAATACAAACGGATTCAAATCAATTCTGTAGGCAAATTGTTTCAGAAGGCTCTTTAACTATAACCCATCCCAGAGGCAGCGCTATTGCAACTGAAAGAAGTACCGGAACACAGAAATTCCTTTGACAGGCTGTACATAACATTTAAAGACCCTGCTCCCATCACTTTCCTTATACCAACTTCATTGGTACGTCGTTCAGCAGAATATGAAGACAATCCATAAAGGCCAAGACAGGCTATTATAACTGCAAGAATTGTAAAGTACTTGAGCAGCCCGGTCAAGACGAATCTGTGACTCTGAATAATTGTCATAATCCTGATCAATGAATGTATAGTCAAGTGGATATTCAGGTACAATATTATTCCATGCCTTTTCAACAGCCTTTAACGATGCAGGTACCTTTCCCGGAGTTAATCTGATCAGTACTACCCGCAGATAATTGTACGGAGCCAAAGCAAAAGCCATTGGCTCAATTGCGCTGTCAGCTCCTTTGAAATGGAAGTTTTTCAATACCCCGACTATTGTGCCATTAAGTCCCATAAATCTGAAATTCCTTTCCTACAGGATCACCAATCCCCATTAAGTTGAACCACCTCTTCATTTACAAGGAAATTTCCTGTTGTATCTCTTGCCATATCCGACGCGAAATCTTTTGAAAAATCTCTTCCTGATATCAAGTTCCATTTTCATGGTCTTCAGATAATCATAATCAATTGCATTTGTGCCTATTAGTACCTGTTTATCAGGATCCTTTACCATCCCAGCTGGCTCCTCCTGAATTACTTCCCATCATGGTCGGATTCCACATAGACGCTGTAACTCCCTGTACTAAAGTTTCTTTCTCCAGCTCTTGCTTAAATGAATATGTATTTTGGCTTCATATCCTCTGGCATTGGAATACATATAAGGTTTTCCTTATTATAGCCAAGTTCCTTATTCTGAAGAAACTTCAATTGCTTAATACATAAAGACAGCTGATGTGGCTATAAGTATAGAAAGTGTAAACTGCACCACAACAAGAATCTGCCTTAACCTGCATTTCCTCTGCCTGAACCGCTTCTCCCTTTAAGAACTGCTACGGGTTTAAAGGAAGACAGATAAAATGCCGGATAAATACCCGAAATCAGTCCTGCAAAAATCCAACTGCAATAAAACTTATTATAAATCTTAGTATTAAAAAGATCGGAAATTGAAGCTTTTCCTGAAAGTTATTAAATATATCTAACGATAAACCAACAAGAATTAAAGCCACAATCATTGCCATAGCAACCATTAAAAGCGACTCAAGCATAAACTGAACTATCATTGAGAACTGATCAGCTCCTGCAACTTTTTTTATACCAATTTCCTTGCCTCTTCGAAGCTTTTGCAGTTGAAAGATTTATGAAATTTATACATGCAATGAGCAATACAAAAATTGCAATCAGTGTAAAAATAGTTACTACAATTACCGGACCTTTGATTCCTTAAATCCAAACTGTCCATGAAGATGAATATCCAATAATGGAAATATGTAATTTTGTAGTTGTCTGAGGGTTATTCTCAAGAACAACATCAGTAAGTTTTTTGTTAACTCCCTGAATATCTGGCCCTTTCTCAAGTTGTACAAAAGTGAAAATTGAATTATTTCCCCAGATCTATCAGCTCCCATCTCTTTGAGATAGGAATATGGAATAACTGCACTAAAAGTCAAGCATTGAATTTGGCGGAATCTCTCTCAATACTCCTGTTACAGTAAATTGAGCACTATTATTAACAGTAAGTGTTTTTCCAACAGGATTTTCCTTCCCGAAATACTTTGCAGCAAGTTTTTCGCGTGAGGACGATTGAATGTGGTGAATTTAATGCTGTACAGGATCTCCCAAACTTAAAGGAAAAGTAAAAA
The DNA here is from genome assembly GCA_963741935.1 of uncultured Bacteroidales bacterium. Lineage (GTDB taxonomy): Bacteria > Bacteroidota > Bacteroidia > Bacteroidales > VadinHA17 > LD21. The sequence goes on along the minus strand of CAVUJY010000004.1, from coordinate 190,965 downwards.
CCGATATTAGAGACTGAATCAACAGCTGCCAGTGAAGATTCAAAAAACATCTTATCGTCATACCTGAAAAGAACACGGGGAAGCCAGAGATTTACTCTGACCTGTTCTTTTATTTCCGGAATTTTTTCTTTCCATACCGGACCTCCCGGGACAGGAGTAACTGTTACATGATACCTGGCACCGGAATAAAACTGGTCCTCCTCAACGCGATAGATTGATCCTGCATTCAGATTAAATTTTTCATAACTTAATTCATCCTGAACCCATAACAATATTAATAGTGAAGCAGCCAGACCAACTGCAAGGCCAAAACATTTATAAAAGTAAATACTTTATGCCTGGCGACATTCCTGCCAACAATTTTGAAGAAGTTTCTGATCATGATTAAAAAGTTAAGTGCAACGTAAAGACGTTAACTCATCGCTTTATGCTGCACTTAACAAGTTAAACAAAATAATTATCTTCTTCCTTTTTACTTTGAAGGCTTCAATTCATCAATCTTTTCTTTTGGAACCATAGATACACTTACTTTCTTAACCTTAAGTTCTTTAGCAAGGGTAAAGGATGCATTCTGCCTTATATCATCTGAAGATGCTCCTATCTTAACATTGTACTGTCCTGCTTCAGCTACCCAGGTAGAGATAGAAGGATCGAACGATGCAAGATTCCTGCTGTCAATAACAAAAGTCATGGTCTGTGATTCACCAGGATTAAGCAGACGTGTTTTAGAGAATCCTTTTAACTCCATGACAGGCTTATCAAGTTTATTTGCCGGCGCATTCAGATAGAGTTCAGCAACTTCTTTTCCGGCGGTTGTCCCCTCATTTTTAATATCAACAGTAACAGTGAGCTTTTTCGAAAATCTGGATGAACTGAGTTTGATATTATTGTATGAAAAATTTGTGTATGACAAGCCATATCCAAATTCGTATGCGGTCTTAACCTTAAACGTCTCATAATATCTGTAACCAACATATATACCATCAGTATAGACATCTTTTGCTTCTCTGCGCATACGTCCTCCCATTGGGTTGTCATTAGCCTGCTGAGGCTGAGCAGTTTTCGATTCTATTACCTCTCCCGGAAAATCTTTCGAAGATGGCACATCCTGGTAGCTCATAGGGAAGGTAACTGCAAGTTTCCCTGAAGGATTTACTTTTCCGTTAAGAATTTCAGCTACCGAATTGCCCGTCTCCTGACCTCCCTGCCATGCAAGGAGTATTGCATCAGGCAAATCTCTCCAACTGGCAGTTTCTATTACACCACCAATATTAAGTACCACAACCACTTTTTTGCCTTTGGCTTTGAACTCGGTAGTCACGTTTTTAATAAGCTGTTGTTCTGAGTCGCTTAAATTAAAATCTCCTTTGGTGTCAGTTCTGTCCCTTCCTTCTCCGGAGTTTCTTCCAATTGTAATTAATGCTGCATCTGAAACGTCAGCCATACCTTTAATTATATCATCATTCAGTACCAGCTCCTCAATAGGTTTCGATCCTCCCATCATAGCCATAAAACCTGACCGCTTAGGCCTGCCGGCTTTTGTGAGGTCCATATAATTTGTGTAAAGAGTCTGCAGATTCTCGTTTGGTTCAAATCCGGCATTCTTCAGGCCTTCGGTCAGTGAAACACTGTATGCTTCATTCACATCACCACTGCCTGTACCACCGGTAATTATTTCATATGATGTATTACCAAATACAGCTACGTTTTTGACATCTTTTCCAAAAGGCAAGGCCTTATTATCATTTTTCAGAAGAACCATTCCTTCAGCTGCTGCCTGACGTGTTACAAGAGCATGAGCTTTAAGATCAGGCTTATTTGAGAATTTATACCCTTTAAAATGTGGACTCAGAAGCATAATATTCAGTATCCTCTCAACATTTCTGTCAAGAACAGATAGAGGAAGCTTGCCATCATTAACTGCAGCTACAATTGCCTTGACCTGATTGGGATTTCCAGGCATAAGAAGATCATTGCCTGCAATCATCTGAGCTACAGGATCCTTACCTCCAAACCAGTCAGTCATGACGAATCCCTTAAAGCCCCAGTCTTTTCGAACTATGTTAGTTAGCAATTCAGGATTTTCAGATGTATAAATACCGTTAACAAGGTTATATGATGACATTATAGTCCATGGTTGTCCTTCCTCTACGGCAATTCTGAAACCTTCAAGATAGATCTCACGAAGAGCACGTTCACTAACAACAACATTAAGTGAATTTCTGTTTGTTTCGGCATTATTGGCAACAAAATGTTTAATGGAGGTACCAACACCCTCCGTTTCAACGCCATTAACCATGGCAGCAGCTATTTTTCCTGTGATATAAGGATCTTCAGAATAATACTCAAAATTCCTTCCACACAATGGATTGCGTTGAATATTCATTCCGGGTCCCAGAAGAATGTCTGCTCCATACTCGAGTACTTCATTACCCATTGCCTGACCTACTTTTCTTACAAGCTCTGTATCCCATGTTGAAGCAAGCAACGTTCCAATGGGGAATGCGGTACAGTAGTAAGTATTATTGTCATTCGGTCTGGTAGGACTAATCCTGACTCCGGCAGGACCATCTGTCTCAACCATTGGAGTAATACCAAGTCTGTCAATTCCAAGTGTTGTTCCGGCTGCACCGGCAACCAGGTCATGGGTCTCTCCTATTACAGGTCCCTGTTGACCATTAGGAGTTGTGGAAGCAGGAGGTGCACCAGGGAAACGCATGCCTGTACCAACAACCAGTCCGGCTTTCTCTTCAAGCGTCATGGATGCAACGATCTTTTTAACCGGATCCTTGCCCAGTTTTGGAGCATTTGCTTTTTGCGCAATTCCTGTTAAGAAAAATGCAAAGCATAATGCCAATGATATTAGAACTCTTTTCATAAAAATGGATTTAATAAAACATTAATGTGTATTATACTAATTATTTGATTTTTAATTGGTTATAAAATCTACTGATACATCTGCCAGGAAATATCAGCAAATTAATGATCCCTATTACTTCTTAAATATACATTCAGTTCCTGACTCGAGATCATAAAACAGAAGAAGAGCTTATTTCTACCTATAGAAACCTCTTTTTCGCAGATGTTTGCTTAATTCGACTTCCTTTACTATCACAATTTAATTTCTGCTTTACTTCCATTGTTGATAAGAAGATCAGATATTGCCTCACCGTTAGAATAGACTCTGACACTGATCTTATTACTTTTTCTTTCAACCTTGATATTAATTTTCTTACTCCCGAAAGCGACAATATTTCCTAATGACATCTCATTCCAGCCATCCGGCAACTGAGGTCGCAGTGAGAAAGAGGCCAGACCTGTAGGACGAAATCCGAAAATACCTTCTGTTATTACACGACAATAAAGAGCACTTTCCGCAGAAAGATGACGCTGATTACCTTCGGGATATGCCTCAACAGCATAGGGTACATGTTCTCCAAGTAAACGATGATTGGAATAAAATGCCAGATGTTTAAGACCCTCATCCCTTGCCCCTGCCGCAAAAACACCCCTGAGTCCGTAAAGTGTAGAACGGTCCCAGAATGTTGTCGACCCCTCCCGGGTAAGAAGACCCTGATCGGTCCATAACTTCGGTGAGAACAGAGCATCGATTGTCCCTTTAGCCCTGTCAAATATATCTACTGTAAGAGGAATACATATCCATGAACGAAGCAAATCATTACCTTCATAATACCGATAAGTATTAAATCCGTCAATATTAGCTCCGAAATATTTTTCAATATTGATTTTCAACTCTTTTGCCATTTTTTGATAATTAGCAATAAGCCGTGGGGACTTCTTAAGATCTCTTCCCAAATAACTGGCAGATAACAGTCCATCATATAACAATGATGATGTGCAAAGGTTCGCCTTCCCTGATGGAAATCGTCCCTCGAGTTCATCACTGTCAGAAGAAACTACACCATCAGCATTGATTTTTCTCCTGCTGTATTCAATGCACCACTCTATAAGCGGCCATAGCTCTTCAGCTGACTTTTTATCTCCAAGCGCCAGGGCAAACCTTGAGGCGCCATAAGCTATCATGGCCTGATCACCTCTATCTCCTGCTCCGTTCCAAAAGTCTGTGCCTTCAGCAATAATGGAACTGGGAATCGGGTTATAATCCTGATTCATGTACTTCGAAAACCATTTCCATGAAACCATCCCTGCCTGAACAGCTGTAGAATAGCCTGTATAAGCAAAAAGCGGATTTGCATACTCAGCCTGATCGTTGGCCCATATAGCTGCATAATAACTTCCTCCACCCGGACTATGAACCAGCCCGCCTTTTGTTTCAAATATGCTTTCCATGGCCCTGATCTTCGCGAAATCAAACATACGTGTTATCACAGAATCAGGACATTTAAATGTCAGATTATTAAACATTTCATCGACAAACTTCTCTCTCTGTATTAATTCGTTGCCGATATCAACATCTATTTCCGGATCAGAAATCTTACGACCACTGAGAAGAACGGCAAAGGTCATCTTATCTTTTGGTTTTAAAGTATATATACCGCTTCCTGATGATTTGGCTGATATTTCGTAAACACCATATACGCTCTTTTCACTATGGCTCATAGTCCTCTTTTCAAAATCTTCTATGTCAATTGAAACATCAGATGAGGATAAGTTTTCGAGGGTGTATTTTTCCACAACAAGAGGCTTATCAGTCGAAGGGAATAGTTGCCTTGTAACACCTACAGCATCATTAAGCTTGCTTATTGTTGTAAGAATTCCCCTGATTGAAAAAGCTTCGGTTTGTTCATCAGGAATTCGGTTATTTACCTTTATTAACGGCTCTGATTCAGGGCCAAATGAATATATGTAGCTCGCATGAGTATCGTTCGGAATTGTTCTTAACATTGGAAAGACAAGCTCCTTTGAAGTAACGAGCTTACCTTCTTTATCAACTCCATACTTTGCTATTACGGAAATGAATCTGCCACTCATTTCGATGTTATCAGAATGGGCTTCTCCTTTTTTTACATGCCACGATATACTCCCGTCTGGTTCCATAACCCAACGGTTCTGACTATGCAAGTCAGAAATTGATATTATAGTAAGCAGAAATACCAATAACTTAAATTTCATCTTATTTGAAGTTTATTTATTGCGTTTTGCCGGCAAATGCAAACTACTCCGTTTCTGATCTAATGCAAATCAGACATCATGGATGATGTTTTTATTCCCGGACCTTCATTTAAAAAAATAGCTGATCAACATTTCACACTCAAAGATTACCAGAATCATGTGCTACACCTGCCTCTTCATATATACAGATAAGTAAACCATGAATAAGAATTTTGTGCCATGTACAGATATATAAATGTCAGTCACAGCAATACTGAAAAAATTGATTTGTACATAATAATATGCTTCTGTTCAAGCTGATGTATTGAAAAATTATTTCACAACTGCCAGCCATGCCTGAGCCATAAGCTGAGCTCCTGCAAGAGAAGGGTGTACTCCATCACCTGTCCAGTATGAACCAGGAGCATGTTTCTGAGCCTCATCAAAAACTTTCTGATAAGGAATGAAGATTGCATTGAATTGATTTGCCACATCAAGGGCTGCTTTCTGATATCCGTAAAATTCAGGGTACCATTTATCGTCTACAGCTTTAACGCCAGGAACAGCAAAAGGCTCACATACAACAAGTTTTACATTTGGGAGAGCCTTCTTTGTTCTTTCAAGTAAAGCAATGTAATCGTGTTTATATATCTCAACAGTACCGTCATATTTTCCGTCAAGCTTATGCCATATATCATTGACTCCTATAAGAATACTTAATACATCAGGTTTTATTTCGAGGCAGTCTTTATCCCACCTGTCAGCAAGCTGAAAGACTTTGTTACCTGATATACCTTTATTATATACTTTCAGATTCAAAGGGGAATACTTCTCAAGCAGTGCCGCTCCTGCAAGCAAGGCATATCCTGATCCCAGAGCTCTGGGATTATTAAATGAATTGACCGAATTTTCTGATTTATCTCTGCCGGAATCAGTAATTGAATCCCCCTGAAACAGAACAATATTATTGCTTGCCAGAATAGCCTTTTTGGATGAGGAAGCAAGACCTGAGGCCATTACTATTTCAGGAATACTTACTGCCATAATTCCGCCCAAGGCAGCTCTTTTTATAAAATTACGCCGATTACTATTTGTTCCCATAAAAATGTGTATTAAATTAATTAAGCAGGTTAAAGTTAATTTTTCTGATTCAGGTTTCAAAGCAAAGATCATTATCAGCTTACTGCCTGGAAAGTGATTTCTGAGGTAAAGTTAAATAAAGATTTTTCATATGCACACCTGAAACTTATTAAGCTGTGAAAGAACAAAAGTCCGGTTATCGCGTTTATTTACAATATCATCCTTAACTTTGTCAGGGAGAAGTGCTAAAAACTGTTAATCAAGAGATGGTTTATCTTACACAAAATATATCATGCAGGTTATTTAAAAATGAAGACACATTTATACTTAAGTAAATGATAAATTAACTTCTTTTTGACATATAATTTTATTTCAAACCATACGTTAGTAACATAGAATCTGTTGTAATATAACCTAAGACTATGAAAGAAATAAACTATTCGTTAATCAGGACTTTACTCATTATCATGGTATTGTCGCTCACTATTAAGGGTTTCGGACAAACATCATTGCCTGAGGCTCTAACTACCGGATCCATGAAAGATCAGCTTAAGTATCTTGAAGACAAAACCAGGATTTATGAAAATTACAGGGCCATAAGGGAAGATATGTTTCAGAAATTAAAAGAAAATGTTACAGATACTCTCTTATTAAACAGCAGCAGAATATCTGAACTTAACAAAAATGTTTTAACACTGAACAGTACAATTGATACTCTTAAAAGCACTCTTTCACGAACGAAATCATCACTTGCAGAGATGACCCGTACAAAAGACAGTATTACAGTTCTTGGAATTGAGATTAACAAATCGACCTACAATAGCATCATGTGGACATTTGTATTGATACTCCTTGCTCTGCTAGCCCTTGGTTTTCTGGTTTTTAAAAGAAACCTTTATGTGACCAGTGAAACAAACAAAGAATTAAAAGAGTTAAAGGGGGAGTTTGAAACCTATCGCAAGACAACACGTGAGGCACGTGAAAAAATGTCAATGGACCACTTTAATGAGATTAAGAGGCTCAAGGGTGGATGACATTGAACAGTGAAAAGGGTTCATGACATATGGCAAACATAGCCCTCACCGTAATCCTGAACAAGACAATTCCTGATCAGCACATAATAGAAATAACTGAACAAGTCTGTTTTCTGGAAGATATGATATTAATTCAGAGTTGTAAACATGATTTTCAACTAATCATGAATACGAAAAGATGTTGCAGCTAATTTATTTCAAATTAATGCTATACCATTTTACAGCATTTTCAATGTAAATTTTTCTTACAACCTCTTTAGGTAGTTTCAGTCCTGTAAATTTCCCACGAAATTTATCCGAAGTCATTACCTTATCAGTCGCGAAATACTTCCAGTCATCCGTCCATGTGGTGTGAACCCACCCGGAAAATCCTGCCCTATCGTTGGTTCCATTATCCGACAGATCCGTCCCATATAAAAGCCTGTCCTGGTATTTTATGCAAAAATCACGTATTCTGTCGCGGTCCTTTGAAGACTGATATTGCAGATGACATATTCTGGCAGCAAGATCAACCGCCATATTCGGATATCTGTCAAGTCTTTTTGCCAGCTCATCCACGTTCCATTCCAGGCTACCAAGATGACATCCTATGAATTTAAGATCGGGATGAATTTCAAGAAGATTATCGCGGGCATTAATCTGATCGTTGTATGACGGATATTCAGGATGAAGGTACATATGATACTGCGGATTCTCTGCGAAATAGCTGCTGTCGCTGCTTACTGTCATTTCACTGAGAGGCAGCCAGCAGTTACGCGGCTCACCAAGGTGTCCGGTTACCGGAAGATTTTTACTTATAATATAATCTATAACCGGTTTCAGTCCGGGATCATCAGCCATAATAAACCTGCCATTCCTGTCGGTTACAGTCATCCCGATATTCTTCCATAACTTTACAGAAACGGCACCTCCGGAGATATCTTCCGAAATATGGGAGATCACCTTCTTACTCCATTTTTCGCTCCTCCATCCAGTGGTATCGAAAAAGAAAGTTGCAGCATAAAAAACGGTACCCGGATATCTCTTTTGCGACAGGAGTGCAAATCTGAGCTGTTCCTCCACTGCAGCAGAATCGGAGTGATCAACATCTATTGTTAACAGTCTGAAATTATCCTTTAAAGCCTGGTCTTCAAAGTATCCTTTTTCGCTGTTTATATGAACATGTGAATCAATCTTCGGTACTGAAAAAAAATCCTGCTCCGTAAAGTATTTTCCTTTACATCCGGAAAATATTACTAAAGCACTAATGAATAATACGACCCTGAATTTCATTCGATAATCCGTTTGGTAAGTTATAAATTTAGAAAAAACAGGCTGTCTCAAAAGCTTCATCTCTTAAAAAGCTCCTGAATCCACTGAATTGGGCACTCTAATTTTCAGCTATATTATAGAACCCAAGGGACAAAGGACAAGAAAAACAACTTTTGAAACAGCCTTTTTAAAAAATTACCGGATTAAGATATAACTCAATTCTCAGGCATAACTACATAAGGAGCAGCTTCAAGGAAATCAAGACTTTTCTTGCAGTCAGTGAATTCATCAGTATCATATCTTTCAACTTCCACAATGCCATATTTCATACCTGATATTGCTGCATTTGCCCAGTAAGACTGGTAGTCCATTTTACCACTTTCACCTATAACTTTCTCATCTTTAATGTGCCATAGTTCAAAACGGCCCGGATATTTTTTAAAATAATCCACAGGATTCGCTCCGCCTTCAACAGCCCAGTAAAGGTCAATTTCAAAAACTACATTAGCGGGATCAGTGTTTTGAAGCATAAAATCATAAATAGTCTGTCCGTCGAGTTGAGTGGAAAATTCTTTATCGTGATTATGGTAACCGAATTTCATGCCTTTTGCAGCACATTTTTCACCAATCTTATTAAAGTAATCGCAATAAAGTTTCAATGTATCAAGACTTCGGTATGCTTCCCGTCCCATAGAAGGCTGAATAATATATTTAGCGCCAACGTCAGCATGGTCAGTAATACAATCGTCCCACCATGACATTACCTTGTCCCAGTTTGCAGAGTCAGGAAGAGACTGACCTGTATGTGAACTTATTACTGGCAATCCATCAGCCTCACAAAGCCTTCTGAAATCAACCGGGACCAACCCATAGAATTTCCTGTCACGGTATCCGGCAGGTTCAACAAAAGTATAACCCATCTCAGCCACTTTGGCAATAGATCCGGAAAGATCTCTCGTAATTGAGTCCCGAATAGAATACAATTGTAATCCAATGTTTTTCTTAGCCGGCTTACATGAATAGAATGTCGTTAAGACAAATCCTGAAACAGCAACTAAAAGAATAATAGTGATAATACTTCTTTTTTTCATTTTGGTCAGTTTTTTGATTTTTTGTTTAATTATTTAATTAGGTAGATTCTAAGGACAAAAGTATTGATTTGGTTTTAAAAACCAGTTTAAGTAAGGGTTTTATTTAATAAAATGCAAATATAACTTGCATATTTTCAACTCAGATGCATAATACGGAAAGCAGACAGGAAGTGTTCTTTTTTCCGGCTACTCAGATATAAATTTTAATAATGGTATCAGAATTGTCTTACCATGTTCTGCCTTATAAGACAAGATGGAATCACCATTTTTACCCGAAGCAGTACCTGGTTCAGGATGTACAAAAGGATTTATTTTACCTGTAAATATCAATGCCCTCTCTTTTGCCTCCTTACTGAAATTTGCAAACTGGGGGTATACAATAGCTATAAGATCCGCAAGATCATCCTTATCTGTAAGGATAACTCCTTTAATATCTGTACCATTAATTCCCTTATTGCACATTACGACTGTACCACCCGAAGGTATCCAGTTTAGCCAGTTCATCTCTTCCCCTGCATTTCTTTCACTTCCCTTCCTGATAATGATTTCAGAATAATGCCTGTTCAGTCCCTCCTTGAACTGAGACGGCAATTTGGTGCTACTTATATAGCTGTATATTAATTTGCAGTTATTATAGTGTTCAGCATTGAAATTATAGTCTTCAGCAGAGATATAACCTCCATTATTATTCATCTGCATGGACAAAACATCCATAAGTGTTTTAAATTCAATAGTGAGCGTATCAATGCCGGGATTGTTGTTCAGGATATACTCCTTAATCTTTAAAACTAACCCGGACCTCGTTGCAGGATTAAATTTTAACTCCTGAGAGATCATTTTAATCTCATTGGGAGGATCTTCCAGGCTGTTTCTATTAAGTACCGGTCGTGCTACCGGTTTACGACCTTCATTCTTTAAACCTGGCTCAATAATACCGGAAATCCCTGCCTGAGCCTCAGCTGCCCGTATTTCAACCATAGCTGATGCCAGTCCGGCAGCATAGACCCTGACCCTTATTAATCCTGGTTCACCTGTTGATCTGATGAAATTAACCACAGGAAGGTTCTTATAGGTCTCCATACTCATTCCTGGTTCATCAGTATCTGCTGAAACATAAACTGATGGTCCTATAAGTGTAGCCGGACCAGTCACTGTCCATTTTAATACCGGATTGTTTGTATTTACATGATTTCCCTTTAAATCGACAATATCTGCTGTTAATAATACAATTGCCCCCCGGTCGGCAGTTATACTGGTATGGGAGCCCGTAAGATTTATTTTAGCAGGCACAGAAGAATTACTTACGGACGAAGCAGGTAAAAGGACAGAATTAGTACCTGCATCATTTTTGCCAGATAATGTGGTAATGATTATCCTCGTTGTATCTTCAGCCCGTATGGTTTTTGATATTATCCCTTTATCAGGCTCCATTTGAAATACTCCAGAAAAAAACTGAAGGATGATTCCGGTCGCTCCGGACAATCTCTTTTACCTGTTGTTCCACTAATGGCTCAGGAATATTATTAATATTTTCAGGCAGTATCTTCATAAATTGCGGCACCCAGTTCATCAGCCAGATCAAGTATGTGTTTATCAGACAGGAAAAGATCCTGTCCGTATAAACCTTTGGTTCATCTTCTTAACCAGGTCTGTGAAATCATTCTTTCTAATCCATTCGGGTATTGCACTTCCCAGAATTGGATATTCCGGATAGAAATCAACAAGCTGAGGAACAATTTTTTTACCATTCACAATCACAGAGTTATCTTTTTGATCTGTCTTTATCCGGCGAAAACCAGTTTGCACTGAGTAACTATCAGTGACGATATTCCCGCTTACAACCTCAGAATATATGTTGTATAAGACTGGGTTCTCAATTGACCACAGATCAGGATTTTTCACAGGCTTAAATGTCTGATCGAACATATATATCTGACCAGGCATTATACCGGCATCTGTTTTAATAACCTGAACAATTTTATTATCCTTTGAAATCAATGAAGTCCTGAGAGTACACTCTTTTTTTTGAGAATAATCATTTTTAACCCAGGTTCTGACGCGTACAACGCCTTCCTTCTCAGATAACTGAGGTATAGTAACAACAACCCCGCCTTCGTGCCCTGATGCGCCTTGCATTGGAATGTAAAGCTTATCCTTAAGTACCAGTGTTACATCGCGAAAAATTCCACCGTACTGATTAAAATTATTATTCAGTGATAATGTTTCCTGCAGGTCAGTATTATCATTATTCCTTACTGCAACCACTAATAAGTTGTCTCCTTCAGACTTAATATTACGTGTAAGATCAAAATCAAAAGAACCATATCCTCCTTCATGTTCACCCAGGTACTTACCATTAAGCCATACCTTACAATATTGCTGCACTCCGCTGAATTCTACAAAAACACTCATCCCGGAATACTCAGATGGTATTGTAAAATGTTTACGGTACCATCCCCAGCCTATGTTCCAGTACCTAACATTATTGTCTGATTCTGTTTCATCAGAATTAAAGAGATCGCCGGTAGTCTCATATGTATTCCAGGTATGAGGCAGGCTTACGGCTGGCCATGATGAATCATTGAATCCTGGAGATTCATAACCATTATCTGCTGATCCGGAAGGAAAATAATTGAATGTCCATTGGGAATTAATTATCTTTTCAATTCTGCGACTTTTCTCATTTTCAACAGGTTTCTTCTGTCCATATGAAAAGCCAGAGAAAAGCATTGTCCAAAACAGAATGGTGATAATTTTCATATTCAGCGTGTTATGAAGATTAAATTATTATGTCCAAGATAATAAATATTTGAGAATGACCCATAAAACTGAATTACAAATTTTCCTGAACGTTCTATATCACCCATACATCTAATGCTGCTGAAACAGTCAAATACATAAATACATCAAAACAAATAATGTCCGCACTGCTGATTTGTTGGTATTTATGGCAATAATATGTAACTCATTTCAATTATTGAGTAAAATTTACCCTTTCCGCCAAAGATCGTGAGCATATTATAAATTAATGAATTAATCATTAAATCATTAAATTTGCATATAGTTGTGTCGTATCTTTAAAATGATGAGGTAACTAGTATTTAATATAATCTTATATGCTCTATGAACTTAACTATCAGACTATTGAAAAAAGCCATTTTTATCGGGGCGGTTATCCTTATTATTACGTCCAAACTGGCTGACGGCCAGGACAAAAATAAAAGAACCGTTCCGGAGATCAAAGCAGTAGCATCAGTTTATAATGTTATGGATTATGGCGCCAGGGGTGACGGAAAAACACTTGATTCTCCTGCTATCAATAAAGCTATTGATGCAGCCGCTCTAAAAGGCGGAGGTATGATTTATTTTCCGGCAGGGACATATCTCTCCGTTTCTATAAGACTAAAGAGCAACATTTCGCTCTATATTGAACAGGGTGCAACTATAATGGCTGCATCAACATCAGAGGGTTATAAATACGATGAGCCCGAACCCAATATCTGGGGTGACTCTCTGAAATACCAGGACTTTGGACACAGCCACTGGCACAATGCCCTGATCTGGGGCGAAAACCTTCAAAATATTTCAATACTTGGTCCGGGTATGATATGGGGAAAAGGTCTTGCCCGGAGTACCAGCAATATTCCAGGCACAGGTGATAAATCCATAAGCCTTAAATGGTGCCGCAATGTTATACTCCGTGATTTCTCAATTCTTCACGGAGGATGGTTTGGCATATTGGCCACAGGAGTCGACAATTTCACGATTGACAACCTTAAAATTGATACCAACCGCGATGGTATGGATATTGATTGCTGTGTTAACGTGAAGGTATCAAACTGTTTTGTTAACTCACCTCAGGATGATGGAATATGTCTCAAAAGCAGCTTTGGACTTGGGGTAGCCCGTGCTACGGATAATGTCACTATAACCAATTGCCAGGTATCGGGGTATACTGAAGGATCCCTTCTTGATGGCACATATAAAAAGGATGAGAAGATGACTGCAAATGGAGGACCTATAGGCAGGATAAAATTTGGCACTGAGTCAAACGGAGGATTCAGGAATATTACTATTTCCAACTGTGTTTTTGACTACTGCCGGGGACTGGCGCTTGAATCGGTTGACGGGGCAATGCTTGAAAATGTTACTATAACTAACATAACAATGCGTGATATTTTCAACGCCCCACTCTTTCTGCGTCTTGGAGAACGTATGCGAGGGCCCTCAGATGTACCCGTAGGCGAACTGCGCAGAGTAATAATATCAAATATTGTAGTCTATAACGCTGATCCGGGCAACGGGTCAATTATTAGCGGTGATGAGGGGCACGATATCAAAGATATCAGATTATCAAATATCAGAATTTATTATAAAGGAGGTGGAACCACTGAACAGGCAGCCAGGGAAGTGCCTGGTTTTGAAAAAGAATATCCCGAGCCTTCCAGATTTGGAGTATTACCGTCATATGGTTTCTTCATCAGGCATGTAGATGGAATTCAGCTTGACAACGTAGAAGTAAGTTTTATGGAGAACGATCTGCGTCCTGCATTTTTCCTTGATGATGTAAAAAATATTGATTTTATGTTTGTGAAGGCACAGAAAGCAGATGGAGTTTCTTCTCTTTCACTTAAAAATGTAAGTAATCTTAATTTATTCCGTTCTTTAAACTTAGCCGACAGGAATATTGATAAGATTGATGCTGCCAGATTTTAAACTGCTTAAATATTCAGGATGGCGAAAAAGTTTCAGATTTTTGTTCTACTGGCCGGATTATCATTCATGTACCAGGGAAAGATCGGCGGAAACATAACGGATCAGGGTTTCGAAATACAGGCAATAAAGATATTAAGGAACGAGGTTATTTCAAGAGCAGACAGAGCGCTTTATGAAAAGCCTGTTACAATAACAAGTTTTGTATGCACCCGTAGTGCAGGCGGAATACACGATTTCTATTCTGAAGGCGACTATTGGTGGCCTGATCCTGAAAACCCTAATGGTCCTTATATTCAATGACAGAAAGCTATTTTTCTAAAATTATAATAACATGAAAACATTTACCCGCACAATCCTCATTCTGTCAGTATTTTGGCTGATAATAACGCCATTTGCTCTGGCACAGAGTAAAACCAGATATTCTCCTTATGGGAAAAAGGAGATGTATAAGAAAGGATGGATCGACTTTAACAAAAACGGCAAAATGGATCCTTATGAAAACCCATCACTCGACATAGATCTGAGGATAAACGATCTTCTGAGTCAGATGACAGTGGATGAAAAAACCTGCCAGCTGGTGACACTTTATGGATATCCGAATGTCTTAAAGGATTCACTTCCAACCCCCGAGTGGAAAACAAAGGTATGGAAAGATGGCATTGCAAATATAGACGAACACTGCAATGGTGTCAGATCCCCTACTCTTTCGTGGCCTCCCAGCCTTCATGTAAAAACCATAAATGAAGTACAGAGATGGTTTATTGAGGAGACGAGGCTTGGGATTCCGGTTGACTTCAGCAATGAGGGAATATATGGCGCCTGTTTTCCGGGTGCTACTCTCTTTCCGGCAGAAATAGGTTTAGGTTCCACCTGGGACAGGGATCTTGTTTCAAGCATTGGATCTATCACTTCCATCCAGACAAAAGCTGCCGGATTCACAAACGTTTATTCACCAGTTCTTGATGTGGCCCGCGACCCAAGATGGGGAAGAGTAATGGACTGCTACGGTGAAGATCCATATCTCGTTTCTCAGCTTGGATTGCAACAAGCCCTCGCAATCCAGAAAAATCATAACGTTGTTTCCACCACAAAACATTTTGCAGCTTACAGTATTCCGATAGGAGGACGTGACGGCAGTGTGCGTACCGATCCGCAAATTAGTCCCCGCGAAATGCATACTCTGCTCCTCGAACCATTCAGGGTGGCATTCAGCAAGGGTCATGCACATGGAACAATGAGCTCCTATAATGATTATGACGGGATACCCGTAAGTGGTTCTTCACAGTTTCTTATTACACTACTGAGAGAGACCTATGGATTTAAAGGATATGTTGTCTCTGATAGTGAAGCTCTGGAGTTTTTATGGAGCAAACATCATGTAGCACCTGATTACAAGGATGCTGTGAAACAGGCACTTGAAGCAGGACTGAATGTAAGGACAACGTTCAGGACACCCGAGAGCTATCTTCTTCCCTTGCGTGAATTGGTAAACGAGGGTTCTGTATCAATGGAATTGCTTGACAGCAGAGTGAGAGATGTGTTATGGACGAAATTCTGGCTTGGTCTCTTCGATAAACCGTATAATGAAAATCCTGAGGAATCTGATAGAATATATTCCGATCCCCAGTACGATAAAGTCGCAAAACAAGCCTCTTATGAATCGATAATTCTCCTTAAAAACCAGGACAATTTTCTGCCTTTAAAGAAAGAATCTGTAAAAAATATACTGATAGCCGGTCCGGATGCAGATAACAAACAATTCTCACTTTCAAGATATGGTCCGAAAAAAATAAATTACAGATCCATGGTTGAAGCTTTTAAAGCAAAACTTGGCAATGATATTAATATAACTTATGCAAAAGGATGCGGAACAACTGATTCTCACTGGCCTGAGAGTGAAATTCTGCCTTTTGATATAGATCCTAAAGAGGCTGCAGGCATAAATGAAGCTGTGAATATGGCAAAGAGTGCGGATGTTGTGGTGTTGGTTATGGGTGAAGATGACAATGTAGTAGGAGAATCAAAATCCAGAACTGATCTGAACCTCTCGGGATATCAACAACTTCTTATGACAAAGATACACGAAACAGGTAAACCCATAATCCTTGTATTAATGAATGGAAGAGCTATAACAATAAACTGGGCAAACAAATACTGCAATGCAATACTGGAAGCGTGGATACCGGGAAAATATGGAAGTGAAGCTGTTGCGGATATTGTTTTTGGTGATTATAATCCGGGAGGAAAACTGACAGTAACATTCCCAAAATCTGTCGGCCAGTTACCAATGTGTTTTCCATCAAAGCCTAGCGCACAAGCCGACTGAAAAAACAACAGTTAATGGAGTTATTTATCCTTTTGGATATGGCCTCAGCTATACGACCTTTGAGTATTCAAATCTGAAAATCACCCCTGAAAAACAACTTGCAGCCGGGTTAGTTGATGTAAAAATAGATGTGAAAAATACCGGTCAGATGGCTGGTGATGAGGTCGTTCAATTATATATAAATGATGAAGTAAGTTCAGTGATCAGGTTCGAAAAAGAACTCAGGGGGTTTGAACGTATTTCTCTTGCTCCGGGTGAAACTAAAACAGTTCACTTTGTAATATCTCCTGAAGAGCTTCAAATGCTCGATAGAAATATGAAGTGGATTGTAGAACCAGGCTGGTTCAATATAATGGTAGGAAGCTCATCTGAGGATATCCGCCAGAAAGGCAGACTGGAGATCCTTACAACAAACCGGATAGATAAACCATACAAAGCTCCGGAACAGAGATCAAGAACCATGTAAACAGATTATTGTCTGCCCGGGACATATTTAATTGATGAAAGGTATTTGTAAAGAGTTCTTTAAGAATTAGAATTTCTTTAATAAAAATAGCTGTTTCTTATTGAAAAGCCGTGTTTATTTTAATCTGAATTATAATTTGAATAAAAAATATTAAATAAAATATAAATACAGGTTAATCACGTTAACTTATTAATTTTCAAGAATAAAAGTTACATAACAGTCGGAAAATGCATAATTTTTACTTAATTGAAATGATAATAAAAAGCACATTTGATTTGATTTATTAAAAATATAAGTACATTTGCCCATCATTTTAATACAAAAAATTGAGAATATCTTTAATCCATATTATTGTCCTCCTTCTTATTATTGCCAAGCGAGCATGAACCGGGAATAATATGTATTACTATAAACATACAGAAGCTTTCCGGGGGACCGGAGAGCTTCTTTTTTTAAATGAACATTTGATTTATGAAGAACCAGCTCAGAAGTTCAAGAACAACGACAGGAAGGAATATGGCCGGAGCCAGAAGCTTATGGCGTGCAAACGGCATGAAACAGGAACAGTTCGGGAAACCGGTTATTGCTATTGTAAACTCATTTTCTCAGTTTGTTCCGGGCCATGTGCATCTTCATGAAGTAGGACAGAGAGTTAAAAAAGAGATAGAAAAACACGGTCTTTTTGCTGCAGAATTCAATACCATAGCCATTGACGATGGAATAGCCATGGGGCATGATGGAATGTTGTATTCTCTGCCATCCAGGGAACTCATTGCTGACAGTGTTGAGTATGTTGTCAACGCTCACCGGGCTGATGCCATGATATGTATCAGTAATTGTGACAAGATAACTCCGGGGATGTTAATGGCAGCAATGAGAATAAACATACCTGTTGTTTTTGTTTCAGGAGGTCCGATGGAAGCTGGTTTACTGAATAATAAATCTCTTGATCTTGTCGATGTTATGGTTGCAGGGGCTGACAGTTCAGTCAGTGACAGCGAACTTTCTGATCTTGAAAATTCAGCATGTCCTACCTGCGGATCATGTTCAGGTATGTTTACCGCCAACTCAATGAATTGCCTTACTGAGGCTCTGGGTCTCTCCTTACCCGGAAACGGTACCGTTCTTGCAACGCACCGGAACAGACTAAAACTTTTTGAAAATGCAGCGGAGCTGATTGTAAATCTTGCAAACAGATACTATAATGAAGGAGATGATTCAGTACTTCCGCGTTCAATAGCATCGAAGCAGGCCTTTATCAATGCGATGTCGCTCGATATTGCAATGGGGGGCTCTACAAATACTGTTCTTCATCTGCTTGCAATTGCTAATGAAGCAGGCGTGGATTTTACAATGAAAGATATTGATGAACTTTCCAGAAAGATCCCTAATATATGTAAGGTAGCCCCAAGCTCTCATTTCCATATTCAGGATGTTAACAGGGCTGGAGGAATTCTCTCAATAATGGGAGAACTGGAACGGAGCAATCTGATTAACAGCTCATTAAACAGAATTGATTATAGTACCTTGCATGAAGCAATCGCAGACTGGGATATACTAAGCGGTACAACCAAACCTGAGGCTCTTGACATTTTCAGGAGTGCACCTGCTATGGTCAGAAGCATTGAGATGGGGACTAACACTACATTATATAAAGATTTGGATACAGACAGGGAAAAAGGCTGTATCAGGTCAACAGAAAACCCATATAGTAAAGAAGGAGGACTTGCAGTGCTATACGGCAATATTGCACGAAAAGGGTGTATTGTCAAAACCGCAGGAATTGAACCATCGCTTTACTTATTCAAAGGTAAGGCCCGTGATCTTTGAATCGCAGGACGAAGCTGCAGATGGTATTCTTAACGGAATTGTAAAAGAGGGCGATGTTGTTGTGATCAGATACGAAGGTCCCAAGGGAGGACCGGGCATGCAGGAAATGCTCTACCCTACCTCCTATCTGAAATCTATGGGCCTCGATAAAAAATGTGCTTTAATAACCGACGGAAGGTTCTCCGGCGGAACATCTGGTTTATCGATCGGTCATGTTTCACCTGAAGCAGCTTCCGGTGGAGAAATAGGACTGTTACGAAATGGAGATCTCATAGAAATTGATATCCCCGGCAGAAAAATAAATGTGTTGTTATCCGAACATGAACTTGACGAAAGGGATAAAGCTGAAAAAGCAAAAGGGGAAAAATCATTTAAACCTTCATCAAGAAAACGCGAAATATCATCTGCCCTGAAAGCTTATGCTTTTAATGTAAGCTCAGCAGATCTGGGGGCTGTACGACTTATATGAAATATCACAAAACATTATCAGGAACTTAACCAGCGAACATTTGCCCATAAGCATTGACAGGAAAAATACTGACAGAATCAAAACTGATAACTGCGAAAAGAATAAAAAATGGAGCATAATACACTAATAAGAAAAGAAATAAATACAAATATTCGCATGAAGACCGAAAACAATAAAGAACAGGAGATCGTAAAAATTAATGGTCACGAGCACATTACAGGTGCGGAAGCAATACTCAACAGCCTGTTGGAAGAGGGTGTTGATACAATTTTTGGCTATCCCGGGGGTGCAATAATGCCTGTTTATGATAAACTTATGGATTATGAAGACAGGTTAACCCATATTCTTACCCGACACGAACAGGGAGCAGCTCATGCAGCACAGGCTTACGCGATGGTCACCGGCAAACCGGGAATATGTTTTGCAACATCAGGTCCGGGTGCTACCAATCTTGTCACTGGAATTGCAAATGCTTATCTCGATTCAGTACCCGTGGTTTTCATCACTGCTCAGGTTGTCTCAGTCCTTATTGGTACAGATGCTTTTCAGGAAACAGATATTATAGGTGTTTCAATGCCTGTGACAAAATGGAACTGCCAGGTGAAGAAAGCACAGGATATTCCTGAAATACTGGCAAAAGCCTTTTATATAGCAAAAACAGGCAGACCGGGTCCTGTTCTGGTTGATATAACAAAAGATGCTCAGCTGGAAAAACTTGATTTTAAATATAAAAAATGTGATTACATAAGAAGCTATAATCCTCATATCCCTCTGCATACCAAAGCAATTGAATCAGCGGCAATAATGATAAACCATGCTGAAAGACCTTTGATACTGGCAGGGCATGGTGTTCTTATTTCAAAAGCAGAAAAAGAACTGAAGGAATTTGCTGAAAAAACAGGTATTCCTGTTGCTTTGACACTTCTCGGACTTTCCTCTTTTCCTTCCGATCACAGGCTGTTTACAGGTATGCTTGGAATGCATGGCAATTATGGACCAAACCTTTTAACAAATGAGGCTGACCTTATTATTGCTGTTGGAATGCGTTTTGATGACCGTGTTACAGGGAACCTTAAAAAATATGCTAAGAAAGCTGCAATTATCCATATCGAAATCGATGAAGCAGAGATAAACAAGAATGTTATTGTCGATGTAGAGATAAACAATGATGCAAAAGATGTGCTTAAGAGCCTTACCAGTCTGGTTAAGGAGAATTCATTTGAAAAATGGATAAGAGAATTCAGAATTTGCGACAAGACTGAATTTGAAAAAGTTGTAAAACCTGAAACAAAACCGGAAACAGGTGACATAAGAATGGGGGAAGTTGTAAACCTGGTTTCGGAACTAACAAAGGGTCAGGCAATTATAGTTACTGATGTTGGTCAGAACCAGATGTATGCAGCCCGGTACTATAAATTTCATAATCCAAACAGCTTCGTAACTTCAGGTGGCATGGGAACAATGGGATTTGGACTTCCTGCCGGCATCGGAGCAAAAATAGGATGTCCTGACACACAGGTTATCACATTCCTTGGCGATGGTGGCTTTCAGATGACTATACAGGAACTCGGGACTATCCTACAATACCATGTAGGATTAAAGATCATAATACTTAATAATAACTACCTTGGAATGGTACGTCAGTGGCAGGATATGTTCTATGATAAAAGATATGCTTCCACAGAACTTATCAATCCTGATTTTGTAGCAATAGCCGCTGCATATAACATTCCGGCTAAAAAAGTATACACAAGAGAAGAACTGAAAGACTCACTTGAAGAGATGATAACAACTGTTGGCCCATATCTCCTTGATATTAAAGTTGAAAAAGAAGGAAATGTATTTCCTATGATTGAACCGGGATCATCTGTTTCCGAAGTAAGATTGACATATTAGTAAGACTAATAATCCTTTTCTGAATTCTTAAACCTAATTGAATATTTGTGTACACAGAGGAACACAGAACTGAGCACAGAGGCCCGATAGCAAGCGGGACAGCAATAGGAACACAGAGAAAACAAGAATAAAAAGAAAATAAAAAGCTATGAAACAGGAATTTACAATATCGATTTTCACAGAGGATCATATAGGGATCTTAAATCAGATAACAATAATTTTAACACGAAGGCAAATAAATATCGACAGTATTACTGCTTCTGAATCCGCAGTTAAAGGAGTTCAGCTTCTGACCATTGTAGTTAAAACAACTAATGAGATGATTCAGAAAGTAGCAAGGCAAATGGAAAAAGCTTGTTGATGTGCTGAAGGTGTTTGTTCACACATCTGAGCATATCATATACCAGGAAATTGCCCTTTATAAGGTTACAACTAAAGGTTTAATGTCAGGTAATATAATTGATCATGTAGTGCGCACTCATCATGCACGTATTCTTGGAGGTTTCTCCTGAATATATCGTTCTTGAAAAAACGGGTCATATAACTGAGATTACTGAATTACTTGAGCAGCTTGAACCTTATGGGGTTCTTGCAATTTGCACGATCGGGAAGAGTTGCACTTACAAGACAGGTAAAAGAATTGAATGCATATCTTAAAGACATGGATGAAGCTAACCGGTATAAGCCCGAAACAGCAGATTTAATTAACTAATAATAAACAAGTATTAATCAAATATATTAATTTTTAAGATCATGGCAAAAATTGATTTTGGCGGAGTAACAGAAAATGTAGTAACAAGAGAAGAGTTTCCTCTTTCAAAAGCCCGCGAAGTTTTGAAAAATGAAATTGTAGCTGTAATCGGTTATGGTGTTCAGGGACCTGCACAGGCAATGAACATGAAAGATAACGGAATAAATGTAATTATCGGACAGGCTCCTGAATTTAAAGCTGACTGGGATAAAGCCGTCGCTGATGGTTTTGTACCGGGAGAAACACTTTTTCCTGTTGAGGAAGCTGCAAAAAAAGGGACTATAATACAATATCTTGTATCGGATGCTGCTCAAAGAATACTATGGCCAAAACTTAAACCATGTCTTAATAAAGGAGATGCGCTATATTTTTCACATGGGTTTTCAATAACCTATAAGGAACATACAGGTGTTATTCCTCCGGCTGATGTTGATGTTATCCTATGTGCTCCCAAAGGATCAGGAACAAGTGTTCGCAGGAATTTCCTGGCAGGTGCTGGAATTAACTCAAGTTATTCAGTATTCCAGGATTTTACCGGTCATGCTGAAGAGCGTACAATTGCTCTGGGTATTGCAATAGGTTCAGGTTACCTCTTCCCTACCACCTTTGAACAGGAAGTATTCAGCGACCTTACAGGTGAACGCGGAGTACTGATGGGAGCTCTGGCAGGTATTATGGATGCCCAGTATCAGGTTCTTCGTCAGAATGGACACAGCCCTTCGGAAGCATTCAATGAGACCGTAGAGGAACTGACGCAAAGCCTTATACGTCTTGTCGATGAAAAAGGAATGGACTGGATGTATGCAAACTGCAGTGCAACAGCACAACGCGGAGCACTCGACTGGCGACCAAAATTCAAGGAAGCTACTCTTCCTGTATTCACCGATCTTTATAATAAAGTTAAATCAGGAGAAGAGTGCGTAAGAGTTCTCAACTCAACAAGTGCTACAAATTATAAGGAAACCCTTGATGCCGAACTGAAAGAACTTGGCAATTCTGAAATGTGGAGAGCAGGAGCAGCAGTGAGGAAACTCAGACCCATTAAATAAATTTATTATAAATAACAGATAAAAATGGATGATAAGGTTATTATTTTCGATACCACCCTCAGGGATGGAGAACAGGTACCAGGATGCCAGCTGAACACAATTGAAAAGATCGAAGTTGCCCAGGCCCTCGAAGCTCTGGGAGTAGATGTTATTGAAGCAGGTTTCCCTATTTCAAGTCCCGGAGATTTCAATTCGGTAATCGAGATTTCAAAAGCTGTCTCTAACCCGGTGATCTGTGCTCTGACCAGGGCTGTAAAGAAAGATATTGAAGTGGCTGCTGATGCTCTTCAGTATGCCAAAAGGAAAAGGATTCATACAGGGATAGGGGTATCTGATTTTCATATCAAATACAAGATAAAAACCACCCCTGAGGAGATAATTAAAAGAGCAGCAGATGCTGTAAAATATGCCAAAAAATTCGTTGAGGATGTTGAGTTTTATGCTGAGGATGCCGGCAGAAGCGAGAACGAATACCTTGCGAGGGTTATTGAAGCGGTAATTAATGCCGGAGCGACAGTAGTAAATATTCCTGACACAACCGGTTATTGCCTTCCGGAAGAATATGGAGCAAAAATCAGATACCTTAAGGAAAATGTATCCAATATTCATAAAGCTGTCATCTCAACTCATTGCCATAATGATCTTGGAATGGCAACTGCCAACACAATGATGGGTGTTCTTAATGGTGCCAGACAGGTAGAGGTTACAATTAATGGAATAGGAGAAAGAGCCGGTAATACCTCACTGGAGGAGATAGCCATGATTATTAAAAGTCATCACAATCTTAACCTGAGAACAGATATTAACTCCAAGCTTATCTTCAGCACCAGCAGGCTGGTTTCAACACTTATGAGCATGCCTGTTCAGGCCAATAAGGCAATTGTTGGAAGAAATGCTTTCTCACACTCATCAGGAATACACCAGGATGGTGTTCTGAAGAACCGTGAAAACTATGAAATAATTGATCCTGTTGAAGTTGGAATAAAAGAATCATCTATTATTCTTACCGCACGCAGCGGCAGGGCAGCACTTAACCACAGGCTTGAACTGCTGGGATTCAAGTTCGGCAAGGAGGAGATTGATGATATTTATCACCGCTTTCTGCTGCTGGCCGACAAAAAGAAGGATATCAATGATGAGGATATAAGAATCCTTGCCGGCGTTGTCTTCCAGGGAGAAAAATCCCTCAAGCTCGATACTCTCCAGGTTTCGTGCGGTAAATCACTGATACCTGTTGCTACAGTTGGAATGAAAATAAACGGGGAACTTCATATCTCAACAGCTTCGGGAAACGGACCTATTGATGCTGCCTTTACTGCAGTTAAACACCTCATAAGCAAGACTGTACATCTCGAGGAATTTCTTATCCAGGCAATAACAAAAGGAAGTGACGACCTGGGAAAAGTTCATATTCAGGTTGAAAACCAGGGGAAAACTTACTATGGCTTTTCGGCTAATACTGATATTATTACTGCTTCAGTAGAAGCATTTATTGATGCATTAGCCAAGATAGACTAATTAATAAAATCGTCAGGTGTCATCTGTTAATAATACGCTCTGCTCCCTGCCAGTTAAGCTGAAAAATATAGAAAGAGTAAGAGCCAGACGGACAGAAAAGAAGAGATACAAAAAAATAAATAATAATAAAATTGGAAGCAAAAACACTTTTTGATAAAATCTGGGACAGTCACATTGTCCGTACAATCCATGATGGACCGGATGTATTGTATATCGACAGACATTACATCCATGAAGTCACAAGTCCTCAGGCATTTAATGGTCTGAAAGAGAGAGGGATCCCTGTATTTCGTCCGGGCAATACTATCGCAACTGCCGACCATAACATTCCTACAAAAGACCAGCATCTTCCGATAAAGGATGCTCTCTCACGTAATCAGGTAGAGCGTCTGAGTGAAAACTGCGCCGAATATGGGATCAGCTTATTCGGACTTAACCACCCAAAAAATGGTATCGTTCATGTTATCGGACCTGAACTGGGTTATACTCTTCCGGGTATGACAATAGTATGCGGAGACAGTCATACTTCCACTCATGGGGCATTTGGTACAATTGCATTCGGTATTGGGACAAGTGAGGTAGAGATGGTTCTTGCCTCACAATGCATCCTCCAGCCGAAACCTAAAAAGATGAGGATCACAGTAAACGGGAAACTAAATGGGGGGGTTACTTCCAAAGATATTATAATGTATATAATCTCCGAGATTTCTACCGGCGGAGGTACAGGATATTTTGTTGAATTTGCTGGTTCTGCAATAAGAAGCCTTAGTATGGAAGCCAGAATGACCATCTGCAATATGAGTATTGAAATGGGTGCCAGAGGCGGACTGATTGCACCTGACGAAACTACATTCAGCTATCTCAGAAAAGTTAAAAACATACCGGGTATAGACAATATAGAGTCGGCAATCAATAACTGGAAGAATCTGAAAACTGATCCTGATGCCGTTTTTGACAAGGAACTGCAGTTTGAGGGAAGTCAAATTAAGCCTATGATAACCTACGGGACTAACCCGGGAATGGGAATGGCAATTGACGGATCTATCCCGGAGGCGGGTTTCGGAAATACAGAAGCATCTGCATCATTCTTAAAATCATTGGATTACATGGGATTTAAACCCGGAATGAAGCTTCTTGGTCAAAAAATTGATTATGTATTTATAGGAAGCTGTACTAATGGACGTATTGAAGATTTCAGGGCATTTGCACAGGTAATTAAGGGTAGAAAAAAAGCAGATAATGTAACTGCACTCATTGTTCCCGGATCAAAAAGAGTTGAAGAACAGATGGTTGCTGAAGGGCTGATAGAGATCTACAGAAATGCAGGGTTTGAAGTGAGACAACCCGGATGTTCCTCATGTCTTGCCATGAACGAGGATAAGATTCCTCCTGGCAAATATGCAATTTCAACTTCAAACAGAAATTTTGAAGGAAGACAGGGACCAGGTGCCAGGACATTACTGGCAAGCCCGTTAACAGCCGCAGCTGCTGCAGTTACAGGGATGATATCCGATCCCAGGGAATTTGTACATGAAGAAATTAACATCAATAATTAATCTGATATGCCTAAAGTAAAATTTGATATACTGGAAACAACCTGTGTTCCATTGCCACTTGAGAATGTAGATACAGATCAGATTATTCCTGCCCGCTTCTTAAGTGCCACATCACGTGAAGGTTTCGGAGATAACCTTTTTCGCGACTGGCGATTCCTTAAGAATGGCGATAAGAATCAGGATTTTGTACTTAATAATCCGAAATTCAGTGGAAAAATACTAGTTGCAGGTAAAAATTTTGGTAGTGGCTCAAGTCGCGAACATGCTGTATGGGCAATTTTTGATTATGGCTTCAGAGCAGTCGTTTCAAGCTACTTTGCCGATATATTCATGAATAACTCTCTTAATAACGGTCTGCTCCCGATTGTTGTTACTGATGAATTTCTGAATAAACTTCAAACCCTTATTCAGAAAGAACCTGAGACAAAGGTCAGAATAGATCTTGAAAGACAGACACTTACAATAGTTTCTACCGGAGAATCAGTAAGCTTTGCCATTAATCCCTATAAAAAAGAATGCCTTCTGAAAGGACTGGATGATATAGATTTCCTTCTTGGAATGAAGGACTTAATTACTGATTATGAGACAAATAAAAAAATAACACAATGAGAGTTGAAGTAATGGATACTACCCTTCGGGATGGAGAACAGACTCAGGGGGTGTCTTATTCACCACTCGAGAAACTCCATATAGCCAAACTGCTTCTAAAGGATCTGAAAGTTGATCGTATTGAGGTGGCTTCGGCCAGAGTATCAACAGGAGAATATGAGGCCTTAAAGCAAATTACTAAATGGGCCCGCCACAATAACATGCACAGGAAAGTTGAAGTGTTGGGATTTATTGATGGCGATATTTCTCTTAAATGGATAAATGATGCAGGTGGAAAGGTAATTAACCTTCTGAGCAAGGGATCGCTGCGTCATCTTGAAAAACAATTAAGAAAAACACCGGAACAGCATGTAAATGATATTAAGGAGATCATTTGCAAGGCAGCAGCTTTGGATATGAATGTTAATCTCTATCTTGAAGACTGGTCGAACGGGATGATCCATTCTGAGGATTATGTTTTTTATATGATTGATTCTCTGAAAGATCAAGCCATTGAAAGATTCATGCTCCCGGATACACTTGGGATACTAAATCCTGAACAGACATATAAATTCTGTAAGAAGACTGTCGACCGGTATCCGTCACTTCACTTTGACTTTCATTCACATAACGATTATGACCTTGCCGTGGGCAACGTATTCTCAGCGGTACAGGCAGGAATAAAAGGTATTCATACTACAATTAACGGTCTTGGAGAACGGGCCGGAAATGCTCCTCTCTCAAGTGTTATAGGAGTCCTGCGCGATCTGCTTGGTACAGAAACAGGTATTAATGAATTTGAGATCACAAAAGCAAGCAAGATAGTTGAGACATTCAGTGGAATACGTATTCCTGTTAATAAACCTGTTATCGGAGAGAACGTTTTTACACAAACATCAGGTGTTCACGCCGACGGTGACAGTAAGGATAACCTCTATTTCAACAACCTTCTGCCGGAGCGATTCGGAAGAAAAAGAAAATATGCCCTTGGTAAACAATCCGGCAAAGCCACTATTCGTAAAAATCTTGAAGAATTCGGATTGTTCCTTAATCCCGAATCACTTACAAAGGTAACCCAGAGGGTCATTGAGCTTGGTGATAAAAAAGAGAATGTTACAACAGAGGATCTTCCTTTCATCATTGCTGACGTACTTGGCAGTGAGCAGATAAATTATAAGATATTTATCAAAAACTACTCTCTCTCGCTCTCATATGGACTAAAACCATTTGCCAGTGTACAGATTGAGATCGACGGCAACCTTTACCAGGAGACATCCTCGGGAGACGGACAGTATGATGCTTTCATGAAAGCGCTTAGGATAATCTATGACAAACTTGGGAAAAAATATCCGACTCTTGCTGATTACCAGGTATCTATACCTCCCGGAGGAAAAACAGACGCATTTGTTGAAACCGCTATTACCTGGAATTTTGACGGAAAGGAATTCAAAACAAGAGGCCTTGATGCTGACCAGACTGAATCAGCAATTAAAGCCACAGAAAGGATGCTTAATATTATTGAGAATATTGAACTTAACAGTAAAAAAAACAGCAAATTATTAATTGACGTAACACATGGATTTTAAGATCGCAGTTTTACCGGGAGACGGTATAGGACCTGAGATAATTGAACAGGCTAAAAAGGTTATAACCGTTATCGGTGAAAAGTATAATCATAAATTTAATTTCACACATGGCTTTGTAGGAGCTATTGCCATTGATAAGACAGGAAACCCTCTTCCTGCAGAAACGCTCGAATTGTGCAAATCATCCGATGCTGTACTCTTCGGTGCTATCGGTGACCCGAAGTACGATAATAACCCTTCGGCCAAAGTACGTCCTGAGCAGGGTCTTCTTGCAATGAGAAAAGAACTGGGACTCTATGCCAATGTCAGGCCAATCTCCACATTTGAATCATTAATCGATAAATCTCCATTAAAAAAAGAACTGGTTCAGGGTGTCGATATTATGATGATAAGGGAACTCACAGGCGGTATTTATTTTGGTAAACCTCAGGGTCGTTCCGAAGATGGCAATACTGCTTACGATTCATGTGTATACAGCCGCTATGAGATTGAACGTGTTGTGAGACTGGCATGTGAGTATGCCATGAAGAGATCGAAAAAGGTTACTGTAGTCGATAAGGCTAATGTGCTTGCTACATCCAGACTATGGCGTGAGACAGCATTACAGGTAGCAAAGGATTTTAAGGAGATCACAATGGATTTCATGTTTGTTGATAATGCAGCCATGCAGCTTATTCAATATCCTGGACGATTCGATGTAATAGTAACTGAAAACATGTTTGGGGATATACTGTCTGATGAAGCCAGTGTACTGACAGGATCACTTGGATTACTCCCATCTGCTTCAGTCGGGCTGCTGACATCAGTTTTTGAACCAATACACGGATCATATCCACAGGCTGCAGGTAAGAATATCGCTAATCCTCTTGGTACAATACTATCAGCCGCAATGATGCTCGACCTGGCATTCGGACTGAAAGAGGAAGCTGAGATGGTCAGAAATGCTGTTGAAAAATCGATAGAAACTGACTTCGTTACAGAGGATCTTAATAAATCAAATCCTAAATCAACATCTCAGGTTGGCGACTGGATTTCCGGATTCATTCGTGAAAATGTCAAATAGTAACCAAAAATTGTTTCTTTATTAATAAATTCTTATCTTTGTATTCTAATTTTAAACAAATGAATTACAAAACAGCACATCATCACCATTTTCATAACCGTTCTCGGACGAGGAGATAGTGATGTATATGTTAAACAAGATATCATAAACCCGTCTGAGCAGATCAGGCGGGTTTTTTATTTCCCCGGCAGGTTTGCTCAGATAAATCGAAAAAAAAATGAGTGAACTGAAAATTGCAATTCAAAAAAGCGGAAGACTTAGCGAAAATTCAAAGAAACTTCTGGAGGAGTGTGGCATTAAATTCTCTAATGGTATAAGTGTCCTTAAAACAACTGCCCGGAATTTCCCTGTGGAACTGTTGTTCCTGCGCGATGATGATATACCACAGTATGTTGAACAGCAGGTTGCTGATATCGGTATCCTTGGTGAGAACATGGTATTTGAAAAGAACAAAGATGTCAATATCATTGAACAACTGGGATTTGCTCAGTGCCGGCTTAGCCTTGCAATTCCTAAAGAGGACAACTATACAGGCGTTGGATATTTCAAAAATAAAAAGGTAGCTACAAGTTACCCGAAAATACTATCGGATTTTTTTAAGAAAAATAACATAAGTGCTGAAATTGAAGAGATTAGCGGCAGTGTGGAAATAGCCCCGGGTATCGGACTGGCCGATGCGGTATGTGATATAGTAAGTTCAGGAAGTACCCTTCTCACTAACGGGCTGCATGAAGTGGAAACAATCCTGAAGAGTCAGGCTGTTATCATTGGAAATAAAAATCTAAGCCCCGAAAAACAGGCGATTCTTAAAAGGCTGCTATTCAGGATCAGGGCTGTAAAGAATGCCAAAGAGAATAAATATATTCTGCTGAATGCTCCCGAAACAGCAGTACAGAAAATATGTTCGATACTTCCCGGAATGAAAAGTCCGACAATTCTACCCCTTGTAGAAAAAGGATGGTGCAGCCTTCATTCAGTTGTAAAGGAGGATGAATTCTGGGAAAGAATCGATCAGCTTAAAAATGCCGGTGCGGAAGGTATACTGGTAATTCCAATAGAAAAAATGATACTGTAATGAAAACAATACTTTATCCCCAAAGAGACTCCTGGGAAGAACTCTGCAAGAGACCAGGCATAGACAAAGCTAATCTTGAAGATACTGTAAGGGATATTATAAAGATGGTAAGGTCTGATAAGGATGAAGCAATATTTCAGTTTCGCTGAGAAATTTGATGGTGTCAGACCAGGGAGTCTCTTAGTTACTTCCGAAGAGATAAATAATTCTGCCAGTCAGATACCCGATAATCTTAAAAAGGCTATAGAAAAAGCTAAAACAAATATTGAGAAATTTCACCTTTCACAGCTCGGTTCTGAAAAAGTTATTGAGACCACCGATGGAGTGAAATGCTGGAGAAAGAGTGTCGCAATTGATAGTGTGGGCCTTTATATTCCGGGTGGAAGCGCTCCCCTGTTCTCAACTGTCCTTATGCTGGGAATACCGGCAAAAATAGCTGGCTGTAAAGAAATTATTATTTGTACTCCTCCTGCAAAAGATAATAGAGTTAGTCCGCTGATCCTGTACACAGCTAACCTGCTTGGGCATTAACAGAATATTCAAGGTGGGAGGAGCTCAGGCAATTGCCGCAATGGCCTATGGCACCGAGTCAGTTCCCAAGGTCTTCAAAATATTCGGACCTGGAAACCAGTATGTCACAAAAGCCAAAGAACTCGTTCAGCAGGATGGCATTGCAATCGATATGCCTGCCGGACCAAGTGAGGTGCTGGTTATTGCTGATGCTGATGCAAACCCTGAATTTATAGCTGCAGACCTTCTTTCACAGGCTGAGCATGGACCTGACAGTCAGGTTATTATGCTTACCGATGATCAAACCATGGTAGAACTGGTTAAAAAGGAAGTAGAAAAACAGGTAGAGCTTTTACCAAGAAAAGAAATTGCCATTATGGCACTGGAAAACAGCAAATTAATTCTGCTTCATTCAATAAATGACTGTATCGATATGAGTAATATATATGCTCCTGAACACCTCATAATAAATACAACAAACAGCAGAGATCTGGGTGAACGGGTTACAAATGCAGGATCAGTATTTCTTGGCAGCTACAGTTGCGAAAGTGCAGGAGATTATGCATCAGGAACAAATCATACTCTGCCAACCAATGGATATGCCAGAAGCTACAGCGGAGTATCTGCTGAGAGTTTTGTCAGAAAGATTACATTCCAGGAGCTGAGTGCCAAAGGAATTAAAAACCTCGGCCCATCAATAGAACTGATGGCTGAAGCTGAAGGTTTATACGGACATAAAAATGCAGTAAGTTTAAGACTGAATAGTTTACAAAATGATTGATATCAAGCAAGTTAGTCAGGGAGAATGTCAGGAAGATGACTCCCTACTCATGTGCCAGAGATGAATTCAAGGGCAAGACAGGCGTCTTTTTGGATGCCAACGAAAATCCATACGGAAAACTTAACAGGTATCCCGATCCTTATCAGAGGGAACTGAAAAGTGCAATTTCAGGCACAAAGGGAATTACCGAGGAAAGAATTTTTCTGGGTAACGGGAGTGATGAGATTATAGATCTGTGCTTCAGGGTATTCTGTAATCCGGGCATTGACAAGGTTCTTACCTTTACTCCTACCTATGGGATGTATGAAGTATCGGCTTCAGTAAATGATATTGAGGTAGTCAAAATTCCTCTTAATGGTAACTTTCAGATTGATATTGAAAAGGTTAAACCAATGCTGTCGTGATAAAAATCTGAAACTGATTTTTATCTGTTCTCCAAATAACCCTACAGGCAACAGCATGAACTCTGCTGACGTAGAATATATCCTGGCTAATTTCAATGGAATCGTTGTGATTGATGAAGCATATATTGATTTCAGTAACAAACCTTCTTATCTGAAATTAGGTTACAGGTATAGTAACCTGATACTGATGCAGACATTCAGCAAAGCTTACGGACTGGCAGGTATAAGGATTGGCATGGCATTTTCTGATCCTGAAATTCTGCAGTATTTCAATAAAATGAAACCGCCTTATAACATCAGCACCATAAACCAGAGAGCTGCATTGGCAAAACTTAAAAAAGCAGAAGAATATAAAAATCAGATTGTTAAAATAAAAAATGAAAGAAAACGAGTCAAATCAAACCTTTTAAAGCTTCAGTTTTGTTGAAGAAGTTTATCCATCAGATGCCAATTTTCTTCTTGTTAAAGTAAAGGACGCAAATTATATATACAACTCTCTGATAAAAAAGAACATAATAACAAGAAACAGGAACAGTGTAATTAATAATTGTCTGCGGATCACAATCGGGAAAAAGTCAGAAAACAGCAAGCTCATAAATGCATTAAAGACACTTGAAGCATGAAAAAAGTACTATTTATTGACAGGGATGGAACTATTATAATTGAACCTGAGGACGAGCAGATCGATACTTTTGAGAAATTAACATTTCTTCCCGGGGCAATTACCTGTTTATCAAAAATTGCAAAAGAGACAGACTTTGAACTTGTTATGGTAACCAACCAGGATGGACTCGGAACTGATTCCTACCCTGAAGAAACATTCTGGCCGGTTCAGAATAAAATTCTGGAAATTCTTAAAGGTGAAGGAGTTGTCTTTTCTGATATATTTATTGACAGAACTACTCCTGAACAAAATGCTCCAACCCGGAAACCAGGAACAGCTATGCTTACAAAATATCTTTCACAGGGAGTAGACCTCAGTTCCTCATATGTTCTGGGCGACAGGCTCACAGATATCCAGCTGGCTAAAAACATTGGCTGCAATGCAATTTTTATAAATGAGAAAGCTTCAGATGATGCGGTACTATGCACTACGGACTGGAATGAAATATACCGGTATCTGAAAAAGATACCACGCACAGCAAAAATTGTCAGGAATACTTCTGAAACGAAGATTACCCTGGAAGTTAACCTTGACGGTACCGGCTTTAGTTCAATAAGTACCGGAATCGGATTCTTTGATCATATGCTTGACCAGATTGCCCGTCATGGAAACATTGATCTGATAATAGATGTTAAGGGTGATCTTGAAACTGATGAACATCATACAATTGAGGATGTTGCCATATCATTGGGTGAAGCTATACAGAAGGCACTTGGGGGAAAGAAAGGAATTGAAAGATACAGTTTTGTGTTACCCATGGATGATTGTCTTGCACAGGTTGCTCTCGATTTTGGAGGCAGACCATGGTTGGTATGGGATGTGGATTTCAAAAGAGAAAAGGTCGGAGAAATGCCAGCTGAGATGTTCTTTCATTTTTTTAAATCATTCAGCGACAATGCGAAATGCAATCTTAACATCAAAGCCGAAGGACAAAATGAACATCATAAGATTGAAGCAATCTTCAAGGCATTTGCGAAAGCAATAAAACTAGCTGTAAAACAAACAGAAAACTATAATTTACCCTCAACGAAAGGTAGTTTATGATAGCAATTGTCAAATATAATGCCGGTAATATCAAATCAGTCCAGAATGCGCTTGCCAGGCTGGGCTATCAGAATGTTATTTCAGATGACCCCGCAGTTTTGAAGAAAGCTGACAAAGTTATCTTTCCCGGAGTTGGAGAAGCCGGATCAGCAATGAAATACCTGAAAGAAAGGGGTCTGGACAAAACTATTATCTCTCTGAAACAACCCGTTCTTGGAATATGTCTCGGTTTGCAACTTATGTGCAGACACACTGCTGAAGCGGACACCAGTTGCATGGGAATTTTTGATACGGATGTAAAAATGTTCCCTCCTGTTGATAAGGTCCCTCATATGGGATGGAATAACTTCCTGACTTTGAAGGGAGATCTGTTTAAAGGTGTATCTTTAATAAATGATGTTTATTATGTTCATAGCTATCTACGCTGAAATTTCATCCTGCACCTCAGCCACTTGCGATTATATCCTGCCTTTCAGTGCGGCCATGCAATTCAGTAATTTCTATGCAACACAGTTTCATCCTGAAAAATCAGCAGATGTTGGTGAGAAAATCCTTCAAAACTTCCTGAATTTATGAGAATTATAGTTGCAATTGACATTATGGGTGGTAAATGTGTCCGCCTCAAACGTGGAGACTTCAATACAAAAAAAGTATATAATGAAGACCCTCTGGAGGTAGCCAGGAAAATTGAAGATAATGGCATTAAATATCTTCACCTTGTTGATCTTGATGGTGCAAAAAATAAAAGGATTGAAAATATCAGTGTCCTTGAAAAAATTGCCTGGAAAACTAATCTGAAAATTGACTTTGGCGGAGGCCTGCGAACATACGATGACCTGATAACGGTATTCAATGCAGGCGCCAGACAGGTTACTGCAGGCAGCATAGCGTTGTCACAACCTGAAATGTTTCTCGAATGGCTTTCCAGACTTGGACAGGAAAAGCTGATTCTCGGAGCAGACTGTATTGACAGGAAAGTGTCTGCATCAGGCTGGACCGACAATTCAGAAATTGATGTAATTGACTTTATTTCAGACTATAAGTCAAAAGGAGTCAAGTATTCAATCTGTACTGATATTAAAAAAGACGGTATGCTTAAAGGTCCTGCAACACCACTTTACAAGGAGATCCTTAATTCCGTCAGGATTAACCTTATAGCCAGCGGAGGTATATCATCGGTAAAAGACATTGAAAATATAAGGGAAGCAGGATGTGAAGGTGTTATTATCGGCAAAGCAGTTTATGAAGGAAAGATAACATTAAAAAAATTAGGAGAGGAATGCTGAAAAGACGAATAATACCTTGTCTCGACATAAAAGACGGAAGAACTGTCAAAGGCGTGAATTTTGTTAACCTGAGAGATGCAGGAGACCCTGTTGAACTGGCAAAAATATATGTTACCCAGGGTGCCGATGAGCTTGTTTTTCTTGATATAACAGCTACTATTGAGAACAGGAAGACATTGGCAGAACTTGTGGAAAGAATTGCAGCTGAAATCAATATCCCATTTACTGTAGGAGGAGGTATTAATACTGTTGAGGATGTGTCGGTACTGATAAATGCGGGTGCAGATAAGGTGACAATAAACTCTTCTGCGGTTCGAAGGCCTGAACTTATTTCTGAAATTGCCGGACAGTTTGGCAGTCAGTGTGTAGTAGTTGCAATCGACACAAAACCTGTTGATGATGAATGGATTGTGTTCGTAGATGGAGGACGTACACCAACAGAATTAAAAACAGTGAACTGGGCACATGATGTTGAATTACTTGGGGCAGGTGAAATATTACTTACTTCAATGGTTAATGATGGTACAAAATCAGGATTCTCTATCGATATCACAGCTGAAGTAAGCAGTAATGTTAACATTCCGGTTATTGCTTCGGGAGGAGCCGGAACAATGGAACATTTCAGATCGGTGTTTTATAATACCGGATGCAGTGCCGCACTTGCTGCAAGCATCTTTCATTTTGGAGAGATTGATATCAGAGATCTTAAAACGTATCTCAAAAACGAACACATTTCAATAAGGTAAAAACGATCACTGCTAATTAGTCTCTCTGTGATTAACTATATCGCTCTGTGTAAGTTCTTGTTTTTTTATAAAGTGACTCACAAAAAAGATAAAAGCCATTTGATCAGAAAACATTCATTAACAATCAATTATGGAAGAAATAGATTTTAGTAAAGGAAATGGACTTGTCCCGGCTGTTATTCAGGACAATAGTACGCTTCAGGTGCTTATGGTCGGGTATATGAACAAAGAGTCACTTGAGAAAACCATGAAAGAGAAACGAGTAACCTTTTTCAGCAGAAGCAAAAACCGGCTATGGACAAAGGGCGAGACTTCCGGAAATTTTCTGGAAGTAGTTTCCGTGACATCCGACTGTGATAATGATTCGATTCTGATCAAGGTTACCCCTGCCGGACCTGTATGCCATACAGGAAACACATCATGTTTCGGGGAAGAGTCGGTTCAGGGTTTTATATACAAGCTGGAGAATATCATTGACAAACGTATTGAAGATAATGTGAATGACTCCTATACAAACAAGCTATTCAGGAAAGGCATTAATAAAGTCGCACAAAAAGTTGGTGAAGAAGCCGTTGAACTGGTTATAGAGGCAAAAGACAATAATATTGACCTGTTCAGGAATGAAGCAGCTGATCTGCTGTATCATACCCTGATTCTTCTGAAAGCAAAAGGGGTAAAACTTGAGGATGTTGAAAAGGTTTTGATGGAGAGGCATAATAAACAGAAATGATGCAATCCATACAATACATAGAGTGAATTGATTTCTTATATTCTGCCTGTTTATTATATATTCTTCAGTTTTTCTATATTTTTACTTGTTATTTTAAAAATTCAATTACTTTTGTAAACCAAACAGACGAACAAATGAATATTGTTTACAAAAACTTCATCTCTTTTTATTACTTCTATTTTTATTTTAAAAAAAGATAATGGGATTTTTGTATACAGATAAGTAAAATTATATGAAACAAGGGTCCCTCAACGGGGCCCTTGTTCTTTTAATAACAGTTTAAGATGAAGATAGCAATACAGGGAGAGTCAGGATCATTTCACGAAGTAGCTGCAAGGCAATACTTTAGTTACGATACAATCGACATAGCACCATGTTCTACATTCGATCTCACTCTAAATACTCTGATAGCCGGTGAAGCTGACTTTGCAGTAATGGCTATAGAAAATGCAAGGTCAGGGAGTATTCTATATAATTATACCCTGATAAGAGAGTCAGGAATGAAGATCCTGGGAGAACACCGCCTCAGAGTCAGGCAAAACCTTATGGCCCTGCCGGGTCATTCAATAACTGATATCAGGGAGATAAGATCGCACCCTATTGCAATTGCACAGTGTATGACATTTCTGAATCAGTTTCCCGGAATAACCCTTATAGAAAGTGATGATACTGCCGGAAGTGCCAGGCAGATAAGTGAACTCGGTCTGAAAGGCGTAGCAGCAATTGCCTCAGCTGCCACAGCTGACATTTATGGTCTCAAAATACTGGCATCAGGAATAGAAACATATAAACAGAATTATACCAGGTTCCTTATTATAGGGAGTGAGGATAAAGGGAACAAAAAAGGCAATAAAGTATCAATATGTTTTTCTACCGGACATAAGCCTGGTTCACTGGCTACAGTACTGGTTAAACTGGCGGAACTTAATATAAATCTCACAAAGATTCAGTCAGTTCCACGACTTAACGGAGAATGGGAATATATGTTCTATCTTGATCTGGAATTGAGCAAAAACACAAATTCGGACGTTATAAAAAGAGTACTGAAAAATCTTACTACCAATCTTGAAATACTGGGAGTATATTTTAAAGGAGATATGCTATATGAAAGTTAAACCTGCTCAACGTACTGAAAAAGTACAGGAATACTATTTCTCCGGAAAGCTTGCCCAAATTGACAGGATGAGGAGAGATGGATCTGATGTAATTAATCTTGGTATTGGAAGTCCCGACCAGGCTCCATCTGAAAATACAATTGCAGCTCTGATAGCTGAAGCTAAAAAACCAACTTCGCATGGATATCAGAGTTATAATGGCATTTCTGCATTAAGAAAGGCATTTGCCGACTGGTATAAAAAATATTTCAGAGTCGAACTAAATCCTGATAATGAAATACTTACCCTACTTGGAAGCAAGGAAGGCATAATGCATATAAGCATGGCATTTGTAAACCCCGGTGACGAAGTACTGATTCCCGATCCTGCCTATCCGACATATACTTCGGTAACAAATCTTGTGGGAGGTGTCGTAAGAAAATATGATCTGAAAGAAAAAAACGGATGGTTTCCCGATCTTAATGAACTGGAGAATAGCGATCTGAGCAAAGTCAAACTTATGTGGGTTAACTACCCGAACATGCCTACCGGGACAAAAGGATCAGTAGCACTATATGAAAAGCTTATAAGATTTGTCAGTAAACATGGTATCCTGCTGTGTAATGATAATCCCTACAGCTTCATTTTAAATAATGATTATCTGAGTATACTGGCAGTTGATGGGGCAAAAGAATATGCTCTTGAATTAAATTCCCTGAGTAAATCTCAAAATATGGCAGGATGGCGTGTTGGAATGGTTGCAGGTCACAGTGAATATATTAAGAACATACTAAAGGTAAAAAGCAACATGGATTCCGGAATGTTCCTGCCGCTGCAGATGGCAGCTGTTGAAGCTCTTAACAATCCTGATTCGTGGTACGAAGAAGTCAACAAAGTATACAGATCCAGAAGAGTTATAGTAGAGGAGATAATGGATATTCTTAGATGTACAGTATGATAAATCACAGTCAGGACTATTTGTATGGGGCAGGATTCCTGAGGAAATAATCAATTGTGAATTATATGTTGAAGAGATACTTAATAAGGCTAATGTATTCATAACCCCTGGTTTTATTTTCGGTGAAAACGGACAAAGATACATACGGATATCATTATGTGCAAATGAGAAAAGACTACAGGAGGCAAAAGAAAGAATATTAAAACTAAACGATAAATTCTAATCATCGGACTTTAAAAGACAAACACTAACTTAATAACAAATGACAATTGCTGTTGTAGGGATAGGGCTAATCGGAGGATCATTGATGATTGATCTTCGTAAACGCGGATTTGCAGATAAAATAATAGGGGTCGAAAATGATATCACTCATCAGAATATTGCACTCCTTTGTGGATTGGTTGATGAAATTGACACTCTTGAAAATGCAGTAGCAAAAAGTGATTTAATAATTCTTTCCACACCTGTAAGTACAAATTGCCAGATGCTTCCTAAGATACTTGACCTCATTGAAGGAACATCAAAGATTGTAACTGATATGGGTTCTACAAAGGGAAGTATAGCACAGGCTTCAAAAGGCCATCCGGCAAGGGGCAGATATGTCGCAGTTCATCCTATGGCAGGTACAGAATTTTCGGGTCCTCTTGCAGCTATAGGGAAACTCTTTGATTATAAACCTGCTATTATCTGTGACAAGGAATTAAGTGATGCCGATGCACTTGAGACAGTTGAGAAAATGCTTGGCATTTTGAATATGCGAAAAGTATATATGAAATCAAGAGACCATGATATGCATGTAGCTTATGTTTCTCATATTTCGCATATAACATCTTTCTCCCTGGCACTTAGTGTTCTGGAACAGGAACAGGAAGAACAGAATATACTTACCCTGGCTGGAGGTGGTTTTGAGAGTACTGTCCGGCTTGCTAAAAGTAACGGAGATACCTGGGCTCCGATTTTTATTGAAAATTCAAAGTTTATCATCGAAGTGATGGATACTTATATTGAAAAAATGAATGAATTCAGAAGGATGATCAGTGAAAAGGATGTAAACGGATTGAAATCGATTATGGAAGAGGCAAATAAAATCAGGAAAATTCTGAATTAATAATATGGAAATAAACTCATGCAATTTGATACTAATATAACTTTAGGCACTTTAGGCACTCTAGACAACTTTAAACTATAAACAATAAATAACTAAGAATATGGGACTTAAACTAGATAATATTCTGATTAAGGATTGGAAGGGATATAAAGACAGACCTTTTCTTATCTCCGGGCCATGCAGTGCTGAAACGGAAGAACAGGTCATGGAAACAGCCAGGCAATTGGCCAGTCTCAAAAAGATTAGTGTGTTTCGTGCTGGGATATGGAAACCCCGAACACGTCCCAATTCTTTTGAAGGAGTTGGAGTTGAAGGATTGAAATGGCTCAGGAGAGTAAAACAGGAAACAGGCCTTCTTGTCGGGACTGAAGTGGCCAATGAGAAGCATGTATATGAGGCTTTGAAATATGGTATTGACATGCTATGGATAGGTGCAAGAACATCTGTGAATCCTTTCACAGTACAGGAAATATCTGATGCGCTAAACGGAGTTGATGTAATGGTTCTTGTAAAAAACCCTATCAATCCTGATATTGAGTTATGGATGGGAGCCATTGAACGTATTGCAAGAGCCGGCATTACCAGGATTGGTGCAATTCATCGTGGATTCTCCTCCTACGAAAAAACCCTTTACAGAAATCAACCTAACTGGCAGCTTCCTATTGAACTACGCAGAAGAATTCCTGATCTTCCAATAATTTGTGATCCAAGTCACATTTCCGGAGCAAGACAATATCTTCATGAAATTTCTCAGAAGGCAATGGACCTCAACTTCGACGGACTGATGATCGAATCACATATTGATCCTGCCAACGCTTTAAGTGATTCTGCACAACAACTCACTCCTAATGATCTTAAAGAGCTTTTAAGCAGGCTGATCCTCAGAAATGTTAACCCTTCCGATCCAAAACTGCTTGACATCTTAGGCGAACTCCGTCAGCAGATTGATGTATATGATGATTACCTCCTCGATCTGATGGAACAGAGGATGAAAGTTGCAGAAACAATCGGACGTTATAAAAAGGAAAATAATATTACTATCTTGCAGAGCACCCGCTGGGATGAAATTATAAGTAAAGTAATCACAAAAGGTCAGGCTAAGGGACTCAGTGCTGAATTGATTGATACTATCTTCAAAGCAATTCACCAGGAGTCAATTAACCATCAGATGAAGGTTATGAATAACGGAACCAAAGATCCGTCAACCAATAAGTAATATTTTAGAATCCTATGGAAAGATACATTGATCCGTCAGAAATAAAAGGTCTTATCAAGGCTCCCTCATCAAAGAGCATGACACAACGCGCTATCGCAGCCGCATTATTATCCGACGGACAAAGTACAATCCTCAATCCCTCATACTGCGATGATTCACTGGCTGCAATGAGTATTGCTGTGGGACTTGGCGCCAGGGTAGAACCGGCAAATGATGAGCTTAAGATTACTGGTTCTGCCATTTTAAAGGAACCCAAATTAAATTGCGGGGAATCAGGCCTGGCTATCAGGATGTTCTCCCCTATCGCCGCACTTTATGATGCCGAAATTACCATAACAGGAGCCAATTCACTCAAAAAAAGACCAATGGTAATGATCGAAGAGGCTTTGACCCAGCTTGGTGTAAAATGCAAAACTACCGACGGATTTCTTCCTATTTCCATTCAGGGCCCGATAAAAGGGGGAAAGATTGAAATTGACGGATCAGTCAGCTCTCAGTTATTAACAGGACTTCTGATGGCATTGCCTCTTGCTTCAATTGATTCTGAAATTAAAGTCAATAATCTTAAAAGCAAACCATATATTGATATGACGATCGGGATATTGAAATCATTCGGAATATCAATTCAAAACCAGGATTACAAACTGTTTAAAATTAAGGGTAAACAAAAATATATACCTGTATCATACACAGTTGAAGGCGACTGGAGCGGTGGTGCATTCCAGCTGGTTGCAGGAGCTATAAACGGAAATATTACAGTTGAAGGGCTTAGTACAGAAAGTCAACAGAGCGATATGGCCATTTTGAAAGCATTGGAGAAAGCCGGTGCAAAAATTAAATTAAATGGCAATAAGATTGAAATTTCAAGATCATATCTGAAAGCATTTGATTTTGATGCCACTGAAGCACCGGATCTCTTTCCTCCTCTTGTAGCTCTTGCTTCATACTGCGATGGGATATCATCAATAAAAGGAGTTTCCCGGTTAAGCTATAAAGAAAGTAACAGGGGAGAAACTCTAAAGTCGGAGTTTGGAAAGATGAATATAAAGATCGATATTAAGGATGATATAATGTATGTTACAGGAAGTCAACCACAGGGCGCAAATGTGGAATCGCACGATGATCACCGGATTGCGATGGCTGTTGCTGTTGCTTCTCTGGGAGCTTCCGACAGAGTATTTATACATGATTCTCAATGTGTTGCAAAATCATACCCCGGATTTTTTGATGATCTGAGGCAACTGGGGGCTCTGGTTCATGAATGAAACCTGGATATACTCAATTATGTACTATTCAATCACAAAAGGGGTATACATTATTAAAAAAGTGAAATAATAACGTATTTATACTTGATAATTTAAAATTTTAATTATTTTTGTCGATCATGAAAGTAAAAATGTTTTATATCTGGTCTTGGCGCAGCTTAATTGATTAAGCTGTGAAACAAGCCATTATATAGCATTAAAAGATATATTATTATAGAGGCACACTGTTCACAGTGTGCCTTTTTTATTTACTAACCAATAAACTCAATATACTATGAAAAAGATCTTTAAAATCTTATTAAGCGAAAGAGAAATGCCAAGGCAATGGTATAATATTATGGCAGATATGCCGAATAAGCCAATGCCTCCCTTACATCCTGTAACAAAGCAACCTGTTGGCCCTGAGGACCTTGCTGCTGTATTTCCCATGGAGCTTATAAAACAGGAGGTATCGACAGAAAGGTATATTGATATCCCTGACGAAGTTCTCGACCTTTACAAGGCTTTTCGTCCATCCCCGCTTTACAGGGCATATAACCTTGAAAAAGCAATTGGCACTAAAAGCAAGATCTATTATAAGTATGAAGGAGGAAATTATTCAGGCTCTCATAAAGCAAATACTGCCATA
This sequence comes from uncultured Bacteroidales bacterium, assembly GCA_963741935.1. Classification (GTDB taxonomy): domain Bacteria; phylum Bacteroidota; class Bacteroidia; order Bacteroidales; family VadinHA17; genus LD21. Next base: position 148,113 of record CAVUJY010000004.1, on the reverse strand, counting down.
CCACAGGCATATTATAATAAGATGGAAGGCATAAAGAGAATTACAACTGAAACAGGTGCCGGACAATGGGGAAGCGCAATGAGTTTTGCCTGTCACCATTTCGGACTTGAACTGCTGGTATTTATGGTTAAAGTAAGCTATAACCAGAAACCTGGTCGTAAACTTCTTATGAATACCTATAATGCAAAAGTTGTTGCCTCACCAAGTACGATGACCGTGGCCGGGAGAAAGGTACTGGAGCTCGATCCTGATTCACCGGGAAGCCTTGGCATAGCAATCTCAGAAGCAATGGAGGTGGCAATGCAGGATCCATATACAAAATATTCATTAGGAAGTGTGCTTAATCATGTCATTCTTCATCAGACCATCATTGGACAGGAAGCTCTTCTGCAAATGGAAAAAGCAGGTGATTATCCCGATGTAGTGATCGGATGCTTTGGTGGCGGATCGAACTTCTCAGGAATTGCATTCCCCTTCCTTCGTGAAAAACTTCTAAATGGTAAAGACATCAGACTTGTAGCTGTTGAACCGGCATCATGTCCAAAACTAACCAAAGGTAAATTCATGTACGATTTTGGCGATTCTGCAGGTATGACCCCTCTCCTTCCGATGTATACCCTTGGACATAATTTTATGCCTGAGAAGATTCATGCAGGAGGATTACGTTATCATGGAGCAGGAGTTCTTGTAAGTCAGCTTCTGAAAGACGGGTTTGTGGAAGCAAAAGCAAAAATGCAAAGAGAATGTTTTGAAGCAGGTGTCCTATTTGCCAGAACAGAAGGTATTCTTCCGGCTCCTGAATCCACCTATGCCATAGCAGGTGCTCTGGATGAAGCCAGAAAGGCTGACATTGAAGGAGTATCAAAAACTATTCTCTTTAACCTGAGTGGTCATGGTCATTTTGATATCTCAGCTTATGAGAAATTCTTTGAGAATAATCTGCCTGATCATGAATTATCTCAGGCTGAAGTAGAGGATGCTATTTCAAAAATAGATATTCCTGTTTAAAAATATCTCTGTGGTCCTCTGTGCTCCTCTGTGATTCTCTGTGTAAGTTCCTTAAGATTATTACACAGAGTGCCACTGAGAAGACACAGAGTTATTTCGTTAAAAGTTTAATTTTTCTAAAAATATTTTATAAAGTTCATTGACATATTTAAATCGGGAATACAAGGTTATTAAAGTTGTTAGTTTTTAAATGTTTATAAACTGATTTTTCATAATTTTGTTTCGGAGGAACATGTGGATCCCGTACTTTGTGAAGTTATTTCACATTGGGACAAATCGTGTTCCCTCCTTTTTTTTGTCTGTTTTCTTGATATAGGTGCTTCTATATCAAATTCCTGATAACGACGGCTTTTATCAATGTTTGCATTTTCCTGTTGTTGTTTTTCATGTTGCTTATCTTTTGATCTTTCACAATTTTGCTTGTCAATTATGGGATTGTATGCTTGTTTGTTCTTAAGCATTCCATAAATGATTCGTAATATTTTATGCATGCATACACCAATAGCAGCCATTTTTTTCATTCCATGGGATAGTTTTTTCTCATAAACAGCTGTGATTAATGGATTATAAGTAATAGCACCTTTGGCAATATTGAACAGTATCTTACGCATGTTTTTACTACCCTGCTTACTCATGCGCACGCCTATTACCTTATCTCCACTTTGCTTAAACTTGGGATGCAATCCATAATAACAACTAAAGCCCTTTACCGTAGGAAAACGCTCAATGGTTTCTATTTCGAGTAACAGACCAATTGCAGAAATGGTATCAATACCCTTAAATGTCTTTAGTATTTCAATCTCAGGACAAGTAAGATCCCGTTCAATCAATTGCATTTGACTTTTGATATTCAGATCAAATGATTTGATTTGCCGGGCAATTTGACTAACCAAAATCTCTGCATTTTTATCTTTTGCAGAAGCTATGCTTTGTTTCGCTTCTGCTACCAGAGTCTTGGCTCTGGCTAATGACAGGTAAGGGATTTTTGCAAGCTTTTCAGGACGGGCCTTCGCTAATGTATCAGCAGTTGGACATTGGATTATTAATTCCAGTAACCAATTGGGCAAAGTATCTTTCTTAAAACGCATCAACGTCGGATTTGCGCTATACAAGATTGTTTCCAATTGATTGATGGTCTGCACCCTTTGCTGCTTCTGCATTTCAACGAAATTCCAATGACGACAGAGAGATTTCCACTTGTCATCCTGATCATACTTAATATTATCAGGATGATTAATAAGGTATTCAGCAATACTTAAAGCACTGATAGCATCTGTAACATTACGTTTTAATCCAGCTCTGCGGTTAAAATTAACACCCGCCGGATTTACCCTGGCAACCTTAAGGTTAAAAACCTTTTGATAGCCTTTAAGGGTGCTGAACCAGTTGTTCTCATAACCACCTGTACTTTCTACTGCTGCATAGATTTCCAACCCCTGATGCTTGCTAAAGTAAGCTTCAAGAGTAGAATAAAGCTTGCAATGACCAGCATAGGTGTCATCAAGCTGAAAGTTTTCTATAACAGCTTGTTTCTTCTCGGAAAGGATTACCCAGTCGGCATACCCTTTACTGACATCACCTCCCAAATAAAGTTTCATAGAGCATTAGATTTTGTTTTACAATAACAGGTAACATCTTTCTCGTAAATACGGTTTTAAGAACCATGTTATTTCCCGATTTTTACCTGACTGACATAATAAACTCTGTGACAGGTTCATTAGACCTACAACACAGACCAAAATTGTCAGTTAAGTAAAACAATAAATCAATAACTTTATACAAATATTTCAAAGAACAAACATAGAGACACAGAGTAAAATATTTAAAAGTCAGAATATGATGTAGGATGTGTCAGATAAGGGTTCGTTTTGGATAGTTGTATTCTTATACTCTTCCATACCTGAGATTCTCTTCCAATCCGGGTTCAGATCCTGAATGCAGTCCAATGATCATCATGCGACTTCATATCTGCATAGGTTAGTCATATACATAAGCCTTGGCATCTTGCTGCCCGACTAATACCTTAATAAAATACAGCATTGGAGCCCACACTTGCAAAAATACCAATCTCACCTCCCTGGTTGAACATCTGGATCTTCTTTGCAGCTTTGGCTTCAGTGGCGCTTTCATAGCTGCGCAATCTCATATATTCTTTCCGATGGTGTGTGTTGAATATTCGGAACCCTGAATTTCGGCATATTTGTGAATGCTCTCAAGAAGAATGCTTTCATATCTGTACAAATGGCGGATCATTATAAGGCGCATCAAGGAAAGATTTACCAGCCTGTACATATACCTTGTCCTTATTAAGAACCTCCGGTAACTGAATGAACTGTTCAATGGTTTTGAAAGGAATAAACACATAAACAAGTTTACCAAATGCCGTGTCAGACTCTATTGGCTTAAATACTCCGACTTTACTAATACCTGCACTATGTAAAGCAGGAATATAAGCATCCTTAAGATAAGCATCAATTCGATCTTCCTGAGATTTGTCAGATATCCTGTAAACCCTTAATTCATAAAATTCCTGTTTGCCTTTAGACTGACCAAAACTATTTGATGCAATGATAAACAGGAACATAAATGCAGCAAATAACCTGTAAAGTGTTGATGTGTTTTTCATAGTTAAAAGATTATTTATCAAATTAATACAAATTACATTTTAAAAATATTACTTCTTAGCAAGCAAGGGTTCAATTTATCCTTCAAGCCTGCTAACCATTAATATAGCGCAGGAATAAATTAATATCTGAACACCTTGCCACCAGCAAGAACCTCCTGTGTGGCCTCATCAAATGAGGCTTTTTCTCCGGTCCTTAATGCCGCAGTACACATAATGTTTGCTATTGAATGATTATAGCCGGCCATTATATCTGCATTTGTTTTCTTTCGATCCCTGACACATTGCATCCAGTTTCTCATATGAGCATTTGTCATAGGATCCGATCCCGTATTTGCCGCTGTTTCAACCTTGAAACCAGGCAAGTTCATTGGTTCCAGTAAATTAGCTTGCAGATTCATAGCTTTTGCTTCATTTGCCTGCAACCCTCCTTCAGGGCTTATTTTATTGGTATCCAGATTTAAAGAACCTCCATTAGAGAAATATATCTCCTTAGTTCCCCCTGATGAATTGGAAAACCTCGAAGTATATACAACCTGGAATCCATAATCTGAATTACCATAATCCATGACTGCCGTCATAGTATCAAAATTGGTTCTGCCATCTTTCCACTGATATATGCCTCCATTTGCTGCAACACTGTTTGGATGACTGAGTCCTGTAAACCAGTGAACAGTATCTATCTGATGTGCCATCCACTGGCCAGGAATACCAGATGAATAAGGCCAGAAAAGCCTGTACTCTAGATATTTTCTGGGATCCCATTCTGCAGGGGGCCTGTTTAACTGGAATCTTTTCCAGTCAGTATCAGTCTCCTTTATAATACCTGTCAGTTCCGGTCTTCTCCATCGTCCGGGCTGATTTACATTCCATGACATCTCAACCATGACTATCTTACCGAATTTACCTGATCTTATGTAATCATTTGCAGCAATGTAATTAGGAGTACTTCTTCTTTGTGATCCAATCTGAATAATTTTCTTTGTTTCATTTGCAGCCTTTAATGCTTCCCTTGCATCTGCCATAGTTTCTGCAAAGGGTTTCTCACAATAAACATCCTGTCCAGCCCTGACGGCATCGGCCAGTAATAAAGCATGCTGAAAATCGGCTGTACTTATAATTACTGCATCAGTATCCTTTCCTTCATACAGTTCATCATTATTCCTTGCAGTTCTGACTGTGATTCCGTTATTCTTGAAAAATGCTACCGCTTCATCACGCCGTCTGTTCCATAGGTCAGATACAGCAACAATCTCAAAATTAAGTTCTTTCGACATACTAAGGAATGCAGGAGCAAGCGATGATCTGAACCGGTCGGAAAAACCAATTATTCCCACTCTCACTCTGTCATTTGAACCAAGTATACGTGAATAACTCTTTGCACCAAGTGCCAGACCTGCTGTTCCAAGGGCTGCCTTCTGAATGAATTCTCTCCGGGTCGTCATAAGCTTTTTATTTTAATTTATATTTGGTGTATAGTCTTTGATTTCAGAACTTTCATCAACAAAGGTAAGTCGCCTGGTTATATTGCTTATCATGAGACAGATCCTTAAAATTCAAAAATATTAATTCCCTCTTTATCAATCCTGGTTTGTATAATTCTAACTAAGGTAAAATTAATTTAAATCAAATACAAAAACGCATAATCAGTATAGAGAAATTAAAAGAATCCTATCTTTAATTTTCGGATACTAACTTTGAATGCGCTGGAAGGATTAATAACAAGAAGCTGCTCAATATCTTTTTCTGTGAAACCTGAATCTTTAAGAGCAGGAACAAGCTTCTCAAAAATGGCTGAATACCCCCTGAAGTCTCCGCCATCAGGCTCTCCCGGACTGTACCACCCTGCATCATGCGATAAAAGGACTTTATTGAGTAAATTATTATCCTTCAGGTTCTTAATCATTATAACATAATCATTAATCTTATCATCAGCCACTCCATCGAGTCCAATCCATGCTCCCATCCTGGCTGCTTTAATATGAAACGTAATATCTTTTTCTGCCTGCGCATGAACCCAGATAAAGGCATCCGGAGAAACTCCTTCAGTCTGCAGTATATCAATTTCTTCGAAAGCAGGAACAGCTGGTCCGGTATGTGACGCAATTACCAGACCTGTTTTAAGATGAGTCCTGGCAGCCGCAGTAACAAGTTTCTTATGAAGATCTGATAATGAATCACCTGCAACACCAATTTTAATAAATCCAGGCCTGATACCTGTACTTCCTATCCCGTTTGTCCATTCATTAATCCACCTTGCTGAAAGCTGATCAGCACTCTCTGAGTATGCATAGTCAGGAAGGTATTTATTATTGGAAGCACCATATAAACCCGTGTTTGTAAGAATATTAAGTCCGGTTGAATCTGCAAGCATTTTGAGGATAACAGGATCCCGTCCGATGAATTCAGGAGTACATTCAACGAAAGTCTGACATCCAAGTTCTTTAATTTGTTTCAGAAAAGGAAGAACCCTTCTAACTACTTCAGCCTTATTCCATCGGGTGTCTGCAATAGAATCAGCACCAATAAAATCAACCATGACATGTTCATGAATAAGAGAAACTCCCATTTCTGTGGCCGGAACCGGACCACTGACTGTCATTATCAATCCGTCCTTTTTCGTATTGCATTGTGAAAGGAAAAATATAATAAACAGAGCAAAGAAAAAAGTTTTCATTTTCATAACTACGGTTTTTTTAAAAGTTAAGGCTACAGGTCAGTTAATGCTTTTTAACCTTATTTAACTTAACATTTCTTTACGAAAATAGCAAAACAACAGAAATTAACTACTTTTAAAATTAAATAGGATTGAAAACGCATGAAAAGAATTCTGGTTGATATGGATGGTGTACTTGCCGATGTATATCAACGTTTTTTTGAACTTCATGAACAGGAAACAGGAGTTAGAATAATGAGTGATAAGATTATTGGACTAAAAGAGGCAGAAGCATTTGCTAACCAGATTAACTGGGTAACTACTCCTGGCTTTTTCAGAGACCTTCCTGTGATGAAGGGAAGCCAGAGTGTACTTAAAAGGCTTACTGATAATTATGAGATTATTGTGGTTTCAATGGCCACTGAGTTTCCTGAAAGCCTGACTGACAAGCAATTATGGCTTCATGAACATTTCCCGTTTATATCATGGAGACAAATAATATTTTGTGGAGACAAAAACCTGGTTAAGGCTGACATTATGATTGATGATCATTTAAAGAATCTGGATAATTTCTGCGGAGAAACTTTAATGTTCTCGCAGCCTCACAATTTGAATTGTACTGAATCACAGCACTTAAGAGTAAACAGTTGGGAAGAGATTGAAAGTCTTTTGCTTAACAAATAATATATTTCCATGATTTTGTGCCGGCTATACAATTTTAATATCTTTGGTATCGTAGTTAACAAGTTCAATTATTTTCTGAAATAAACAGCAATACAAAACGGAATATTTAATAAACTAATTTTGATAATTACTTAAAAATCAAACAATGGAAACTGAAAACAAACCAGTTGTAAAACGATTGCAGTCACTTGATGCACTACGCGGATTCGATATGTTCTGGATTATGGGTGGAGAAGCAATATTCACAGGTCTGGCAGCATTAACAGGCTGGCCGGTCTTTAAGTGGTGGGCAGGTCAACTCGAGCATGTTCCGTGGAATGGTTTCCATTTTTATGATATGATATTTCCTATGTTTCTGTTTATTGCAGGAATTTCATTCCCTTTTTCACTGGCAAAACGAACTGCAAAAAACGATAGCCGTCAATCAATTTATAAACATGTTATCACTCGTGGATTAGTACTGGTTGTTCTCGGTATTATCTATAATAATGGCGTTGTGTTCAACTTTGATACTATGCGGTATGGCAGTGTACTTGGCAGAATCGGTCTTGCCTGGATGTTTGCCGCCCTCATATTCATGAACACAAAGCTTACATTCCGCATTGTCTGGTTCGCAGCCCTCTTACTGGGATACTGGTTGCTGCTGGTTCTTTTCCCGGCACACGACCTTGGCTCAACTGATATTTTTTCACGGGAAGGCAACCTTGCCAGCCATATCGATCGTATTCTTATGCCAGGCAGACTTTATCTTGGCAATCATGACCCGGAAGGACTTTTCAGCACAATACCTGCTATAGGTACAGCCTTGCTGGGTATGTTCACAGGTGAATTCATGTACTCAAAATATCTGAATGACAAGCCTTTTAAAAAGGTATTATACCTGGTACTGGCAGCAGTCGCTCTTATGGTTATCGGCAAGATATGGAATCTTGCTTTCCCGATAAACAAAAACCTTTGGACAAGTTCATTTGTATGCTTTGTCGGAGGGTTAAGCCTGCTCCTGTTTTCTATTTTCTACCTTATTATCGACGTTTTGAAATTAAGCAGGATGGTCTTTCTTTTTTGTGGTAATAGGGATGAACCCTATTACAATATACCTTACCGAACGCATCGTTAATTTCAGGTCAGCCACTAAATTTTTCTTTGGCGGACTTGAGGCTATTTTACCTGCGACATGGGCTCCATTGGTCAATGGGATAGGTATCACAGCAGTTGCCTGGGTATTCCTTTATATTCTGTATAAAAAGAAAATCTTCCTGAAGGTCTGAGTAACTAAAGGGATAACTAAATTAGTTAAAAGTGTTACTAATCGTGAAGTTTTAATAATAAAATAATCTTATTATGAAGACAATTAACAGGTTATTGGTTATAATGTTTATTCTTTCGTGTAACTGTAGCGATGAAAGGTCAGAACTATAATTTACCCTTATATACAGGGACAATTCCAAATTCAAAGTATACGGATACTAAAGAGATAGTTGAAAAAACGGCTATCACATTTATTAGAAATGTTAAAGATCCTGGTATTGCAGTTTATCTTCCCACAAAGAGGTTTGCCACTCAACAGGCAGTAATAATCTGTCCGGGTGGCGGATACTGGGGTCTCGCATATGATCTTGAAGGAACTGATATTGCCAGCTATTTAAATTCAATAGGAGTTGCGGCTATTGTATTGAAATACAGGTTACCTGTTTATGGCAATACTGTTGTACCGCACAAAGCACCTTTGATGGATGCTCAGAGAGCAATGCGTCTGGTAAGGTTTAATGCAAAAAAATGGAATATTGATGAAGGGAAGATTGGAATTATGGGATTCTCTGCAGGTGGACATCTGGCCTCTACTCTGGGGACCCACTTTGATTACGGAGATAAATCCTCTGCGGATTCCGTAGAAAGGATAAGTTGCAGACCTGATTTCATGATACTGATGTATCCGGTAATATCCTTTTCCGCTCCCTGCACACATGCAGGTTCCCGCGATGCACTGCTGGGTAAGGATGCCGATAAGGACCTTATAAACTATTATTCAAATGAGTTACAGGTAAAGGATGACTCCCCGCCTGCTTTCTTTGTACATGCTGATGATGATACTGCAGTTCCTGTTGAAAATACTCTGCTTATGTACAGTGCTCTCCGGGCAAAAAAGATTCCCGCAGAACTGCACATAGTGTCAGAAGGTGGCCATGGATTTGGTCTGGCAACTGATAATGACCACATTGCCACATGGACAAATAACCTGAAGCAATGGCTCAGATGGTTGAATAAAAGGGATAAATAATTATAACCTGATAAAAGACTGATATTTCACTTAGTCTGTTAATGTCTGATATACCATAGCTCTGAATTTATCTTGTATTTCAGAATGACTTAATGGTATCTGTTGCAGAAATAAAAGGCATACAAGATGTTCTTTTGGATCAACCCAGTAAGTTGTTGCAAAGTAGCCGCCCCATGCAAATGAACCCTCAGTCACTCCAAGTTTTGCCTGTCCTGATGCTGTGGTAATCTCGAATCCCAGACCGAATTTATTACTGCCTAAATTCAGTTTACCTATCTGGTTGGTAGTAATCAATTCCACTGTTCGCCTTGCAAGAAGCCTATTCCTGTTATAGTCTCCATAATCCAGGAGCATCTGAAGAAATATCCCATAGTCCCTGACTGTCGAGCTCAACCCAGCTCCTCCTGAATAATAGGTTCCTTCAGATAACGGGTAGTTAACCATGGGGTCAGTTACAGTTTTCAGATGATGATTTTCATCCTCCCCATTTACTTTTACCAGCCGGTCCTGCTTTGAAGCCGGCAAATAGAAGTATGTATCTTTCATATCCAGGGGTCCGAAGATATGATTATGAAAATACTGATCAAGACTTTCACCCGATAACAACTCTACAAGATAGCCAATTACATCGACATTCAGACCATAAGTGAATCTTTCCCCCGGCTGGTGAACAAGAGGAAGCTTTCCTAAAAGCTTAATCTTGTCTCCAAGCACAATCTTATCGCTGACAAAACCGGTTGGAATGCCGGCTTTTGCGTATATAGCTACCATATCTTTCGATCCGATTCCGGCATAATCAATACCTGATGTGTGTGTCAGGAGATCTCTGATTGTTATCTCACGGTTTGCAGGAATGGTGGTATAAGTGGTATCTTTTTCATTGAATTTATCAAGTACTTTCGGATGTGCAAACTCAGGAATATATTTTGATATCGGGTCGTCCAGCAGAAATTTTCCCTCTTCAAACAACATCATTAAAGCAATACTTGTAATTGCCTTTGTCTGTGAGGCTATACGGAATATATCATCCGTTTTCATAGGCCTCTTCGTTTCGAGATCGGATACACCGAAAGCTTTGTCATATACAATTTTACCATCCCTGGCGATAAAACCCACAGCTCCTGCTATCCATCCGCTGTCGATTCCCTGCTGCAGCATTTTATCTATGCGTCCTAATCTCGTTTCAGAAACATGAACATCAGAAGGCATAACTTCCTGGAATTCAGTAGTTGTCTGGGTACAGGAAGAGACAAATATCAGAATAAGTACAACAGCTTGTAATAAAACACCTTTTTTCATAATCAGGTTAAAGTTTGATTTTTAATAAAAATTCAATATTATTTCCTGTGAGGTCCGGATGCTCCATTTTGATTTTTAGCATGCCTTAATAAAAGATCTGTAAAATTCTCAGCGGCTATCTTGTTTTCAAAACTCTCAGGAAGCCTTTCATGATCAATATACTCATTATATATCCATGGGTCACCAATTGCGAAAACATACCCTTCACCATAACTGACGTCTGCCATAAGCACCTTCCCATTTTCTGTCAGAACAGATCTTGCAGCACCTGACAGGTTTATATCAGATATCTCCTTAAGATAAATTTTAGTTACACCTTTAAAAAGAGGATTGTCAGGAAGATTTTTTGAGGCTCCCATTTCAAATTCATTCCCAGTCACCGGATGAAGGGTAACGTGATTAAAAGTCATTCCAAATGAGGTTGCAAGCTTATTAAAATGGGTAAATTCACAATTAGGAGCATCATTAGCCATCATCACCAGAACACCCCCGTTCTTAACCCATTGTACAATAATGGCTATATCCTCAGGCATAATATAGTTGGGCGATTTACTTTCAGTAGTTGTATCAGGATCAACAATAATGTAAATATTCACTTTTGAGAGAAGGGCCGCCGTTGGTCTTTCGAGGGTTATTAATTTTGCACCTCTCCTGGTGAACATCTCCCCCCACTGTGAGTAACCACTTAAATCTGTATCTGACCAGAGATAATGAAAAGGAGTGCCTGTTTTTGAATTAACCTCCCTGTTGTACCAGTTATCAAGTCCGACTACCATTTGTGATCGGGCTGGTAAAGAGGTAAACGCCATAAATAATGACGCTGTAATAATTAATAGTGTGCCTGAAATATTTCTTATCTTCATATATCATAAGGGTTAAACAATATCAAATGTATGAAAATTAGAGATGTATATACCATGTTTCAGAGCATCTTTTGTACATCTGGCATGAATAATAATTTAAGGAAATTTTCAGATGAATTCTTAGCCTGATTGTGTGTTATAATTCAATTCCTGTAAATTTCGGGATTCTTTTCTAACTTTGGTACGGATATTGTATTTTGTGAACTTACAATCTTATTGATTGTTTTGATTATTATGTAAACCTTATATACCTGAAAATATGAAAAATTTTGCGCTATTACTGATAATTTCCGGATGTTTCTATTTCGCATCCTGTACGAAAAACACTCAGTCTGATACTTTTAAACTGCTAACCGATCATGCATGGGTAAGCGATAGTCTGCTGGTAAATAATCTTGATGCCAGCGGCCCTGACGGACTTCTTGAAAATTTCACAGGAGACGTCAGATTCAATACGGACGGAACCGGAAGTTTTGGTTCATATACCGGAGACTGGAGATTTGCTTATAATGAGACCGAGATTGTGATAACAACTGATTCTCTTCCAATACCATTAACCACTAAAATTGTGGAACTGTCAACAGTATCCCTGAAAGTCACCACAAGTTTTCCCAATCCTGCCAATCCGCTCATTCCTTTAAACATAAGGATGACCTTTAAGGCAAAATAATGCGGTATTTACTTACTGTTATAGTCCTGTTCCTGTCTGCACTATCTAATCTTTCTTCAGGGCAGGGTGTTATTAAAGGTAAAGTATTTGATAATAAAACGCTTCAAGCTTTGCCTGGGGTGTATGTAATCTATGACAACAATCAGGGAACTACAACTGACCAGAACGGACTTTTCTATATTAAACCTTCAGGTCGCAGTGTAAATATTTTATTTCGTTCCATTGGCTATAAGTCATTGGAGAAATCTTTTAACCTTACTTCAGGTGATACTACCTATATAAAAGCCGGACTGGATATGGAGATCCAGGAGATCGGACAGATAGTAGTCAGCGCCAATCGTACAGAACAAAAAGTTGCAGAACTTACTGTATCAATGGATATAATTAAAAAAAGTGACTTTCTTAAAACACATATTACAAACGCACAGGAACTAATAAATAAGACTCCTGGTATTGAGGTGATGGATGGTCAGGCATCGGTGAGAGGAGGCAGTGGTTTCAGTTATGGGGTGGGCAGCAGGGTTCTTGCACTCATTGACGGATTACCTGTTCTGTCACCTGATGCCGGCAATATTAAGTGGCAGTTTCTGCCACTTGAAAATATAGCTCAGGTAGAAATAATTAAAGGAGCATCATCTGTTCTGTATGGCTCATCAGCATTGAATGGTATTATCAATTTCCGTACAGCAGATGCCTCAAATATACCTGTAACAAATTTCTTTGCTGAAGGGGGAGCTTATGGAAAACCTCAAAACAAAAACTGGGTGTGGTGGAGTTCACCGCGACTTTATTCTTCCATATCCTTTTCTCATCTTCAGAAGATTAAGAATAATGATATCGGTGTTGGCATGTATCTCTCCTCGAACGAAGGATACAGGAAGTATAATGATGAAAAACTTGCCAGGCTCAGTTTGAGGCTCAAGCATCATGATGAGAGGATAAAAGGCCTGGTTTATGGGATAAATATTAATTCAGGATATACATCAAAAAGAGATTTTCTACTGTGGAAGAATGCGGATTATGGTGCCCTGATACAAGACACTTCGACTGTAACACGTGTTCATGGCAGCTTCCTGGCAATAGATCCTTATTTATCTTTTAATAATAGTGGCCGTTTTAAGCATGATCTGCGTATCCGGTTACAATCATCAAATACCAGATTTCCTGTCAGGGATGAAAATAACTCTGATGCCTATTCCGTATATGCTGAGTACCAGATTGACTACAAAATTTCTGATAACGTTAATGTGACTTCCGGACTTGCAGAGAATGCCAGCAGAATTATTTCAAACTTCTATGGCAATCATAACGGACTAAACACCGCTTTTTTCACACAGTTGGCATTGGATCCTTTGCCCAGACTGAAAATGGTGGCAGGAATAAGAATAGAACAAAACTCTCTTGACAGAAAAAATAATAAAATTGTCCCTGTATTTCGAACGGGTATCAACTGGCAGGCAGCTGATTACACATTCTTACGTGCATCATTCGGCCAAGGTTACAGGTATCCCTCAATTGCTGAAAAATATGCCTCAACATCTCTTGGCTCCGTTAAAATATTCCCTAATCCATTTATTCAGCCGGAATCGGGGTGGAATTCCGAAGCAGGCATTAAACAAGGTTTGCTTTTTGGCAAAACAAAAGGACAGGCTGATTTGTCGGTTTTCTATTCGCAAAATATTAATCTTATCGAATATCCTTTCAGCTCCTACCCCGATCCTGTAACGGGTATTTCAAGTCCTGGATTCAGGGCGGAAAATGTTGAACAATCGACGGGTTTACGGATATGAGCTTGAATTTATGCTAAACAGGTCAGATAATGGAATAAATACCTCTTTGTCAGGCGGATATACATTTATTTATCCTGTCGAATTCAATAAAGAAACAAACAAAAATACCAATACCTTCCTGAAATACAGAAGAAAACATTCTATAAAGATTAATCTGACCACAGGGTTTAAAAAGTGGGAAAGCGGAGTAAATTTATTTTACAGGTCAAAACTCTTAAATATTGATGAAGTGTTTCTGAATCCAACTACCAGGGAGAGCATTCTTCCCGGATTTTATGATTACTGGCTGGCAGACAATAAGGGGTATATTTTGTTGGATGCCAATCTGGGATATAAGCTTACTAAAATCCTGACTGTTTCAATTGCAGTGAAAAACCTGACAAATACTGAATACATGGGAAGACCGGGAGATATTCAGCCTCAACGAAATTTCAGTATCCGTTTATCAGGACCTTATAAGTTCTTTCCTGAATTTTCTCCATTATTCATTGGAAATTATCCAGATCTAAACTTAAGTTACACAGAGCGTCACAGAGAAGGCACAGAGAGCCACAGAGAAATTGAGATTTCGTATACTGCCATATTTCAGATTGATCCGTTCAATATTTTTTTGCTGATTTCCTCTGTGAAACTCTGTGCAGCCTGAGTCCCGCCATGCGGGATCGAAGGCCTCTGTGCACCTCTGTGTAAGTTCTTTATAAATTAATAATTATGTTTCCATTTCGGTTTAACATAAATTTGAATTTGGATTATTCTGATAATAACATTAGATTCAGCATCTAAAACCACCTGATCATGAAATCTTCAATAACTGTTACTCTGTCAATTCTATTGATCCTTTTTACCGGCATATTTGTATTAAATTCCTGCCAGCCTGCCGAAATCAATGAGGTAAAAGTTAATGACTTTGAAGCTCTTTCTTCACAGTTCGCAAAACCAACAACCGAATATACAACTGCTCCTTTCTTTGTCTGGGATGGTGACATAACAGAAGAAGAAATTGACAAGGACATGATAAGTTTTAAAAATGCCGGGTCATCACAGGTCATTATCCATCCTCGTCCCGGATTAATAACTGAATATCTGTCAGACAGATGGTTTGAACTTTTTAAGTACGCAGTGGATAAAGGAAAAGAGCTTGATATGTATGTCTGGATTTATGATGAAAATTCCTATCCTTCCGGATTCGCCGGTGGTCATGTACCTGCTGAGATGCCTCAGTCCTACAATCAGGGACAGGGACTGAAAATGACTAAATTTGGATCACTGCCTGATACGGCCAATAAGTTTTATGTCTGTCTGAAAGAAGAAAATGGTTCTTTTAAAGACATCACTACATCCCTCTCGTCTGAAAAAGGAAAAACAGGAAAATATCTTCTGTTCTCTAAAACATATAATAGCAAGTCAGACTGGTATGGTGGTTTTTCATATGTTGATCTTCTACATTCAGGTGTTACTCAGAAATTTATAAAGGTTACTATGTCGGGGTATGAGAAATATGTCGGTTCAGATTTTGGAAAAACGATACCCGGCACATTCACCGATGAACCGCAGATCAGTTCACCCGGAGGCATTCGCTGGACCCCTGATCTGTTTGATGTTTTTATGACGCAATGGCACTATGATCTAAGGTCCCATCTTCCTTCATTATTTGAGGAAGTCGGAAACTGGAAAAAAGTAAGGCATAACTATACCCAGACACTGCTGCAAATGTTTATCAAGAGGTGGTCAAAGCCATGGTATACTTACTGTGAGGACAAGGGTCTTAAATTCACCGGTCATTACTGGGAACACGAATGGCCAAACATGAGACAGGGAGGCGATAATATGGCGATGTATGCATGGCACCAGGTTCCGGCAGTTGATATGCTTTTTAATCAGTGGGATGATTCTACCTCAAAAGCACAGTTTGGGAATGTCAGGGCAATTAAAGAACTGGCAAGTGCTGCCAATCAAACCGGAAGACAAAGAAAGTTAAGTGAAACATATGGCGGATCAGGATGGGATCTCACATTTACCGACATGAAACGCAACGGGGACTGGGAATATGCTCTTGGAGTTAATCTGATGAACCAGCACCTTAACTATTTCACTTTAGCCGGAGCAAGAAAATACGACTACCCTCCTTCATTTGACTATCATGAACCCTGGTGGAATGACTATAAGTACATAAATGATCATTATGCAAGACTATCTCTTGCATTATCATCAGGAAAGCAAATCAATGATATTCTGATTCTTGAACCAACTACTTCTGCATGGCTATATGATTCATATGTATCACATTCTAAAAGAACTGAAGAAATTGGTCAGTCATTCCAGAGCTTTGTAACCAGGCTGGAAAAGAGTCAGGTTGAATATGACCTGGGATCAGAAAATATTATCAAGGACAGGGGAAGTGTTTCAAACGACAAATTTATTGTAGGTCAGGCCAGGTATTCAAAGGTTGTTATACCGCCAATGACTGAGAATCTTGATTTATCAACATTCAGGCTTCTTAAGAAGTTTGTTGCAAATGGAGGAACTCTTATAACCTTCGCAAAACCAACTCTTGTTGATGGTTCTGTTGACAATGGGATTCATGAATTTTTCAGTTCAAATAAGGACAAAATAATCACATTAGAAAATCTGTCACAGGAAACAATTTCTAAATATTTCGCTAACACCGGACTGTCATTTCATAATATTACTGGAGGAGCACTCTATCATCACCGAAGGATACTGGCAGACGGACAGCTTATTTTCCTGGTGAATTCCAGTCTTGAGGAACAGGTAACAGGAGAACTTGCTGCAACCGGCACTAATGTGATTGAACTAAATACACTTACGGGCAAAAAGACAGGATATCCTGGCACAAGCTCAGAATCAGAAATACGACTGTCATATTCTCTACCACCCGCCGGAAGTCTTTTATTGTTTATTGCGGATAACGGAAAAGCTGAAACTGAAGTAAAGACAATAACAACGGAATTTATTCCTGTCAAATCCTCATCCCCCTTATCTATCACCAGGAATGATGATAACGTACTGATGATAGACTTTTGTGATCTGAATATTGGCAATGACAGTATCCGTGATATGCATGTATATGATGCTGCAAACAAAGTTTATAAGTTCTATGGATTTAATAATGGTGATCCATGGAATACATCTGTTCAGTACAGAACCAATATAGTGGACAGGGACACTTTTGGAGTAGAAACCGGTTTTTCTGCCACCTATCATTTTAAAATGAAAGGTAAATTTGATGTTTCAGCATTAAAAGCGGTTGTTGAACGCACAAAGCTATGGAGAATTTCGGTTAATGGGACAGAAATAAATCCGGTGCCCGGCAAATGGTGGCTCGACAGATCATTCGGGATCTTTGAAATAGGTAGTTTGATCAGGGAAGGAGATAATACCATCACACTCAAAGTTTCACCTATGAATATTCATGCTGAAATAGAACCGGTATATATACTTGGCAATTTTTCAGTCAAACCCGCTGTGAAGGGATGGATAATAGAACCTCCTGTCGCAGAATACACAACAGGAAGCTGGAAAAAACAGGGTTTGCCATTCTACTCATGGGGTGTGACATACAGTAAAGAATTCGATATTAAAGATACAGACGGCAAATGGAAAGTAGCTTTAGGCAAATGGAATGGAACAATAACAGAGGTATCTGTCAATGGTCAGTCTGCTCCATTAATAGCATTTCCTCCCTATGAATCTGACATTACCGGCTTACTGAAGCCAGGAATTAATAAGATCGATGTTAAAATATTAGGCAGTTTAAAGAACCTGCTTGGACCTCATCATAATAATCCCGAACCTGGTTTCGTTTCACCAGGGACATGGAGAAATGTAAAAGGATATCCGTCGGGTAGTGAATATCAGCTTGTTGATTATGGATTGTTTGATGACTTTACGCTTCTGAAAGATCAGTAACACTTGAGAATTGCATTTAAAGAGCTGGCAACATTCCAATTCTAAATCTTTAGTCTTAGGAAAAGCTGTCAAGGCCGATAAATATGCAATTATCTGTATATTATAGACTTTGAGTGCTGAATTTTCGAATGTAATTTGACTATACTCTCCAATTAACTTACTATCAATATAGTATTTTAGACTTATTGTTGGAATGAAATATTTTTTTACATTTGACAGACTTTTAATTTACCTTTTGATTAATATCTGATATATAAAACGAATCTTAAATGGAAAAGCGGAGAAAGCATTAATGTGCCTGATCCATTCTGAACCTTAACCTAAAAACTTAACCTATGAGAAAACTATTAACATCTGCTGTTGCGCTCCTTATTGCCGGTAGCATGTTCGCTGGAGGATTAGTTACTAATACAAACCAGAGTGCCATGTTTACACGACTCCAGAACCGAAATGCTTCTACGGGTATTGATGCTGTTTATTACAATCCGGCTGGTTTAACAAAACTTGGCGACGGATTTTTTCTTTCGCTGAACAACCAGACGATAAGCCAGACCAAAACAATCGGCAACAACTATACTTACTGTCCGGAACACCACGTGAATATATGGGAGATGTAAGTGCACCGATTTACCCTGGAGTATATGTTGTCTATAATACAGGTAAATTATCATTTTCTGCCGGATTTAACCCAATCGGTGGTGGTGGTGGTGCAAAATACAACACTGGCCTCCCCTCATTCGAAATGGGAATATCTAATCTAGTACCTCTATTAAATAGCCAATTAACACCTTTGGCAGGTTTTATACCTGGAGTAAATACTGTATCTGGTTATCAGGCAGATATATTCTTTGAAGGAACTTCAGTCTACTTTGGCTATCAAGCCAATGTTGCATATGCAATATCTGATGCCTTATCTGTAGCTCTTGGTGGCAGAATGGTGTCAGCCAAAAACACATATAGTGGATATATTAGAAATGTTGAAATTTCAGCTCCTGCTGCACTAGGTGGATTACAGGCTCCGGGTGCATATTTACGTTTAGTTGCTAACCTTGTTCCTGAACCCTACAAATCAAGCTTAAATGGTACCGCAACTGTTATTGATGCTAGAACTAATGTTGAAGCTGATGCTGAACAGACTGGAACTGGCTTCACCCCTATATTAAGTATAAATTATTCTGCTTCAGAAAAATTGAATATTGCAGTTAAATATGAATTCAAAACTAAATTAGATCTTACTACAACTGTTAATGCTGGTAAAGATGCCGGTGGAATGTTCATTGATGGTGCAAAAACTATTGCTGACATGCCTGCAATGCTTGCCATTGGAGTTGATTACAAACCAATTGAAAAACTCGCTTTGTCTGCTTCTTTTAATACTTATTTCGACAAAAATATTGATTATGATGGGAGTAATTCCATCAATGTGAATATGATTGATAAGAATTTCCTTGAATATGGGCTAGGTGCTGAATATGGGATTTCTGAAAAACTACGTGTAAGCGCTGGTTGGGTTGCAACAGCTACCGGAGTCAACCAAGCCTATCAGAACGATCAGAGATACAGCACTAATACCAACTCGGTTGGAGCAGGTTTTGGCTACAGGATCTCCGACATGATTGATCTGAATGTTGGCGGTCAATATACTTTTTATCAGGGTGGTTCAAAGGACTATGCCGCTGTACCTGGAACTTACCTTGTACCTTTAACTGAAACATATAACAAGAAGACCTGGCTCATCGGAGTCGGACTTGACTTCTCATTCGGGAAATAATAATTTAATCGCTTACTGAATATAGTAAAGGGTGTCTCAAATGGGCACCCTTTTTTTAGTTTATTGCCCATCTCTTATTCTACTCCAAAAGAACACAGCTATAAATTACTGAAAACCAGTAAAAAAGGAGCTGTTTAAAAGTCTTTATTAACCGCAAAGTGCGCAAAGTAGAAGCAAAGCCCGCCCGACTTAACGTCGTTCGGGCGGGAACGCTAAGATAATACTTATATAATTTGTGCTTTGCGAACTTTGCGTAACTCCTTAGCGAGCTTTGCGGTTAAGAGAATGATTCCTGAAACGCCCTCTATACATACTATTCTTCTACCTTATCAGCATCACGTCATTTCTTTCCGAGGTAAACCAAAGATAGAAATATCATTTTCAGAACTTAATCCCTCTCAGGTTAAGATTATTTATATAAAGCTGTAATCTTGGAGAATCCGATGAAAGTAACTTCTTATACCACTCTGCTGCTCCTGTTTTGTCTCCTTTGTCCAAAAGAAGAGTAATAATATTGGAATATAGCGAACCCTTAATACCCTTATCATCAGGCGACAGGTTTTCAATCAGATTTTTGAATCTTTCAATTGCTGATGATGTCTCTCCTTTTTCTGAAAGTGAAATTGCCTCATCTATTTTAGAATTCAGTATCTGGATTAAGAGACACTCCATAAAATGAAAAACAATTACTCTCACAATCTTCTACAATATCGATCCAGCCTGTACCAGGCTTTAATGGAGGAAATGAAAGGGTAAAACCCAATACCTCACCAATATACTTGAATTTATAAGTTGCCGGACATACAGGAATCCCGGTAGAACCGGTCAGCTTTAATTTTGTTCCGTCGGGATAAATAATAAAAATATTCTTATCTGCACAAAATTCTCCTTTTTCTATCCGGTTCTCAATTGAAAAATTAATAACTGTTTTTGTCGGTCCTGCATCAACTTTCAGAATTTCAAGAGTCTCATGACTCTTTAGAGCATAGTTTGGTTTCACTATTGTCTGTGAATAAATACAGGTTGTTCCTGTCATAACCAACCAGACAAACATTCCGATTCTTTTAATATTCATATACTTCACAATTTGGCTGACTAAGGTACGAATATTTAAAACAATCATTTAGTAAAGAACAAAGTGAAGATACATTGAATAAGGTCTGAACCGTGAATCTGCAGGAATTATGTAACAGCATTGTAATGGTTTATTATTGGCACCGTAACCGATCCGTAACATTAACAGAAGATTTTTGTAACGGCAAACAGTATGAACCTAACTAAGTAAAAAATCAAATGGATCGTTTAAGAATTAAGAAAGGAATTTTATGGCTTATTATGTTGTTTTTGGTCAATGGAAGCTTAAGCGGCACAGACAGGAACAATAGAAGGTGTGGCAAAAGACAAAAAAAGTATGGAAGTAATGCCTGGTGTAACAGTTTCAATAGATGGTACCACTATCGGAGCAGCTGCTGATTTCGACGGACATTTTGTAATACCAAATGTAAAGCCTGGAAAGTACAGGATTAAAGCATCCTATATCTCATATGAACCTGTGATTACTTGAAGATATAAAAGTTGATGCCGGGAAAACTACAAATATTTCAATTTCTCTGGCTGAAAATGCTGTTGCCCTTGAAGGTGTTACAGTAACCGGTGTAAAAAAGACCAATACTGATATTTCAATGATCAATGTAACCAGGATGAGTCCGCTGGTCTCAATTGGGATATCTGGTCAGCAGATCCTGCGTTCACAGGACCGTGATGCCTCGGAAGTAATAAGAAGATTGCCGGGAACTACAATCATTGATGACAGATTCATTGTTGTACGTGGTCTGTCACAAAGGTATAACGGTGTATGGCTGAACAATACCGCCACCCCAAGTTCGGAAGCAGATGTAAAGGCATTCTCCTTCGATGTTATTCCTGCATCAATGATTGAAAACATGTTAATTATAAAGTCTCCTGCGCCGGAATTACCTGCAGATTTTTCAGGAGGTTTTGTCAAAATAACAACAGTAAATCTTCCTGAAAAAAATTCCTTTTTTATCTCATATGGTACAGGATATGCTGAAGGAACAACATTTAAAAATTTCGAAAAATACAAAGGCAGCAGCACCGACTGGCTGGGATTTGATAACGGATATCGTTCTTTACCCAAAGATATGCCAGCAAACCTTGTTACATATGAAGCAGCTTCTAATCCGGAAATTCAGAACAGAATAACTCAGCTGGGCAGAGAGCTAACAAAAAACTGGTCACCTGTTTCAGAAAAAGCCATATCCTGATCAGAGATTATCACTGGGGTTTAACCGAAGAATCAAATTAGGATCCCAGACCTTTGGGAACATTACCTCTCTTTCATACAGTAATACCAATAATCACGACCAGATATTAAATAATAACTTCTCAATTTACGATTTCAGAAATGACAGATCATCATATAACGATGAGTTCCTCGATGATCAGTATACAAATTCCGTAAAGGTGGGTCTTGTGCATAACTGGTCATGGTATCCGGCTGATGGACAGAAGATTGAATTTCGCAATCTGTTTAATCAGATTGGAAGTACACGCTCAACAATGCGTACAGGAAGAGAATGGTATAATGATGGCCGCTATATACGTTCAACAGAACTAAGATACCTCGACAGATCGATTTACTCAGGACAGCTGGCAGGAGAACATATATTTAATGAAGGTGCTAACTAAAATTGACTGGGTTGCAGGATATTCATTCTCAAATAAGAATGAACCCGATACAAAACGTTACAGATATATCAGAGGAGGTCAGGATACAACACAATATTTTCTTGTGTTTTCCGACAATCCTGACCTCTCCTCTGAATCACGTATGTGGTTCAAACTTAATGAGAATATCATTTCAACTTCTGTCAATTTTGTCAGACAATTGGATATTAACGGATTCAAACCTGAACTAAGGGCAGGCTTTTACTATGAAAATAAAAACAGCGAATTTGCTGCCAGAAACTTTGGATACTCTAAAGCAAGCAATGCTTCAGATTTCGGACTGACAACACTGCCAGTTGATGAAATATTTACCGATGCAAATATTAATCTTACAGATGGCATTAAGCTTACAGAAATAACTTCATTATCAGATTCGTATAATGCATCAAACAAGCTGACTGCCGGATATATTTCTGCAAAAATACCCTTTGGACTAAAAGTCAGCCTGTATACCGGATATAAGAGTAGAAAATAATATTCAAAGTCTTGCAAGCTTACAGACAGGGTACAACAACTCCTGTCAATGTAAGAAGAGATACGACCAACATATTTCCTTCAGCAAACCTTGCAATCAGTCTCAATCAGAAAAATATGATCAGATTGGCGTATGGTTTATCCGTTAACCGTCCTGAATTCAGAGAACTGGCTCCATTCTATTTTGTTGATTTTGACCAGAATGCCGGAATATATGGCAACCCGGCAATAAAACAGGCATATATAAATAATTTCGATATACGCTTCGAGCATTATCCTTCTCCTAATGAAACTTTCAATCTGGGAGTCTTCTACAAGAAATTCAGAAATCCGATTGAAATGGTAATTATGGGTAATAACCCAACACAGTATTCTTTTGAGAATGAATCATCGGCATACAGTTACGGAATAGAGACAGATGTGAGAAAATCACTGGGATTTATTTCAGGAGCCGAAAATTTCTCAGTAATACTTAATGCAACACTGATAAAGAGCAAGGTTCAATTCGGAGAAGGAAAGCTTAACAGAGACAGATCGCTTCAGGGACAATCACCATACATGGTAAATACCGGAATATTTTATTACAATGACAATAATGGCTTGATGATAACAATGTTATACAATGTTATAGGAAAAAGGATTGTCGCTGTAGGAAGACCATCACCTAATAAATGGGAAGACATACCCGACATCTACGAAATGCCCAGAAATGCTGTAGATCTGGCTGTTAGCAAGAAACTTGGTAAAAACTTTGAGATTAAAGCCGGTATTAAAGATATCCTTAATGAGAAAGTCAGACTGATACAATCAATTAAAACAACTGTCGATATGAGTGCATTAACAGAAGGGGATATTAATGGTGTCAGATATTTTAACAGGGATCAGGTTACAAAATCATACCAGCCGGGCAGATATGCAACTCTGGCAGTAACATATAAATTCTAATGAATCAGAAAATAAGGACAGTAAAAACAATTAAAAACAACTAAACCAATTTAAAATGAAAAGAACTTATCAAAAAACAAAACAACTGCTGGTATTAGCAGTCGGATTATTACTTATTGCTTCATCATGCAAAAAGGATCCGATAATTGTTACCGGTATTACCTTGGACAAAAATGAAGCAACAATTCAGGTTAGCGCGACTTTAAATCTCGGAGCTTTTTTAACACCTGCAGACGCTACAAATCAGGGCATTACCTGGAGATCAGCAAGCCAGGCAATAGCAACTGTTTCGGATGGTGTAGTTACCGGGGTATCACTTGGAACTACAACAATAACAGCTGTATCTCAATCAGATACAACAGTTAAAGCTTCATGCGAAGTGCTGATAACTCCATCCACAGGACAAGAGATTACAATAACCGGAGATATCACATCAGACACAAAATGGTATTCTGCAGCTAAATATATGCTCTCAGGTTTTGTATATGTAAAAAACGGAGCTACTCTGACTATAGAACCAGGAACAATTATTAAAGGGATCTCTAATACAAAGGCAGCTTTGATCGTGGAGAGAGGTTCAAAGATAATGGCAGCAGGCACTGCCGACAAACCTATTGTATTTACTTCAGATAAACCTAAAGGAGCAACGTTCATATGGTGACTGGGGAGGTGTTGTACTCTGCGGAAATGCACCTACCAACAAACATGATTCAGGTACCGGTGTTGGAGTTGCTGAAGGTGGTATTGGTTCACTTTATGGAGGAACAGTTGCCAATGATAACTCGGGTGTTTTACAGTATGTCAGGATTGAATTCCCGGGCATAGGACTTACAGCTACTGCCAACAGCGAAATAAACGGTCTTACACTTTATGCTGTCGGATCAGGAACCACAATTGATCACATCCAGGTTTCATACTCAGGAGATGATTCATATGAGTGGTTTGGAGGCACAGTAAACCTGAAATATCTTGTCGCTTTAAGAGGATGGGATGACGACTGGGATACTGATAATGGTTTCTCAGGTAAAGTACAGTTCTTCGTAAGTCTTCGCGACCCTGCTGTTGCAGATCAATCACAATCAAATGGTTTTGAATCAGATAATGATGCTGATGGCTCAACTCTTGCTCCTTATACATCAGCTCTGTTTGTAAACGGAAGTGTATTCGGACCACTTGTTACCTCCACAACAACAATAAACCCTCTTTTCCGTCACGCAATGCAGCTGCGTCGCGGTTCACGTCTTTCAATCTATAATACTGTATTTGCAGGCTGGCCATTCGGATTATATATTGACGGAGCAAAAGGTGATTCTCCAACACAGGCAACAAATAATGTTCTTCAGATTGAAAACTGTGTTATGGCTGGTATGACCACTAATTTTAAAGAAGATGCCACATCTCTTCAGGGAACAGAAGCCTGGTATCTTGCCGCATCACGTAATAACGAAGTCAAAGCTACAAATGATCTACTCATGGTAACTAATCCATTTAATCTTACGGCTCCTGATTTTATGCCTGCAAGCGGATCTCCTTTGTTAACAGGAGCATCATTTACAAATAGCAGATTAAGTGATCCTTTCTTTACAGCAGTTACATTCAGAGGCGCATTTGGCACTACAGACTGGACAGAAGGCTGGTGTAACTTCGACCCTCAAAATACTGATTACTAATAACCATTAGATGGACCATTCCAAAAATTGTCCTGCTTAGTGTGTTCGTTTGCCCCGGGGCTGATCACCTTACAGATCAGCCCTTTTTTTGGCAAAAAATGTTGTAACAATATTGTAATTTTTAAGTAACATCTCTGTAATGATTTTGCTTCAATTTTGTAACATCAAAAAAATGATTTTACAGATGAAGAAAACATCAAAATTATTACTCGCGCTACTTATACTGGTCACTCATTTCAAATGCAAACCTTTCAGCCCAGGGGGAAAACGAATTTACTCCATATGGAAAACCTCTTGTGCTTGTATTTAGTAATGTGAATGCCTCATTTAACAAGAACGGTAATTCAAAAGCTTTTGAAATTACAAGAGCATATCTCGGTTATGAATATTTTTTCAGTAAAAATATATCATCAAGAGTTAACCTTGATGTTGGTGATCCGGGAGTTGGAAAACTACAGATGACAGCATATATAAAGAATGCCTATGTGCAATACAAAAACGATGCTTTCTCAGCCAGATTTGGTATGATTGGTGTGAATCAATATAATGTCCAGGAAAAACAATGGGGCTACCGATATATTTATAAATCGTTTCAGGATGCCTACAATTTTGGTCCAAGCGCTGACCTGGGAGCTGCTTTTGAGTATACACCTTCAAAATTAATATCATTCGATCTGTCAGTATTAAACGGAGAAGGCTATAAAAGACTTCAATCAGACAGCACTTTTAAAACAACATTCGGAGTCACTCTGAAGCCGTTTAAAGGTTTTGTTCTGAGAGGATATTATGATATCATGAAACATAATTATGCCCAGACTTCCTACGCTTTATTTGCAGGCTATACAAATAAAGACTTCAGGGCAGGTTTGGAATATAATATTCAGAATAACAACGGGATGATAGATAATCATAATTTTTCAGGAATCTCCCTTTATGCAGCCCTTAATATTGCAGAAAAGTATAGTGTCTTCACCAGGTACGATAACCTGCGGTCGGAAACAATAACAGGTCAGTTGAATCCATGGAATTAGGGTAAGGACGGACAGTTATTCATGGCAGGTTTTGATTATTCTCCAACAAAAGGAGTAAAACTGGCTCCTACTTACCTGGGATGGTCCCCTCGTGAAAAATCAAAGTCATTTACATCAACAATTGCTTTAAATATTGAAATAAAATTCTAAAAATGATTAAATTAACAAATCAATACAAACTTACAGGTATGAAAAATCTATTAATCTTTGCAATGATCCTGACATTGGCAGTATCGTGCAATAACAGTGGAAGTAAAAAAAGTTCCAAAAGTAACAAGCAAATATCTCTTACTGCTGCCGGTGCTACCTTCCCAATGCCATTCTATAATCTGGCTTTCAAAAAATACGGCGAAGAAACCGGAGTGCAACTTACCTATGGTGGAATAGGATCAGGTGGAGGTATCAGAAGCCTTACTGACAAAGTGGTTGATTTCGGTGCTACAGATGCATTTCTTTCGGATAAGGAACTCGCAGCTATGCCTGCAGAAGTAATCCACATCCCAACATGTATGGGTGCAGTGGTAGTGGCATTATAACCTTCCGGGCATTGAGAAGCCTTAAGATGACCCCGGAACTTCTTGAAAACATCTTTCATGGGAACAGTAACCAAATGGAATGATGCCAAAATTAAAGCTGTTAATCCGGATGTTAAACTTCCTGATATGAATATTACCGTAGTCTACCGTTCCGATGGCAGCGGTACAACAAATATATTCAGCGACTATATGACCAAGGTAAGCAAATTATGGAGTGAGAAACTAGGGGCAGGCAAATCGCTTAACTGGCCTGTCGGAATTGGCGCAAAAGGAAATCCGGGTGTCGCAGGTACAATCAGCCAGTCAGTAGGTTCTATAGGCTATATTGGCTCTGAATATGCATTTGCACAAAAAATTCAGTATGCCCAGGTTCAGAACAGCTCAGGTAATTTTATTACTCCGAGTATCAAGACAGTAAGTGCTGCTGCAAAGGTGGCAGATACCAGCTGATACCAGGATCATGGTCACCAATTCATCCGATCCTGACGCATACCCTATCAGCGGATTCACCTGGATAATTCTCTATAAGGAACAGGCATATGATGGTCGTTCTCTTGCACAGGCAACAGCTGAAGTGAACTTTCTTGACTGGCTGGTAAGTCCCGAAGCACAGGCAATAGCAGAAAGTGTAAATTATGCTTCACTCCCTGCAGAAGTTTCAACAGTAGCTAAAAACATTCTGCATACTGTTACCTATGAAGGTAAACCAATTCTTAAATAGATATACATCTTACTGAATGAGTAGTGATAAGCTTACAAAAACGATACTTTTTACAGCATCACTTTTAGTTCTGATAATCTCAGCCGGTATAGTATTCTCTCTTGTGAAAGGATCTATACCGGCATTTAAAGAATTTGGACTGAAGTTTATAATCACCAATGAATGGAATCCTACTTCAGGACGTGAAGTTTATGGTGCATTGCCTTTCATTGCAGGCACACTCATAACTTCAATTCTTGCATTAATAATATGTCTTCCTCTTGCTTTCTCAACCTCACTCTTTGTAGCGGAATATTTCCGAAATACAAGAGTAGCAAATATACTTAGCACACTAGTCGATCTTCTTGCCGGGATACCCTCTATTGTTTATGGGTTATGGGGATTTTATACCCTCAGACCTTTTATTGTAAGTCTTGGTTTAAGTGACCAGGGATTTGGAATTTTCACCTCTTCACTCATCCTTGCAATAATGATAATTCCGTATGCAACCTCTCTGAGTACAGAGATTATTGCGATGGTTCCCGATGAACTTAAAGAAGCCGCATATTCTCTTGGAGCAACCCGGATGGAAGTAATTTTCAATGTAATAATACCCAATGCCCGATCAGGCATTATTGCAAGCTATATACTGGCACTGGGAAGAGCCCTTGGTGAAACAATGGCTGTCACAATGCTCATTGGAAATTCAAACGTAATACCCAATGGGTTGTTTGCAACGGGAAATACCATGGCCAGTATTATTGCAAATCAGTTCGGGGAGGCATCCGGACTTAAACTGAGTGCACTGATAGCCATTGGTCTGATCCTATTTGCTATAACCGGAATAGTAAACAGTACTGGAAAATATATAATAAAGAAACTTGCATAATATACTAACTGAATGTCAGTAAATAACATACCGGCTTTTATTGATAATATTAAAGGAAGGAATAAGAAGAACAGTTTATTCCGGGTTCTTGTCATTATTATGTCGGTATTGACTGTTATGCCTATTGTACTGATTGTTGGAAAAATATTAGTCAATGGAATAGGGCAGATCAATTTTAACTTTTTTGTCCAAACCTCACCCGACTCACTTCAGGCAATGACTGCAATTGCAAATAATCAGACTATCCCAGGAGGAATTGCAAACGGAATTATGGGAACTTTTCTCATTGTAATTGTTTCTTCTGTTATGGCAATCCCGGCCGGAATTATGATAGGAATATATCTTATATGAAAATCAAGGTCGCCGTTATTCTGATTTCCTCAGAAGTACCACAGAAATTCTGCAGGGGGTACCATCCATTGTCCTGGGAATTATCTCCTATTTATGGATTGTTAAGAATATTACAAATGGCTTCTCTGCTTTTGCCGGTAGCGTGGCTCTTGCAATTATGATGTTACCGATGATCATCAGGTCGACAGAGGAGACAATGAAAATGATACCGAATGAGATAAGGGAGGCAGCTTTTGCAATGGGCACACCCTATCACAAGGTTATCTGGAGAGTGCTCATACCAACAGGTTTCAGTGGATTTTCAACAGGTATTCTGCTCTCAATTTCACGTATTCTTGGAGAGACTGCTCCATTAATGATGACAGCTCTGGGCAGCTCAGTTATTAATTTTAATATTACTAAACCAACAAGTGCAGTACCTTTGCTTATATGGGAGTTTTATAATGATCCCAATATGGTAAGGCTTGTCTGGAGCTCAGCACTCTTCCTTATGATTTTTGTGCTGACACTTAATATATTATCAAGCCGGCTGGACGGCAAACGTAAGATCCGAAGAAAAAGATGACAGAAACATTATTCAGCACAGATAATACGACCTTAAAAGTCAGAGACCTTTCAATTTCATATGAGGAGGGTAAATATGCTGTGAAAGATATTAATGCAGATATTGAAAGCAAGGCAATTACTGCCATCATGGGTCCGTCAGGTTGTGGGAAAAGCACTCTGCTAAGAGCCTTTAACAGGATGCATGAATTATATCCTAATATCAGGACAACAGGGTACAATTCTTCTTGATGAAACAGATATTCAGAAGATGTCGACCATCGATCTCCGACGTAAGGTAGGCATGGTATTCCAGCGACCCAATCCTTTTCCAACCATGAATATCTATGATAATGTTATTGCCGGATATAAGCTGAACGGCATAAAATTAAAAAGGAGTGAACGTGATGATATTGTAGAAAAGGCACTTAGCGATGTTGCCTTATGGGATGAGGTTAAAGATTCATTATTCAAAAAAGGTACATTTCTTTCAGGCGGTCAGCAACAACGACTCTGCATTGCACGTGCTATATCTTTTAATCCGGAAGTACTTTTGCTTGATGAACCGACTTCTGCTCTCGACCCTGTATCAACTGCAAAGATTGAAGATCTGCTTGTAAACTTCAAAAAGGATTATACTATTCTGCTTGTTACACATAACATGTCGCAGGCTGCAAGAATAAGCGATAATTCAATGTTTATGTACCTTGGGGAACTCGTTGAGTATGGAAAAACGGACAATATGTTCACTAATCCAAAAGATGCCAGGACAGAAGGCTATCTGACAGGAAAATTCGGATAACAACCAATTAACAGTGAAAATTTTTAACTTGTAAAATAATAATTTCAGGAAATGAGTACCAAAAAAGAACAATCAATTCAGGATATCATGAACAGCTTCAATAATATGGCTGATCTTGTACTTGCACAGTTAAGCCTGATTGAAAAACTCATGATCGAATCGGATAAGACATTACAGACAGAACTGATGACAAAGGTAAGATCAAATGAAAAGGAAATTGACAAGTATGAAATTTACATCAGTGATAAATTCATAAATGCAATAGTACTTTATCAGCCGGTTGCTTCCGATATCCGCAGACTTGTAGCAGTTTACAGAATGGTTCTTAATCTGGAACGTATCGGTGACCTGGTCATGAATATTGCATATACTATTGAGACCCTTAAGGATACACCTGAATATAAGGCAATGTCGGAAGTAATACTTAATATGCTGTTATCAGGTAAGATAATGGTAGAAAAATCATTGCTCTCTTTTGTAAACAGTGACACGGATTATGCGATCTGGACAATAAAAAATGATTCGGTTGTTGATGAGATGAACCGGAAACTTCTGATAAACAGCATCTCCAAAGGCAAAGATAAATGAGAAGACAAAAGAGATGTTACTTAGCTATGCTGATTTGAAAAATATGATAACAAATATTGAAAGGATTGCCGATCATGCCACAAACATTGCTGAAGCTACAATATATTCACTTCAGGGAACTGATGTAAGACATTCCTGGATAAACAAGGATACTATTCATGATAAGGAAAACAGTAACAAGTAAATTAATTACCTATGGATATCGAAGGTAAAAAAATTCTTATAGTTGATGACGAAGATGACCTATGTGAAATTCTTCAGTACAATCTTAACAATTCAGGCTTTGTAACTGATGTAGCACATTCATCGGAAGAGACATTAAAAAAACCGGTATATGAATATGATCTGTTCCTCCTCGATGTCATGATGGGTGCAATGTCAGGATTCAGGCTTGCTGAAACACTAAGAAAAGAATATAAAATACAATGCTACCAATAATTTTCCTGACAGCCAAAGATACTGAAAATGATATTCTTACCGGATTCAGCCTGGGAGCAGATGACTATATTGCCAAACCATTCTCTATAAATGAATTAACAGCCAGAGTTAAAGCGTGCTTAAACGGTCCGCATCAGAAAAATCTAAAGACGATGAGACATTAAAATTCGGAGATATTGAACTTGATAATGTCAAAAAAAGAGTACTTATTGATCAGGAGAAAATTGATCTGACAAAAAAAGAATTTGAAATACTGAAACTGCTTCTTCAAAATATGGGAAAAGTGTATTCAAGAGAAGATATTCTTCACAGAATATGGGGAGGTGATGTAATTGTCACTGATCGGACTGTTGATGTAAATATTGCCAGGATACGCAATAAAATAGCTAAGTATGGAGCAAATCTGAAAAACAAAACAGGCTATGGATATTTTTTCGAATTCTGAAACAATAAATAAGAAATTGATATGATTGTAAGGAGCAAATTCAGGAACAAACTATTTATTTACTATTTCAGTATATTCCTGGTATTCACACTGGTTATAGCTGCATACCTGTACCAGCGTGAGAAAAAATACAGAATTGAAACTTTAAATGATGAACTATATAATATCACACGGATAACAAATAATTACCTTAATGTTAATTCAATTTATGAAAAAGGAAATTATCATATTGTCGATTCTCTTGTAAAAATCCTACCACAGGCAGAACTTAGGATAACAATAGTTGGTATCGATGGTGTTGTATTATATGACAGTGAAGTAAAAGACTGGAATACAATGGTAAATCATAAGACCGTCCGGAAATTATGCAATCAACATATTCTGAATTCGGAACAACAATCAGAAGGTCAAGTACAACCGGAATAGATTACTATTATTATTCAAGATTCTACAGTAAATATTACATAAGAGCAGCTCTTGTTTATGATGTCAATATTGTAAACTTTCTTGCTACTGAAAAAATGTTTCTTAGTTGTTATCTTCTTTTCTTTTGTTCTTATCTGGATTAGTACTGTTACTTGTAACCAACAAATTCGGGGAATCAATTACAAAACTCAAGGATTTCGCGGTTAAGGTGAGCAGAAATGAGCCATTTGATCATAACCTGCCGTTTCCGAAAAATGAACTTGGAATTATCGGGGAGGAGATTATCAGTATTTACACAAATCTTCATAAAGCAAAAGATGACCTTGCAGTCGAAAAAGAAAGAATATTCAATCATCTGAATATTCTAAATGAAGGAGTAGCCTTCTTTACAAAGAACAATGATAAAATACTGACAAACAACCACTTCATCCAGTATATGAATATCATATCCGGGGAGTTGACAATTTCATCAGCCAATTTTTTCAGGATTGAAGATTTTAAACCTGTATTTGAGTTTATTGAAAATCAGAGAAAAACTGAAATTAAGACTGCAGATCTTCCCAGGATGGAATATCAGATTGACAAAAACGGAAAATATTTCCGTGTTCAGTGTGTTTTATTTCATGATGAAAGCTTTGAGATCATTCTTAGCGATATAACAAGTGTGGAAACAAACAGGATCATAAAACAACAGGTTACCTCGAATATTGCACATGAGCTGAAAACACCCGTTTCTTCAATAAAAGGTTATATTGAAACTCTGCTTACCGACAGCAAGATGGAACCATCAAAACAGAAGTATTTTCTGGAAAGAGCCCTGGCTCAGTCCGACAGGCTTGCCCAATTAATAAATGATATCGGTGTACTTAATAAGATTGAGGAAGCAGGAACCAATTTCAAATTTGAAAAGATACAGATCAAGGAGCTTTTCTTTGAGGTACGTGATAATTTCAAATCAGCTATTGATTTGAAAAAAATGAACGTTGATGCGACCTCGATGAGTCAATCTATGTGAATGGAAACAGATCCCTGCTTCTTTCAGTATTTCAGAACCTGCTTGAAAACTCGATTAATTATGCCGGAGAGAACTGCTCTGTAAGGGTGAAGCTATTCCATGAGGATGAAAAATATTACCATTTTTCATTTTCCGACAACGGCATTGGCATACCGGAAGAACACCTTTCCAGGGTTTTTGAACGCTTCTATAGTGTAGACTCCGGCAGATCCAGAAAGCAGGGTGGAACAGGATTAGGCCTGTCAATAGTTAAGAATGCCATACTCCTGCATAAGGGGGAAATTTCTGTGAGAAATATTCAGACCGGGGGAATAGAGTTTCTGTTCACTCTTCCCAAATAATTCATCATTATTATCACACGAAGCCCTCATCTGGAAATATTTCTCTATTTTTAAGCTCAGCCAAAAATAGGACAGATGAATACAAAATGGCTTCAATGGGCTTCACAGCTTCAATCGATCGCACAGGCTGGTTTAGCTTACGGTGAAAACAGGTATGACCTCGACAGGTATGAACAAATAAGGAATATCTCTGTCGAAATATTACATGAATATACTGATATTGACAATAAAAAAATAAGAGATTTATTCGCATCCGAAACGGGTTACCAGACACCGAAAATTGATGTCAGGAGCTCGGTCTTCAGAAACAATAAGATATTGATGGTAAAAGAGAAGATTGACGGGGCCTGGTCCCTCCCCGGTGGATGGGCTGATGTTAACAGTTCGGTAAGCGAATCAGCCAGTAAGAGAATGTATTGAAGAAGCTGGCGCAATCGTAACTCCAAAAAGAATCATTGCAATTCACCTTGCCAACAAGCATAATAATCCGGTGTTCCCCTATACAATTTATAAGATTTTTATCGAATGTGAATTATTGGAAATCAGTTTTAAGGAGAATACTGAAACCCTCGAAGCAAGGTTCTTCAGTGCTGAAGAGCTACCTGAACTTTCGGTTCAGAGAAATACTACCGGGTCAGATTAAAATGTGTTTTGAAGCGAAAAAACATGATGTTTTTGAGACAATTTTTGATTGAAATTGTTATTTTACTTATAAGAACTTACACAGAGTGACACAGAGGAGCACAGAGTGACACGAGGTACACAGAGACACGAGGAGATTATTTACTTCAAAGGTACTCTTTATAACCTAAACTGATAATTAACTAATATCTGAAAGCATGAACCTACCTTCCAAATTTACTTTAAGATCAATTTTTATTGGAATCTTTATAATAAGTGTATTATTTACACTTAATGGACAGGTTAAAGCTCCGATTCTGAACGGAAAAGAGAAAGTGGCGTTAATTGCCAGGCAGACTGAAATGAAAGCTGCTTCTCCATACAAAGATATGAAGTGGCAGTATATTGGCCCGACAAATATCAGCGGCCGTTGTACCGATGTTGAAGCTGTAGTTGCCCAGAGGAAAAAACTATACTATTTGGGTAGGATCAGCTACCGGAGGTGTTTGGAAGTCGACAAATGAAGGAACAAGCTTCGAACCTGTTTTTGATGGCATGCCCACAGCATCTATAGGCGATCTTGCAATTGACCCTTCAAACCCCGATGTGGTCTGGGTAGGGACAGGTGAAGCAAATATTTTCAGAAGTTCAAACCCTGGTTGTGGTGTATTTAAAACGGTCGATGGTGGTAAAACATGGAACCTCACAGGACTTGAAAATACCTACACTATAGGTAGGATAAGGGTAAATCCAAAAAATCCGGATATCGTTTATGTGGCTGCATCAGGTCATGAATGGACACCTAATGAAGATCGGGGACTCTATAAAACATCAGATGGAGGAAGATCGTGGAGCAAGGTATTGTATATCGATGAAAATACTGGTGTAATAGATGTGGTTCTTGACCCTGTCAATCCTGATATTGTTTATTGTTCATCATGGGAGCGTGTACG
This sequence comes from uncultured Bacteroidales bacterium, assembly GCA_963741935.1. GTDB lineage: Bacteria > Bacteroidota > Bacteroidia > Bacteroidales > VadinHA17 > LD21. The sequence continues at coordinate 113,025 of CAVUJY010000004.1, read as the reverse complement.
TCTGAAGTGGAATGACCCAAGAACAACTGAGACAACCAGGAATAGCGGTATATGGAAATCGACAGATGGTGGAAAAAACTGGAACAAAATAAACAATGGCTTACCTGAAGGAAATAAGAGAGGCCGCATAGGGATAGATATAGCCGCATCAAACCCGAAAATATTATATGCCTACGTCGATAATTACGAAATTGCCAGCAAAGCCAAACCCGGTGAAACAGATTCATACGGTCGTCCTGAAAAAGATGTCATCAAAGGCGCAACAATATATCGTACCGAGGATTCCGGAGCATCATGGACACAGGTTAGTGGTCTTACTCCAGAACAAAAAACATTTATGCTAAGGCACTCGGCCACCTATGGATGGGTATTCGGCCAGATCAGAGTTGATCCATCTGACGAAAACACAATCTACACAATGGGAATACAGCTTAATCAGTCGACTGATGGCGGAAAAACATTTAAGTCTCTTAGGGGTCCGCATGTTGATCATCACGGATTATGGATTGACCCTGCCAATCCAAATTACCTTCTTAATGTTCAGGACGGAGGACTTACAATCTCGTATGATATGGGAAAAACATGGAAATTCCCGATTGAGGTACTTCCTCTTGCACAGTTCTATAATGTTGCATATGATTTTAGCACTCCTTTCAGGGTATTCGGATCAATTCAGGACCATCACAGTTTTTACGGGCCGGTTGATCTTTCAGAAGGACGTGATAAAGTACCGGCTACTGAATTTATGCACACTCTGGGAGCTGAGGGCAGCACACATGCAATTGATCCGGTGGATAACAATACCATATATTCAAGTACATTTTACGGAGCACTTGCAAGAGCTGAGATAAACAAGTACCCTGAAAGCATAAAATACCTTCTTCCAAACAGATATCCCGGAGAACCTGCACTAAGAGGAGAATGGGTTGCCCCTACTCTGCTTTCCACTTTCAATCCTGACATTGTTTACCATGGTATGCAATATGTACTCAGGTCGAGAGACAAGGGAGACACCTGGGAATATCTCAGTCCCGATCTAAGCTACAATGACCCTAAAAAAAGAGGTGATATTAATTACCAGACAATTTCTGTACTGGATGAATCACCTCTGATGTTCGGTCTTATTTATGCCGGAACTGATGATGGCCGTATATGGAGAACCAAAGACAGCGGGAAGAACTGGACAGAGATCAGAAACGGTGCTGTCCCTCAGAAATTCGTTTCACGGATTGTAGCTTCTGCCTATGATATGGGGACTGTTTATCTGACCCAAACAGGAAGAAGAGATGACGACTCTCAGGTATATATCTGGAAATCAAACAACTTTGGCGATACATGGAAGGATATTTCCGGCAATATTCCGGTAGGTCCGGTAAATGTAATTCGTGAAGATCCTGTCGACCATGACATTTTATATGCAGGAACAGATGGGGCTGTTTATATTAGTAAAAATGGAGGTGAAAAATGGGATATCCTTGGTGATCTGCCATTTGCATATATCCACGATCTGAAAATACATCCCCGGGATAACATGATAATTATTGCCACGCATGGCCGGGGTTTATGGGTAATGGATGCAAATCCTATTAATGAAAAAGATAAAAAAAGAAGATCAAGATATAACCCTGATCCTGAGGAGATTGATTAACAGACAGGCCTGTATTAACTATCTATATCCTGAAGAATAGGGATTATTCCAATCAGATTAATCTTTTAACAAAAGAAACTTATCGCCTTTCCTGTTTACTGACCCTATTATACCTGCAGAAGTTAAACCTGTTTCATGCAGTGCGTCAAGTACACTTTCAACTTTGGCAGCAGGAACGCTCATTATTAATCCACCTGAGGTCTGGGCATCAAAGGCAGTCATCTTGAGATTATAATCAAGGGAAGAATCAGAAAGAAGATGCTCATCAACAAAATCCAGATTACGGAAAGAGGCACCGGGTATACAGCCTTCGTCAATAAGACCGTATGTGTTGCCTATTAAAGGAACTTTTTTCATATTAATTGTAATTGACACCTTGCTTGCCATTGCCATTTTAAGAGCATGTCCCGCCAATCCAAATCCTGTAACATCAGTTGCTCCCAGTATTTTATTCGCTTTCATAACTTCTGCCCCGCTTTTATTAAGAAGCTTCATTAGTCTTTTAGCCTCCTCAATATCTGCATCGCTCGCCATTCCAAGCCTCTGCCCTGCCATTATCACACCTGTTCCGATAGGTTTTGTCAGGATCAGAACATCTCCGGGTCTGGCACCTGAATTTGTAATAATTCTCTCAGGATGAACATAGCCTACAACAGCCAGTCCGTATTTTGGAGGAAAATCATCAATAGTATGTCCGCCAATAATCCTCACCCCTGCCTCGCTGGCTTTGTCAAATCCACCTTTGATAATTTCAGCATATGCTTCCATAGGTAACTTTGCAGCCGGAAACATCATAATATTAAGAGCAAGTACAGGGTCCCCTCCCATTGCATATACATCACTTATTGAATTGGCTGCAGCAATCTGTCCGAACTCATACGGATCGCTGCAAACTGGGGGAAAAAAATCGGTTGTCAGCACAAGAGCAAGTTCATCGTTGACTTTATACACTCCTGCATCATCATGTGTATCAATATCAACAAGAATATTGGGGTCTTTTGGTAAAGGAAGATATTTTAGAATCTCCTCAAGTTGTTTTGGTGATATCTTGGATGAACAGCCACCATATTCAACCATTTGAAGAAGATCAATTTTCATAAGCTCAAGTCCGTTAAAATCAGGGTTTTATTATATTACCTGCAGAAGCCATTACCTCAGCAATTGAATACATATTGCTGAGAATGCCGGCGCCGGTCTTACCCTCAAGTTTGTAATAATTAACACATGTTGCACAAATAAGAATGTTAACTCCCATCGTCTCCAAATCCCTGATATGATCAATATCTTCAAAATCTTTCGACACCAGCTTAACACCTTTATTATAAAACACCATACTTTCAGGCAATTTATTCAAATCCTTAAGGGCTTTTATAAAGTTACTGATCAACAACTTACCAAGCTCATCATCGCCATCACCCATTTTATCCGAAGTAAAAGCAACTATAAAATTCCCCTTCTCAAAGTGAGCAATCGAAGGAGTGCAATATTCCTCAGCATTTGTCATGGGCACGTTTCCTGAAGATTTTGTAATACTCAGGGTCCAGATACCTTCAGCTTCAGTCACCTGGAAAAAAGTATTATTATCATTCAGAAACCTGGTAAGATTATTAAATGAAATCTGATTATCAGTAATAACCGTTAATGTTTCCCCTTCATCTGTTTCTTTAAGAGCTCTCTTTGTCGCAATTAACGGAGCAGGACACAGTAATCCTTTTGTATCTACTACTTTCATAAACCGGTAATAAATTAGATCTGCAAAAGTACTAAAGAAAAGTGGAAAAGTTTAAATATAGAATTGTTTAAGACTATATCTGCATTTCAACCCCGTGAAAGGCATACGCGTAAACTTAGTGACTATTATGTTTTTTTATTATTGGTTTCTTACGTCGGCGGAGTTCGATCAAGTTACTATGTATATAACCAGAAATCAAATTCCCTATGTCTGATAACAATTAATTTTAAAGGTTCTATTTTAGACGGGGAGATCCCTCACTCATCCCTTTTTACTCTAAGTATCATGTTTATTTCCAATGGGATGAGTTCGGGATGACATCTTATATGGGATAGGTTAAGGGAAGGAAGAATGAGGGATCTCCGGGATCTAAACAAATATATTACATGCTTAAGTTGACGCCTATGCCGGGAAAGCGTCTCAAAACTGGCATTCTACTTTTAAATTACATCCTCAACCTAATGCCACATGATTATTGCTTTTTAATTGTATCTGAGAATTCAATATATTTGTTAAACAATAACTTTTAACAAAATGAAAAAATCATACCTTATTGCAGTATTTTCAATATTACTACTGTCTGGAAATTCAATTTATGCTCAAAACGTAACAGATAATAACTCCGTTACAGGATCGTGGCTTGGCAAAATATCAACTGGTGCGCTGAACCTGCGTGTGGTTTTTAATCTTTCCATTATTGAAAAAGACAGCCTTGTTGCCACACTTGATTCTCCTGATCAGGGAGCAAAGGGAATTAAATTAGGTCCTGTAACTTTTACGGGTGATAGTCTGAAGATCTCTGCTGGTGCTCTTCGTGCCAAATATGAGGGAAGAGTTACCAATGACAGTACAATTGAGGGAACATGGACCCAGGCAGGTGTTGCTATGTCACTCGATCTAAAAAAGTTAAAAAGCGAGCTGGTGATGAACAGGCCTCAGGAACCAAAACCACCATTCCCATATTCAGCAGAGGATGTCACATTCAGGAACAGTAAATTTAATATTGAACTGGCAGGGACAGTCACAATACCCAAAGGAACCGGTCCATTCCCGGCAGTTATTCTTATAACAGGTTCTGGTCCGCAGAACAGAGATGAAGAGATATTTGGACACAAACCATTTATGGTAATAGCTGATTACCTCAGCAGGCACGGGATAGCTGTACTCAGGTACGATGACAGGGGCGTAGGAAAATCACAGGGTACATATGCAACCGCTACATCTGCCGACCTTGCAACTGACGCAGAAGCCGCATATGAGTTTCTGAAAACTTATCCAAAGATAAATTCAAAGGATATTGGTCTGTTGGGTCACAGCGAAGGAGGACTTATTGCACCTATTGTAGCATCTACTAATCCTGGTATTGCATTTATTGTTTCTCTTGCCGGCCCCGGGGTATCCGGCGAAAAGGTAATACTAAAGCAGGCTCAGGACATAGGCAGACTTTCCGGAGCAAGTGAAGCTCAGATTGAGGAAGGAACAGAAGTAAACAGCAAGCTCTATGCTGTACTTAAAAAAGAAAGTGATAATAAAATAGCTGAAGAAAAGATAATGGCTCTGTACAAAGAGATTCTTGAAAAGAAAGAATACACCAAAAGAGGATATAGATAAAGAGCTTACACGTTTAAAAGCTACATTCGGAGCAAGTTCATATACATGGTTCAGGTATTTTATTATGACCGATCCTGCAACTTACTGGAAAAAGGTAAAATGTCCGGTACTGGCCCTAAATGGGGGAAAAGATCTTCAGGTTTCTGCGGAAGAAAACCTTCCTGCAATTGAAAAAGCCTTGAAATCAGGAGGTAATAAAAGAGTCACTACTGAAGAACTGCCTGGATTAAATCACCTCTTCCAGCACTGTAAAACAGGTCTGCCAACAGAATATTCCACTATTGAAGAGACTATTTCCCCTGAGGTACTAAAGATTATCGGGGATTGGATTCTGGCTTTATAGGGATATTTGCAAGCTTCTTAAGAATCATGAGTACCCCGGGCAGAAATTCCAGCTGATGCATCTTCCATAAGAATACGTATTGCAGCAGAGAGTTCATTTGCAAGATCAGGATAAAGCAGGGTTAACCTGTACAGAATCTCCATTGAATAAGCCTTAACGGCAATAGCAGCTGACACAGACTTAAGAAGATTAAAACAAAAATCGTAAAGTTTGCCATGCATTATGCTCTCAATTTTTTCAAGATCACTAAAGGAGATTATACGCAGAAATGAACGAAGTACACTTTCATTATCAAGACTGTCAAGAACATCAATAATGGAAGTAAGATGAGGGATTATAATCTCAGGAAATTTATCACATACCTTGGTAAGTGTCCATGATGACCTGAAAGCAAGTTTCTTATCGGGGGAATGTGAATATTCAATGAGTTTAATGAAAATTGCCGGGTTTTCAATTGCAGAAACTGCCACCCATTCCGCCTCTTTCATACTCATAATATTATTAATCATACCCTGAAGTTCTGTCTCTTCAGGAACATGGCTGTCTGGTAACCTGAATTTTACCCGGATTACCACATGGTTCAATTTTTATTTCCCCGAGATAATTTTTTGCCACCAACACATCTGCTTCAGAATAGTCAACTGACAACATATCATTGACATTAAGCCATTTATATGAAATATGTTCTGACAAAAAAGGTAACTCATCAAGAGTATCACAAACAAACGGAATCAGTGCTATTTGCTTATGACCATAGTCAAATTCGACTGTCTGAAGTTTGCCGCAGATAACAATAGTCATTGAAAGCTCTTCCTTTATCTCCCTGATGATACAGTCTTCTTCTGTTTCACCCCTGGAAATCTTTCCTCCGGGAAATTCCCATTTTAAAGGATGGTCGGTTGACGGTCCCTTCTGAACAACCAGCACCTCATCATCTTCATTCCTTATTATTGCACATGTAACCCGGATCATAACATTTTTTATGTCAAAAGATCTTCATAGAGTGGAATCACAAGCAGAAAATCATACTTTTCTTCATCGTGGTTAATTTTACATGCATAGTGATCGATACCGTTAGTTACAACTATATAAGGTACTTTCAGACCCATATTATAACACACGATCTGATCAAAAACCTTGTCATCAATTTTTACTTCAGGTTCTTTACATTCAACTATCATAACAGGTTTACCTGACCTGTTGTGAACTAATATATCAACTCTCCTTTTAAGTTTGTTCAGGGTAAACATGACTTCAACACCAAGCAGACCAGCAGGATACTTCCCCTCATTTACCAGGTACTGAATAAAATTCTGACGAACCCATTCCTCAGGAGTTAGTTTCACATATTTTCTTCTTACCGGATCGAGGATCATCTGGTTTCCCTCCTTCCCGGTTATTTTAAATGAATATTCAGGTAGATTTAACTGTTTCAACTTAGTTTTGTATTTTTGTCTGCCAATGGATAAAGAAAGTCAATTTTCAGTATTTTGATCTATCTCTTATCCAATACAAATATATTGAGATAATTTATAACAGGTATAACGTTATGAAAACCAAAGAAGAAATTGTTAATAACTGGCTGCCAAGATATACAGGAAAATCACTGGACAGCTTCGGAAAATATTTTCTGCTTACAAATTATCTCTATTATGTTGAGCTATTTGCAAAATGGAACAACGTACAAGTAGAAGGGAAAGATAAGAATATGCCGAGTGCCACCGCAGATGGTATAACTATAATAAATTTCGGAATGGGAAGTCCGAATGCAGCTACAATAATGGATCTGCTCAGCGCTGTTGATCCGAATGCAGTATTGTTTCTGGGTAAATGCGGAGGTCTGAAAAAGAAAAATACACTCGGTGATCTTATTCTTACCAATAGCAGCAATCAGGAGCGACGGAACCTCCAACGATTATCTGCCCATTGAAGTGCCTGCTCTTCCGGCATTTAAGTTACAGAGTGCCATCTCTGCCACCATAACAAGGTTTAACAGGGAATACTGGACAGGAACTGTTTATACTACCAACAGGAGGGTGTGGGAATATGATGACAGGTTTAAAAAATATCTTGTAAAGACCAGGGCTATGGCCATCGATATGGAAACAGCCACTATTTTTACAGTCGGCTTTGCCAATGAGATTCCCACAGGAGCACTCTTACTTGTTTCCGACCAGCCTATGATATCAACAGGTATAAAGACAGAGGCCAGTGATGTAAAAGTTACCAATGATTATGTAGAAATACATCTTAAAATCGGAATAGACTCACTCAGGGAAATAATAGATAACGGATTATCAGTAAAACATCTTAAATTCTGATAATGGCAGTCACTTACGAGGATATTATTTCGGATCTCAGGAAACGGATTTTCAAACCTGTCTACTTTCTTGCCGGTGAAGAGACATATTATATAGATCTGATTGTTGACTATATTGAAGAAAAGGTTCTGCCTGAAGATGAAAAATCTTTCAACCAGATTATTGTTTATGGCGATGATACCAATATAGCTGCCATAATTGATACAGCCCGAAGATTTCCAATGATGGCAAGCCACCAGGTAGTCATCGTCAAGGAAGCACAGACATTGAAAAAAATTGAAGATCTGGTCATTTACCTTGAAAAACCTCTGTCGTCAACAATTCTTGTATTCAGCTATAAGTATAAGACTATTGATAAGAGAACAAAACTTTATAAGCTTCTTGAAAATCACGGAGGATACTTTGAATCCCCAAAATTCCGCGATTATCAGATCCCGGGATGGATAGACAGATACCTGATGACAAAAGGCATAAAGACCAATCCCGATGCGAGTGCTATGCTAACAGAATATCTGGGTACTGATCTTCATAAGATCGTTAATGAACTTGAAAAGCTCATAATTACTCTTCCTGCCACCAAACCAATGATTACCACAACGTTGATTGAAAAGAACATTGGTATAAGTAAGGATTACAATAACTTTGAATTACTAAAAGCCATTGGTGAAAAAAACATTCTGAAAGCAAATTTTATTGTTCATTATTTCGCCGGTAATTCAAAAGATAACCCTATTACACTGACAATCGCTTCACTTTTTGGATTCTTCAGCAAACTGCTTACATATCATTATCTGCCCGACAAATCAAAAAACAATGTGGCTGCAGTATTGAAGGTTAATCCGTATTTTGTAAAGGACTATGAATCAGCAGCCATAAAATATAATGTTGCTAAAACAGTACATATCATAGGTTTACTACGGACTTTTGACTTGAAATCAAAAGGTTACGGAGATGCCGGAACAGATCCCGGCGACCTGCTTAAGGAACTTGTATTCAGGATACTTCATCTTTAAACTGATTTCTGCTTTTGATTTAGACAAATAACCTGTAATCAAACTAATTTTAATTCATTTCGGGTGAATCAGGAAAATCGGCCCACATCCTGTATTTGTTATTAAGGGATCTCAGAACTTTTTTCCATGAATCATCAACCCTGTGATTCAATACAATGTCGGATTTTACTTTAGCGATGACCCAGGAATTTTCCTTAAGTTCACGTTCAAGCTGTCCGGCGGCCCAGCCTGAATAACCCAGAAAGAATCTGATCTGGTCATTGTTTAATTTACCTGTTTTTATCAATTCTCTTATTGCTTCTATATCTCCGCCCCAGAAAATATTTTCGTCGATATTGACACTTCCTGGAATCAATTCTCCCTGGTTATGCAGATAGTGCAGTGTATCAGGTGCTACAGGGCCACCCATGTTCAGATTCTCCATCCCATGTCTCGAATCCTTCAATTGCATCACTGACTTTCATTTCGAGTGTTTTATTAAGAATAAAACCGACTGATCCCTGTGGATTATGCTCAGTGAGATAAACAATGCTTCGGCTGAAAAAAGTATCAGGAAGAAAAGGTTCAGAAATAAGGATCTTTCCCTTAGCAGGAATCTTGTCTTCAGGAAGTATTCCAAAGAGGTCCATATCTGATTGCATATTGTGATAAAATTTTGTTGTGCTATAATTTGTACAAAAATAATTAAGTAAAACCTTAAATTCAATTAAATATTATCATATTTTTGCTCAGATTGTTAAATAATAGTATGCAAAAAAACACTTTACGTATAATTGGGAATAAAGCTATTTTAAATATCCGTGAAAGGATGTGCGAAACAGCTGAAGAATTGCTTGAAAGCGACAAATTTCGTTCTGTTCTGGATCACTGTATTGAAAATCTGAGGTCGAAGAAATCTCCTTTACTTGGGATATTCACCGACAGCAATCCATCAGAACAGGAGGTAACAGATTTTGTTAAGACCCTTTCCCTGCTTGTCAAATATGAAAGACAGGTAGTACCACATATTTTTGATAAGTCAGAAAGTTTTCTCAGGGAACTTGATAAGCTCACTGATTTTGTAGAATACCTTTATGATTACTGGCGTCATTTTGACCGCTTTATAATAAATGATTCCAAGGGCGACCGCCTCGATAAAAGGCCATATCGCACCTTTAATGAAACAATAGAACAGCTAACACATCTTGTCCGAACTGTTTACAGGCATCTTCAGGAAAATATCACCGGCAGTCATCCTACAGTTTACAGACAGGTTCCTGCAGGTGGTGAGATTGCAGTAATCTCTTTACCAAAAGAAATCGCCTATACAGGAGAAAAATATAAGAGGTTAAACAGCATACCGGTAATCAGGCAGATGCTTATTTATCCGCCGCTTGTGATACAGCAACCGATGAATAAGAGGACCGGGCACTTCAAGAGAATTGATCAGAATCCGCTTGATCTGGTGGAACTTGTTCCGGGAGAGTGGATCTGTTACCCTGCTAAAGTGGGGAAGCTTCTTATCATGGTATATTTTCATCTCGATTTTTTCGAGCTTGGATTTTCGATGTGTAACCTGTTCCAGCTTGCTGATGATGATGATCTGAAGAGAAAACCCGATGCCCTGTTTATGTATGGTACTCCGGGCAATACTCTGGACGGTCTTTCAACTTATTCAACAGTCTTTTTTGATGACCAGGAGAATGGTGTTTTTGTTGGGGCTATTCCTAACCGGCGCTGAGTTCGGATACTTCGGATATCTTAAAAAGATGATGCTTACCCTTCATAACTCCATTGTAATGAAATCGGGTAATATGCCATTTCATGGAGCATTGGTAAAGATTATGCTCCAGGGTGATAAAGAAGCAACTATACTGATGATGGGCGATACAGGCGCCGGTAAATCCGAAACGCTTGAAGCATTCAGGGTGCTGGGAGAAAAACATATCCGTGAGCTAACAATCATTGCAGACGATATGGGTTCGATTGAACTTGATTCTCAGGGCTCACCAATAGGCTTTGGTACAGAGATTGGAGCTTTTCTCCGACTCGATGATCTGCAGCCAGGGTATGCATTTGGTCATCTTGACAGATCAATTATTATGAACCCTAACCAGACAAATGCACGTATTGTATTCCCTGTGACAAAATTTGAAACAGTAATTCTGGGTCATAAAATAGATTATATTCTGTATGCCAATAATTATGAAGAGATAGACGACGAACATCCTGTAATTGAAAGATTTGATAATGCAGAATGGGCTCTTGACATATTCAGGGAAGGTGCTGTAATGAGTAAAGGAACTACAACCTCCAGCGGACTTGTTCATTCGTATTTTGCGAATATTTTCGGTCCGCCGGAATATAAAAGTGTTCATGAGGAGATAACATCCAGGTTTTTTAATTCATTCTTTAAAAACGACGTGTTTGTTGGTCAGATGAGAACCCGACTGGGTATACCGGGGAATGAATCAAGCGGACCCAGAGAGGCAGCCACTGAACTTCTCAGGATTATAGGAGTAGCTGAATAAACTGTTCTGAATTCACACCATTAAAATAAATAAACGAAAAGTCCCTGCTAACTCACTTGATAGCAGGGACTTTATGTGTTAAGTAAATTAATCAATATTTTGCCGGTGCGGCCTCCTTCATCATTGCATAAATAACATCGAATATATCTTCTGCACTTGGTTTGGAGAAGTAATCCCCGTCGGTAGTATAGGCAGGACGATGTTCTTTTGCAGTAAGAGTTTTTGGAGGACTGTCAAGGAATTGCCATCCTCCCTGTTTTTCAAGTACCTCCTGCATCATATATGCTGTTGTTCCTCCGGGAACATCCTCATCGAGGAAAAGTACCCTGATTGGTTTTTTTCAACGATTCCAGTATCATCTTATTCCTGTCGAATGGCACAAGAGTCTGCACATCAATAAGTTCCACTGATATATCATGTGAGGCAAGCTGTTTAACAGCATCAAGTGCAACTTTGACAGTTGAACCATAAGTAACTACTGTCAGATCAGTGCCTTCATTCAATATTTCAGGAATACCAAGCTGAAGACGATATTCACCAATATTATCAGGCAGTACTTCCTTAAGTCGGTATCCGTTAAGAGGTTCGATCACTACTGCAGGATCATTACCTTCGAGAAGGAGATTATGAAACCCGGCTGCTCTGGTCATATCTCTTGGGGCACACACATATACTCCTCTTACTGAGTTAATAAGCATACTCATTGGTGAACCTGAATGCCATATCCCTTCCAGACGATGCCCGCGTGTACTAATAATTAAAGGTGCAACCATCCTACCGGCTGACCGGTAATGTGTAGTTGCAAGATCATCGCTAAGCAACTGCAGGGCATACATCAGATAGTCGAGATACTGAATCTCAGCAATGGGTCTCATTCCTCTGAGCGATAATCCTATCCCCTGACCAAGAATAGTAGCTTCACGGATTCCTGTATCGGTAATTCGAAGTTCACCATACTTTTTCTGTAGCCCTTCAAGTGACTGATTAACACCTCCAATTTTCCCGGCATCCTCACCAAAAGTTACCAGAAGTGGGTATTTTGCAAAAAGCTTATCATAATTTTCTCTAAGTATCTGTCTTCCCGGAACTTCCGGCGAATTTTCGGAATATACCGGTGGAATTGGTTTTACTCTGAGAACCGAAGTAGGTGTCTCGTTATAGAGGTTGGTATCATAGCTTTTTTTAGCATCTTCATAATTTCGTTTTAGCCATCCCTGTAATTCTTCATTGAGGTTATCTGATTTCACGCATGTTGAACAAACGTTTCGCAAAATTTTACGGGCTGTAACAAAATTATCCTTCCTTATAGGAGCTGCCACCTCAACCAGTTCCTGGGTGAAATTATCAACCGACTCTTCTTTCGACTGCTCTGTACAGGTACAGGAACGATCTTTTATAATCTTAACCAGTGCATCCCGTTCAATCTTAATCGGATTCTGAAACATCTCCCATGCTGTCTTTCTTGCTTCTTTTGCTTCTTCAGCAGCCTCTTCAGCGACTTTATCAAGTTCTTCAGCCGTCGCAATTTCAGAAGAAATAATCCATTCTCTCATTTTTTTAATCGGGTCAAAATCTTCCTCCCATTTAAGCCGCTCTTCACTTTTATATCGCTCGTGCGAACCTGATGTGGAATGACCCTGTGGCTGTGTAACATCTTCCATATGAAACAGAACAGGAGTATGTTCCTTCCTGCAAATAGCTATCCCTTCTTCATAAAGCTTGATTAGCCCAGGATAATCCCATCCTTTTCCTTTAAAAATCCTGATCCCGGGTTTATCTTTTTCAGTCTCAAATCCCCTAAGAAGATCCGAAATACTTCCTTTTGTAGTCTGATATTTCTTTGGGACAGATATTCCATAACCATCGTCATACACCGAAATAGCCATTGGCACCTGAAGGACTCCGGCTGCATTCATGGTTTCCCAGAAGTGACCTTCAGAAGTACTGGCATCACCAATTGATCCAAATGCGACCTCATTACCTTTAAGTGAGAGTGTATTAAACTGATGGAGATCCTTATTTTGCCTGAATAACTTTGAAGCATATGCCAACCCAAGTAATCTGGGCATTTGCCCGGCAGTAGGTGAAATATCTGCGGAAGAATTTTTCTGTTTTGTCAGATCGCGCCATGAACCATCAGGATTAATATTAGGAATTGAGAAGTGATTGTTAAACACTCTGCCCCCGCTACCTGTCGGACTCAATTCCTTTTTGGTATTACCATATAGCTGGTGAAAAAATTGAACAGCGTTGAATTGTCCCATAGCCATCATCCAGGTCTGATCCCTGTAATAGCCTGATCTCCAATCGCCATCCTTAAATTGTTTTGCCATGGCAATCTGAATTATCTCTTTGCCGTCACCGAAAATACCGAACTTGGCTTTCCCGGTTAACACTTCGCGACGACCTATTACACTCAGATTCCTGCTAAGGTTTGCAAGTCTGAAATCTGACAGAATATTCTCCTTATTCAATTTATTCATAATGTAGTCTGATGGATTTGTTTATGTTTCATTACACTTAAGAAAAACGGAAATCCAGATTTCCTTATTCAAATAACAAAATTTATTGCGTGTTGTTTAATTAACAGAGAAGAAATGATAGTTATATTTGTAAAAAATTAATTCTATCAATGTTTTGAGTATTTGTAAAGTTACGAAATAATAGGAAGGGAGAACAGGGAAATGTTTTTAAAACTACTCATATTAAGTGCAATATTTTTATCGATGGCAGCTTTGGGATTTGGAATACGGATGCTTCTGAAAACCAATGGACGCTTTCCTGAGACTCACGTCAGCAGGAATAAGGAGATGAGAAAGAGAGGTATCACATGTGCACAGCAAACCGACACAGGATGTCAGCCCACTGATGGCTTTCCGGGTTGTGCATCATGCAGCGGGAAGTTTGCATAAAAATTCAATTTAATCTATTCTTCTTCAATATTGTTCACCAGGTTTTTTGAGATCCATGTTCTGAAATTGCCTGTAGTATCTGAATAGACAAAGTATGCACTGAAAGAAGGGTGGTTATTAATAAAGTCAATTGCCTTATCCTTTCCCATCACCATACAGGCTGTTGCAATACCATCAGCAATACCGCATTCGTCAGCAAGAATTGTAGCACTTAACAAACTGTTTTTTGCCGGATATCCGGTGCGGGGATCAATAGTATGAGAATATTTGATTCCGTTTTCAACATAAAACTTTCTGTAGTTTCCTGATGTTGCCAGTGCTCTGTCGCTGATACTTATTATCGCCTGAAGGTTTTCACCCGGCGACATATTATTATCTTCAGGTTTATCAATGCCTATTCTCCAGTCAGCACCTGCCTTTGTCCCCTTACCTCTTACCTCGCCTCCTATCTCAACGAGATAATTTTTCAGACCCTCAGTATCAAGAAACCGGCAAACCACATCAACCGAATATCCCTGAGCAATGGCATTGACGTCGAGCTGAACTCCCGGATCTGATTTAACGACCTTGCCGTTCATGATTGATACCTTATCCATCCCTACAAGTTTCATAAGGCTGTCGCGTTTTGATTCCGAGAAATTCCTGTGAGAATCAGGTCCAAAGCCCCATGCATCAACAAGTGGCCCTACCGTAATATCAAAAGCACCATTAGTCATTTCCGAAACCTCTGACGACTCTCTGAACACATCAGTGAAATACTGATCAGGAGCCACATCCTCATTTCTGTTTAGCCTTGATATGATTGATGAGTCGATGTAGAGCGAAAGTGACATATCAAATTTATGGAGAAGCGCTTCAACTCTTACTTTTAGATCCTCATGATTTATCTTCCTGGTATTCACATATACAATACTATAGGTTGTTCCCTGGGTAAATCCGGCAAAACTTTCAATCGACAGGCTTCTTTTCCTTACATGATGATGATAATAAAGAAAAAAGCAACAAAATTACTAATAACCTGTTAATCATAATTTTAATGAATGATTTATTGTTCTTTTCCATGAGATACAATCTTAATGAAAATTTCTTCCTCATCAAAATATATTTGTTCGTCCCATGATATGTTCCGCTCACCAAAAAAATATTGAATGTATGGTAGCTTATGAATAAATTTGTAATAAGATCCTCCAAAATATTATCCTTCCGGATCTTATTCGCAATCCCCTTTAAGAGTAAAAAGGGTTGCTCCCCGCAACCCTTTTCTTTATATATTCCGAAATCGTCAAATGATATATTTTCCTGAGGTACTCCCAGGCCGTCGAGTGTTCTGACAACGGCATTATTCATCTGGGGAGGACCGCAGAAATAATATTCTATATCCTCAGGCTCCTCATGTCTGCAGAGATAATTATCGAGTAACACTTTGTGTATAAATCCGGTATAACCTGTCCAGTTATCTTCCGGCAGTGGTTCAGACAATGCCAGATTAAAAGTAAAATTAGGAAATCTCTTTTCAATCTCCCTGAATTCATCCTCATAGAACACCTCTCTTAAAGATCTTGCACCATACCAGTATGACACTTTCCTGTTGGTCTTCAGAGTATGGAAAAGGTGGAAGATATGAGATCTGAGTGGCGCCATTCCTGCTCCACCTCCTATATATACCATTTCATTATTGGTATCTTTAATATGGAACTCTCCATAAGGACCTGAGATAACAACCTTATCACCCGGTTTCCGTGAAAAGATATAGGTTGAGCATAAGCCGGGAGGTACATTCATGAATTGTTTTTTTGCATTATCCCATGGTGGGGTTGCAATTCTGATATTAAGTTTAATAAGGTTCTTCTCTGCAGGATAATTTGCCATCGAGTATGCCCTGTAGGTCTCTTCTGTGTTTTTGATCCCCAGATCCCACATTTTAAAATTATCCCAGTCTCCTTTAAATTTATCTTCTATATCAAAATCTTTAAAGCTGGTTTCATATTTGGGAACATCAATTTGAATATAACCTCCCGGGGTAAAATCGAGTGATTCGTTCTTCCGGTAGTCTCACAACAAACTCCTTGATGAATGTTGCTACATTATTGTTTGACACAACCTCACATTCCCACTTTTTAATCCCCATTACTGATTCGGGTACCTTAACAGTTACGTTTTCCCTTATCTTGACCTGGCAACCCAGTCGCCAGTTATTCTGTTGTTCCTTTCTTGTAAAAAAGCCTGTTTCAGTTGGAAGAATGGATCCACCACCTTCTAAAATCTGACATTTACACATTCCACATGTACCCCCGCCTCCACAAGCAGATGGTAAAAATATACCGCTTCCTGAAAGTGTTGATAAAAGGTTTGATCCCGGGGAAACGGATAAATCACGATCGTTTATCTTAAGACTAACTTCTCCTTTGGGAGCCAGCTTGTCCCGTGCAAACAAAAGAATGCTGACAAGCGTAAGGATAACAATCAAAAAAACTATGATACTATATAATATTGTACCGCCGGCTGAAATAACTAAAATCATAATTTCTTTATTTCTTTTAAAGTTTAATACCCATAAATCCCATAAAAGCAATCGCCATCAGACCGGTAAGTATAAAGGTAATACCAAGGCCTTTCAGCGGATCGGGCACATTACTGTATCTCAATTTCTCCCTTATAGCAGCAATACCTACTATTGCGAGCAACCATCCGACACCTGATCCGACACCGAAGACAGTTGCCTCAATGACAGTCTGGTATTCGCGTTCCTGCATAAAAAGAGATGCTCCTAATATTGCACAGTTAACAGCAATAAGAGGAAGAAATATTCCAAGGGAATTATATAATGTGGGACTGAATTTTTCAATAACCATTTCAACCAGCTGAACTATAGCAGCAATAACCGCAATAAATACCATGAAAGTGAGAAAGCTGAGATCAACATCAGCAAATCCTTCACCAAGCCACACCAGTGCTCCTTTTTTCAGGACATAATGTTCAATCAGAAAATTTACAGGAACTGTAATAAACAGCACAAAGATTACTGCTATACCAAGACCTAATGCGGTTTTTACATTCTTCGACACTGCCAGGTATGAACACATACCCAGGAAGAAAGCAAAAACCATATTGTCAATAAAGATTGACTTTATAAAAATATTTACTAAGTGTTCCATAATTTAATTTCTCTACTATTTCTCAATAAGAGTTTTGTTCCTGCTTCTCTGAAACCATATTATTATTCCAACAGTTATCAGAGCCATTGGAGGAAGTATCATCATACCATTGTTTTCGTAACCAGTTGAATAGAGTCCTATTTTAGCCATTATGGGATAGCCTAAAACAGTTCCGGATCCTAGCAGTTCACGGAAAAATGCCACTATTATTAAGTATTATCCCATAACCTGCTCCATTACCAATTCCGTCCATGAAAGATGGCCATGGCTTATTTGCCATAGCAAATGCCTCAAGGCGACCCATAAGAATACAGTTGGTGATAATCAGTCCTACAAAAACCGAAAGTTGTTTACTTACATCAAAAGCATATGCTTTAAGAAACTGATCCACAAGGATTACCATTGTTGCAATAACAACCAGCTGAACTATTATCCTTATCCTGTCAGGAATATATTTTCTCATGGCTGCAATAACCACGTTTGATACGGCAACGACTATCGTTACTGATATCGCCATAACAATTGCAGGTTTCAGTTTTACTGTAACAGCCAAAGCAGAGCAGATACCAAGTACCTGAACAGTAATAGGATTATCTCTTCCCAGAGGTGCGGTAAAGAGTTTTAAATTTCTGGCCGAGAATAACGGCTCTTTTTCCTGTTTGCTCATATTTTATTGTCTGTTTTTTAGTAGATAATCTTTATACTTACCTATACAATCCATAAGCATCTGTTGAAGACCCTTGCTTGTAATAGTACCACCTGATATGGCATCAACGCTGTGAGGATCATCGGGTTTGGCACCACCTTTTATTACTGCTATAGAAACAAATTTATCCCCTTCGAAAATTTTCTTACCGGGAAACATACTTTCAAATTTTGGAGTGTTGATCTCAGCTCCCAGTCCGGGAGTTTCGCCTTTATGGTCAAAAGTTACCCCATAAATGGTATTCATGTCCGATTTTAAAGAGACATATCCCCATATTGGGCCCCATAGTCCTTTCCCTTCAACCGGGAAAATAGTAACTTTCTCACCATTGTCGAGAGTAGCAATAAATACCGGAAGGGATTGCTGGTCAAGAGGTTTTTTCTGTTCGTCCTTAAGAACCACATTAAAAGCATCTATCCCATTTACACGATCTCCTTTTGAATTCAGGACAAAGCTCTCCTTAATGTACTTATCATATAATGCTTCTGTTGTGGATCGGACCGAAGTTATACCTATGGAAGCAAGCATGCTTTTCTTTTTCTCAATTTCAAGGTTTTTCAACTGACGGGGCTGAAACAATGTGGCAGCCAGCGAAAGCAGGGTTGCCACCACGATAACCATTACTGATGAAAATATAAAAATATATCTGTTACTGAATTCTTTCATCTTCACTAATTTTTTGTTGCGATTCTTGCCCTTTTAAGTCTCTTATTAATACTTGATTGAATTACAAAATAGTCGATCAGTGGCGCGAATACGTTCATGAGTAAGTATTGCAAGCATCACACCTTCAGGATATGCCGGATTTAATACCCGGAAAATAATGGACAGAAGACCTATAAGGAAGCCGTAAATCCATTTACCTCTTCCAGTCTGAGCCCCGGAAACAGGATCAGTTGCCATAAATACAGCACCGAATGCAAATCCACCCATAACAAAATGATAATAAAAAGGAACTTCCATAAACGGATTGACTGCAAATGCATTCAATAACAATCCCATTGTGAGTCCTCCTGCAAAAACACTGACAATTATTTTCCAGCTTCCTATACCGGTAACTATAAGAATCAGAGCACCTATCAGTATTGCCAGGGTAGATGTTTCTCCAATTGATCCTGGTATTGTACCAATAAACATCTGCATGAAAGATGGAATTTTTGTTGTCTCTCCGGCTGCACATAATGCGAGAGGTGTTGCACCTGAAAATCCATCAATTACATGCTGGCCCTTCATTAATCCCTGAATCCAAACTTTATCTCCTGTCATCCAGCCCGGATAACTGAAAAAGAGAAATGCCCTTGCTATAAGTGCCGGATTAAAAACATTCATTCCTGTGCCGCCAAAGATCTCCTTACCAATTATTACGGAGAAAGCTGTTGCCAGAGCAAGCATCCATAAAGGGACATCAATTGGCATGATCAGTGGAATAAGCAATCCGGTAACCAGAAATCCTTCATTTATCTCATGTCCTCGTATCTGAGCTGCAATAAATTCAATTCCCAATCCTACAACATAACTTACAATAATAAGAGGCAAAATCTTAAGAAAGCCAAACCACGCCATCTGTATTATTCCGAAGCTTCCATTCCTATTGACCTGAAATGCTGAAGTCCTGTATTATAAGAACCAAACAGCAGTGCCGGGATAAGCGCTATTATCACGACGGTCATTGTACGTTTCAGATCAATACTGTCGCGAATATGCGATCCTTTGAAAGTAACTTTATCAGGAACGTAGAGGAATGACTCAATTCCTTCAAACACTGAGCGCAACTTTCCAAATTTTCCCCCTTCAGAGAAATGGGGTTTGATCTTATCTATCTTTTTTCGTAGGGAATCCATTATATAATATTATCTCTTGTTATTAATTCATCTCCTTGATCATCAGATCAAGACCTTTTCGAACTATTGACTGAATCTCTATTTTGGAAGGACATATGAACTCACAGAGAGCAAAATCTTCTTCTGCAATCTCATAAATTCCAAGATTCTCCATCATATCAATATCCTCGACCAATATTGCTTTAAGCAACTGCATCGGATAAATATCCATAGGAACTACCTTCTCATACTGACCAGTCATCACAAAAGCCCTTTCACCACCATGAAAATTAGTATCCAGTCTGTAATTTTTACTTGGTA
The DNA here is from genome assembly GCA_963741935.1 of uncultured Bacteroidales bacterium. Taxonomy (GTDB): domain Bacteria; phylum Bacteroidota; class Bacteroidia; order Bacteroidales; family VadinHA17; genus LD21. Next base: position 92,933 of record CAVUJY010000004.1, on the reverse strand, counting down.
ATATTGTTGAAGCAAATGTTTTAGAAAAACTGAATTTCTTAAAACCAGGCATCACCCATCCGAAAAATTCGAAATAATCTCCTTCAGGAATAACTGTTACCTGTGAATCATAATATCCAAGATAGCCATATGATTCTATTCTGGTACCGGTAAGAACATTGCCGCTAATATACCTAAGCTTTTCACGGGTAACATTATTATGAACCAGTTCAACAACTGAAGCGCCTGACAGAACCTTATAGTACTGACGATTAATTACTTCAGAACCTGTAAGTGCAATTATCCTCTCCGGCTTATAAATCCCTTCTTTAAAGAGTCTTCCTATCGCCAGAATATCCTGAAGATTAATAAACCATATTACTTCTCCCTTGTTAATCGGGCTAAGGTGATGTATGTGAATACCTACATTACCGGCGGGATGAGGACCGGAAAAATATGAAATATCAACATTGCTTGTCTTTGTCAATATTTCAGATGAGTTGCCTTTTCCGTTTAATATAAGATTAACCCTTCCATCGGTAAGTTTCTTTACAGCTTCAATTCCAATTGCTGTAAAATTCAGCCGGGGAATTATCCATTATGAAATTATAATCAGGAGCCAGAGGTGAGGTATCAAAGCCAGAAATAAACACCGCTTTTGGCATATCTGCCGGATTAGCTATAACATGATATGGACGTTGCCTTATTGCAGGCCACAAACCTGACATGAGTAATGTCTCTATTATCTTTTCCCTTGTTAACAGAGCCGGATCTGACACACCAAAATCTATAAATTCATCTCCTGCTTTTTCAACAATAACCTCAAGTAATTTGCGTCGGTCACCCCTCTCAATTGAGACAACCCTCCCGCTTACAGGTGAGGTAAACATAACTTCCGGATTTGCTTTGTCGTGAAATAGCGGAGATCCTGCCGATACCTTATCACCTGGTTTTACGTCCAGTTTGGGTATCAATCCGGGAAAATCTACAGGTTTAACACCGTAAAGGGAAGGATGAACCTCCGGGGCAAGCTTTTTTTCCGCCTCTCCTTTTATTTTGATGTTAAGACCTTTATTAAGTTTAACTGATGAAGACATTGTATATGATATAATTAGAATAACTTCCTACTGTGGTCGTGTTAATAAATTAACAATAAAAGTACAAAAGTATAAATACCTTCGCATATTTAAATAAAAGTGCCAAATATGATGCAACAATTATTTAATTTTAAAGTTTTATAACAAATGAGCTAATCAAACTACCTAAATGAAATCTGACAAAGATCTTAGTATCACCGGGATATTAATTAAATATTCATCAAAAATACTTTGTATTTCTCAGGCAGAACCATATGGTTATGCTCATAGGTTAAGCAAATATAAGTATTCAATATTAAGAATTATCCTTATTTCTCTTTTCTGTATCAAAATTCTTCCTGCTTTGTGCCAGGGAAGCAAACCTGAATCTTCTTTGTTTTCAAATCACATTTTTGATGATAAGATAAAAACAGTTCAGCTTTATAAAGAAGGATGGAATCTTTCATACCCTATAATCAGATTAAACAGCGATGAAAAGCTGGTAATGAATTTTGATCTGATTGACGATCAGGCAGAAAGCTACTACTATACTTTTATCCATTGCGATAAGGACTGGCATAAATCAGAGATCTTCACAACTGATTATCTTGATGGATTTCCTGAAAACCCTGTGGAAGACTATGAATCCTCCTTCAATACTACCGTTGGTTACTTTCATTATAAATTCCGCTTCCCTAATGAGAGAGTATCCATTACATTGTCAGGAAATTATATTGTTATGGTGTATCCCATTGGGAAACAGGATCAGCCTGTAATTACTCAAAGGTTTATAATATCGGAGGATGCTGTAAAAACTGCAATAACGGCTCACAGACCTCAAATGACACAGGACAACAATTCAGGTCAGCAGATCGATTTTAAGGTTGATTATGCAGGGGTTAATATTATTGATCCTTACAGAAATGTGTTTGCCTTTATTCTTCAGAATGGAAGATGGGACAATGCAAAAAGAAATCTCAAACCTGATTTCTTTGGTGATAACATACTTAATTACAACTCGTTGTCGAATACAAACATCTTCCAGGGAGGAAATGAATATCGCTATTTTGACATAAAGAGCATAAGGTATCAGACAGAGTATGTAAAAAGAATAGATTTTCTCAGTCCATATTATAATGTCTATCTCTACCCTTCTGAGAACAGGGAATTCAAACCCTATTTTTACTGGAAGGATTTCAATGGCAAATATTATATTGCCGTTCAGGAGTATCAGAATCCTGATACTGATGCCGACTATGTGAATGTGTATTTCACTCTTCCTTCAAAGCAGATGGTTCAGGGCGGTGACATGTATGTGTCAGGGGCATTAAACGACTGGGCCTTTAACAAAAATAACCTCATGATATACAATGCTGAAAGGGCTGAATATGAATGTACCATGCTTCTGAAACAGGGCTGGTATAATTATGAGTATGTGTTTCTAAAACCAGGAAGTACTGACGGAACAGCCAGCCTGTTTGAAGGTAGTCATTATGAAACTGAGAACGATTACATTATTCTGATCTACTACCGGAATCCACACGATCGTTATGACAGGGCAATTGGCACAGCCATTATAAATACTCTCAACAATATGACATATTAGTGTCTGGAGTGAGTATCAACACCATATTGCATATATATTGTATGATCAAGTGTTTTAAGTATTTCTGTCATATACTCCTCAACAGCTTTTACTGAACCGGGAAGTGTATAGATAAGCGACTGCCCGATCAACCCGGCTACTCCTCTGCTTAACAAGGCATTGGGTTTGTCAGCACCATATTTAACCCTGATGAATTCCATTATTCCCGGGATCTCCATTTTAAGCAATGGCTTTACTGTATCAACCGTAATATCTTTCGGTCCAATACCTGTTCCCCCGGTAGTAATGATCACATTATAAATGCTTCCGGCACTTACCAGCAATTCTCTGAGTATTTCAGCATCATCGGGTATAAGAGTAAGATTAATCTCAAATTGCCAGCCGGCATCAGTTAAAAACTCCTCGAGCCGTGACTTTATCCTTGGTCCGCTAAGATCCTCATATTCACCCTTATGAGCCCGATCACTCAAGGTAATCACCAGAACCTGCAATTTTTCAGGGATATTCATTTTTTTATTTTTTCTATTAAACTGATATTATCAACAATCATTGCTTTATCCACAGCTTTACACATATCATATACAGTAAGCAAGGCCACACTAACAGCGGTAAGGGCTTCCATCTCCACTCCTGTTTTACCGGTACATCTTACTTCACTTTCAGCAGATACCCCTGTAGCATCTACTACAAGTTCTACCTTTACCTTATCAAGAACTATATTATGACATAAAGGAATAAGGGCCGATGTTTGTTTGGCTGCACTAATACCAGCCAGCTGGGCAACAGTGAGCACATCACCTTTTTTCAGCAGGTTACTGTTTATCAATTCAATAGTGTTTTGAGCAACCTTAATATGACCACTTGCCCTGGCAATCCGAAGTTGAATTTCCTTTTCTCCAACATCAACCATTACGGCTTTTCCTTGATTGTCTGTATGAGTCAGTTTATCCATTATTCATTACCCTCCAATATTATAAAAAGCGTTGGCATTATTCTTTGATCCGCATGCTGGTTTCTGATCAATGGCCTGTTCGAGAGCATTCTCAAAACCTAATTCGCGGATATCAAACTCGAGATTATTAAACAGGCAAGGTTTGAGCTTCCCGTTTGCAGTAAGCCTTAACCTGTTGCATATTGCACAGTCACCTCCGGTACCACCATCAACACGTGAAAAGTGACCATTAACAAGGTCCATCTGCTCTATATATCTTATTTCCAGATCATTTTCTTTACAAAACCGGGTAACTTCCCTTGCATCAGTTTCTTCCTTTGATGTCTTTATTACACAATTTATTTTCAGAGGCAGAAGACCTGCTTTTTTTGCAGCATTTATACCTTCAAATACCTGTGTTACATCACCGACCCTGGTTATAAGCTTATACTTAACCGGATCAATTGTATCAAGACTAATATTCACCCTCTGCAATCCGGCATTCTTAAGATCATCGGCGTATTCTCCCAGTAAAATGCCGTTGGTTGTCATTGACAGATCTTTTATACCCTCAATCTCAGCAATCATTCCAACCAGAGTGACGATTCCCCTTCTTACAAGTGGTTCTCCTCCTGTGATCCTGACTTTAGTGACTCCCCTGGATACTGCAATCTGTGTGAATTTTTTTATCTCATCAAATGTAAGTATATCACTATGGCTCAATAGCTTAATCCCATCCTCAGGCATGCAGTAAGTACATCTGAGGTTACATCTGTCAGTAACAGATATACGCAGATAGTTAATCTGCCTGTTAAATTTGTCGTACACTTACTATCTCTCCTTTCTCAATTGTTTTTATTCCAGCCTGCAAAGTTACAATTCCATCAGCAATTGACAATGAGGAAATATGAGCTGATCCATGATATTCCACAGCCAACACCTCTCCGTCATCCGTAATTTTTACAGGAATAATAGCCATTCTGTCAAAGGTCTTCCTTGTGAACACCTCTTTCATTCGAAGCGGAAATGACAATGGATTATATTCATGTCCCATCATCTTGCAGATAAGAGGCTTTACAAGCAATTCGAACTGAATAAATGAGGAAACAGGATTACCGGGCAAACCAAATACCAATGATTCACTATGTACTCCAAATGTTGTTGGTTTACCTGGCTGAACATTAACCCTTGAAAAAAGTATTTTAACCCCTGCCCTTTCCAGAACAGAAGGAACAAAATCAAAATCCCCCATTGATACTCCTCCTGTAATGAGAACAATATCATTTTCAGAAATTGCCTTCTTTATTATATCATAGGTCACCTCTTCATCGTCTCTGGCAATGCCCATGTAGTTACCTTGTGCTCCGGCATTTTTTATCTGAGCCATCAGCTGCCATGCATTCGAATTCCTTATCTGCGACGGTCCTGGTTTTTGTGAAGGCTCAACCAGTTCATCGCCCGAGCTTATTACACCAATAGCCGGCTTCCTGGCAACAGAAACCATATCACAACCTACAGCTGCCATAACTGCTATATCCTGTGCCTTGATAAGTTTCCCTGTTTTAAGAATTGTATCTCCGTTTTTGATATCTTCTCCCTTAATGGCAATATTTTCTTTTGTGAATGATCCTGTATACTTTACTTTGGATGAAGGCATAATTAAAGAATCTTCCACCATAAACACCATATCAGCTCCTGCAGGGACAGCTGCACCAGTCATAATTTTTGAACACTGATTTACAGATATTGACTTTGTGGGAATAGAACCGGCAGCAATTGTTTCGATAAGTTCAAGCTCATTCCCAAGATCCTCTCTACGGCAGGCAAAACCATCCACTGTAGATTTATCAAAAGGGGGCATATCCATATCACTTATGATATCCTGTGCAAGTATTCTGTATAATGACTCTGTCAGACTGACTGACTCAGAATCTGTTCTTAACTTTGAGCCCATTACTGTCTCAAATGCTTTTTCAAATGTTATCATCTCCATAGTATTTTCTGTTTTTCTCTTGCTAACTAATTACTTTTTCCGCTTGCCCAATTGAGTAGAGCACCCTTATTATAAACAAACAATTTTTGCATCATTCATTTCTTACCCACCAAAATTCTGGCAAAAAATAACTGCTAATTATTAGTATGTCCCATGCAAAGCCACGCCGGCTTCACGCGGGAAAGAAATCCACACCTCCAGCTGTTCGTAAAGCGGATTTTGTTTAAAGGTATCAGCTGATATATCAATATAAAATATTTCACCCGCATCAACAATAACTTCCATACCATATTCTGAAGGCAGTATCTCTTTTATAATTCCTTTCAGAGCATTATCCACGCTACCGGAAGGCAAGGCAGTTGATATCTTAATATCTTCACTTCTGAGAATAAGCATTCCCTCGTCGGGATAATTTTCATCAGCCAGGTTGAAGATAATTTTCTCATCACTCACAGCCTTCCATTTTCCATTCTCATTCTGGAATTTGACCCTGAAAAAATTTCTTATGCCGGAATACCGGGCTACAAATTTATTTACAGGCTTTCTGAATACTGATTCAGGGGTACCCTCCTGTATTATCTTGCCATTATGAATAACACCAACCCTGCTTGCCAGGCTGACAGCTTCCCTGTAATCATGAGTAACATGGATGATTGTAAGTCCCTGTCTGTTCAGACGACGAAGAAGATGCTTTATATCATCCTTAAGGCTTGCATCAATCGAAGCCATAGGCTCATCAAGTAAAAGAAGTTTTGGTGAGGTTATAAGTGTCCTTGCCAGGGCCACTCTTTGAAGCTCTCCACCCGAAAGATGATGAGTATTACGATCGAGAAGATGAGAGATGTTCAGCTCTGCAGCAACTTTCCTTACCCTATCCGTAATCTGGCTTTTATCTGCTATTCCTGCGAGTGTAATGGATATGCAATATTTCCGAATACTGTCATATTAGGAAAAATAGCATAATCCTGAAATACGAGTCCGATACCTCTTCCCTGTATCTTCTTTTCAGTGATATTTTCACCATCGAGCCATATTTCGCCTGAGTCAGGTTTATTCAATCCTGCTATTAGTTCAAGCAACTGAGTTTTACCTGATCCGGACCTGCCCAACAAGACATAATAAGTACCCTCAGATATTGCCATGTCGATGTTACTCAGGTTAAAATCGCCCAGTCTTTTTGATATTTTTTTAAGAGTCAGCATATTCAGTCTTTGTGATTACCTCTTTTTTCCTTTCCGATAACAATCGCAATGCGGTAAATACTATAAGCGCAACAATAATGAACAAGACAGCTGCAGGACGGGCATAAGACAGTCCGAAAGAGCTGAACCTGTCATAAATAAGAACGGGAGCTATCATAGGGTGATAAGCAATAATAACCACAGCTCCAAATTCACTCATGCCACGGGCAAACATCATAACGAATCCGGTAACGATACTTCTCCATGCCAGTGGGAGCGATATTGTGAAGAATACCCTCGATCGGCTGGCTCCAAGATTAAGTGCAGCTTTTTCAAGCCGCTCAGGCACCGCAGCAAAACCGTCCCTTGCAGAATTAATCAGGAAAGGAAGGCTCACAAACGCCATTGCAAGGGCAATCCCTGAAGGGCTATTGACAAGTGTTATGCCAACGAAAGAGGCAAGTTTTCCGAGAATACCATCGCGTGAAAGAAACCCAAGCAGAGCTATACCAGCTGCTGTATGCGGAAGTACAACTGGCAGGTCAATTAATCCCTGCACCACACTCTTAAGTGGAAAAGATTTTCTTGCAAGCAGCCATGAAAAAGGAACTGCTCCTATAGCAAAGAAGAATGTCGCTGCAAATGCCACCCAGATAGTAAGCCATATACTCTGTTGAACCTCCTTGTCTTTTGCTGTATCAAAAAAATCTGTTGCACTTGTCTGAAAAAATAATCCAAGAAGCGGAGCCAACAGGAACAAAAGAATCAAGGATGACAGAACTAATAAAATCCAGCTAAATGGTCCGTATCTGTTCATAGCAATTGTATTCGATCAATTTTTCTTCAGATATTGCAGGATCTTTGAAGGCAGCTTTGCCTCTTGTTCCGATTTGAAAGGAATAATGGGATTCTGACCATTCTCCCTGAATATATTCATTCCTTCGTCACTAAGCATAAAGCAAAGAAAATCAATTGCAGCATCTTTTTGCGGAGCTTTATCAAGCACAGTAACACTATAATTAATATAGTCTCCTTTGATATTCATTATACTCCCCGGTTTGCTACCGGTAACATCGATTGATACTGATTGATATAGTGACTGCATTGCAGGATCAGAAAGATTGATCTCTTTTGGAAGCTCAAGGTATTTAAATCCATGTTGTATTGCAACGGACTTATACTGAAACATATAATCAATGGAATTTGATTCAGCCAGTGCGACCAGATCTACTTCCTTTGGTCGTATATAGTCCTTATTTTTGGATTCAAGTTTGTCTGCCAATCCGGCTATATTATAATATTTCTCTGCCAGCTTGAAAGTCAGTACTGTTCTGTATCCGCACGGATCAGAATTCGGGTCAGATCGTCCGTAGATAACATCATCTCTTGAAAGGATATCCATCCAGTTATTTTCATTTATCTCTGAGGAATAATGTGCTTTGGGGCTGTATGCAATAACTATTTCATTGGTAGCAAACCTTATATTCCAGCTTGCATAATCAGGAATAAGCAGCTCATTTATTACAAAATAATCTGCTGAAGCTACAATGTCGCAGGGTTTCTTAAGTTCTGTCACCTTTCTGGCACAAACAATGCTACCCGATGGTTCAAGTAATATATTGATATCCGGATGTTTCTTCTCATACTCAGTTTTCAGCTCTTTAAAAGGTACCGAAAGGCTTCCGGCATGAAAAATTATCAAATCCTTTACCTTCCCTGAGCCAGAATTACCACAGGATGTTAAAAGGAAAAGAATAACTACAGCAAATACCAATATCTTCCTCATTGTCTGTCTGTTATCTTGTTTATCTGATTAAAGAAAGTTTTAATTGAACCATGAACAGCGGAATCAACATCACTTTTAAGGTTACTGTAAGCTTCTGTAAGTTCCACCCCTTCTTCGGTCAGATAGGTTTTACCTCCCGATTTTCCTCCACGATGTTTTCCAACAAGCTGAAACCTCAGGACAGATTCAATTTCCCTTAAAAGTCCCCAGGCTTTCCGGTAGCTTATTCCCAGATTACGTGATGCAGCTACAATTGATTCCTCCTTTCTGATCTCAATAAGAAGATTGAATCCTTCCTCATTGATTACTGTATCATCTTCCTTTGTTACCAGTTGCAATTGTTGTTTCAGGAAGATATCATAATATTTTGAACCCTTAGGACCTGCCATAAAAATTGAATTATTTCAGAAGAAAGGCCATCTAAGGCCATTTCAGCTGCAAATGTAAATCTTTTGCATATCGGTATGGCAAAAATACGGTAAAAAAAGCAGATAAGCATATTCAACAGCTTATGTTGAGTAATACTGATAGTATGCCTATGTAACATGTTTATCTTTTTTCCAGAATATTTAATACAGTGGTTATAGTTTTCCAGTTTCTTGCAGTGCCGACTACACCCATTTTCTTTTCGAAAAAGTTTGTATATAGTTTTGTTCTGCCAAATCCATTTGGACAAAATATAAATATTTCACTACCGGAAATATGAAATTTATCCGGTGGATAATCTACATCTGTAACTTTTAGTTGCTGGCTTTCAGTAACCTTTTCATGAAGAAAAATCACTGCCACTTTTGAAGGAGCAAACAATTCCTCATTAAGGAAGGGATTAATCGAAATGATTTTACTTATCTCCTGCAATGACCTGATCATTACAGGAATACTATAATCGAATTTGCCGGATATCTCATTTTCAATAATCCGTGCAGTATCTGATTCAGACAGCTCTTCATTCCCTGAGAAAATAACATTTCCGCTCTGTATATAAGTTTCGGCATCTGTAAATCCCATTTTGTGATAGAGAGCCGCCAGATCGGTCATTTTCATAGAATTATGACCTGTCATATTAACTCCACGAAGAAAAGATATATATTTCTGCATAACGCAGTGGCAGTGTTAGATTAATACCCAACAGTTAACCAATAAAAACCTATGAATGTTTCCTCGCTTACTGATAATCCTTGACTACCTCAACAACCTCAGGCAGATCCATTCCAATCTTTTTAAGGAATTCAATTGTAGGAACACCATTACTGTTCCATCCCCGGCGTTTATAAACAGCATCCTTCAAGCTTTTCATACTGATCCTCCCTGTATCTCCTTAACAACTTTCATCTTTTCTTCAGTTGATTTTCCTGCCGGGTCGAATCCAACAATCTCCTTCAACTGCTTATCATAACGTTCTGAGCGTGATTCATATTCCTCATTTGTAACCGGACCAGCTGCTCTATAAGGCTGCCTGTCGTGTATGCGTGTTCCAAAACCACGCCTCAGATTAAAAACCCGCTGAAAATTATAGACCCTTTCTGAATCCTGCACCAGTCTTTTCTTGTCAAATTCACGGCCTGTAACAGCCTTGTATATAGTAACATAGTTATCAACATGCTCAGGTACTTTTGCTGGCTCATCTGTCTCTGCGTTATTTTCAGGTTCAACATCGTTCCATGGCAGTTTACATAAACCCACAAGTCCGAACCATGTACGAAACATTGGAAAATAATGAAGAGCTTCTGCCTTATTTTCAAATGTAGGTATCTGGTTATTAACCATATCCATAAAGATCAGCCATGCTTCGTCGTGCTGAGGCCCTTTATTGGTAAGAGCGAATCCTCCCTGCTGGGCAAGAGATTCTTTTGACATATACTGAGAATATTCGAGGCCTTTGTTTTCCATTCCTATATCATTCAGGAATGCTTCGTCGCCCCATCCGTTCCTGGCAAACAATTGTTTCATTTTCCGAACACCTGTACCTGCAACTTTACCGAATCCTTCACCCCTTGCCAGCTGATGCAACAGTTCCAGGGCATCATCAGATCGTCCAAAATTAAGTTCAAGGCCTCCTGTTCTCTCTTTATTCAGGATCCCATTCTGATAACATTCCATGATGAATGCTGAGAGAGTACTCCATGTAATGGTACAAATCCCGTATGTGTCGCAATAGAAGTTTGTTTCAATAATATAATCGGGGTCAAAAATTCCGCAGTTCGATCCCAGACCGGCAGCATTTTCATATTCCGGACCATCAACAAGGACCTTTTGTCCCTTATATGGACCTGTTTTCAGGATAAAGTCATCTATCCCCTTACTGCACGACATATTGCAACCTATCCAGCAACCGTCAGGAATATTCTGTGTAAATTTTTCTTCCAGATTGAGGAATCTATTTTAAAAGAATCAGGATGACTACCAAATTTATAGTTCATTACCGGCAGAAGGTCATGGTCGTTCATTATCTCCATCAGGTGAGCTGTTCCAGTTTCTCTCATCTGGCATTGTTTTGCATCCAGTTCCCGCATCTCCCTGTTAAATCTTCTTCCTCTTTCCATGATAGCCTGAAGATCAACAACATTATTGAGATTTCCTTTTACACCGGGGATCTTACAAACAAGAGCTTTAATCTTTTTATTACGAAAAACTGTCCCAATACCTCCCCTTCCTGCCTGCTTCAATCTTACTTTTTTTCTCTTTGCATCGTAGAAACTGAAGTTCAGCATACCTATCAGAGAATGCTCAGCAGCCGATCCTGTTGATACTACTCCGATATTTCGTTTTTCACTGTCATTATCTGCAAAAATTTCTGTCAGCTGTTCTGCCAGCAGATGACTGTCAACAGATTCTGCAGGAGCCTCAAAGATCTCTACCGTATGGTTTATACCATCAATAAATACAATAACATCTTTCTCTGCTTTACCCTGCAACTCGAGGGCATCGAACCCTGAAAACTTCAGAAAAGGACCAAAAAAGCCACCAACATTACTGTCCATAACCGAATCGGTCTGTGGTGAAATACTAACAACCAGCGACTTACCTGTACCTGAATATTGAGTTATCCCACCTACCGGTCCTGATGATATCACAATCTCATTTTCAGGATCATTCCATTTTGTTTCAGGTTTTGTGGCATCCCAGAGAAGCCTCAATCCATAACCCTTGCCACCAATAAATTTCTCTTTCATTACAGCAGGAACATCCTTCTCTTTAATCTCAGTAGTGCCAACATTAATATATAGTGTCTTGTCAGTATAACCTTTCGACAAGGGAGTCCAGTTATAATCCCATTTTTTCAACAGTTTATGTTGTGCCTTTATTGCTGCAATATCCATGTTAATAAAAATTAGATTTGTATAGCTCGCTCATTTCCTATTCAAAGGTAGACATTTATGCGAAGTTGTAATATGATATTAATCAATATGCTAAAGGATGCATATCGAAATTACATGGAGATAAATTCTTTAGCAGAACCAATATTAAATGCACTGGTTTGTGGGCTGCACAGTTATGAAAGTTATGTTATTTGTGAGTATCTTTATATTCAGAAAAGACAAATAATGAGATTTTCTGAAGTCAGCAAGCATCTTGGGAAATTCAGGGTCGGTATCGCCGGTGCCGGAGGTCTGGGATCAAATTGTGCAGTTGCTCTTGCAAGATGCGGGGTTGGAACACTTATCCTCTCCGATTTTGATGTTATTGAAGAGTTCAATCTTAACAGGCAATACTTTTTCAGAGATCAGCTTGGTATGATGAAAACCCTTGCGCTGAAAGAAAACATTGAAAGAATAAACCCCGATATTAATATTATTACTCACCAGGTCAGGTTAAACAGATCAAACATTACGGAGATTTTTACCGGATGTGATGTAATTGTTGAGGCTTTTGACAATGCGGAAATGAAGGAGATGCTTATTGAGACAATTCAGAAAGAGATGCCACAAATACCCATTATTGTAGGGTCAGGAATGGCCGGATGGGGAAGAACAGAAGATATTAAGTTCAGAAAGATAGATAATACTCTATATGTTTGTGGGGATGAATCGACGGAAGTATCTCAGGAATTACCACCTTTAGCCCCGAGAGTAGGAATTGTTGCAAATATGCAGGCAAATATTGTTGTTGATATTCTTATGAATACAAAATAAAAGGCTTCAGCTTAATAATATGAGAATACTTTTAAATAACCGTGTTGAAGAATTTGAAAATGAGAATTTAAGTGTCAGTGAAATGCTGATTACTCAAAAAATTCTCATTTAAGCTCAGGATCATTAAGATTAATGGTATACTTATTCCGAAAGAAAAATACGACTCGACTATTATTTATGATAATGACGATGTTCAGATGATATATCTTATGAGTGGGGGATAAAAAAAAAATTGTAGGTTTGTATCATTATGATAAGGTTTGATTTTATAGACAAATTACCACCAATATTCAGAAACAAATACTTTCTGACTGTCATAATATTTCTTATCTGGATATCACTGCTCGACTCAAACAATCTTATTGCCAGATATAATGACATGAGGGAGTTACAAAAACTTAAAACTGACCGGGAATATTATACTAAAAGAATTGAATCGGACAGGCAGAAGCTTTATGAGCTAAAAACTGATAATCATAACCTGGAAAAATTTGCCAGAGAACAGTATTATATGAAAAAACCTGATGAGGATCTTTATATTATACTTACACCATCAGAAGATCGTAAAATCACCAGAAAAAATAATTAACGACATCTATAAGGAAGACTAAATTACAAAAAACCAAGGATTTTTAATTGGGTATTTGGTCTTAATCAAAACATTAAATGTGTCCTCTCGGGAATCCTTATCTATGTCATTTCCATGCTGAATTCGGGAGATTCCGAAGCGCAGCGAGGAATCTCCGGCACTCTTAATCTGTTATCTTCAGTCATTCAGGCGATGTGAATTCACCTATTTCGGTTTATCAGAACTTTATCGGTCGAAGTCCCAATGTAATCTGCAACGGATAATTGAACCTAAGATCACCTCGTTTTAGAATTTCAGGCAATTTTCTCCAAACTCCTGTAGAATTGCAAAAGTGAGGATGGATCATCATCTGTGGAACCTGCTTGCCTGTAGCATCCAGTAATTGCCTGGCTGAAATATTAACTGGCAGTTTTTCAAAAATATCTGAATGAACAAAATTCAGATATTTCACAATTTTGAACATATTAAACCACCCAAAAAAGCGCTTTTTATAAGATTCAAAACCTGAAGTATTATTCCTTATTTCAACAATTTTCTCATGCCAGTCTTCCAGTGCGAGAAATTTTTTTATTCCTTCCGGAAACAGAGAAAACAATCCACTTAATTCAAAATCCTTAGCATGGAACATAAGGTCACTCATTTCAAAAAAATCACGCAGTTCTTTAAATGCCAAAATGTTATAGGTAGTTAATGTTGACATTTTTCCATCTGTCAGTTTACCTATTGAAGCACCTGTCCCGAACGGTACCCGTGCTGATACCCGGGGAGAAGGATAGACAGTTGTCGAATTAATGCTGAAATAGCCACCTGCCGGAACCAGTTTCTGAATAAAGTAAAAGTCCTCCCCGGCCTGCCTTCTGTTCATTCCTCCGGCTTTAATATAGGGAAGTGCTTTAAGGGCAATTGCAGATCCAACTGTATGAAAAACATAAGGAAATCCGCAAAAGAGCAGAGCCTGATAATAAAAGCGAAGATGAAGCTCATACAATGTTATGTATCGGTAGACATTTTCATCGAAGTCATTACCTGTCAGAGGATGTTCAAAATAAATTGAACATGCTGATCTGTTGCCTTTCTTTCTGAACTCTTCATAGACTGAAACCAGATAGTTACGGGCAACAATACAATCCGCATCAAGGTTAAGGATTATCCCTTCCGGATTATCAATTGAATCAAAACGCCGGACAGCTTCATCCATACCAGTTTTTCGCGCAAGGCCAACTCCCCAGTTGCTGAATGAATGATTATCAACATTAATTGCGAAAAGCCGGAAGAAGCAATTATTGTTTGCCATCTTCCAGCTTTCGATATTTGTTATTGCAATCTTATTATTTTGTACACTCTCCAGGCTGGCATCAGATGGAGCATTTACCACAATCAGAACCTCAACATCACAACCAGGTTTATCACAATCTGACAGAGAATCCAGCACTCTGCATATCCCCGGTTCGTCATAAGCAGGTATAACAACTATTATCCCTGTAAGGTTATCAGGCGCCTCTTTGATAAATTGAGGGAACAAAGCCCTTTTATCAAGATAGGATGAGGCAAACCCCATTGCAAGTTATTTTTTTTCTGATTGATACTTCTTATTTATAGCATCAAGTACTTTCTGAGTAATATCAAGTGACTTATCGCTATACAATACCACGCTGCCAAAGCTTTTTCCGAATATATACTGGTAATTATAGTCAGCCCTGTTAGCGTCAAGGAAGGTTGTGATATATTCAAGAACCTGTCTGTTCATAACCTGCTCTTCTTCAACAAGATTTGACTGAAGTTTATCGCGCAGATTTACCAGATCCTGCTGTTGCTGCATGAGTGACTGTTCCATTTGAGCGGCAGTAGCTCTGGTAACCAGACCCTTATTTACCTTATCCTGATAATCTCTGGCACCTTTCTCATACTGTGTTCCTTTTGAGTTAAGTTCAGCCTCAGCACTCTTCTGCTTGGCCATTAAGTCTTCTCTTTTATCGAGGAACATATCAAACTTAAAGATTACGGTATCGATATTAATATATGCTATACCTTCAGCAGGAGTAGTAGCTACTGTACCCTGTGACTCACTTTTCATATTCTTACTACTACCAGTAAAATACAGGAAGTACAAACCTATAACAGCTACAAAAAGAACAACATACAGAACTACGGAAAGTTTCTTCATCTCAGATTGGATTTTTATTAAACATTAGTCAGGCGCAAATATAAACAAATAAATAAATGAGGCTACTCGTGACTGAAAATTTTAGTAATACAGATAAGTTGGTGAACCAGATTGGTATATGATTTTCCGCCAGTTTATACAGACTCTTAAAAAGTATTGTCCGGCAACATTCCCACAATAGTCATATGTGAATTTAGTAACAAGAAGTGATCGGTTAAAACTCAGGACAAGGGATAGCCTTTATCCTATTACGCTGTTGTCCCAGTGAAAGATTATTGAATTCGTAAATTAATGAGATCTCGTGAGCTCCACCGGTGGAACTTATGAGATTCGAAATCGTAAAATCGTAGCTGTATCCTATGTGCAGCTGGTTGGTTTTTATTCCTATGAGGCCTATTATTGCATCGCCTGCCTGTGTTGTAACAAATGGAATACCTCTGTACCACAAACCGAAAATTAAAGGTTCTTTGAAATAATATAAGCCTAGATCAGTCTGGTTATACCGACCCTGTCGCTGAAAATTCATCGCAACAGACATAACCTCCTGGTTTTTCATCATTAAACGGGTTTTTTTCAATACCTGAATTCCTCCATAAAGATTAAACTTCACTGGTATTGTCCCGTCATTTCCATATAAAGATGTTTTTGGTGCGAGAAGATGATCAAGTGTAAATCCTCCCCATATCCGGTCATTATAAACAAGAGCAGATGCTGCAAAATCAACGTCTGCAACATTATCAAACGGAGGTGGTGTTATTGAAGGTGTTACTCCGCTACCGGTTATCTGGCTATTAAATACCAGTTTGGCTATGTCGAGACCCAGATAATAGAATTTAAAATTCACACCCGGTCGTATATGCCATTCCTTATTAATATTAAAGTCATATGAGTAGAGCAAACCAATATTAGTAGTACTAAGATTTCCTGATCCTGCAACATCGTAAGTGGCCAGTACCCCGATCCCGGAATTGAAATTTGGCATCGCTTTATCGAATGAAAGGCTATAGGTATGAAACACCCCTGGAACAGCAGGCCACTGATTCCTGTAATTCAATCCGAACCTGTATTCAGCTGTTGCCCCGGCAAACGAAGGTGACAGATATAAAGCATTAGCATAAAACTGGGAAAACGTAGGATCCTGACCATAGCTTTTAGCTGTAAGAATTAATGACAGTAAGAATAGATATATAATTCTCTTAACCAATATCGGTCCGGTTAGGTTTACACTGACGAAAATAGTGAATTGTAGTTAATTTCCATTACTATTATACGTAATTTATCGGGAAAAGTAATTTTCCAGATCATTATTTTAACAAACAATGAAAATAATACAGACTAACAGTTCAAATTGTTTGATGAATGAAGAAGAACATGATCTCTGGACTCAATTATATATCAGTTCTTTAAAAGAATCAGGTCTCCCATTTTGGTAAATGGTTCTCCGTTTCTGAAATTTCCTCTGACTTTCCATACATATACACCAGGTTCACTAAGCTGGCCTTTAAAATAGCCATCCCAACCTATATTAATATCACTGCTTTCAAAAATAAGAATGCCAATCTTACTAAATATCTTTAGCTGATAATCTGATACTCCTGATGATGAAGGATGAAATACCTGGGCTGCCTCATCGCTTTTAGTTGAATAATATCCTCCGGTTGGCCCCTGTTCATTAGGGATGAAGGCATTTGGAAAATCGATAGAATAAGCTGATCCTGAAAATGCATTTAATACCACCAATGAATCAGTACATCCATAGTCCGAAGTTACTTTGAGTTTTAAATCATACGACCCTGTTTTAAGATATTTATGCCTGGGTTCGAAAAGATCGGAATAACTACCGTCACCGAAGCTCCAGTTGAAATGAGTCGCATTTAACGAGTAGTTATAAAATGTTATCTCATCTTCAGGTATAATAGCATTCTCCAGGCGCTGTCTCAAATTGTGCCTGAGGCCTGGGATATACTGTTATAATTTGTGAATACGTTTTTACCTGACCATCTGATGAGAATAGATTTAGAACAACTTTAAATGTGCCTTCGATATCAAAAATCCATTCAGGATTAATTTCGTTTGAAAACCCTCCATCACCAAATGTCCATCGGCAGGAATCAACAGTCTCTGCAGTATTTTTAAACATTACATCCAAAGGAACGCATCCTTTTGTAACTGAAGGCATAAATAGTTTAGGCTCAGGCTTTATCCCTCCCTGAAGTCTTATTATCTTCATCCGACACCTGGTTAAAAATATTTTTCTTCGAAAATGAATCTCCTATATCAGTATGTTTAATAATAATCTTAGCTGACCGATCAGCACTGGCTGTTTTGTTTTGACTATTTATGACTGCAGCACTGTCAGGAAGTTTTTTACCAATAATTTCAGGAGATGTTTGTACAGACAAAACTACGGCAGGAACAATTTTTTTATCAGAACCAGTATCGGCTTTATCCTGTTTCGCATTTTCAATAATCCTTTCGGGTACTCTGATAACGGGTAATTGTTTTATCTGTTTTTCAGCAGGAGAAATGAGTATTGCTGTTGTAAGACCAGCTACCAGAAGACCTCCAAGGTAATAAGCATTAAAACGGGCAGGGTTAAAATGCAGGAATTCCCTGAAAGCAAGCTTCCTCATCAACTTAGCGTTTAATGATGATGAAGGAATAACCTCAGCGGCTTCAAGTTTTTGCCTGAATAATTCCCGTAATCTCAAATCCTGCTTTTTCGCTTTCACTTTAATATTTTCTGACACTACAAATTAAAACAATTCACTTTCAGGATAGTTGACCTTCAGTGTACCAAGTTTTTCAAGTTTAGCCCTGATTACTGCTTTTGCCCTGCTATACTGCGACTTCGATGTATTTGTATCTATTCCCAGCATTTCTGCAATCTCCTTATGTTTATAACCTTCAACAGCATAAAGGTTAAAAACCATCCTGTAACCTGTGGGCAACTCATTTAGTACTTTGAAAAGTTCTTCAGAAGTATAAAAATCCTCCTCAAAACTTGTTACCCCAGTTTCAACTGACACATACTCATCAATCTCAACATGATATCTGAATTTCAGATTTTTATGATAATGAGTTATGGCAGTATTTACTGCAACTTTTCTTAACCAACCTATAAAAGAACCTGTACCTGAATAATCTTTTATATTAAAATAGATTTTCAAAAAACTATCCTGCAATATATCTTCAGCCTCAGCTTTATCAGTGGCATACCTCAGGCATACCCCAAGTAAGAATCGGGAATACTTGTCGTATAATACCTGCTGCGCCTTTCTTTCATGCTTTGCGCACCCTTCTATAATTTGCTGGTCGCTCATCATAAATCGAGGACATTTTTAAGACATGGTATTGAAATAAATGGTTGCACTATGTTAAAAGTTTTCTGAAAATATAAAAATTCCTGCTTTATTCATGTTTATTAAATGACAAAGGTCATTAAAAAATGCATTTGGATCAGTTTTATTAGCGTTTTAATTTGTAATTTATTTCTTTAAAATATACTCATACTATGTTCAACAAATTTATTGCAGCAATTTTACCATATTTTCCTAAAAAGTTTATCTGGATTTTTTCGAGATCATATATTTCAGGGGAAACAGTTGAAGATGCTATTCGTGTATCTAAAGATCTTAACAGCAAAAACATAAAAGTAACCCTCGATGTTCTTGGCGAATTTATTAAAACACTTTCAGAAGCAGAAGAGAATAAGAAAGAATATCTGAATCTTATTGATATCTGCGTAAAAAACAACATCGATGGAAATTTTTCACTTAAACCAACCAGTTTTGGATTACTTATCGATAAAAACATTTGTTACGAACATATCAGGGAAATTGTTGCAAAAGCTGCTTCCTATAACAATTTTATCAGGATCGACATGGAGGATACTCCGAGTACTGATCTTGAAATAGAGCTGTTCCGGAAATTAAAGACTGAGTTTCCGAAGAATGTAGGTCTTGTATTGCAGGCTTATCTGAGGAGGACACTTAGGGGATATAGAGAAGATGCTTGATCTGAATGATTCGCAGATACCACTAAGCTACCGTCTGTGCAAAGGCATTTATGTAGAGCCTGCCGAGCTGGCTTTTAAGAAATATGAGGAGATAAATCAATCATTTCCTTGAAGATCTTGAATTTCTTTTTAAAAACAAGATACATGTAGGGATCGCAACACATGATAAAGTGCTGGTGGAAGGAGCATATGAACTGATAAATAAATACAATATTCCTAAGAATATGTATGAATTTCAGATGCTATATGGGGTAACTCCGGGATTGCGTGAAAGTATTGTCAGCCGGGGACATACAATGAGAGTCTATGTTCCATTCGGCAAGCAATGGTTTGGATATTCGACCCGCAGGCTTAAAGAAAATCCAAAAATGGCAACCCATATTATAAAAGCTATTTTCTATAAAGGATAAAAAATGTGGCTGCAGGTTGCATATTCCGGCACCTTCAATGAGAATAATAACGAAAGATTCTTCTCAATGATGCTCTTCCGATAAAATCGCTATTATTTCTTTTCCAGTGTTTCGAGGAATTTCTTATTGATCATATCGAGCTCACTCTTTGTAAGTGGCGCTCTGTATGGTCCAGGTTTCTGTGGTAATCCCTTAATAAGAAGATACGCAGCAGGAATTATCATGAGCGGATTTATACCGGCGATCTGGTCAGAAGGAATACCTCCTTTTTCAAAGGCATTTATTTTCTGCTGATGCCGAATGGCAGAATAGTTATCAGAAGGATCCCCAAGTACTCCTGTGCTGGTTCGCCCCTGGTATCCGGAAATTGCAACATTATATCTGGCATTCTGAAGGTCAGTGGAGACAGGAGTTTTTGCATTCAATATTTCATACTTCAGATTTGAGAATCTTGGTATAATAACTACTTCTCCAATTGCCAGTGTATCAGTCTCCATATAAATACCTGCCATGAATTCTCTTCCCGATAATGTATCGCTTACTATCATTGAAGTAGGAATATATCCAAGACTTGTAAACAAAACCGTATCTTTCCTGTGAACATAGAACTCAAATGTCCCGTCATCTTTGCTTACCGATGAAAAGGCCCTATTTATCATTATCTGTGAATTCGAAATAGGCAACAGAGTTGACGCATCCATGACACGTCCCTGAAAAAGAATTCTTACATCAGGATTCACTTTTTTCTGACTGTAACCATTAAGTAATAGTTACAAGTATTATGAAAGCCAGAATAAGGAATCGTTTCATTCTCAATATCGGAATTTAAAATTTTAATATTATCTCTTTCAATGTTCTTTTAGGCACATGATGGTTCTTTTCATCATCGCGCCAGTATTTTACATCATCATTTTTTATCTCATCCACAACAATATTCTCAACAGGTTCTCCAATGGCAACAACAAGAAGAATCTCATACTGATCCGGTATTCCAAGTTCATTACGTAATTCATCTCTTTTTATTGATGCAATTATACAGGCACCCAGACCTGCCTCAGTAGCTCCAAGCATTATGCTGTGAGCAGCTATACCATGATCAACTCCAAAAATCTCTGTAATGGATTTATCACCGAGAATTATAATATAAGCTGAGGGCCATTCACCTTTTTCAGGACCTGCCCACTCATCGAGGTATGCTGCCCATGCGAGATATGGAAATATCTTATTTGTATATTCCGGGGTATTAAAAAGAAGGTATTTTAATGGCTGCCTGTTTGCTCCTGATGATGACATGCGTGCATAGTCAACAAGATTTTCAAGTGTTGACATTTCAACAGTGGAAGATTCCCTGAAGCGTCGTATTGTTCTGGTTTTATAAAGCAGGTCTTTCAATTTCATCACTTTCACAATTAATATTCAATATGTATTTATAGTATTCAGCGTTATATTAAATCCGGTAAATAACATAATCAGTATCGGCCGGAAACAATATCCCAGTTAAGAATCTCCCAGAATGATTTCAAATAATCAGGACGCTTATTACGATAATCGATATAATATGCATGCTCCCAAACATCACAGGTCATCAAAGGTTTTAAGCCTTTTCTCAATGGATTGCCGGCATTTGATTCCTGTACTATCTGCAGCGTGCCATCCTCATTTTTTACAAGCCATGCCCATCCTGCTCCAAAGAGAGTTGAAGCCGCTTTAAAAAACTGATCTTTAAATGCTTCAAATGAACCAAACGATTTGTTAATTGCCTCTGAAAGATCACCTGCAGGAACTTTTCTTGCATCAGCAGAAAATGCATCAAAATAAAATGTATGGTTCCATACCTGAGCTGCATTATTGTATATACCACCCTCCGATTTCTTAATTATTGTTTCAAGATCAGCATTTTCAAATGCAGTACCAGGTATAAGACCATTAAGATTATTTACATATGCCTGATGATGTTTACCATAGTGGTAATCGAGCGTTTCTTCACTAATGTAAGGAACAAGTGCATTCAGACTGTACGGAAGTTTTGGTAGATCAAATGCCATGATTATATAATTTTAAATTAATACTACTAAGAATTAGAACAATGAATAATTATCTATGTTCAAATTTAGCATTTTTATACCAGTAACTAACTAGTGATTGGTAAGAAAAATCCTGTCAGGTAAAGAAGGTATTACATTTTTTTCAATCGCAATTCTGAAGAGTGAATTTATGGCCTCTTTTCCTTTTTTACCCAGGTTCAGGGTAAAATCATTAACATAAAGCTTTATATGGTTGTTCATTACTGTGCTGTCCATCTCTTTTGCATTTCCTGCAACAAAATCGTATGAAGCAAAAGAATCATGGTAAGCATATTCAAGACTTCTTTTCAAAATCCTGTTCACTTTAATAGCAATATCCTCAGGAATGTTCCTATTGATCACTATTGCTCCCAGTGGTATTGGCAAACCGGTTTGCTTCTCCCAATATTCGCCCATATCTGCAATCCTGGTAAGTCCTTTTTTATAATAGGTAAACCTGCTTTCATGAATAATGAGTCCGGCATCTATCTTGTCATTTAAAAGTGCTTCTTCAATATCAGAAAATACAAATTCAGTTTTATTTGTTGCTTTAGGCCATGCTATGCTAAACAGCAGATTGGCGGTAGTATATTTTCCCGGAATACCTATTCTGACAGAATCCAGTTTATCAGGATTTAAAATTTTCTTGCTGATTAGCAATGGACCGTTCCTGTAACCAAGAGCACTTCCCGAATCAAGTATAAGGTAGTTTTCTGCAACATAAGCATAAGCGTGGTAACTTATTTTTGTAATATCTACTTCTGAAGCAAGCGCCTTCCTGTTAAGTTCTTCCACATCAGCAAGAAAATAGTCAAACTCCAGCCCTTCAGTATCAATTCTGCCATGCACCATCGCGTCAAAAATAAACGTATCATTCGGGCATGGCGAGAATCCCAATTTTAATTTCATCTCTTCAATCCAGTGTTAAAATAACTTCACTAAGCTTTTCTGACAGGTTATCGAGTGCAAGCTTAATATTCCACTTACTTTTATCACGAAGTTCTACCCTGTTTGAAATTGACCTTATTGCCAGAAAAGGTATATTTTCCCTAGCACAAATATAAAAAAAAGTTGCACCTTCCATGGTTTCAATGTCAGGATTAAATTTTTTTATTAATTTTTCCCTTGTGGTTAAAGAGCCTGTTGCAGTATTAACAGTAATTGCCTTCACCTGTTTTATGTGATCCCTTAATTGCTCAACATATTTATTATCCGAATGCAATAATCCGTCTCTGTAAGGAAATTCGTCAGGATTAATAAGTCCGGCTTCAGCCATAGTCAAAAATGTTGTTCCGTCTTCGATACCAGCATCTGCAAAACATTCTGAAACAGGCATAACTACACTTCCAATTTCAATCCCGTTTTTATAACTGCCTGCGATCCCGGCATTTATTGCAATATCAGGTTTGTCATTCTCAGACAGCCATTTTTTTATCCCCCAGGCTGTTGCAACCGATCCTATTCCAGTAACCAGTGGAATGATAACATTATTCCGGAAATTGTATCCACCTGGGACAGAGATCATCCCTTCCGCTTTCTTCAGGGTATCAGCTTCTGACCGGGTTGCTGTTATGTATAATATTTTAAATGACATAGTTAGAATAGGTTGTTTAAGACACAATGGGGTAAATATATTGTTTTATGGCTTAAAAAGTTCAAAATTATTGGTTAATATTGTATATTAAAAGGAATACAGTATGATTTATCTTACACGCAGAGAAAGATTCAGTGCAGCACACAGAATGTACAGGAGCGATTGGTCCGATGAGGTTAACAGCAAAGTATTCGGAAAATGTTCAAATCCAAACTGGCATGGACATAACTATATTCTATGGGTAACAATAAAGGGCGAACCCTCTGAAGAACATGGCTTTGTTATGAACATTAATATCCTAAAACAGATTATTCTGGAAAAGGTAGTTAACATTATTGATCATAAGAATATTAATGTAGAAGTTGAGTTCATGAAAGACAAAATTGCCACAACTGAAAATCTTGCTGTAGCAATATGGAATGAACTTAAATTATCAATTGAAGATGCAGGCGCCAGTCTTCACTGCGTTAAAATTGAAGAAACCGAAAATAACTCAATTGAATATTATGGCTAAAACTATAGAAAAAGCTAAATGACGGATCCGGGATTGTGTCAAACAGATATAATAAAATCGAAACCTGGGATGCTGACAATATTGAAGAGATGTCAGCTATATATCACAGGGTATTGGAGCTGATAGGAGAAGATCCAAAAGGGAGGGTCTGCTGCGAACACCGGAAAGAGTAGCCAAAGCCCTGAACTTTCTTACCAGCGGATATAGCTCTGATGCAAGTGAGATACTTAAGTCAGCAATGTTTAAAGAGGAATACAGACAAATGGTTATCGTAAAAGATATTGATCTTTATTCCATGTGCGAACACCATATGCTTCCATTCTTTGGAAAAGCCCATGTTGCTTATATTCCTAATGGATATATAACCGGACTGAGCAAAATTGCCCGGGTAGTGGAGACTTTTTCAAGAAGGCTTCAGGTACAGGAGAGACTAACTACCCAGATAAGGAACTGTATCCAGGAAACACTTAACCCGCTGGGAGTTGCAGTTGTTATTGAAGCTCAACATATGTGCATGCAGATCAGAGGTGTACAGAAACAGAACTCTGTAACTACAACATCTGCTTTTACAGGTATTTTTCTTAAAGAGCTTAATACCCGGGAAGAGTTTGTACATCTTATCGGAACCAAACTTCATTGACATACATAACTCATTGAATATGATATAATTAACAAATCATAATCTTATTTAAGTCATTCATACAAACAAGTTTTATGCGATTCTTTAATCGTAGCTGGTCTAATTCAATAAAACTTTTTCTACTTTTGCGCCGCAAATAAGTAACTTAAAACTAAAACTTGCTACTATGAAAGCATATATATTCCCGGGTCAGGGAGCACAATTTACAGGGATGGGAAAAGATCTTTACGAGAAATCATCGCTTGCTAAAGATTTATTTAATGAAGCAAATTCAATATTAGGCTTTAATATAACTGACCTTATGTTTTCAGGAACTGATGAAGATCTGAAACAAACTAATGTCACCCAGCCATCTATCTTTCTTCATTCCACAATTCTTTCTGCTGTGCTCGGAAATCAGTTCAGACCTGATATGGTTGCCGGGCATTCCCTTGGTGAGTTTTCAGCACTTGTTGCCAATAAAACTCTCTCATTTAATGACGGCCTGGTGCTGGTATCAAAAAGAGCTATAGCAATGCAAAAAGCATGTGAGCAGACTCCCTCAACAATGGCAGCTATTCTGGGTCTTGATGATAAAATAGTTGAAGATGTGTGTGCTTCAATTGATGAAATTGTTGTTCCTGCAAACTATAACAGTCCGGGTCAGATTGTTATTTCCGGTTCTAATGAGGGTATTGATAAGGCAATTGAAATATTAAAGAAAAAGGAGCAAAAAGAGCTATTAAACTATCTGTCGGAGGTGCTTTTCATTCACCGCTTATGGAACCGGCCAGGCTGGAACTTGAAGAAGCAATCAGAACAACAAATTTCAGCAAACCCATATGCCCTGTTTATCAGAATGTCAATGCATCTCCATCTGTCGATCCTGATGCTATCAAGGCAAATCTTGTATTACAGCTCACATCACCCGTCAGATGGACTCAAAGTGTGATTAACATGATTGCTGATGGGGCTTCTTCATTTGTTGAAGTTGGTCCGGGTTGTGTATTGCAGGGTCTCATTAAGAAAGTCAATAAGGATGCTGTCACCGAGAGTGCAATATTCTAAATCCCTTATTGTTAATTAATTAACATAAACATTTGATCTGTTTTTACCGGGAAGTCACGTATTTTTCCTGCGCAGAGGCTTATGGCTGACTGACAAAGAGCCTATGTTCCGGTGTATGATCACTTAAACAGCAGAGTCACAATCTAGGGTTTCATTATAACCCCTTTATGACTTTTGCCGTCGATCATTACCTCCAGTGGATCCTTAAACCTTACATGTCTGATATAGCTGTCTTCGTAAACTGCCTCCAGCGAATTAAGATATTCGACATCATAATATCCTTCATTTATGTAAGGATTTATTGTAAAATAACCAACACGGAATGATGTAAGGTTCTGAAAAAAATGCGTCCCCTGGCTGGGATCGATCCTGTAATTCTTTAAACCCGATTCAATGATGATCCGTGCTGCAGATATCTGGGGCCATTTTACCGGGATCCCCAGCCATGGATCAGTAGAGCCCCACCTTCCCGGGCCAATAAGGATATAGCTTTCCGCTCTTTTTACAAATTGAGAATTTAATCTTTTCAATTTCAATAGCAACCTTTTTATTGTTTACAGAGTTAAATGATTCAGGTTTAACATAAACCAGATCATATATACCTTTAAATAATGCCATTTCCAAGTGCTGATTCAGAATAAATAATTGTATCACTCGTTTTGATGTTCTCAAGATTGATATGATGAGTCTCCTCAGTATGTACTATTGGCCTTATCTGCAGAAAATTAAATATCTTTGGTGTTCCGGGAGGAGTCTCAAGGTTGACAGCAAATTCAATCTCAATAGGATTGTTCATCTCCCTCTGGCCAATCTCAAGCAGTGTGCTTAATATTTCTGCAAGAGGAAATATCTTATGCTGCAGAATATTTGAAAATGTTACTACCCGCTTACCCTGACTTATTATCCCGTCGCGTAAAATATTATTATTCCTGTCGTATGTAGAAACAATATATTTCATAGCTGCTTCATTGTTCATATCCCTGATATCGATCTTCAGAATATTTATTCCGTCATCTGTTGAAGGTACAAAACTATTGATGTTCAGATCGAGTGCATAAAACTCTTTCTGAGTATCCCTTAATGCCACATCAGGAGAAGAAAGCTGAAGAATTTTTTTAGGATATTTTGGAGAAAACCGAAGAGACAATCCTCCTTCAACAATCAGTTTACCAAGACCAAATGCAATATTTACAATGCCATCCTCAGCTTTTTCTGATCCGATAGGATAATAATTTATTGATCTTGCCACTCCTGAAATAGTGGGATAAAATATGTCACCATGCGCTATTGCCACATATCTCCTGAATAACGATTCCCATTTTCTCTTCATCAATCACATTTGCAGTGGCTGTCATATATGCCTTACTGGCCTTGTAATAAACTGAAGCATAAACTTCCTTTATTGCATCTGATAATACTTTGACCATCTCTTTATTATCAGGAATCCGCGGGATCATATATGTAGAATATATTCCTGCAAATGGCTGATAATGTGAATCTTCAAGCTTGCTTGAGGAACGGATGGCAATCGGAGTAGTCTTTGATACGGCCAGGAATGCATAAAAGTCCTGGTAAACATGACCCGGAAGCTCGGCATTCACAAACCTGTTAAGAATCTCCTCATCAGACAGGTCAGACAAAGCAACCGAGTAGAGATTATTATGATCCATGAATTCATCAAAGATATCAGTGCTAAGAACAATCGTTCTTGGAATTGTAATCAGAACATCAGGGAATTTATTAAAAAGCTTGTTTGTCTTGATCATCCGGTTTATAAAAGCAAGTCCCCTGGCTTTACCCCCTATTGATCCTTCTCCTATTCGTGAGAAGATCTGGTATTCATCGAAACTTGTTTTATCAAATTTAGCAATTACTCCTCTTCCTTTACCCAAACGGAAACTTGAAATAGCTACATAAAGGAACCTGCGCATCTCATCCATAGTATCAAAATCCTCCTTCCTGATATATTTGAACATCTGGGCAACAGGGAAAAGAGCCCTGGCATTAAGCCATTTAGAGAAATGATTACGTGTTGCATGATACTCAAGTGTATTATCAGGAATAGTAAGAATTTTCTGCTGAAGACTCTGAAGATCAGTTGCGATAGCTATAGGTTCGAGAGTATCGGGGTTCTTAAATACAAAGGGGCCAAATGCCAGGTATTGAATGATATAATTCCTTAATTCAAGAGATAATGATTTTGAATACTTATGTATAAAACCGGCGCCAAGCTCCTCTGCACTCTTTTTATGTTTCAGGCTTGATGACTGAATCAGGAACGGGACTTTATCGTCATCAGCCATAACTACTTTGCATAGCTCGATTCCAGCATTTTCATCAGGTATATTATCCCTTTTGTAACTTATATCGGAGATTACACCCAGAACGTTATACTTGTATTTTTTATACAGATCCACAGCATCATTAAAATTGTTTGCCAGAAGAATTTTTGGCCGTCCCCTCATTTTTAACATTCGCTGATGCTCATTAAGTGCTTCTCTCTGAAAATCGAGCGATTGCAGAAGCACTATCCTGTATATATTGGGAAGATAAGCTGAAATATAGCGTATTGAGTTTTCAACCAGAATAATAGCCTGAACACCAATATTCTCTATATCGAAGTCAGCATTCATTTTATCCTCTATAAGCTTTATTATTGCCAGAATCAGTGAAGCATCACCCAGCCAGCAGAATACATAATCAATCGCGCTGAGATCCTCACCTTCAAGACGTAAGGATACTTCTCTTGAAAAATATGTAAGAACAACAATAGGGATATTCTCGTACTTTGCCTTTATTCGTTTGGCAAGAGCAAAAACGTCAGTCCCCTTAAGGCTCAACATTGAAATGACGAGGTCAATATTGCCGTCTTCCAGAATTCTGAATGCATCCTCAGCATTATCTGTCTGTATGAATGTAGGCGGATATCTCAGGTTAAGCGAAGCATACTCATTGAAAATCTGTTCATCTATCCTTCCATCTTCCTCAAGCATGTAATTATCGTAATTACTGCAAATGATAAGAACACGATGTATTCGTCTCTGCATTAAAAGATCGAAAGAAGTATCAGTAAAATCGTATTTCTGAAGATCGAGTATACCTTCGTTAATGTCCATATATCTCAGATTAGTTATTATGTCAGTGAGATCACACCCATTCCTTTCTTTCCATCCATTCGTATCAGCATAGGATTTTCAAAACGAATATGTCTGAAAAATTTTCCTTCTTCAATGGTATTCTGACTTCTCAATTTTTCCCAGTCAATTTTTCCTCCGTCAATTTCCGGGTTAATTGAAAAATATCCTACATTCATCGAGGTGACGTTATGAAAAAAATGAGAGCCCAGAGATGCATCAAGCTGAAAATCAGGCAGACTTACTTCAACAATCACCTTGGCATTTGAAATCTGCGGCCAGGCTACCGGTATCCCAAGGAATCTGTCTTTTGTTCCCCATCTTCCCGGCCCTATAAGCACATACCTTCGATTTTCTCTGAGCATCTTTTCGTTGATCAAATCAATTTCTGCTGCCATTTCGTTTGTAAGCATGTTATTAAACTTACCAGGTTCAACATATATGACATCTGAAATATCATCGATTACACCGTTGCCCATGCTCTTTTTAGCCAGGAGTAAAAGATTCTCGTCTTCAATACTCTCAATATCTATTGAATACCCGGCACCACTGCCCACAAGAGGCTTTATCTGAAGAAGATAAAATGATGCATTTCCTGATTCATCCTTTGTAAGGTCCAGTGCAAATTCGATCTCAACTGGCGTTCCAAATGCTTCTTTCACAACATCCAGTACTATTTTCAGAGTTGATGCAAGCGGGACGTAATCATATTTCAGGATATCGGCAAAGTTAACTACCCTCGGACCCGGGGCGTCAAGACCCGGAATTATAGTATCATTGTCAGAGTTTAATACCGAAGCCGAGTGATTCAATGTTCCGTGTTTTTCTGCTACACTGATATCAAGACTTATTAGTCCTGCACTTTCCCCTTCAAGAAGATTCAGGTCTTTCTTATCCAGATCAACAGCATAAAATCTGACCTGCGAATTTTTATACAGGTCCTTATGCGATATAATATCAAGAGACGGGTAGGCAGGAGAAAATCTGAATGCCGTTTCTCCTTCAACCACGTACTGACCAAGGCCGACTGCGATAACGGCAAATCCATCCTGAGGGGTCATATGAGCCACAGGGTAAAAATTGAAAGACTGAGCAGTTCCGCTTATATGCGGGTAAAATGCTTTTTCGAACTGGTTACCAACGACTCCCTGTATAACCACAGCCATTTTTTCCTGCTCCACCTTGTAATTTATTGCGTCAAAATAAGTTCTTGCATTACGGGAATATATTGAAGAGAACACCAGTTTGATTGCCTCTGTCAACTGTTTAAACCGTATCTCAGGATCCTCATTATTATTCGGTAGAAGATAAGTTCCAAAAATACCTGAGAATGGCTGGCTCATTGAATCCTCGAACAGACTGGATGATCTGACAGCAATAGGTTTATTAATGAGTCGTATAAAAATTCTTAATTCTTTTTCAAGGGTATATGAAAGGTTCCCTTCCAGGAATAAGTTCTGAAGCACATTAAAGTCTTTCTCCTCTTTAACGCTGTCCCACAAATGGTTTCGTTCCATAAACATATCAAATTCATCTGTGCCGATTATTGCGGTTATAGGTGTCTTGATATTAATTCCCGGAAGAAGCCGTCCCAGTTCGAAGCTGTTTATAAGTGTATTGATAAATGCCAGGCCACGACCTTTCCCCCCCAGTGAACCTCCTGAAAGACTTACTACATTTGTTTCATCCTTTACTGCAGACTCCTCAAAATTCACAACCTTTCCCTTGTTCGTCTCCCTTCGTCGCTTGCGTATAATGTCGATGATAAACTCCCTTAACTCCTTCAGACTATTGAAGTCGGAGACCCTTATCGGGTTAATCATCTTCGCAATCTTCACCTCACCTCTTGCCATTAACCAGAGAGAAAAGTGGTTTTTCATGGAGTGATATACAAGAGAATCTTCAGGAACTGTCTGAAGGTAAGCTTCAAACTCCTTCATCGATTTCGCAACCGCTATCTGTCGGCCCTTGGTATCCCTGTAAACAAAGTGGCCAAAACCCAGATAATAATTTATGAAAGACTTCAGATCCTGCAGAAGGCTCTCGGAATTCTTATTTATAAAGTTCGATTTCAGAGTATAAGCATACCTTGCATTTCCTGAGTCAGACGATTGCAGCACCGAAGGCAGGTTAGGAAGATCTTTCTTGATATGCTGAATCAGATCAAAGCCGGCAGTGTCGTGTAATACTCCATTTTTCGGGAATCTCATATCTGAAATTACACATAAGAGACTGTCCTTATACTTGTTATATATTATAATAGAGTCTTCATAGTTTGTAGCCAGCAAAATCTTTGGTCTTGCTCTGAGTTTCAAAACTTTATAAAGCTCATCGGTCGAGACATCTTCAATCAGATTTCGGGTCTGTTCCAACACAAGGGTATAGAGCATTGGCAGATAGCTGGAATAGTATGCTGCCGAATCTTCTACAATCAGGATTACCCGTGTAAGTCCCTTTTTTGTGTCATTCTCAACATTAACCCTATCTTCAAGAAGCTTTACCATCGCAAAAAATACTTTTGATTCACCTGTCCATACAAAATAGTTATCAAAAGGTATATCAAGCGATTTTTGTTTTTTCACATATGATACATCTGCCGGATTATTCAGAAGAAGAAAAGTGGGTATATAAGGATACCTCTCTTTAATTAATTTGCATAGCGACATAGGATTTTCCTTATCAACACCTATCATAATGATAATCATATCATAATGCCTGGCCTTTAATCTGCTGAAAGCTTCTTCTTCACCAGATACGCCGGTAACCCTTGGTATTGAAGTAAGACTCATCTGGTAATATTCACCCAGCATATGATCCGAAAACCTTCCTTCGCCCTCAATTGAATATGCATCATAAAGATTTGCTACAAGAAGGATCTCCTTAACCTTAAATGGCATAAGGTCATGAAAGACATCCCGTTCAGCGTTGTGACGATCGAGAAATTTCTGAAGAAGTTGTCGGCTTGAGAGATCCTTTGTGTCATCTTCGTCACCATGTGTGACCTGAGTCATATGGATAATATCCCTGGCTTTATGGCTGTTTATATAACCTGTAAGCAGGCTGCCAATATTCTCTATCAGATCCCGCTCTTCCTTCAGGAAAGGACCTTCATTTTCATCATTGAATTCTGTTGTATAATATATTTCGATCGACCCTTTCTCGCCATCTATGGTACTGAATTCCTGTACCATCTTCCACCCTGTCTCCCTGAAGTCGCCAGACTCAAACTCTTTGCCCATGAATTTAATACGGGCTACAGTATATTCGGGATATTGCCATGCAGCAGGAAGGAGAAGGACGATCTGCTGCAAAGATTCTTCGATTGGTTTGCCTTCCTTAAGTATTGAAGTAGTCCGGTTTATACATGCCAGCTCTTTAAGCCTTTCCTGCTGATCGTGTAGTAAACGGTTATATTCAGGATCATTAAGTGTCATTTCACCCATTATAGCAACTTTGTTCTATCAATTTTTAAAATTACTAAAATAGTTTAAGAAAGGAGAATTTATAGCGTTACCTTCCCTCGATTCAATGAACACCTTGTATGAAAGACAGGAAGATTCAGAATGTTCAGAATCCCTTTCAAGAAGATCTTTCAGTGTTCCTGAAAAAATAAGTGTCAGATTTACACTAATTAACTTCCCAGGTTGACCCGCTTCTGAGAAGGTCGTCCACACACTTGATTTTAGCTGTTTTCTTAACTTCAGTTATCTGATCTTCCACAGCTTTTTCATATGAAGGCCACTCAACAGATCTGATAACACCCATAGCTACAGGATACTCCGGATACTTCATATTAGCGAGCATATAATGAATACCCGGGTTCTCTTCCTGAGCATCATGAATAAGTATATCTTTTTCAGTAATACCATTTTCGCCAATTTTGACAACCTTAAGTTTAAGCCCCTCAAGTATAAGTCCCTTATCTTTTTCTTTTCCAAAAATCATTGGTTCTCCGTGCTTGAGGATTAAGGTTCTGTCTTCGCGAACTTCCCTGTCAGCAATTGAATCGTGTATATGGTCATTGAAAATAACACAATTCTGAAGTGCCTCTATAACTGATGTTCCCTTATGTTTTGCAGCTTCAATATATATCTGTGTTGACAGCCCGACGTTAGTATCAATTGTGCGGGCAAAGAACTTGCCTTTAGCTCCGATAACAAGCTCCCCAACGGAAAATGGTTCTTCAACGGTACCAAAAGGTGAAGTTTTTGTAATAAGTCCTTTTGTAGAAGTTGGAGAGTACTGACCCTTGGTCAGCCCATAGATCTCATTATTAAAAAGGATAAGGTTTATATCAATGTTTCTTCTGATAAGATGAATAAAATGGTTGCCTCCGATAGCCAGGGCATCACCATCGCCTGTGATTTGCCAGACAGAAAGCTCCGGATTGGCAACTTTTACTCCGGATGAGATTGCCGAGGCACGGCCATGAATACTATGAAAGCCATAAGTATTCATGTAATAAGGAAAACGCGAAGAGCAGCCTATTCCGGAAATAAAGGCAAAATTCTCTTTAGAGATTCCCAATTCAACCAGTGCTTTCTGGACTGAACTCAATACGGCATGATCACCGCAACCCGGGCACCATCTGACCTCCTGATCGCTTTTAAAATCTTTAGGAGTATATTTATATTCTTTTAATTCAGCCATTTTAATTTTCCTCCAGTATTTTAATGCATTTGTCGGTAATATCATTAATTGTAAAAGGAACTCCCTGCACCTTATTCAGCTGTTCGTAATTGAACTCCTGATGTTTTATTCTTAAGTAATCAGCAAACTGTCCAAGATTTAATTCACAAACCAGCAATTTTTTGAATTTTGAGAATACATCTTTAACATTCCCGGGCATTGGATTTATATAATTGAAGTTTACAAGACTTACCTTATGCCCTGTCAGTTGTAACTGACGTATTGCAGTAACGAGGTAACCATATGATCCTCCCCATCCGATAACGAGCAGGTCTCCGGATTCCGGCCCCATTGTAACCAGGTCAGGAATTTCCATCACAACTCTGTCAACCTTTTCAGCTCTGAGTTTAACCATCATCTCATGATTCTCAGGAATATATGAAACTGTTCCTTTTTCTGTCTTTTCAAGGCCACCTATCCTGTGCTCCATATCAGGAGTGCCCGGTACAGCCCATGATCTGGCTAGCTTTTCAGCATCTCGTTTATATGGCAGGAATGGGATTTCAGTAGCACTGGCAAAGGGAGGATTTATCTTTGGAAGATCCTTCATAGACGGAATTTTCCATGGCTCCGTACCATTGGCAAGATAACTGTCGGAAAGAAGTAATACAGGTGTCATATGTTCCAGGGCAATACGTGCGGCTTCAAAAGCAAAATGAAAACAGTTTGAAGGCGTACTGGAAGCTATTACAACAACCGGACATTCTCCATTACGGCCATAAAGAGCCTGCATCAGGTCAGCCTGTTCAGTTTTTGTCGGGAGACCTGTTGAGGGACCTCCCCTCTGAACATTCACAATTACTATGGGAAGCTCGGCCATAACAGCCAGTCCTATAGCTTCTGATTTAAGAGCCAATCCCGGGCCCGATGTAGATGTAATAGCAAGGCTTCCTGCAAAACTTGCACCCAGTGAAGTACATATTCCGGCTATTTCATCCTCTGCCTGAAAACTTTTTACTCCAAGATCTTTTCTTGCGGCAAGCTCTTCAAGTATTCCTGTAGCAGGAGTTATTGGGTATGAGCCGATAAAAAGCTGTAAGCCTGACTTTTCTGCTGCTGCCATAAACCCCCATGCAGTCGCAGTATTTCCATTAATATTCCTGTAGGTACCCTTTGCTATCTGCGCAGGTAGTATTTTATAAACAGGAGATAAAGCTTCTATAGTTTCAGCATAATAATATCCGGCTCTTAGAGCAACTTTGTTTGCCTCAGCCACACCCGGATATTTACCGAATTTCTTTTCAAAATAATCTTCAGTATATTTTAGCTTACGATCGAATAGCCAGTAAACCATTCCAAGAGCAAACATATTTTTTGTTCTTAAAACCGATTTTGCATCGAGACCGTAATCTTTAAGAGCTTCTTTAACCATTGAAGAAATAGGAGCAGCTATAACGTTATAGCCATCAAGCTTTTCCTCTTTTATAGGATCCTTTTCATA
This sequence comes from uncultured Bacteroidales bacterium, assembly GCA_963741935.1. Classification (GTDB taxonomy): domain Bacteria; phylum Bacteroidota; class Bacteroidia; order Bacteroidales; family VadinHA17; genus LD21. The sequence goes on along the minus strand of CAVUJY010000004.1, from coordinate 57,945 downwards.
ACCCGCCTTTATAATATTTTTCTCAGTGAAGTTACCCAGGTCATATATGATAGTACCTCCCTGTTTGATCCATTTGGCATTGGCTTTAATTGCGGCAGGATTCATTGCCACGAGAACATCAGAATAATCTCCGGGAGTGTTAATTTCAGAGTGTCCCAGATGAACCTGGAACCCGGAGACGCCACCAACGGTACCCTGCGGTGCTCTGATCTCTGCAGGATAATCAGGAAATGTTGCTAAGTCATTACCGAATAAAGCGGCTGTATCAGAAAACAAAGTACCTGTAAGTTGCATCCCGTCACCTGAATCACCTGAAAAACGGATAACCACTTCTTCTCTTTCGATAACATTTGATTTTTTTCTCATATTAAATTATAATTAAACTTAATTATAAATTGAATTGAAGAATTAAAAGTTTATGATCCACAAAATTAACTTTTTAAGTATTGAAAACCATGCAAAATGTGTTTTACAATATGATATTGATCATGTTTTATTTAACATTTGTGTGGCTTATTTGTTTGAAAAACAAATTGTTTTTTTAGCTAATGGCCTCGTATTGACAGGCTGCAAAATGACTGAAAAAAACTTTAGCTTCTTTTATAATATCTTGAATAATCGACATACTGAAATAATATTCAGCTCCAGATATCTGCTTTCTTCAGATTAATCTCTCCCTCAAAAAACATCTTCGCTATCTTTTCAAAATAGTCGGTATAATCCGAAATAAAGAACTGATCCTTCACTTTTCCCGAATCATTAATAAGGTTATTCTTCTCAAGTGTGTCCTTAAGGATAAGCGACACTATTCTTGCGGAGTCAATAACCTCTACATTAAAGTTAAAAATCTTGCTTATCTGATTTTTGATGATGGGATAATGGGTGCATCCGAGTATCAGTGCCTGAATTCCACCCAAAAGATCATTCGAGAGATAAGTTCTTATAATAGCATTACTTATATCATCGAAAATAAATCCTTCCTCGATCATAGGAACCAGCAGAGGTGTAGCTAAAGAGACAACAGATGTTGCCGGTGACTTATCTCTTATTTTCGTTTCATAGGTACCTGAGCTTATTGTTCGTTTAGTACCTATTACGCCAATCTTACTAAAGTTCCTGTTGCTAATATAATCCACTACCGGATCAATTACATCAATCAGTATTGTTTTTCCCTTAAACTCTTCTTTCAGTGATTCGAAAGCAGAAGCAGAAGCAGAATTACATGCCACCAGCACAACCTTTGAATTATGCTCCAGCAGAAACTGGGTAATCCGCTGTGAATAGAATCTTATTGATTCTGCCGATTTATCGCCATAAGGAAGGTGTGCGGTATCACCGAAATAAATAAGACTCTCACCGGGAAGTAATTGCTTAATTGCATGAGCAACTGTGAGTCCTCCGACACCTGAATCGAATATCCCAATTGGTTGGTCTTTCACTCTGAATATTTGTTAAAAAAAATGACCATCAGCCAGTTGGCGGATGGTCACCGGTATAGGGTAAGTAAACTACTTTAATCCAAGTTTTGCTTTTGCAAGAGCAGTCACATCGGTACTCTTTGTTTCATCAAAATAGAGAAGAGGTCCTCCTTGTGCGGCATTGAAAATATAAAGGAATCCGTTTTCCTTGCCTACAGCTTTTATTGCTTTGTCGACCTTAGCATATATAGGCTGAAACAGTTCAACCTGTTTTTCCTGCAACTGGTTCTGAGCTGTTGTCTGAAATTCCTGTATCCTTCTGTTCATGTCAGAAAGTTCCTGTTCTTTAGTCTGCTTTACAATATCACTTAGGTTTTTACTATCTTTCATGGTAAGCCTCGTTTTTTGTATTTAATTCTACAGACATTAACTCAAGAGCATTGATAAGTTCCTTACGGAATTTCTCAAGTTTTACAGTAGCTGAGTCGTATTCAGGTAATGCCTGAATAAGTTCATCGCTGTTTAAATGTCCAAACTTAAAATTCTGAGCCATTGCACTCTGCCCTGCCAACGCAATGATAATCGATAAAAATGCTATACCAATAATTCTTTTCATTTTCATAATTTTATTAAACAATAACTGCAAATGTAATTAATTAATTTTTATAACCTAATTTTTCAAGAACCTGATCGCTGAGGTCGAATTTCGGGTTGGCAAACAGTATATTTCCACCAGCTGCGGTATCGAAAATAACTGCATAACTTCCTTCAACTGCAATCTCTTTTATAGCTTTCAGGATTTCGTCCTGGATTGGTTTTACCAGTTCTTCTCTTTTTTTGAAAAGCTCGCCTTCCATCCCAAAGTATTTATTCTGAAGATCCTTCATCTCCTTTTCCTTTGCCATAATAGCTTCTTCTCTTTTTGTTTTCATATCCTGTGACAAAAGAACCGACTCACTCTGATACGATTTGTACATCTGTTCCACAACGGCATATCCGTCAGCTACCTCTTTCTCCCATTGCTGGGATAGTTTATCGAGCTGTTCCTGGGCAGTATTGAATGCCGGAATATTCTTTCTTATGTATTCGGAATCAACAAATGCATATTTCTGAGCCATAGCCATTGCTGAAGTCAGTACAAGTAAACCTATTAATGCTCCTATTTTCTTCATGATGATTAATATAAAATTTACTGATTAAAATTGTTGACCTATTACAAAATGGAATTGTGAATGATTTGCATTCGGATACATCGCAGGGTCTGGTACAGGATCAAATCCATAACCCCAGTCAACTCCGAGTAATCCGAACATTGGAAGATTTGCTCTGACACCTATACCTGCAGAACGGTTCATCTTGAACGGATTATATTCCTTTAGCTTGATACCATGCCCTTCCTGATTCAAGAAATGAGAGCACATATATTGTTGCCTGAGGGATTTAAGTGAAATAGGATATCTGAGTTCAAAAGTAATTTTTGAATATACGTTTCCTGAGGACACTCCTCTTACAGGATCATTTGGAGTAAGTGAACCATTTGTATAACCTCGTGAGAGCAATTACATCACGACCATAGAAACTGTAACCGGTCATACCGTCACCACCAAGATAATAGTTCTCAAATGGAGACGGCCCTATATCATTATTATAATGCCCCAGGTATCCAAATGCAAACCGTGGTATTCAGAATCATCTTATCATTCTTTGTTATCGGATAATAATAATCTGCTTTAAAGGTCCATTTATGGAATTCAATCCATTTGTATTTTATCTCGTCTGACACATTAGCCATATTCTTTCCACTGATAGCAGAATAAGGTGGAGTAGCCTGTACCGAAAGTGTAAATGATGAACCGCTTCTTGGATATATAAGGTTTGGACCTGTTGAGAATCTTGTTAGTTTTGCTGTAAGACTAAGGAGGTTTGACTGTCCATTCTCAAAGAGGAACCTGTATACATTATAGTTATCGAGATTATACCTCTGATAACTTAATTCTCCATAAAGTGAGAAACAGTCATCAGGCCAGTTCAAGTCTCTTACCAAGACCAATTGTGGCTCCGTCAATTATCATTGACTGACGGCCATCTTCCCCTTTCTTCTTACCATTTGTCATCATGGACCTGTAAAGAGATACAGAAAATGTGTTTGGTTTCTTCCCGCCCAGCCATGGTTCAACAAATGAAATATTATATGACTGAGTATATACGTCCGTTCGATTGAGCCCTGATACTTAGTGACTGACCATCACCTGAAGGATATGGCCTCCACTGATTCAATTTGAAAAAGTTACGCATGGCAAAGTTGTTGAATCTTACCCCAACAGTTCCGACAAGCATACCTGCACCCCAGCCTCCGGAAACTTCAAACTGATCATTTGGCTTTTTCTTCCAGTTTGTATAAAAGATCAACAGTACCGTTTGCAATATCAGGAAGCGGAATCGGATTTATTTTTTCAGGATCAAAATGGCCCAGAACACCTAACTGACGTATCGATCTTATTATCTTATCCTTGCTGAACAGATCACCGGGAAGTGTATATAGTTCACGCCGGGCAACGTGCTCATTGGTTCTCGTATTTCCTGTGATGATAACATTATTCAGGTAAGCCTGATCACCTTCATAAATTCTTATTTCAAGATCAATGGAATCATGATCTACCTTCTTTTCTACAGGAGTTAGTCGTGAAAAGAGGTATCCATTATCCTGATAAAGGTTATTGACTGCATCCTGTGCACCGGCAGTACCATTAAGCCTGTCGCTTATAAGTGACTGATTGTAGACTGATCCTTTCTTGAACATTGAAGACTTTTTCAAGATCCTCTTTTCTGTAAACACTGTTACCCACCCAATCCACATCTCGAAGAAAGTACTGTTTTCCCTCATCAATCTTTAATTTTAATGCTACACGGTCTTCAGATACCGGATAAAGAGAATCGGATAATATTGTAAAATCCTTAAAACCGTTATCATTATAAAAGGTCGTCAGTTTTATCTTATCCTCCTCAAATTTCTCACCGATATATTTTGAAGGTTTGAAGAAGTTCAGATTCTTCTGCTTTGTATCTTTCAATTTACGTCTGAGTTTCCTGGCTTCAAAATATTCATTGCCAACAAAAATCACTGAAGCAATCTTTACCTTATGCTTTTTATCAACATTAATAGTAAGAATTACATTATTCGGCTGATCAGGATCATCTTTCTGAATATAAGTAACCTCAGTATTAAGAAATCCTTTTTCAACAAAATGGTCCTTAATAATTTTCTTGGCATTGTTAAGCAGATATGCTGTAATCTGTGATCCTATCGGAAGACTTATCTTTTCAGTAAGGTCTGTGATCTCTCCTTTTTTCAATCCGTTAAATTTCACCGAAGATATCCTTGGACGTTCCTGCAGGTATATATCAAGGTAAACAGTATCTGAAACAACTTTCAGTATAGATAATCTTACGTCAGAGAACAGTCCCTGCTGCCATAACTTTTTTACAGCAGTTGTAACTTCATCTCCCGGGATTGTTATCTCCTGGCCTACTCTGAGACCTGAAATACCTATCAATGCATTTGCATCAAGATATCTTACCCCCGATACTGAGACACCTCCAATAATATATTCATCGGATCTCATGTAATCAACAATCTGCTCTTTCTCCTGCGCATTCAGTGAAAGACTCATGAGCGTCAGTAATATTGCTATAAAACTTCTATTGATTCTTGTAATCACCATTTTTTAATCATTTTTCCAAAAACTGTTCACTTGTTTTTCCAAATCTTCTCTCTCTTTTCTGGAAGTCAATTATAGCAGTATAAAAGTCCTCCTTACCAAAATCAGGCCAAAGTTTATCTGTAAAATATAATTCAGTGTATGCAAGCTGCCATAAAAGGAAGTTACTAATCCTTAATTCGCCACTAGTCCTTATCATGAACTCCGGATCGGGGATTCCATACGTTGTCAGATACTTTTCAAAATCCTTTTCCTTAATATCATCTGGGTCTATATTCCCATTTTTAACCTCAATTGAAATTTTCCGGGCTGCATCTGCAATCTCCCATCGTGAACTGTAACTCAGAGCTACTAAAAGAGTAAGACCCGTTCCGTGGGATGTCAGCTCGATTGTTTCAGAAAGCCTCTCTCTTACATCACTGGCAAGTCTGTCAACATCCCCGATTGCTTTAAGCATTATATTATTATTCATCAGGGTATCAGTCTCTTTGTTAAGCGACTGAATCATAATTCCCATCAAAGCAGATACTTCATCATCGGGCCTTTCCCAGTTTTCAGTTGAAAAAGCATAAAGAGTAAGGTATTTTATACCAAGTTCAGCTGCAGTTTCAATTACCTCTCTCAGTGCTATAACCCCTTGCTGTGTCCAAATATTCTTTCAAGACCCCTCTGCTGTGCCCATCTCCCGTTTCCATCCATAATTATTGCCACGTGCAGTGGCAACTTATTTATATTTATCTACATTCCTTAACGACATACCTATCGTTTTCTTTTAGAATCCACATCATTGTAGGCCGGACAACCGGCTAATTTGCTATAGATTTTCCACGTAACGCCTATACCTGTAAATGTGTACCAGTCATTATTATGGATCCAGGCAACATCTGACGGGGTAACCAAATCTTTTAAGCCGTCAAAGTTATCATAAAATGTTTTACGAAAACCATATTCAGCTTCCAAACCAATATTTTTATATATATTGATCTTAAAACCAAAAGAAAAGGGTATCACAGGCACATATGTAAAAACGGTGGTATTAATAAAAGCAATTGCAGCACCTGCTGCAAAATACGGGGTATAATCCCATCTTTTTCCTTCTGTTGAATATGGTAAAAAATTAAATTCAAACTGAAGTGCAAATTCTCCTACTGATCCCGGAGAAATTAGCTGCCCGTGTTTATTGGAAGGTGTTGTTAAAATCCAGGTCATTACCTCTTAAACCACCATAAAAAATGCTTGCCCGTATTGCCTGCCGGGGATGAAAATTATACCTGTAAAAAATCCCTCCTGCCGGAAGGGGTGAATACAATAATCTGTTTGGATTAATATCTCCCAGGTATGATGATACACCGGCAAATAATACCAAAATCAGAATTTCGCTGACCTGAGATGGTCAGAGTAAGTGCTAAAAACAATAAAATCGATTGAATTTTTTTCATTAAAACTTTTCCAGCTCATTTCATCTGAAAGTAGGCAAACCATTAGCCCCTGTCTTCAGCTTGTATGTAATTGTGAAATTGAAAAAATAATAAACGTCATTTGAGCTGGAATATTGTGAAGTATAACCATCAAGGTTATCAGAAAATGAATATCTGCCTGCAAATTCTACTCCAAAGTTAAAGTCAGGAGAATATACCAGTGTTGATCCCAGTCCAACAGGAATTATTGCTGTAAAACCACCTGGATCTATATCCTGCTCTAAAAGTTTATCATTTCCCTTAATTGAATAACTTAGCCCACCTATTCCTGTTAATACATAAAAATCGAGAGATTTAAAGATGCCCCCAATACCGTTAACGCCCTTACCCTTGGAAAAAAGGTAACTGCTTTCAGCACTATTCTTTATGAAATAATATTCTCCGATAATGGATGGTTCGAAAAAAGAGATAGCAGCATCATAACCTCTTGGTTCATTTGAACCTCTCTCATCGGTTGCATGCAGAAAACCGTATGCAAGACTAAGCCGGGCATTTAAATCCTGGGTAATCCTGTATTTAAGATTGAAATTCAGATCAAACCTGGTCTGCATAAGACTGAAGTCGCGTATTCCAAGAATATTTTTTGTTTTAGAATATCCTCCGACATCTCCGAAGAAGAAGGTAGGTCCTAATCCGGTAACAGCTTCCCATCTTTTCAATTTCCAGAGTTGCTGAGCATCCGGAAAAGGAGAAATAAGATAAATGAGTAATATTACTAAAACAGAACGTTTCATAAACATTTCAATTTCGTATCAAATGCAAATATAATAATCTTATACAAAACAGCTTAACATCGGAGTGAAAATGCTTCAGTTCCTTTTGTCAGCGCCCCACATAAGCTTATTTCTCAGAGTACTGTAAAAATCCGTTCCGTTTAACATTACTGTCTTAAGTCTGACAGCCGCCTTTACTATTTGTATCTCCTGACTGAAAGGTAATCTTTTTGATCTGGAATCACAGGTTACAAGATATCCTTTGCTTCTTCCTTCAATAACAAGTCGCAGCTTATCGACCCCTGATAGAATTATTGGCCTTATGGATAGGTTATGAGGCGATATGGGTGATACAACAATACTTTCATCTTCAGGCAGTAATATAGGACCGCCAACACTCAGATTATAAGCAGTTGACCCTGTTGCAGTTGAAATAATCAGTCCGTCAGCCCAGTAAGTATTAAGATAAGTATCATTGACATATACCATTATTGTAAGCATGCTGAGATCAACCTTCTGTATGGCAACTTCATTAAGGGCTGATGAGGAATTTCCTGTGAATATTTTAACCGGATGAGAAATTTCGAGAAGGGTCCTTTCCACAATTTCGTATTCTCCATTGCATAACATATCGATTGAATGACCAATCTCCTCATCAGAAATATTTGCAAGGAAACCCATTCTTCCGGTATTTACACCTGCAACAGGAATTCCAAAGTCTTTAACCTTGAGCACTGTCTCCAGAAAAGTACCGTCTCCTCCGACACTTAAAACCATATCAGGCAGTCCTGAAATAGCTGAGAGATCAGAGAAACGTTCAACTAATTCACCACCCGGACAATTAAGATCATCTTCCGATTTCTGATATACCTGCATCTTAATTCCCCTGCTGCAAAATTCATTTACAAGCCTGATTACCCCTTCCCTGGTTTTGGAATTATTGTCTTTACTGTATATAGCAACCCTCTTCAGCATACCAGCTTACATGTTAAGATATTTCATAAGAAGGTCAAGCCTTTCTGAATAGAACTCATCAACAGAATCATTACTTGTGACCCAGGTTTTTACATCATAGTTATAACGCTCAAACGTACGGATAACTGAAATAAGATCATCAGTATTTACTTTTAAGGTTACTTCCAGCTTTGTTGAATCGGAAGGAGAAGTAATATACATGCTCAGGACTTTAACATTATTGCTCTCCACAATCTGTGCTATCTGTGCCAGAGAATAATCACGTTCGATAATATCAAGAACAATAATTCCTCCCGGCTGATCCATTGACGATATCCCTGCCATATGCCTTATCAGGTCACTGGTTGTAATCACCCCTTTAAAATGGGCCTTGGAATCCAGAACAGGTACAACAGATAATTTTAGCCTGGAGGCAAGACCTATAACTTCAAAAATATGCTGCTCGCTTGTAACATAAGGCTTGAATAACTGTAAGTGCATGATTACCAATTGGTTCATCAGGCTGATTCATGTCATAAATATCAGCATCGGAAATCAAACCAAGGAAATCCTGGTTATTAACAATAGGCAGATGCGACACTCTGAATATCTCCATCCAGTTAAGCGCCGTCTGTCCAAGATCTGATGTCTTCACTGAAGGAATAACTTCTGATATTAAGTCTTTAGCAACCATCACCACATTTTATTTTCACCAAAATAGTAAAAAAAAATAGAGTTATTGTAATTTTGTACTACAATTACAATACCAAAAATTCATACAAAGAATGAAATGACAAAGTTAAGTGTAAATATTAATAAGATTGCTACGCTCAGAAATGCCAGAGGCGGAAATATTCCAAATGTACTGACATCTGCTATAAACTGCCAGCTATTTGGTGCTGATGGCATTACAGTTCATCCCCGTCCTGACGAAAGGCATATAAGATATAGCGATGTTCTTGATATTAAGCCACTTATAACAACTGAATTTAATATAGAAGGTTATCCTTCACAGGAATTCATTACCCTGGTACTTTCAGTAAAACCGGATCAGGTCACACTTGTTCCTGACGCACACGATGCTATTACTTCAAATGCCGGCTGGGACACGCTGACACACAGAAAATTTCTGACTGATATTGTATCGGACATTCAGGAAAGAAGGAATAAGAACCTCTTTGTTCGTTGATACCAATCCCGTGAATATTGAGAATGCAGCTGTGACCGGAACAGACAGGATTGAACTGTATACTGAACCATATGCAACGGCTTTTACTCAAAATGCCATTGAGGCTGTTGATCCATTTGTAAAAGCTGCAGAAATAGCAAGAGATGCAGGATTAGGAATAAATGCAGGTCATGATCTGAATCTTGATAACCTCCGGTTTTTTCATCAGAATATTCCCTGGCTCGATGAGGTCTCTATAGGCCATGCTCTTATCTCTGATGCTCTATACCTTGGTCTGGAAAATACTATTCAGATGTACAAGCGATCAACTGGTCCTGATGAAACTTTTCTACAGAAAATACGGAAGTGGACCACCTCTTATAATTCTTCATGGTTTGTATGGTTCGTCCGATAACTGGGTGACTATTGCCAGGAAGCTCAGTGATGAATTTACTGTGTATCTGCCCGATCAGAGAAATCATGGTCAGTCACCTCATTCAGAGACTCATGATTATAATTCCATGCGAGACGATCTATATGAACTGGCATCAGATCTCAACCTTAAGAAATTTTTCCTTGCAGGGCATAGCATGGGAGGCAAAACTGCAATAGCTTTTGCCCTGAAATGGCCCGAAATGCTTAACGGCCTGCTTATAGCCGACATCTCACCATTTTCTAATGAAACACTGCAGCAATCGGCATATAATGAACATCTTTCAATAATAAAAACAATACTTTCAATTGATCCATCTGCAATCGCTTCACGTAAAGAGGCTGAATCTGTAGTAACAGGCAAATTTCGCAATGAAAGAATAAGCGGCTTTATTCTTAAGAATTTAGGCAGAACTTCTGAGAACAGCTTTGAATGGAAACTTAATGCTCCTTCGCTGCTTAAAAATCTTGACAGGATAATGGAAGGCATTGACCGCAACAAAACAGTTAATCAACACATCACAGGGTTTCCTGTCATTTTTCTGAAGGGAGATAAATCCGATTATATACCTTCAGAAGATTTCAGGGATATACAAAAAGTATTTCCTGCTGCGGAATTTATAACAGTTAAGGACGCAAGCCACTGGATACATGCTGACCAGCCTGATGAGGTAATAAAATATCTCAGACAGCTATTAAAATGATAGCTGACTACAGGCCTGACACAGATTCGATCCTTTCGTCATCAATCAGAGGCAGGTTCATGAACCTGAGCAGTACCTGGGCAATGGCGATAACATCTTTTTCACAGTACCGTGCTATACGTTCAACATCATTCTCCCCGTAAAAGATCCCTGCAACCATACTTCCATCAATATCATCTTTAGGTGTTGGTATCCCAAGTATATTGGTAAGAAGGTCGAGGGAAGTATAATTTTTATAATCACCGAATTTCCACAAATCCATTGTGTCAAGCAATTTTATTTCCCAGGGTTTCTTACCGGCATTGTCAAGGATTTCAGGTATCTCCAGCCTGTTTATAATCATCCGTCTGGCAATGTATGGAAAGTCAAATTCTTTTCCGTTATGTGCACAAAGGAGGGCTTCACTCTTTACCCTGGAAAATTTAGAAACCATTGCAGAAAAATCTGTCAGCAATAATTTTTCATCATTGCCATAAAATGACTTCAGTCTTAAGCTTAAGGGTTTTTTCTCATTAATAAATCCTACAGAAATACATACAATTTTCCCAAATTCGGAGTATATACCAGCTCTTTCATAAATCTCATCCGATGTTTGATCTGCTGACCTGAACTGTTTTGACTTCTTATCCCAAAGAATCTGCATTGACGAATCCAGATTATTATATGAAGGTGCTGCAGGTACTGTTTCAATATCCAGAAACAGAACATCCTCTACTTTTATTTTATCAAGCATATATCAGGATTTACTTTTTAACAAGTGCTTTTCTATAATTGATATCAAAACTTCTATACCGACCTGGTTCTCTCCCCCACCAGGGATAATTATATCGGCATATCTTTTTGAAGGTTCTATAAACTGAAGATGAGAAGGTTTTACCGTATCGTGGTATCTTTCAAGTACCATTAATACCGACCTGCCTCTTTCAATAATATCGCGCTGAATAACACGTCCCAGTCGATCATCAGCATCTGCATCAACAAAGACCTTTATATCGAGCATATTACGTAATCCCGGATCGGTAAGAATCAGTATTCCTTCTACAAGTACAACCCGTGAAGGTTTGATTGTGATTGTCTCTTTTGCCCTGCAGGCATGTAAGGTATGAATAGATTGGCATCTCAATCGAGATTCCTTTCTTAAGGTCATTCAGATGCTCGATAAGCAGAGCAGAATTCTACCGAATCGGGATGGTCAAAATTAATCTTTTGTCTTTCTTCCAGAGTAATGTCGCGGTTATCCCTGTAGTAAGAATCCTGGGGAATAACTATAACCTCATCATTAGGAAACACTTCCATTACTTTTCTTACAACAGTTGTTTTTCCTGAACCTGTCCCTCCTGCTATTCCTACTATCAGCATAAATGTATATTTTTGTACCTGAAAATAATTACCAAAAATAGTAATTTGCAAAATATATATAATAATTAAAGTTTAATAAGAGTTTGGAAGCCATGCTTTTAAAAGCTGAAAGTCTCCTTAACACTTTATTAACTTTAGTCACTCTAGGCACTTTAGGCACTCTAAACTTCTTTTAATGGTAAAACATATTGTCTTCTTCAAATTAATTCCCCAGGCCACATCAGAGAACAAAGAGCTCGGGCTTAATAAAATGCAGGAAATTTTTTCACCTCTTGGAGAACAGCTGCCTTACATTGCGGAATTCAGAACAGGTATCAATTTCAACGAATCTGATTCTGCCTGGGATTTCACCATTGATTCTCTTTTTAATAACAGGGAGGATCTTACACGCTACCAGGAGAGCAAAGAGCATCAGGAAGCTATTAAAAGAGGCCGGGAGATTTTAAAGACAAAAGCTGTAATTGATTATGAATTTTAAAATAATAGAGATGTCAGAACTATATCCGTTAAAATTTGAAACTGTTTTAAAAGAGAAAGTATGGGGAGGTAACGCCCTGGTAAGCAGGTATAATAAAAAAGGTGCCGGCCTGTCTAATGTAGGTGAAACCTGGGAAATATCGGCAGTGGCTGACTATCAGTCGGTTGTAAGTAACGGATTTCTGGCAGGTAATAACATTGAGGAACTTATTGAAGTTTACATGGGCGATATTACCGGCGATTCGATTTATGAAAAGTTTGGTAACGAATTTCCTCTTCTGATAAAATTTATTGAAGCAAGAGAGGACCTTTCGATACAGGTGCATCCCGATAATAAACTTGCAAAAGAAAGGCATCTGGCCTATGGGAAAACAGAAATGTGGTATATTCTTGAAAGTGAAAAAGATGCAAGAATATATACCGGCTTCAATGAAGGTGTAACTAAAGAGATATATGAAGCTGCTCTTAAAAACGGGAAAATTGAAGATCTGCTTAATGTTGAAAAGCCTGAACCAGGTGATACCTTTTTTACTCCTGCGGGAAGAGTACATGCTATTGGTGCAGGAACTGTTCTTGTCGAAATCCAGCAGACATCAGATATTACATACAGAATATTCGACTGGAACAGAAAAAATTCAGGCAAAGAAAAGAGAGAGCTGCATACCGAACTGGCACTCGATGCAATTGACTTTTCAGCTACAGGTAAAAATAAGAAAAGGATAGAGTCTGAACTTAATAAAAACGAGAACCTGGTCAGCTGTGAATTTTTTAACACAGATATTCTCAGGTTCAACAATCCTATCCGTAAAGAATATTATTTAAATGATTCATTTGTAGTGTATATTTGTATAGATGGTGAATTTTCAATAAGATGGGACGGTAACACAGAAAAAGTAGTAAAAGGGGAAACAGTTTTACTACCTGCCATGATAAAGGAGGTAACACTGGAACCATCAGGCGAAGCCAGCTTACTGGAGATATATATATTAACTGAAGAAAGTCTATAGAAGATTTTAACTATATAAACAGGCATTTATCTGTTTTATATCAGACCTTAAAAAAGATATACTACATAATTAAAAAATAATAAACCCATGAAAAATCTTATTTACACTTTAGTTCTGATCATATCACTGACAGTAATAATTAGTTGTGGCGGAAGAGGAAATGTCAAGGACACTTCTGAATCTGTTTCAGATACAACAACAGTTGCCGATACCGGCTACACAGGAATAAAAAAATATATGAGCGGACGGTATCTGATTAAAGAAATAACTTTTAAAAACGGGGTAAGGGAAGGATTAATGAAGTCATTTTATCAGGACGGAAATGTGCGTCAGACATTCTGGTATAAAGCAGGATTAAGGGAAGATTCAGCGAGATGGCTTTATGAAGGGGGCCAGGTATTCCGGTCAACACCATATGTACATGATACTATTGATGGTATTCAGAAACAATACTACCGTAATGGTAAAACAAAAGCTGAAATAGGTTATAAGAAGGGCTTGCGAACTTCATATTTCAAGGAGTTTGACCAGAATGGAAAGCTCGTCACAAATTATCCTGAAGTTGTGGTAAATGTAAAGGATGAATATAAAACCAAAGGATTATACCAAATTACCTTGTCCCTTTCTGATAAGTCAACAAAGGTAAGATTCTACCGGGGATCATTGGAGAACAATGTTTTCGATACCACCAAATGCCAGGTGATTAAAACAGTAAAGGGCATTGGAACCCTGGATCTGAAAAAAAGCAATTCACAAAAGCCAAAATCTGTAGGGATAATTACCGACATGCTTACAAACTATCGGCAACAGATACATTATTTATAAAAAGATAAATCTTCCTTATTCTGACCTCAACTAAAAATATATTATGATAATTCATTCGGCCACCTTTTTAAAAAGCAGTCCAACACTTAAAGATTGTCCATCTTCAAACAGACCAGAATTCGGATTTATAGGAAGGTCGAATGTAGGTAAATCATCACTTATCAATATGCTTACAGGCTGGTCAAAGCTGGCAAAAACATCAGTTCAGCCCGGGAAGACCAGGACAATAAATCATTATACTATCAACGAAAAATGGTATCTTGTTGATCTTCCGGGATATGGTTATGCAAAGGTACCTGTAAGTCTGCGTGAAAAATGGGTAAAAGCCACTGAGAATTATATACTAAAACGGGAAAATCTTGTTTCTCTTTTTGTACTTCTCGACTCCAGACACAAACCACAGAAGTCTGATCTGGAGTTTATGGAATTTCTTGGGAATAACCAGATTCCTTTCGCAAGAGTTTTTACAAAGAGTGATAAATTATCGCAGAGCTGCCCTCGAACAATCTATTATTCAATATGATGATGAAATGCTTAAAAACTGGGAGTCATTGCCGGTAACATTTATTTCATCAGCAGTCAACGGGAAGGGACGAGATGAAATACTGAACTACATAGAAGAATCTATCAACAATTTTTCAATTGACACCTGATATCGGAAGTAATTCCTATTTTTGTAGTCTAATATAATCAAAGTACTAATCCGCTAAAAAAGAGGAAAATGTTTGGAACAGCACCAATGAAAGTTTTTTCCTGCAGAGCATCACAACATCTTGCTCAGATGATTGCCGAAAAACTAGGTATTGAACTTGGGAAAAGCTCAGTTACCAGTTTCAGTGACGGAGAATTTCAGCCTTGTTTTGATGAGTCGGTAAGAGGTTGTATGGTTTTTATCATTCAGTCAACCAATCCTCCTGCGGATAATCTCTTCGAGCTCCTTCTGATGATCGATGCAGCTAAAAGAGCATCAGCCTATAAAGTGATTGCAGTTATTCCATATTATGGATTTGCCAGGCAGGACAGAAAAGACAGGCCAAGGGTATCAATCGGATCTAAACTATCAGCTGACTTGTTAAGCACTGCCGGAGTCGACAGGGTAATTACAATGGATCTTCATGCTGACCAGATACAGGGCTTCTTTAATGTTCCGGTCGACCATCTGTTCGGGTCTGCAATATTTGCGCCGTATATTGAAAATCTGAAACTTAATAATCTTACTGTTTCTGCACCTGACATGGGCGGATCAAAAAGAGCCAATGCATATTCAAGGCATCTGCAGTCAGAAATTGTACTTTGCTATAAGCTGCGTAAAAAACCTAATGTTATTGAAGAGATGTCAATTATAGGTGATGTAGAAGGCAGAAATGTGGTTATCATTGATGATATGGTCGATACAGCAGGCACACTGGCCCTGGCAGCCAACATGATGAAAGAGAGAGGAGCTACGAGTATCAGGGCTTTTGCCACACACCCTATCCTTTCCGGAAATGCCGTTGAAAGAATTAATAATTCTGCCATTGAGGAACTTGTTGTAAGCGATTCAGTTCCTTTTATTAATACCTCAAGCAAAATAAAAGTGCTTTCAATAGCTGAAATTTTTGCCAATACAATAAAGGCAGTAACTACCAATCAATCAATTAGCACAAATTTTGTATTCTGATTCCTTTGTTCTATATTTGCAGGCCAAATTTTTTAAATAATGTCAAACGTGTGATGGGGAGTTATCGTGGTGATAACTTTTAGTAGCACAATAATTTTAAGACTAATGAAGACAATAGAGATCAAGGGATCATTAAGAACAGTTCTGGGTAAAAAAAATTCAAAACAGATCAGGAAATCAGGTAATGTACCTTGTGTAGTTTACGGGAAAGAAAAAAACATTCACTTTGAGACACATGAGTTTAGTTTTAAAAATCTTGTTTATACACCTGATGCTCATCTTGTTAAACTTATTCTTGACGATAAGGAATATACAGTAGTACTGCAGGATATTCAATTCCACCCTGTTAAAGATAACATTCTGCATGCAGATTTCATTGAAGTATCTTGATAATAAGCCTGTTGTGATCAATATGCCTATCAAGGTTTTTGGTGATTCAGTAGGTGTTATTGCAGGTGGAAAACTGGTTATCAAAAAAAGAGCACTTAAAGTTAAAGGCTTTGCGAAAGATCTTCCTGAATTTCTACCTATTGACATCAGCAAATTAAAGATTCATGAAGGTAAAAAAGTAGGTGATTTGTCTTTTGATAAACTTGAATTACTTGATTCTAAGAAATCAATGGTTCTTACAATTGCCACATCACGTGTTGCACAGAAAACTGATGCTGAAATTGCTGAAGAAACAGCAGCTGCTGCCGCACCTGAGAGCTCCTGCAGCAGAATAAATATTTTATTAACAACAATCAGACTTGATGAAATATCTGATAGTTGGTCTGGGAAATATTGGCGAAGAGTATAAAGATACACGTCATAATATAGGATTTACAGTATTGGATGCCATGGCAACGGCATCCAATACTTCTTTTACAGACAAACGATATGGTTCTGTCTGCAACACAAGGTATAAAGGCAGAGATATTATTCTGCTCAAACCCTCAACATTCATGAATCTCAGTGGTAATGCCGTGAGTTACTGGATGAAGAAAGAAAATATTCCCCTTGAAAACATACTTATAATTGTTGACGACCTTGCATTGCCACTCGGAAGTATAAGGATGCGGCCAAAAGGAAGCGACGGAGGACATAATGGTCTTTCTCACATCAGTAATATTCTCGGCACTACCGAATATTCAAGGATCAGATTTGGCATTGGCAATGGTTTCCATAAGGGGTCACAGGTTGATTTTGTACTTGGGAAATGGAATCCTGAAGAAAAAAATATTGTCACTGAAAGAGTTCCGATCGTTATTGAGATGATAAAATCATTTGTATTTGCCGGACTTGAAATTACGATGACCAGCTTTAATAAAGCAGGAAAGGTTCCTCCAAAACTCATACCTTAATTATTCTCAATTATTATGGCTGACAATAAATCAATACGGATTGATAAATTCCTCTGGTCGGTCAGAGTGTATAAAACAAGGAGTATCGCATCAGATGCCTGCAGGAAAGGCAGAATAATCATTAACAATATTCAGGTAAAACCATCAAGGGTAATTACAAATGATGAAATCATTATTGTTAAAAAGCCACCGGTAGTATATACATATAAAGTAATAGAACCGATAGAAAACAGGGTCTCCGCAAAACTGGTGGACCAATACGTTCAGGATCTTACTTCAGATGAGGAAAAAGCCAAACTCAACATTAAAACAATTGTGATAAGCGGTATCCGGGACAAAGGGTCGGGCAGACCAACAAAAAAAGAGAGACGACTGATTGACAAACTTCAGGACGGCTTACCTGACTTTTAAACAGGTGGTATAAAGACGTAATATTTAAAATATTATTGATAAAGTAATTCTAATTTAATCAGCAAAACTTCCTTTTTTCTAACTTGCACTCAACAGCAGTCGTCCATAATATTTTTGTTTGGCGTATGCGCATACTATACAATAAATGGGGAAGGAAAATATTGAGAACTATTCAGCCGGATATGCTCTGTTAAAGTCAGTTGCCGGATTTTGGCATAACAACATATTCTACAGAAGAGTTATCGTTCTCGGACGGGAAAACATTAACCCTGATCATCATCTTATTTTTGCACCAAATCACCAGAATGCATTAATGGATGCCCTTGCCGTTCTTTTTACTCATAAGGGACAACCTGTATTTCTTGCCAGAGCTGACATATTCAAAAAGAAAGCCGTTGCATCAATTTTATATTTTCTTAAGATCTTGCCTGTTTACAGGATAAGAGACGGATTCAGCAGCCTTAAAGGCAATGATGAGATATTTATCAAAACAATAGATGTACTTAAAAATAAAGACGGACTTGTAATACTCCCGGAAGGTGATCATGCGGGATTCAGAAGATTACGGCAATTAAAAAAAGGAATCTGTCGTGTTGCTTTCCAATCAGATGAAGCCACTGATTATAAGCTAAATATAAAGATAATACCTGTAGGTCTGGAATTTTCTAATTACAGCCGGTTCAGGCAGGTACTGACTGTAGTTTACGGTAAACCAATTGAAGTGTCGGAATTTTACGACTTGTACAAAGTAAGTCCTGAGAGAGCTCTTAATGAATTAAGAAACAAACTTTCATCTGAGATGAAAAGTAACATGGTCCACATTGATTCCGAAGAGGACTATGAAGCCATTGATGAACTCAGGGTTATGATCAACGGCAAGTACAGTGATGATATAAAATATCCCAAACTATTCAGGGACAGAAACCTTATTCAAAAGCTAAATATTCTTAAGACTTCAAATCCATCGGTATATGAACGAATATGCTCACTGAGTCTCCTGGTCAGAAATAAGTCAAAAGAGTTAAAAACCGATTACAGGCTTCTTGAGAAAAAGAAACATCCTCTGGGTTGGCTTATTGCCGGCTTGTTAGGCCTTGTTGTCACCTTCCCTTTCTTTCTGTATGGAAATATTTTTACACTGACTTTTCTTGAATTACCAACTCTTCAGACCAGAAAAATACGTGACCCACAATTTGTAGCTTCAGTAAAATATGGAGTATCACTGGTTCTGGCGTTTATATTTCTTCCTTTATACCTTGTGCTTTCGCTCATCATCTTTGCTTCATGGTGGGTCGGCTTGCTCATATTTCTTACTTTACCTTTATCAGGAATATTTGCCTGGAATTATAATCTGCAATTACGAAGAATAATCGGAGGTTTCAGGGTGAGAACATATATTAAAACCCAAAATAAGGAATTTGATACCTTACGAAAAAACTACAAAGAACTTGTCGACCTGATAACCAGACTGTTAAATGAATAAGGATAAAATGTTTGCTGGCAAAGTAGCCTGGATTACAGGGGCATCATCAGGTATCGGAGAAGCACTTGTGCATGCATTTGTTGCCAGAGGGGCAACTGTAGTCGCATCATCGAATGATATGACCGGTCTCGAAAGAGTAAGAGACAGTTGCGGAGAAAAGTCGGTCATGATTAAATGTGTCCCTTTTGATCTGTCCGAAACCAGTGAAATAAATAAAATTGTTGACCAGGTAATTTCAGAGAAACATCATGTTGACTTTCTGCTTAACATGGGAGGCATAAGTCAGAGAGCAAGAATTGATGAAACACCTTTATGGCTCGACAGAAAAATATTTGAGATCAATTACTTTGGTACAATTGCTCTGACCAAAGCCATTCTGCCTTATATGGTAAAACAACAATCAGGTCATGTTCTGGCTACCAGCAGTATCTCAGGCAGATTTGGATTCCCATTGCGTTCTGCTTATTCAGCATCAAAACAGGCTCTTCATGGATTCTTTGAAACACTTTATCTGGAAAATAAAAAAAATAATATAAAAGCTTCAGTAATCATACCGGGAAGGGTAAGAACTGCAATCTCACTGCACGCTTTGAATGCTGAAGGCAAAGAACATGGCAAACTTGATGATGGCCAGGCTAAAGGAATATCTCCGGAAAAAGCTGCTGAAACTATTATTAACGGAATAGTTAGAAATAAGCGTGAAATTCTTGTCGGGAAAGGAGAACTTATGATGCTGCATATAAGAAGATATCTTCCCTGGTTGTTTTTCAGGATTGCCGATAAAATAAAAAGCACGTAAAGTTTGAAGTGAGCTAGAGCTGAAAGAAGTTTGGAGTGAGCTAAAGTTTAAAGTGAACTAAAGTTAGAAGAAAATTAAATTCAATATGAATAGTATAACTAATACTTCAGGCACTAGTCACTCCAGGCACTCGGCACTCCTAGGCACTCTAGTCACTTTAGGCACTTTAGGCACTTTTAAATATAAATAACTAATCTACAATAAAAATATGAAGGGGTATATAATAAGCGGAATCCAGCAAATGGGCATTGGCGTAATGAATGTGACAGAAGCCTGGAAGTGGTACAGGAAACAATTCGGAATGGACTGCCGGGTATTTGAAGATGAAGCCGAAGCTAAGCTTATGCTTCCTTACACCGGGGGTGAACCGAGAAGCAGACATGCAATACTTGCGCTTAACCTTCAGAGCGGAGGTGGATTTGAGATATGGCAGTATAAGGGTCGCGACCCGCTAAAAATAAAAGAGGAGATAAAGTTAGGTGACCTTGGAATAATGGTCTGTAAAATTAAGTCAAAAAACGTTCAGCAATCACTTATAAACTTCAGGAATAATGGATTGGCTGTACCTTTGGAGACATCAACCGATCCTTCGGGCAAATCAACTTTTTTCATGAAGGATCCCTATGGAAATATATTCCAGATCGTTGAAGGCAGTGACTGGTTCAAAGATGAGCATAAACTTACCGGCGGATCGTATGGTGCAATTATAGGAGTAACAGATATTGAAAAATCAAAGGTTGTCTATTCAGATATACTTGGTTATGATGAGGTTATATATGATAAAACCGGGATTTTCCCCGACCTTGCCGGACTTCCTGGTGGAGGTAAGGAGTGTCGCAGAGTTCTTCTTAAACGATCGGTACCATTTACCGGACCTTTTAGTAAGGTGCTGGGGGACAGCGTTATTGAGCTTATAAGTACAACTGCAGGTCCGGGCAAGATGATTTATAAAGACCGGTTCTGGGGTGACCCGGGGTTTATCCATCTGTGCTACGACATGCGTGGGATGGATGAACTGAAAAGCTTCTGCGAATCAAAGGGATTTCCTTTTACAGTCGATAGCAAAAAAAGCCATGAGGGGAATAGCTTTGATATGGGAGAAGCTGCCGGACATTTTTCATACATTGAAGATCCCGATGGAACTCTCATTGAGTTTGTTGAAACACACAAGCTTCCTGTATATAAAAAGTTCGGATGGTATCTTGATCTTCGCAAAAGAGATCCAAACAAATCTCTTCCTGACTGGATTTTGAACACTTTAAAATTCTCAAGGGTAAAAGACTGATATCAGCAGGCACTGAAATCTTTATTAAACTACTTCTATATCCGTGAAATACAGAGATTTAATAAATTTGACTATAGCGAAGCGATTATTACCAGCTGCCCAAAACATGAGAATTTCCTGTATTATATGAAAGAATAAGAAAGAATACCCAGGGGGAGCTGTTTATGAAGTTTTATTTCCCGCAACTTCCTCAACCTTTCTGAATACTCTCATGAAGTTCCCTCCCCAGATTTTTGCAATATCCTTTTTTGAATATCCTCTGCGTAACAACTCTATGGTAATATTTTTCATCTCAGCAACAGTTCTGCAGCCGTCTACCCCGCCACCGCCGTCAAAATCGGTTCCAATACCAACATAGTCAATTCCGATTACCTGAACAACATGGTCTATATGATCTACGACATCCTTTACAGTTGCAAGCTTCTCGTACTGTTTCTGAATTGCCCTGTATTCACCTCGCATTACCTTTTTAGTTGAATCAGGCAGGGCATTATAATCACCATACTTATCCTGTAGTTCCTTTAGTTTTGTTTCCATTTCAGGATTAGGTTCAGGAGTCTTAAGGTAATTGCTGAGAATACAAATCTGAATTACACCCTGGTTTTCCTTAAGAGCCAGAAGCATATCATCAGTAAGGTTACGCGGACTGCCACAAAGGGCCCTGCATGATGAATGTGAGGCTATTACAGGTGCCTTGGCTTACCTTAAGCACATCATAAAAAGATTTATCAGAGATGTGGGAAACATCGACCATCATTCCAAGCCGGTTCATCTCCTTAACTACCTGTTGTCCGAATGAGGACAAGCCATCGTTTTCGGGACCTGCCGGATCAGTTGAAGAATCACATATATCATTATTCCTTGAATGACAAAGAGTAATATATCGTGCGTCAAGGTCATAATAATTCTTTTACTACTGACAGATCTTTACCAATAGGGTAGCCATTCTCGACACCTATAAAGGCAGCAATTTTACCTTCTTTTTTCAGTCTGTATGCATCTTCAGCTGTTGTTGCTATCTCAGCCATCGATGAATTTTTACTGACATTACGATGAATAGCTTCAAAAATGTCAAGAGCCTTTTTATGAACTTTAGCATATGAAGTGTCATCCCGGGGGCCCTGACCAATAAATACTGCAAAAAATTCAGCATTAAGACCACCTTCAACCATTCTTGGAAAATCGACACATCCAACGTCATGTTTTACTCCCAGGTCAAATGATGGATCTGAAAAATCCATTGGTGTATCACAGTGCGTATCCACAGTAAGTATTGATTCATGTATCTTGTCAGCCTGTCTTACCAACTTTTCATCATTGCTTTTGCAACCTGTCATTATGAAGAATGCTAACGAAATACCCAGTAATGTTTTCATATTTTTTCAACTCTTTGTTACCCCGCAATATAATTAAAATGATGCCTTTAACTCATGGAATTTTAATATTTAACCTAATTTAACAATGCAAAAAGCCCCCGACCTTGCAGTCAGGGGCAGCCATGAAAAGAATGGAAAATTTGTGACTAACTTACTCTCTGTACATCACTTAAAGCAGATTCGGAATGTTTTGTATTCTTCTGATTTTGTTTATCATCTATTATTAAGTTTAGCACCAGTCATGTACCAGAATGTATTTAAATCCACAGAATCAGAATTTAAAGAATTGATCCCAAATATTGAACTCAAAATATTTCCCTTCCCATTGTACATTTCAATAAGTTGAGGATCACCATATTCATTAACAAGATGGATTATTGCTCCATCAGGAATATTAGTATCAGAAAAGGCAACAGAAAGATGAAAATCCATTTCTTCACCTTCTATAAATGACCAGTTTGAATTACTGTTTCTAATAACTTTATTACTTATGGTCTCAATTTTTGCAAGAGGCAATGCACCTGTACTGCTTTCATTTTCAAATATATCTGCCGTTATTAAGAGTAGTCCGCCCCCATTTCTGACAAATCTCATTATAGCAAGTTTATTAGCCTGGAAACATTCAATTTCCCCAAAAGATTCTGGATATGCATCAATCACCAGAAGGTCTGTTTGTGGATTGAGTATAGCTTGATTAAATATAATTCCGGGGCCTTCAACCCATTCCGCTGGATGCGTAAGCACATACCTCAATTCAGAGTTATCAGCTTTATAGCTAAGTTCGTTTTCGAGAAAATCCGGGTAAACCCCTAGCAAATGGCCTCCCAGAACAATAATCCTGTTTCTTTTTACTTCTTCATAGAAAGGGAGATATTTGCTGCAATAAACCTTTTCCTCGCTCATCCGATCATCAACCTTCAGGTATATGTAACCTGCTTTTGAGAGATTCAATAATACAGTATCGGGATTTGAAGATGGTGCAGACCATGCTCCATCTGGGTCCCCATCTGCTACCCATTTCCATTCAAATAATGCATTACCTTCCGGAGTATAATCATCAAAATAGTTTGCAGCAAACGTAACAGAAGTCTCCTTATACCCAATAGTGGGAGTAGCTTTTATCGAGACCTCAGGAGGTTTATTTGATTTCTCAAGAACAAGCTTGTTATTTTCAATTCTAAATACATTTGTTTGGGAGCGTGGTGCATATAAAAGGTCATGGAAAAACGGAAAATGCTCATTCGCATATCCCAACACATCGATAACTTGCATTGCTACATTAAGTTTTTTCAATGCAGCCTCTGCAAAAGCCCTTTTAAGATCTATTCTGCAATAATTTATAAAGAAGTTTATTGATAAATCCGAACTTATTAATTTAATAATTGAAGTTAATAGTTTGCCATTGTCTCCCTCACTAATAGATATACCAATATTAGCCAGCTCTGGATTATGGATAAGTTCCTTAGCAATAAAACTTAAATCTATATTATCCGGAATTTTAGCAGATAGCCCACTAATGATATCTAAACCATAAAGTATTCCTGTCAGAATATTATATGTTATTGCTTTGTCTCTTGCGTTCCATTCAGTACTGAGCATTCCGGGGCTGAATCCATAAAAATCCATGTTTACATAACCATCCTTTAAAGTATATCTGGTCTCGGCAGGTTCTAATAAATGGAAACCGATCTCAGAGAGAGGCCACCATCTCCACTCCATCACTTTCTGTGCCCTTGAAAGGAGAAAATCTTCATTTACCAGAGTAGAAGGGTAAAACAACTCAGCCCCGTAATAAATGTGGCGGTAATTTTTAAATATAACATCATTGCCAGTTGCACCAACTATTGCAATGGGTCTTTCATCGTTTCCATCGCCTTTCGGTGAGCTGCCAGCCCCCAACTTTTCAAAAGCACTCATCATAACCTCTGTTGCCAACTGGTATATTTCAGGATGCTTATCCAGATCTAATGATAAATGCGGATCGTCTTTATGAGCAAGTTTAATAGCCGCAATTAATGAAGAAAATTTGCCTTCATCTATTGCCTTATTCAGAAACTGTTCACGCTGTTCCTGTTCTGATCCTATAAGAAAAGGATTAATCATTAACAGACCCAGGGCAGTTGTAGAGTCATTTACTAATACTTTCCCTGTTCCAGGGTTACTGATACCATAATAAACAACATCTCCTGAAACCTTGGATTCAACAAAGAAAAACTGATATTTTGTATTTTCGGCGCTTTTCAATTCGAAAGTGCCATCATCTGAAACTCCTGTTTCATCCGTTACAGAAATGATAGTAAGGTCCCCCGGATCCACAGGATCAACAGGGGACTGTTCAAATTTGCCTTCAAATTTAATCTGAGGATATGGGATGGGGTCATTATCATCCTTCCTGCATGAACACAATATTATTGTTATTAATAAAGAAGCACGAATTAAAAACTTCATAATATTTCGGTTTTTAGTCAATGTTTATTTAATAAAATTAACAATTAAAATCATTACTGTCCCATTAAATTATAAAAAAGTTCTTTGAAATATTTGAAATTTAGTTAGTTATAGGCATTTTTCGAGCGAACGGACTTGAATTTTTAGTTTTGCATCAGATTAATCTGATTGCATATGTATCAAGACAAATACGTTTTCGCTCAACTGGTCTCGTTTCTGAATCGCAGTAAACTCAATCGTATAGTTGCCAAATATAAAGGAGACAATTATGTGAAACATTTCACTTGTTGGAATCAACTGCTTTTTCTGATATTCGGACAATTGTCAAATCGTGAAAGTCTTAGAGATTTGATCATCGCACTTGACGCTCATCACTCCAGATCTTATCATTTGGGTTTGGGTAAGAATGTTTCAAAATCATCTCTGGCCAGGGCCAATCAAGATAGAGACTATCACATTTTTGAAGAGTATGCTTATTATCTGGTAAACGAAGCCAGACAGAAACGAGTTTCTGACATCTTCAAACTTGAAGGCAATGTCTATGCTTTTGATTCAACGACAATTGACTTGTGCCTTTCCGTATTCTGGTGGGCGAAGTTTCGTAAGAAAAAAGGGGGGATCAAAGTGCATACATTATATGATGTGGAGACACAGATACCAGCATTTTTCCATATCACAGAAGCTTCTGTGCACGATTCTACCGCAATGAAAGAAATCCCTTATGAACCAGGATCATATTATATATTTGACCGTGCATATAATCACTTCAAGATGTTGTATAAGATTCATCAGATAGGAGCTTTCTTCGTTGTCAGAGCGAAGAAGAATCTTCAATACAAGATAATCATATGGAAAAGAAGATTGCCCAAGAACGTACTTTCAGATGTAACGATTGAATTGACCGGGTTTTATCCCAAGCAATACTATCCAGAACATCTTAGATTGATCAGATATTGGGATGAAGAACAAATGCATGAACTAGTATTCCTAACCAATGCAATGCACATTTCTGCACTTCAAGTTGCTGAACTTTACAAGAACCGCTGGAAAGTCGAGCTTTTCTTTAAATGGCTGAAGCAACATCTGAAAATCAAGAAATTCTGGGGTACTACTGAAAATGCTGTTCGGATTCAAATCTACGTTGCCATGTGCACTTACTGCTTGGTGGCAATCGTCCAAAAAGACATGCAAATTGACAGAAGTACATATGAGGTTTTGCAGATACTGAGTATATCATTAACAGATAAAACTCATCTTCGAGACCTATTCGATAGAACTAAATTTCAAAATGACAAAGAACGTTTTAGGCTTAATGAGCCAAATTTGTTTAATTTTTAATAACGTCCCGGTTTTAATGGGACACTAGTGAATTAAAATAAACAATTCAATGCAAAAGATGGATTCATTATATTAATGTTGAATCGCTAGGTCAAAGAATATAGGATTAACACCTGGTCTATTGTACTATGTCGCGTGCGCTGAATGTAATTGATATACAGAATATTTATAAATCTATATTAATTTAATATGCTGGCATACTACCTCCAGGAGGTAAGGAATTGTAAAAACAAAAAGCCCCCGACCTTGCAGTCAGGGGCAGCCATGAAAAGAATGGAAAATTTGCTTTTGGACAGTAAAAGCCTCTTTTTAAAGTTTCACAACTTTATATACATTAACAAGTCTGCCTTTGGTCAATCTTATATAATATATGCCTGGAGCCATCTCCTGAAGATTTATCTGTTTTTCTGTGGTTGTCGTCTCAATCAGATCACGCTTTATGATTTTACCCTGAGAATCAAGAACAATTATAATAATCTCTTGATCCAGAGCAGTCTCAAACTGAATATTTACCACCTCACTCGCCGGATTTGGAAATACTTTAACCTTTACAGGGATATCGAGATTCTCCTCAACAGATGTTACTAAAAGTTGTTGCTGAAAACCATGTGTCAGAACCAAATCTCCATTAGTGTAAGTAGGAATGATTGTTTCTCCAAGAGTCCAGCTGACGGAAATATTCCCGCTAACATCATACCTGCCTGCGCTGGCAATCACCTCTTGTTTCACCTGGGCATTTCCTGCAAGAACAAAAAGCAATAGAACAGGGATGAAAAAATATCGTTTCATACAGGCGATAAATCTTAATGAATAACCAGATTTGATTGTAAAAATATACTAATTATTATCAAAATACAACAAATTATTTTCACTTTTCACCAGTATACTTCATTCATGGATGAACTACAGTTTTATGCTGGTAAACAAACTTAACAGGACAAGTAAGCCAATAATGATTATGGCAATCCCTCCTGCCCTGTTAACCCTGACAATAGCCCGAAGTCTGATTTTCTTCGTAAATCGGCTCAGAAAATAGCTTAGAAAAAACCACCATGACAGCGTGCCAAGCAATACACCCGGGATGAGGAAAAAAGGTACAAGTTCAGGTTTGATGTCCCCGCTGATATGGATGCCTGAAAAGAAGGCTACAAAAATAAAAATTGTGTACGGATTGGATACCGACAAAACAAAAACAGAATAAAAGTCACGCCAAAGAGACTTTTTGCCTTTATCCCTGTTTCTGAAATCTTTAACCGGATTCGACAGCAAAACCTTTATCCCCACACCCAGAAGTACTACACCTGAAATTATTGTAATAATAAACCTCTCTTCATTAATAAAACCTATTATTACAGAAAACCCCAGAGCAGCAAGAATTGCCAGTAAGGTATCAGCAGCTGAGAGCCCCAGTCCCGAGAAGAACCCTGAGAGGAAACCTCGCTTCATAGTTCTGTTAACAAGAATGATACCAATGGGGCCCAAAGGCATGGATACCGTCAAACCAAGAATTATTCCCTTAATTAATATTTCGATTGCCAGAATCATTTTCCATCTCTAGCCGGCAAAGATAACAAGATTTATCCTTCTCGTAAAGGGACCGGTTTTAAGGGGAGAGCGAAAGCTATCAGGATATAATTCTTCTGCTGTTTTTGCAGCAGGTCAATTATCACCCATGCCTTTGCCAACTTTTACTGCTGATACTGCCTAAGACTATCAATCAGAAACTGCCGTTATTCCATTAACACCAGATATTCAATATGTTACATTTTAATTACTGTAATTTGTTATTGTTATATTTGCAACAAAATAATTTATAAAAATCCTGTTCCCATAGGAAGAAAATCCTAAGAAAAAGATGAATAAGTACACCCTGGTATCTCTTTCAGTTTTAGGAGGCGTTCTCTCAGGTCTGGCCTGGTCGGGCTGGTGTTCGGGACTAATACTTCTTTTTGCGTTTGTACCATTTTTCATTATTGAGAATTACCTCTTTAAGAATCCCGGAAAGTATAGCCTCAATGCTTACTTTATATATATCCTTCCTGGCTTTGTGATCTTCAGCATTATGGTTATGGGCTGGATGAGGGTAGCCAGCATGGTTGGTGCAATATGTGTAATTATGGGGTTATCATTCCTGATGTCATTTACCATGTGGCTTGCACATGTTATAAGAATGAAGGCAGGCAATATTGCAGGATTTATATCATTGATTGTTTTCTGGCTGGGATTTGAATATGTAACACTTAACGTGAATATAATTTCACCGTGGATGAACCTGGGGAATGGGCTTGCCAAGGATATTATGTTCATTCAATGGTATGAATTGACCGGTACTGCCGGAGGCACCCTATGGATATTACTCTCAAATCTGTTTCTGGCAATATTCCTTGTCAGCCGGCACAGAAAAGTAAAACAGGCAAAAGTGTATCTCTGGATATGGTTAGCAATAATAATTATTCCATCCGGGATATCATTTTACAGGTACTATACAATTAAAGAGAACAAGACAGGAAGGTCAGAAGTCCTTATTATACAGCCCAATTCTGACCCCTATACCGAAAAATTCGTAATACCCTTTGAAGTTCAATTAAAAACGGTAACCTCACTTGCTGTCAAATCGGCAACTTCCAGGACTGACTGGATAATAACACCTGAAACAACAGTGGATGATCCGGTAAATCTTGATGACCTTACAAACGACAAGTATATTGCGATGATAAAAGACATTACGAAGACCTTCCCGAAGGTGTCAGTCGTTTCCGGTCTGGTAACCTACAGATTATATCCACCATCGGATGAGCCCCCAACAATAAGTGCAAGAAAAACAGATACTTCTGATATTTATTTTGACCACTTCAATTCTGCCTTAAAAATTGATACAGGTAAAAATATTGAAGTATACCACAAATCAAAACTGGTTCCGGGAATAGAGATGCAATTCTCCACTGGTCCGGGAAGATTTCTGACCAGGATATTACCATTCCTGGGAGGAACAAAATGGGGATATGGCACTCAGGATGTACGGACTTGTTTCGAAAAGAATCCATCATCATATAAAATCGCACCTGTAATATGTTATGAATCCGTTTTTGGGAAATTCGTGACAGAATATATAAAAAATGGTGCCGCTGCAATATTTATTATCACAAATGACGGATGGTGGAAAAACACAAATGGTTATAAACAGCATCTCTGGTATGCTTCACTCAGGGCGATCGAAACACGCCGGCCTGTTGTCAGGGCTGCAAATACAGGAATCTCATGTATTATTGATATCAGAGGAATCAGGAAATCAGAAACAAAATGGTGGACCCAGGCAACGCTGAAAGGGGATATTTATCCCGAAACCAGGATTACCAGCTATGTAAAATACGGAGATTTTCTCCTGGTGATATCTTCGATAATCAGCCTTGTTATTCTATTTTCATTTTTTGTTTTAGTGCCTGTCATCAAAAAATTAAATCTGTTTATTAAAAAGGTGCAACCCTGAAATTATTTCTTTGTCTTTGTATCAGGTAAGCTTATCAGGTGAATAATATTGATGTATATATACATGCTCCTCTTATTGAGGAATGCAGGAAGGGCAACCGAAAGGCTCAGTTCAGCCTGTATAACCAGTATTCCAAGGCAATGTATAATCTTGCCTTCAGAATTCTGAATAACCGGGAGGATGCTGAGGATATGGTACAGGAAGCATTTGTTGAATGTTTCAGAAATCTCTGGTCATTCAGGTTTGAGTCTACGTTCGGAGCATGGCTTAAAAAGATACTTGTAAACAGGTGCATTAACCACATAAGAAAGAAAAAAATTGATCTCGCTCTATCCGATAATCTTCCTGAGACTGTATATGAAGAGGAGGAGGAGGTTAAATACGATACCGGGAAGATTTTTGAAGGAATAGAAAAGCTTCCCGACGGCTACCGGATCATACTAACACTCTATCTGCTGGAAGGTTATGATCATACTGAAATTTCGCAGATACTTGAAATAACTGAGTCCACTTCAAAATCACAGTATTCAAGAGCAAAAGATAAACTAAGAAAATTACTTTCAACAAACTAGATATATGGACAAGCTTGAGGAACATATTAAGAAGAACAGGGATGATCTTGACAGATACATTCCCTCATCTGATATCTGGAAAGGTATTGAAAAGGAGATAAATAAGAAAGAGTCTAATGGAAGACGATGGCTGTCAATTGCAGCAATGATTATTGTAATTCTGGGATCTGCCATAATCATATTCATGGCAGGATCAAGCTGGCAATCAAACAACTATGGCTCTGGCAAGAACAGGCAACAATCATCTTACAATAGTCAGCTTAAAGAGACAGAAATATATTATAATAACCTGGTAAACTCATTATACCAGGAAGCAACTCCCCTGCTTATTGGGCATCCTGAAATCAAAAAAGAGCTTACAACCGATATTACACAGCTTGACAGTATTTGTGCGGATATTAAGAAAGATCTGAAAGATAATGTAGCAAACCAGGAGGTTGTGGAGGCATTGATACAAAATTACAGGATAAAGATCCGTTTACTGGAAGATATGCTTACAATATTAAGGGAAAATGACAATAAATCCTGAAAAAACAAATAGCCATGAACTATAGAACTATCATAATAATATGTCTGCTCTTATTCAGTTTCAATTTGCTGTCAGCGCAAAATGAAACAGAGACGAGAAGTTATTCGAAGACTACGGCTGTGGGGCCGGAATCGACCCTTGAAGTATCAAATAAATATGGTGCAATCCATATATTACCATGGAGTAAAGATTCAGTTTACATAAAAGCTGAAGTAAAAGCCTTTGCACCCAATGACTCGAGATTAAGGAAGATGATTGACGGCGTCACCATTAATTTTACTGAGACATCATATCTTATAAGGGCCCAGACTGAATTTACACAGAATATCAATATGCTTTTCGAAAGTTTTAAAGGAATAACCAGCAAACTGATATCTTATGACTCACATGTTGAGATTGATTATTATATCTCAGTACCGGAGTATCTGAATATGAGGATTGAGAACAAATATGGGGATGTATATATGGAAAACAATTCCGGGAATAGCTCTATTACAGTTAATAACGGCTCATTCAAGGCAAACTCCCTGGGAAAAGGATCATCGGTGAATCTTGTATTCTGCGATGCAACAATCAACTCATTAGCTTCCGGCAAGGTAGATGCATCATTTTCGGAGATCACGATAGGTGAAACAAATGATCTTTCAATAAACTCAATATCTTCAAGATACGAAATTAAGCATGCAGGTATCCTCAGAACAGAATCGAGAAGGGATAAATTTTTTATTGATAATGTTGCATCGCTTCATGGTAATTCCTATTTCTCCGATTATAAAGTATATAACCTGAAGGAAGACCTGGATATTATTTCTAAATATGGAAGTGTAAATGTCGACAACTTGGAGAATCATTTTGGATCTGTAAATATCAACTCAAGCTATTCCGATATATCGCTCGGATTTGAACAGGGATCATCCTATAACTTTGATATCAGGTATATAAATGCATTCCTCGTTTTACCCGACAGAAACATCAGTACAGAAGAAAAAACCATAAATGAGGATAAAAAAGAGTATCTGAAATTCGGAACTGTAGGAAAAACCCCTGGTAATACTAAGGTGAAGATAGATGCTACCCGTGGCAATATCTACATTAAATAAAAAAATTGGCCATAAATGCAACCCTGAAATAGTTTGCATGTCTTTAACAAAAAATAACTTAATTATATGATATGAGAAAACTTTACTTATTGTTACTGTTATTTGTAATAATGTCACCTTGTCTGCTGGGACAATATGGTACCAGGCAGGCTGGACTTAGAACCGGGTACAGAGGCGGTATTTTTTATCAGGCTGCCAGCGAAGCAGGTAATGCTGAAGTCGCATATAATATAATGCTCAGCTTCAGGAATAACGGCTTACAGCTTACAGGATTAAGAATCATCTATGAGACATCGCTCAGCGAGATATCACCTGACCTTTTCTTCGCATGGGGATACGGTGCTCATTTAGGATTCGTATATACCGATCATGTCGGATTTTTGGGAGAACGATACGATTTCCAGGGTGACCGTTTTTGTCCTCTATTAGGTGCCGATGGATGGTTAGCTGCAGAATACCGGTTCAGAGAATTCCCACTGAACATCAGTCTGAATCTAAAACCATTTGTTGAATTGACGGTACCTGCCTTTGTAAAGGTTATGCCGGCAGATCTCGGACTCTCCATTTCTTATGTTTTTTAACAATTGATTATTCTAAAACTCTTTGTAATGAAAAAAACAATCATTTTATCAGCGTTATTAATCCTGTTTTATTCATCCTCATATTCACAAGACCCTGAATTTGAATACTATAAAAACAGGGAAATAAAAACAATATTGGGCCGGAACAGAGCAGGTGGCGCATACGGAGTATTTACAACAGGTTATTCTGTTATCGACCATAACCATGCCGTTCTTTTTGGAGGCAGGTTCGGGTGGCTTGCCAGTCATTCCATTGGTGTTGGAATAGGTGCTACGGGGTTCATTAATGAGTTTCATTATGAACCGTCACTTGATCAGAATGTATTTCTTGCCGGAGGATACGGAGGATTATATATTGAACCTGTTCTCCTGCCACGGTTTCCTGTTCATCTCTCTTTTCCGGTGTTATTCGGGGCTGGTGGTATTTCTTACGTATCAAAAGAAGCCAGTGTCAACAATAATCTGATTGAAGATTCAGAAGCATTTCTGCTGGTAGAGCCGGCAGCTGAACTTGAATTGAATCTCACACGATTTTTTCGGTTTGCCATTGGAGCTTCATATAGGTTCCCAACAGCATTTGATGTAGGTTTAGCCGGAACTACCAAAGCTAATGCTGAATCCTTAAAAGGACTCAGCTATACCGTATCTCTTAAATTCGGGAAGTTCTGATTTTTGAATTTGTGGCCCTTTGTGCTTACCTTCTGAAAAAATATCATGTTCAGAAGATACATACAGGGCCACAAATACTAATCACTTGGGATATTTGGCATTATACAACGCTAGTCCTTCGTCGAGCCACTTTTTATATTCCTCAACATTCAGATTAGTCGGCATCGGTTTATTCAGAGGATTTCCATCATAATCAGTAATTACATAAAGAGGCATCGCGTTTGTTTTAAACCTTGTAATTTCAAGCTCCTCATTTATTTTACCCAGTGTTTTCTTTTGCTTTCCATCGAGTGTTGATACGATCCATTCATTCTCGGGTAACACAGTTCTGTCGTCGACATACAATGCTACAATCACGAAATTATCCCTAAGCCTTCGTAAGATCTCAGGATCAGACCATACCCTGGCTTCCATAAGTTTGCAGTTTGCACAGGCATGTCCTTTGAAGTCCAGCAGAGCCGGCTTGCCTGACTCTTTTGCGCATTCCAGTCCCTGCTTAAAATCATAATAACCTGAAAGTCCTAAAGGCATATCCAGTATATTGCCATATTTTGGTTCTGAACACAAGGTACTAAGTGGTTCCTGTTGCGACGGTTGTGAAGATGTTACACTATTCTGCAAAAACAGTTTTGGAATACTCAGTTCCGTTGTTGATGAAGAAGGCAGGAAGTAGGCTACTCCTTTAAGTGGAGATCCAAAAAGTCCCGGAACCAGATATATGACAAATGAGAAAACAATAATAATGAGAAACAGTCTGAAAGTTCCGATATAAGGTAAATCGCTGTCGTGTGCGAATTTAATCTTACCCATAAGATATAAGCCAAGCAGGGAAAAAATAACAATCCAGACAGCAAGAAACAGATCTCTGGATATTAAACCCAGTGAATAAACACTGTCGATTGTTACCAGGAATTTCATACTGAATGCCAGCATAATAAATCCCAGCACCACTTTTATTGAATTCAGCCAGCTTCCCGATTTTGGGATACGGCTCATAACTGAAGGGAAAAGGGCAAATATCGTAAATGGAAGCGCAAAAGCTACTCCGAAGCCAATCATTCCAATAGTCGGCCTAAGAACGTCACCACTTGCGGC
Organism: uncultured Bacteroidales bacterium; assembly: GCA_963741935.1. Classification (GTDB taxonomy): domain Bacteria; phylum Bacteroidota; class Bacteroidia; order Bacteroidales; family VadinHA17; genus LD21. The sequence goes on along the minus strand of CAVUJY010000004.1, from coordinate 23,515 downwards.
TTCAACCAGCAGGGCACCTACAATTGGACCTGTACATGAAAATGATACTATCACTGTTGTTAGTCCCATGAAAAATGCAGCAAGCATACCTCCCTTATCAACCTTCGAATCGGCACTGGTCACCCATTTATTAGGTAATACAATCTCAAAGGCACCAAAAAATGAAGCGGCAAAAATCACGAATAATGCAAAAAACAGTGTATTTGGAATCCAATTTGTACTTAAGGGCATTTGCAAATCCTGCTCCTGCACTTGTAAGGGATACTATAATCCCTAGTGAAGAATAAATAATTACAATTGATATCCCAAAAATCAATGCTTTAATAACAGCTTTACTCCTGTTTTCGGAACCTTGTGAAAAGAATGCCACAGTCATTGGAATCATAGGAAAAACGCATGGAGTAAGCACTCCGGCAAATCCGGCCAGTAAAGAAATGAGGAAAAATTTCAGAAAGCCTTTATCCTGTTTGACTGGTTCGGCACCAGTTGTGGTGCTTGTTCCCTCCTTCATTACCTGCTCCTGACCATTGCCTCCTATTACAATACTAAAGTCCACATCTTTTGGAGGTGAACATGTTGCATTGTTGCAGGCCATGAAATTCACTGACCCATTGACAGTAAAGGAAGGCTGAAGAGCAGTTATTTTTTGACGAAACTCTGCTCTTGTACTGAATGTTGAGATTTTAAACCCAAATGCTTCATCAAACACCTCAACAGGTTTAGTAACCTCATAAGTTGGTCCGTCAAGTTTAAATGCAGCGGTTGTGTCAAAGCTGAATGAAGTCGGGATAGGACCACCTGCAGGTATATCCATCGAATAGATATGAGAATGTTCCTCAATTAATGCAGTAAATATCAGTTCATACTGGTTATCTCCTTTCTTCTCAGAACTGAATTCCCATGTAACCGGATCATAAATCTGGGCAGATGCATTTGCTGCATATATAAACAGAGCTATAATAACTATGAGTCTTCTTAGCATAACTGGTAGTTTAAAATTCATTCAAAGTTAATAAATCAAAGAGAAAATGATAAGACAAACCAATTAAGCAGACATTATCAGATCAGATTATGTCAGATCAATCTCATTATCATAGTGGTCGTAAAAATGATATTCCAGCATATGATATGATGTTACGGCCTGTACCTTAAGCCTGATTTTATATTTAAAGTTCCATTTCCTGAACAAAGGAATTAATCCTTTTTTAAGATAGGCAGCAACAAATGGATGTACATTTAGATATTAGCTGACGTGTTTTTATCTTATCCACAATAAAGGCAAGGCCATTCTCAAGTTCATCAGTAAATAATATTGTAGGTTTTGTTTCACCTGTTCCCTGGCATGACGGGCATTTCTCGTCAGTAACAATATTCATTTCCGGACGGACCCTTTGCCTTGTGATTTGCATCAGACCAAATTTTGTCAGAGGCAGTATATTATGTTTTGTACGGTCACTTGCCATCACCTCCTTCATCTTGTCATAAAGTTGTTGTTTATTCTCTGAGCTTTGCATGTCAATAAAATCAACAACAATAATCCCTCCCATATCTCTCAGCCTCAATTGACGGGCTATTTCAGTAGCAGCTTCAAGATTTACCTCAAGGGCATTTGCTTCCTGGTCATTTCCTGATCTTGACCTGTTACCACTGTTCACATCAATAACATGAAGCGCTTCGGTATGATCAATTATAAGATAGGCACCATGCTTGAATGAAATGGTCTTGCCAAACAGAGCTTTTATCTGCTTGTTAATACCAAAATGATCAAATATGGGAAGAGAACTTTTATATGTCTTTACAATTTTCTCCTTTTCAGGAGCAATTTCCCTGATATATTTCCTGATGTCATCTGCTAAGATCAGCATCATTGATATGTATGCTGTTAAAGGTAACATTAAGCATATCCCTGAGGATAGTAGAAGTCCTGTTCATCTCACCTATAAACAAACGCGGAGTTTTCATCTCCCCTTTAACAGAAGTGAAAGCTGATTCCCATTTTATTACCAGTTCGCGTAGTTCAGCATCAAGTACAGCCACTTTCTTACCCTCTGCAACGGTACGTACAATAACACCGTAATTTCTTGGTTTTATACTCTGAAGCAGGGATTTAAGCGAGCTCTTTTCCTCAATGCTTTCAATCTTCGAAGAAACTGAAACCTTATCATTGATAAGGCATAAGTACAAGATTCCTGCCTGCCAGTGAAATTTCAGAAGCCAGGCGGGGTCCTTTTGTTGAGATTGGTTCTTTGGTAATCTGTACAATTACAGTCTGACCAGTAGTGAGAACATCAGTTATTTTACCATCCTTATCAATATCAGGTTCAGGTTTGAACTTATGAACAGGAGGTACTTTCCCTTGTTTCTGAATTGCTGTCAGATAATATTTCTGTTGTGTTCTGAACTGCGCGCCAAGATCCAGATAATGCAGGAATGCATCGCGTTCATAACCCACATTAATAAATGCAGCATTGAGCCCGGGCATTATCTTCTTTACCTTTCCAAGATAAATATCCCCGACTGAAAATTTAACATTACGTTTTTCCTTGTTTAACTCAATTAACTGCTTGTCTTCCAACAACGCTAAAGAAACCTCGGAATCACCTACATCAATGATTAGATCCTTGTTTACCACTTCACTAAATTAATCTGAGTAATATGCCATCAGCAATCTGCAACACATCAAATACAATAAACCTAAAGACCATCAGATCTTTAGGTTTAATATAATAGTTTAATGACCACTTGCTGATCTGCTACTTCTTCTTATGTCTGTTCTTCCTCAAACGCTTTTTGCGTTTGTGAGTGGCCATCTTATGTCTTTTTCTTTTTTTTCCGCTTGGCATAGAGGATTACTTCTTAACGTGTGATTTAACTTTGGTAATGAAAGATTTAGCCGGCTTGAAAGCTGGGATGTTATGGGCAGGAATAATAATGGTTGTATTTTTGGAGATATTCCTTGCAGTTTTCTTAGCTCTTTTCTTTACGATGAAGCTTCCAAAACCTCTTAGATAAACGTTACTACCTTTTACCATAGAATCTTTTACAGTTTCCATTAAGGCTTCAACAGTTTTTTGAACTGTTACCTTTTCAATACCAGTGTTCTTGGCAATTTCATTTACAATGTCTGCTTTAGTCATTTTTCGTGAAGTTTAAAATTCAACAAATTATTTTGTGTATGCGTTTTTTCAACTGTGCAAATATAAAAATATTATTTAGTTAAAACGGAACACTATGATAATAATTATTTTTTTTTAATTTATTAATGCCTTAAATCACAATGAAATAGATAAACCTTCCTCTGTAATGGGAAATATGTATCAATATAAATATAAAACATATTAAAAATCATAATATATTGAAAGTATGGATTTTATTCAATATATTTTGAGGTAAGTTGTACAAAGTGGTTTTTTTCGTAACTTTACATCCCTGTTCTTAATTAATTAATTAATACATAACTATATGTCAATCAATAAAGTTATACTTGTAGGTAATGTCGGAAAAGACCCTGTGGTCCGCTATTTTGACAAAGGTGTTGCCAAAGCAAATTTTCCTCTGGCTACAAGTGAATCCTATACGAATCAGCAAGGAGAAACCATTACTTCAACCGAATGGCATAACATAGTTTTATGGCGGTCTCTTGCCGAAGTGGCAGAAAAAACAATTAAAAAAGGAGCCCAGGTATATATTGTAGGTAAGATAAAAACCCGTTCGTATGTTGATAAAGAGGGTGTTAATAAATATATAACTGAAATTCTGGCTGATACACTTCTGCTGCTTGATAAGAAACAAAGTCCTGTAAATAATGCTCAACAAACTGATTCCTCCCGGAATGAAGTATCTGATAAAGGTTCAGTACAAGAGCCTTCCACTGCTTATCAATCAAATAAAAACGAAACAGACAATGATGATTCTGGCCCGGATAACCTTAGTAAGAATGATAGTGATGCCGGTCAGAATGACGATGATCTGCCTTTCTAGAAAGTTTTATTAACAGAAGCTAAAATTGGGACCCGAATATTCACTTTCTACTATTTCAATTATATCAGACATTACAGTAAATGTTCCTGATTTTAACATAATTATAGGTGCCTTGGTTCTTTTGCTTTTACTGCTTGGGTTCAGCACTGATGTCAGCATCAGAGGTGGCATTTTTCTCATTCAGACCTGAAGATATTGAGAAGTTAAAATCCAGCAAAAGCAAAAAACATAAGGCTACATTAAAACTATATAGTAATCCTGAAAAACTCTTAAGCACAATTCTGGTAGCTAATAATACAATCAATATCGCCGTTGTATTACTTTCAGCATATTTAAGTTCAAGATTATTCGAATTTAATGATGACCCAGTGTTGGGCTTTGTCATAAATGCAGTAGTAATTACTTTTTTGCTTTTGTTTTTTGGTGAAGTGATGCCAAAAGTTTATGCATCACGAAATCATATTGTTATAGCTTTGCTTATGGCATACCCTATTGCTGTCCTTGAAAAGATTTTCATCCCATTAACCTCATTATTAATAGCTTCATCATCATTTGTCAGAAAAAGAAGCGCTACAAGGAGGTCGAATATAAGTATGAACGACCTGTCGGATGCACTGGAACTTACATCGGACGAATTTAATGAAGATGAAAAAATTCTTAAGGGAATTGTTAATTTCGGTAATATTAATGTAAGTGCAATTATGTGTCCCCAGGATTGATGTTACAGCTATTGACATTAAATCAGGATTTGATAAAGTAATTGCTTTGATAATAAGTTCAGGATTTTCAAGGATACCTGTATATTCAGGGTCATTCGACAGTGTAAAAGGTATCCTGTATGCCAAAGATGTGCTTCCTTATACTAATAACCCTGCCGGCTTTAAATGGCAGTCTCTGTTACGTCCTCCATATTTTGTTCCTGAGACAAAGAAAATTAATGAACTCCTTAAGGAATTTCAGACTAAAAAGATACATCTTGCTGTTGTGATAGATGAATATGGAGGTACATCAGGCATCATAGCTCTGGAAGATATACTGGAGGAAATTGTTGGTGAAATAAGTGATGAGAGTGACGAGGATCATATACTGTATTCGAAAGGTTGATGATAATACATATATTTTTGAAGGCAAGGTATTTTTGAACGATTTCTGTAAAATAGTTGAACTTGAAGAAGATATTTTTGAAGAAGTAAGAGGTGAATCAGAAACACTGGCAGGTCTCATTCTTGAGCTAACCGGGGAGATTCCTCAGAAAGATCAGGTAATAAAATACGAAAATTTTGTATTCAAAATTGAATCTGCTGACAAGAGAAGGATTAAGGAAATACGAGTTGTAATAAATAAAGATAATGTTGAAACTGAGAAGGATTAATTCTGTACTGTTGCTTATTCTATTGAGTTTTAACTTCAGTTGCCGGGAAATATCTGTTCCAAAACCGAAAGGCCATTTCAGGATAGATCTTCCTCAAAAGGAATACAGGTTATTTTCTGAAAAACCAGGTATGAAGAATTATATACCGGTATCATTCGAATATCCGGTTTATGGAAATATCACATTTCAGAAAGAAAAAGGAGCTGAGTCAGGCTGGTTCAACATTGAATTCCCCAGGTATAAAGCAAAAATATACCTGACTTATAAGGATATAAACAATGATTTTGGTGAACTTATGGAACAAACATATAAAATGAATGTTAAAAACCATATAGCAAAAGCCGATGCCATAAATGAACAGGAGTTTAATAATGCCAGAGAAAAAGTTTACAGCGTTCTGTATGACCTGAAAGGAAATACTGCCTCTGCTGTTCAGTTCTATGCCACAGACAGTACAAAACACTATCTTAGGGGATCATTATACTTTGCATCCGAACCAGACGCAGATTCGCTGGCACCGGTAATTGATTTTTTCAGGGGAGATATCGTACATCTGATTGAAACTCTCAAGTGGGATAAATAACATCTAACATCTACTAATGGGCTGTATCACAAAACACTATCTCAATGAGTTCTCGATACTTGGTGTCTGGAAGATTGAAGAGGACCAGGAGACTCTCCTTGATATGGTTACGTTGGATAATGATGAGAAAAAGAAATATAAAAGCTTCAGCAGCAACTCACGAAGGCTCGAATTTCTGAGTGTCAGGGCACTGCTTTCAGAATTAATCGGGAAAGATGCGCATATTGCCTATAACAAGAATAATAAACCATTTCTTATCGATGGTTCAAGATTTATCAGCATCTCACATTCATATAAGCTCACAGCAATACTTTTAAGTACCAATGAGAAGGTTGGAATAGATCTGGAATATATGAGTTCAAATATTGCAGCTCTTGCTTTCAAATTCCTTAACAGGAAAGAGCGGGTTACAAAGGAACAAGCCGAACGTAAATATCACCTCTATATCCATTGGTGTGCAAAAGAAGCTTTATATAAGATCTGTGACAAGGAAGGTATCAGTATCAGAAAGAATATTACTATTAAGCCTTTTAAAGTGAAAGACTCGGGAGAAATTAAAGGCCATGTGCTTACAGATAAAATTGATGAATCTTTCGATCTTTACTATTCAAAATATGATAATTATGCTATAGTCTGGACGAAAAAAAATTATGAAAGCCAGGTTGTCGGACCTGATATTAAACTGGAGGTGATTTAATTGCTCTTTCTGAACAGGCCACAACGCTTCTGTTCAAGCAGCTTACAACCTCATTGTAAATTAATTGTAGATGAAAAGAGAGTTGTTCCCCCGTAATAAAAGTATTGCATTGCTTCTTGATCCTGACAAATCAAGAGGGGAATCCCTGAAAAATATCCTCAGGATAGCCGGGGAAAGTAAGACTGATTACATAATGGCAGGTGGCAGTCTTACATTCAATAGCATTGATAATCTTATAGATTCAGTAAAGCAGCTTTGTGCCATTCCTGTCGTTCTCTTCCCAGGCAGTCTTCTTCAGCTAACTCATAAAGCAGATAAAATACTACTCTTGTCACTTATATCCGGACGCAATCCTGAACTTCTTATCGGTAATCATGTTATTGCAGCACCTTATCTTAAGGATATAAGGGAAAAACTCATTTCAGTCGGATATATACTTATCAGTTGTGGTACTAAAACTTCTGTGGAATATATAAGTCAGACCGAAGCGATCCCTTCCGATAAGCCTGAGATAGTAGTTGCTACATCACTCGCAGGAGAAATGCTTGGTCTTCAGATGATCTACCTTGAGGCAGGTAGCGGTGCAGGTAATGCTGTACCAACAAGTATTATAAAAGCAGTAAGAGAAAATATATCTGTCCCATTGGCGATTGGTGGCGGAATAAAGAGTGGTAAAGAGATAAGGGATATCTTCAAAGCAGGAGCCGATATGATTATTCTGGGAAATGGTTGCGAAAAAAATCCGGATCTGCTCCGTGATGCCTGCAGATCAGAGATGAGTTCAGATCTCTAACGGAATAACTCAAACATCGGCTCTCCGGTACACGCATTAGGATAAGGAATCTTGCACAACGATGATAATGTTGCAGCTATATCGGTCATGTTGACCTGCCTGTGTAATAGTTAACCTGTTAATCGTCCATCCATACCAGATAAGCGGAACATGTGAATCATATTCATATGGTGAATTGTGACTCGTTACATTATCGCCTTCCTTTTCAACCCAACCCGGATTAAGAGTAACAATTACATCACCCGATCGCTGGGGGCTGAAATTATTAATGATTTTCTTAAGATTTCCATTTCCATAATCGTTAGCCTCAAATGCTGAATAAGGATACGCTGCAGCTACTCCTGTGAATTGCACAAGGAACCTGGCTACTTTTTTCTGAACATCTTCGAGCGAAAGCCTGGCATCTTCGATAAGAGTCCGGTTAAGAAAAATCTGCCTCTCAGAATATCCTTTTACCCAGTCACCCTCACCATATACAGCATTCAGATATGTCCTCAACAACTGCAAAGCCTGATTCTGCTTAAAATAACCTGATGGTATATGATTACTTTCCAGTACGGTAGGTATCTCAGATATCCCATGGGCAGAGGTAAAATATATCAGCACATTCTTCTTACCGATACTATCAGTCAGATACGTGAGAAGCTTCGCAATATCACTGTCAAGCCGCAGGATTGCATCACCCGATCTCAACAGATGAAGGACCAAACCTGTGGGCAATATTATCTGTTGCCGAATAACATATTGACAGATAATCAGTTACATCATCCTTTCCAAGTCCCTCCTTTTCAATTAATCTTATAGCAAAATCGTTTGTAAGAGAATTAGCAAATGGAGTTTCAAGCAACAATGAGTAATCATCCCTGTAATTTGATGATCTTTTTGATCGCATTTTCTTCAGATCGTATGGAAAATAATTTTGTCCGCCAAAGCCTGCTTCAAAACTATTTGAATCACGCATGCAATCCGAGTAATCTGAACTGGTCTTAACAGACTCCAGATATTGCTGAGATATGAATCCGAAAATTTCATGGCATTAAAATCATTAACCCATATCGGAAGCGCATTCTTATAATATGTACTCGTCATCCAGGTTCCGGTAACTTCATCAAACCAATATGCTGCATCAGCAGCATGACCAGCTGATAGAATAGCAGAATTATCCTTAATCCCGATCCCAAAAACTTTAGCTTTTTTATTGCTGGCCATCTTAAGTTCATCTGAAAAAGTTGATGCCTGCAGGTTAACTGGTGAATGAAGACCTGATTCAAAACTGCCACCGACAGGTGCAACTGTTGGATCCTGTGTACAATAAATAAGCTCGTTCTTTAGCGGCAAATACCAGTTATCGGATGTGATACCATGATATGAAGGTTCAGTTCCGGTTGAAATTGTGGCATACCCTGGGGCTGACTGAGTCAACATATACTGAAATGACGCATTTTTGAAGTAGGTGCCTTCATTCAGGAGTTTCTTAATCCCATTCTCACCTAGTTTATCCCTGAACTTCTCAAGCTGATCATATTTTAACTGCTCCACTACAATCCCTACTACGAGTCTGGGCTTTTCAGGTGGAAGATATGCTCCCTGACCTGATAGTTTTATAAAAAATGAAATCAATAAAATGACAGCTGCCAATCTTTTTAGTAATACCTCACTATTCTTCATATATATCAAACGCAGATTTAATAAATATTGTATGCCGGTTCTACCCCCATGAAATAAAATGCAAGCTGCAAAAATACTTGAATAAATAAGAGATACAAGAAGGAATGATTATTTAACAAATTTAAATACCTCTTCCATAGGTTAAGCCGATAGTTATTAAAATCGAGTTACAGGATATCTGACATAAAATCGGTTGGGCTTATCTGACTACTGTAATCCTTCCACTTGAATGAATCCTGGTCACTCTGTTTGTGAATATAATATTGTATATTCCTGATGACAAATGACTTACATCAATAACTACCGGCATATCCTGGTACAACATCAACATCATAATCCGATATCAGGCTTCCGGAAATACTAATAATCCTAATATTTACTGACCCAAGAATCTGGTCCGGCAGAACAGCTTTAATTTCTGTTGACGCAGGATTCGGATATATCACAGGAATTCCGGGATGAGTGGTATCAATACTGTTTGAGACAGGAATCATATTTACCATAAGATCATGTACGTTGACCAGGATATACAAAAATATCATTTACAGTCGTATCATAATATCCAGCCGCATGAGAAAGTCAGATTCCATACACCCGGGTAGAGCATCCTTATAAATCGTCCGCTAATTGTATCAGAATATACCTGAGAACTATCTTTATCGTGCCCTTCAATAAATACTTTAGCCTCAACAGGCTTCGAAGTAACTGCATCAAATACAAGCCCGTGGATTCCGTAAAGAGCATTTTCCAGATATCCCAATAATGAGTTCCTGTTATATTGCCATAATACCGGCAATTGTGCTGCAGGGTGTTAAAAACTGATTGTCCAGTTCAATAGTCACCTCCCTGCCCTGCAATTCATAAGTGACAAAATCCTGTCTGCCCCCATAAACAATATACCATTCCGCATCCACGAGTAACACCATTATCCAGAAAATTCATATATACCGGTGAAGAATACTGTATGAACTGTATCTGCATATGATCTCTGAGATACTGTAAAACCAGTCATTGTCTGCATGATATTTAGTTAACCATCTGTCCCATGGATAATTAACAACCTCTTCTCCCGAATGAAAATTGGCAGAGATCACAAACTTATGTTTCCTCATGAATTTAATCATATCTTTGTTTTCCTTTTCCTGTACCTCGTGAGGCAGAAAGGGGTCCGGAAAATTCCTGTTAAGATCCACCCCATTGGCATTATATCGTACCGGTGAGGTTATTGCATTGCCAGTAGTGTATGTTCCATCAGGATTTGCCAATGGATTTATCCATATCTGCAGATTATCCACCATATTTCTGACTCTGGTATCCTTATTATAATTTTTCAACAGATAATCCGCAAGTCTGAGCATAAGTACAAATCCACCTGTCTCATCACCATGCATACTTGAAGTATAAAAAACCTCAGGCTCATCCTCGTCGAGACCAGGATTATCAGAAATCTTCAAAGCAAAAACAAGTCGTCCGTTTATGCTTGTGCCTATTGTATCGAGCCTGCATAATGAAGGATACTGAGAAAGGAATACCTGCATTATTGAGTCATACTGAGTGTATGTGGGATAGGTTTCCCACTCCATTGCCTGATTCAGATTCGTCGCCGAAACAACTCCCTTGGTCTCAGACCGGTCAACAATACTATAATTAATTTTTTGTGCTATAAACCAATCGATGGTCAGAGGAGAAAGACTTATCTCCAATACTTTGTCTCTTATATTTAATATAGATACGTTCCGGGTGAGCAGATCCAGATACTTTGAGTCCTGCAAGGCAACAGTTACCTCAACCTGACCATATTTACTGATCATTTCATATAATCTGTCATCGTTGCTTATATTTTGCGGACGGCAAAAAGGTGCAAAAAATGCAAATACTAACAACGATATCAGAATACGTCTGACCATAAATAATTTATACGTTGAACCTTATATGAAGAATGTCACCATCGCCAACTATATAATTTTTACCTTCTACTGTAAAACTTCCCGGCCTCTTTACAGGCATGTTCTGAACCAAGAGTTATGAAATCATTATATTTCATAACTTCAGCCCTGATAAATCCCCTCTCCAGATCACTGTGAATAACCCCTGCAGCTTTTGGAGCAGTCATTCCTGCTTTGATGGTCCATGCTCTTATTTCCATTGGTCCTACAGTAAAAAATGTCTGAAGATTCAGCATTTTATAGGCTGCCCTGACCAATTTATCAACACCAGGTTCTTCCAGTCCGGCATCTTTCAGGAAAGCCAGACGATCCTCAGTACTTTCAAGTTCAGCAATTTCAGCTTCAATTGCACCGGCAATAACCAGTATCTCTGCATTTTTATCCTTCAGGAATTCTTTAACTTTTTCAACATATTCATTTCCTGATGCAGCTGATTTTTCATCAACATTACAAACATACATTACAGGTTTCATGGTCAGAAGAAACAGATCATCAACATATTTTCTGTCATCATCCTTAACCTCAAGGGTTCTGGCATTATTAAAATTCTCAAAATGTTCCATGTAAAGATGAAGCACCTCCACCCCATGTTTTGCATCTTTATCCCCGGCACGGGCAGCTCTTTCCAAGCGTTCAATCTTTTTCTCTACCGATTCGAGGTCTTTAACCTGCAACTCCAGATCAATTGTCTCCAGATCACGTACAGGATTTACAGAACCATCTATATGTGGCAGGGCTTCATCATCAAAACATCTCAATACATGTATCAGAGCATCTGTATTTCTGATATCACCAAGAAACTTATTCCCTACTCCTTCTCCTTTATTTGATCCTTTAGCCAGACCTGGAATATCAACTATTTCAACAGTAGTATGAACAATACGGTCAGTAACCTGATGTTTTTCAAGTTCATATAATCTGCTATCAGGAACCTGAACAACTCCGATATTGGATTTGGTAGCGCTGAAGGCAAACGCATTTGTTTCACCTTTTGTATTTGATATACAGTTAAAAATTGTTGTCTTGCCGACATTAGTTATCCCAATAATTCCACATTGAAGAGCCATCTGATATCCTGTTATTTTTGTTTCGCTGCAAATTTATCATAATTACGGGGATTATTCAATAGAGGAGTGCCTAGAGTGACTAAAGTGACTAAAGTTGAGTGCATCGTAGTTGACCCGGAATCGTGTTAAAAGCATAACTTAAGAGCTAACTTTTATTTATCCCTTATTGGAATCCAAAATTCTTCTTCTGAATCGGGCTCTTCACCTTTATATTTTTCTATATCCTTAAACCTTTGAATGGGTTTTCTATATAAGAGTAAAATTTGTATAAAATACAGCTTCTTAATGAATTACAGGATGTAAGACAGCAAAGGACAAATGCCAGGCGTAATTTTTGATTATATCTTAAGCTGCCTTATGAATTCAATTGATTTTTCTATTTCAGGATACATTACCTTATCATCATTTATGAAAGGGACCTTCTCGCGGAATGACCTGACAATATCTTCAATATATTCTGACGACCTAAGGGGTCTTCTGAACTCAAGTGCCTGAATGGCAGTAAAAAGTTCAATTGCTATTATCTTCTCCAGGTTTTCTGCAACTCTTAATAACCGTGTCGCTCCGTTTGCTCCCATACTTACATGATCTTCCTGTTCATTTGATGAAGGAATTGAGTCAACTGATGATGGTGTGCATAGCTGCTTGTTCTGACTAACCACCGATGCAGCTGTATATTGCGGTATCATGAAACCACTGTTAAGTCCAGGATTTGCTACGAGAAATTCAGGAAGTTCCCGTTGTCCTGCAATCAGTCTGTAAACCCTTCTTTCCGAAATACTTCCAAGTTCAGCCAATGCAATTGCCAGATAATCAAAGATAAGAGCCAGTGGTTGTCCATGGAAATTTCCACCGGAAACAATCAGGTCTTCCTCAGGAAAAATTGTAGGGTTATCGGTAACTGAATTTATTTCAGTAAGAATTACTGATCGTGCATAGCTTATTGTATCCTTACTTGCGCCATGTACCTGGGGAATACACCTGAAAGAATAAGGATCCTGAACATGTGCCTTAGGGCGTTCGATTATCTGACTGCCCTTCAAGTATTCTTCTGAATGTTTCTGCAGTTGCTATCTGTCCTTTATGTGGCCTTATTGCATGAATACAGGCAAAGAATGGATCAAGCCTGCCGTCATATGCTTCAAGGGAAATCGCTGAGGTAATATCTGCAATAACTGAAAGTCTTTCAGCCATTGATAATATAAATACACCATATGAGTTCATGAACTGTGTCCCATTAAGAAGCGCAAGACCCTCTTTTGATTTCAGTTCGACCGGGGACCATCCGAATTTTTTAAGAATTACTGCGGAATCGTATCTTTTTCCCTGGTACATAACTTCTCCCTAATCCAATCAGGGGAAGTACAAGATGTGCAAGGGGAGCCAGATCACCTGAAGCTCCAAGTGAACCCTGTTCATAAACAACAGGGTAGATTCCCTCATTAAAAAAGTCAATAAGCCTCTGTACTGTTGTTACCTGAACACCTGAATTACCAAGACTTAAGCCATGAATCTTCAGAAGCAGCATCATTCTTACAATCTCATCTCTTACAACCGGTCCGATACCACAGGCATGTGACATAACAAGGTTTTCCTGAAGCTTATTAAGCTGGTCCTTGCTGATTGTTTTATTGTGAAGCGATCCAAAACCTGTTGTTATTCCATAAATCGGGGAAGATGTACTCTGCAGTTTCTGATCAAGATAGTTTCTGCATTTAACAATCAATGCCTCTGATTCAGATGACAGTGAGAGCTTTACATCCTTCCTCAGAATCTCTTCTATATTCTCAAATGTAAGTTCTTTCGGTGATATTTTATGGTTCATAAATTAATCGATCTTTAATTATCTTCTACTCCGGAGAATCCATCACAAAAATATTGATATTTAAATGATCTTTTTCAGGATATAAATCATCCTGAATAAACTTTATGGCAAAATTTACTTTTTTTACCTTCTGATCACTTCTTTCACAATTGATTCAATATCCTTTAAAAGAATATTTCGCTGCTCTCCCGAGGACATGATCTTGATAGTCAGACTATTATTTGCAATTTCGTTTTCGCCGGCCATAAATATGAACGGTATTTTTTTCGAATCAGCATACGAAAACTGTTTTTTCAGCTTTGATGTATCAGGAAAAAGCTCAGTTCTGATCCCAAGAGTTCTCAACTGGTTAAGGATCTTTAGAGCATACTTTGTTTCATTATCTCCAAAATTGACTATCAGTACTTCTGTTGAGGAAACCTTTACTTCACTAAAAAGATTTAACTGGTTAAGCACATCATATATCCTGTCGGCTCCGAAAGAAATTCCTACCCCGGATACTCCATCCATCCCAAATACACCGGTAAGGTTATCATAACGTCCTCCACCGCAGATACTTCCTATACTTACATCTTTTGATTTAACTTCAATAATTGCACCTGTATAGTAATTCAGTCCACGGGCCAGAGTGAGATCAAGTTCCACATCACAACTCAGAGTACTGTTGTCAATATAATCAAAGAGTACCTTCAGTTCCTCTATTCCTTTCATCCCTGTTTCAGAACTTTGAAGTATTTCTCTGAGTTGCTCCAGCTTTGTCTCAGTATCACCGCTTAACTGTAAAACAGGTTGAAGCTTATTTACCGCTTCTGATGGCAGACCTTTACTTACGAGCTCAGCATTAACTGCATCTATTCCTATCTTATCAAGTTTATCTATAGCAACAGTAATATCTGTTATCCTGTCCGACTCACCAATATAATCAGCAATTCCTGAAAGAACTTTTCTGTTGTTAATTTTAATTATAACAGCAACTTTTAATCTGTTGAAAATCTCATCAACAATTTTGATTAATTCATATTCATTTAATAATGAATCACTTCCAATTACATCAACATCGCACTGGAAAAATTCACGATATCTCCCTTTCTGTGGTCTGTCTGCTCTCCATACAGGTTGTATCTGGTACCGTTTAAACGGAAATACTATCTCATCGCGATGTTGAACCACATACCGTGCGAATGGAACAGTAAGATCATATCTCAACCCCTTTTCGCAGATTTTGGAAGAAAGCTTTCCTGGTTCCATGTTAACAAGCTCTTCTTCAGTGACTCCTGAAAGAAAATCACCTGAATTAAGTATCCTGAATAAAAGTTTATCACCCTCATCTCCATATTTTCCCAGTAGAGTTGTCAGGTTCTCCATTGCAGGAGTTTCAATAGGCTGGTATCCATATAGCCTGAAAACCTCTTTAATGGTTTCAAAAATATATTCGCGTTTAAGCATCTCATCAGTTGAGAAATCCCTGGTTCCTTTGGGTATGGATGGTTTTGAAGACATAATATAAGATAAAAGACAAAAGTATAAAGATAAAAGAAAACAAGACAACAACTCAAAGACAATCGGAAAAAAAGATATATCAGCTAACTGTTTGCTGCAAGTCGCTAACAAGTTTGCCAGGACAAAAGTATAAAATTCTTTTTCACTTAATGATAGGCTTGATGTCTTTTAAGAAAGGTATCTGACTGTCGGTTCATGTATCAGTATGTCTGAAAAAGGTTAACAGCAACCGAAATTATTTCCAAACAAAAGTAGGAAAACTTTCAATTTGAGACTCTACCTGCTACTTTTTAGTCAAATCGCCATACAGATATTTTTTTCAGATGTTTGCACTCCGTAGAAATAATAAATGTCATCTCCAGGGCAATTTATACTGAAAAATATATACCTTTCTCACAAACTCTGTCTTTTAAGCTTATTCGAAACTTATCAGATACAAAGTGGAGGTTAAGAATATAAGTCTTAATCTATAAAAACCAAAGCATATGGAATACAGAATAGAAGATTTTATTGATATTCCTCTATTTCAGAAACTACAGGATGATTTAAATAAGATTTATGCATTCCCAAGCTCAATCATTGATAACAACGGTAAAATACTCACTGCAACTGCATGGCAGGATATCTGCACCAAATTTCACAGGAAGCATCCAGCTTGTGAAAAAGAATGCATTAAGAGCGACAGGTACATAATTGATCATATCGGTGAGGCTGATCCGGCTATTATTTATACTTGTCCTCATGGCCTTACTGACACTGCCATTCCGATAGTAATCAAGGGCAGACATCTGGCAAATTTCTTTACAGGTCAGTTCTTTCTTGAGAAACCTGATCTTGATTATTTCAAGATTCAGGCGAAAAAATATGGATTTGAAGAAAAAGCTTACCTCGAGGCTGTATTATCAGCTCCTGTAATATCCAAAGAGAAGATGGAATTATTTCATTCTCTGATAAAAAATTTTACTGATATAGTCGTTAAAATTGGAGAGAAAAGACTTGATGAGCTCGAAAGTAACAAAGCTCTATCGGAGAGTGAAGAAAAGTACCGTTATCTCTTTGAATCAATGAGCCATGGAGTGTTCTATCAAACTTCTGACGGATCACTTATTGATGTCAATCCTGCCGCTACTCAAAATGTTTGGACTCACCAGGGAAGAATTTATGGGGAGAACAGCATATCATGTTGAATGGAAGGTTATAAATGATAAAGGAATCTTACTGAAACCAGAGGAACACCCTTCAATGATTGCTCTTTCATCGGGGAGACCTGTTACAGATAAGGTAATTGGTGTTTTCAATCAAAAAAATGAAAGCTATACATGGATGATAGTAAATGCAGTACCAAAATTTAAAGAGAAGGAGAAAAAACCTTATGAGGTCGCTGTTACCATGCTTGATATCACTGAAAAGAAGAAAACAGAGGATGCCCTGGCTGAGAGTGAATCAATATTAAGAATTATACATGAAAATATTACCGATATCGTATGGTCTATAGATACAGAAACAAAAATAACTTACATCAGTCCTTCAGTAAAAAGAATTCTCGGCTATGACGTTGATTATTTGATTGGCAAATCAATTTTACAGTTTATTGCGAAAGAATATCATGAATCGGCTGCAGAAAATATACGACATCGCATAAATCAAAAAAATGAAAACAGCTTAAGCTATTTCGAATATGAAATGGTCGCAGCCGAGCGGCACGAAGATCCCTATTGAAGTATCATCCAGTCCTCTCAGGGATAATAATGGTACTTGTAGGTTTTACAGGTGTTACCCGTGAAATATCAGAACGTAAGATAGCGGAGAATAAGTTGTTGAAGAGCGAAGAGAAGTTCAGGTTATCCTTTATGAACAGCAGCGATGTTATGTATATTGCAACCGAGGAAGAAGGTTTGTTTGTTGAAGTAAACGATGCCTTTAAAGATGTATTTGGCTATACACGCGAGGAGACAATCGGCAAAACCTCTCTTCAACTAAACCTTTTTGCTGATCCTGATTCAAGAAAAAAGATGGTTGCTGAGTTCACAAGAAACAACACTTTAAAAGATTATGAAATATTATGCAGGAGAAAAGGAGGTGAAATATTCGTAATTTCAATTAATGTCAACAAGCTGATATTCGAAAATGAGCCACACACTTTGGGTGTAATCAGAGATATTACCAGCAACAAACTTGCTGAGCAAAAACTTCAGGCAAGTGAACAAAAATACAGGGAATTAATTGACGGCATGCGTGATACGGCCTGGGTAATCAATTTGAACGGGAATCTTATTGATGTAAACAAAACTGCAACGGAGGTTTTAGGTTATTCCAGAGAAGAATTAATTTCTCTGGGACTTTTTGGCATTGACTCCACTCTGAAGAAAGAAAATATTCAGGCTCTTGTCAAATCAATGCCACTGGATAAACAACAGATTTTTGAGACATCACATAAGGCAAAAGATGGGAGAATATTTCCGGTAGAGGTATCTTCAGGTATTATATTTTATAATGGGGAAAATGCAATTTTAAGTATTGCAAGAGATATTACCGAGCGTAAAAACGCACAAAATAAGATTCTTGAAAATAATGCAAATCTTACTGCCATTTTAGAGACATCGGAGGATCTTATTGCGTATCGCGATTTGAAGAATTGCCTGGTTGCCTTTAATGATTCCTTTAAACGTGTATTCAAAAAAATATCAGGAACAGAAGCAGTACCTGATTTAAATACTACCCTAGCTCTTACTCATAAAGAAAGGAAACACTGGGAGAAAATATTAGGTGATGTAATTAACGGTACTCCCTACAGAGGTGAATTTAAATGGGATTTTGGCAAAGGGGATATCAGGCATTATGACATATCAATAAATCCGATCAAAAATGGAGAGCAAATTATTGGAACTCTTGAGATAAACCGTGATATAACTGACAGAAGAAAGTCAGAAATTGAATTGACAAAACATAGCAATCTTCTTGCAAAACTGAACCAATATTCATTGGATTTATCTAAGCTTGAATATAATGAAAATATGGATGCATTCATTTGCAGGGAGCTAAAAAATCTCACAGGAGCAGAAGTATCTACTTTCACTGAATTTGATGAAAAATCCAGGGCCCTTATTGTTAAACATATAGAATTAAAGCCAGGGTTACTAAAAACAGCCAACTCGATCCTTGGAGATAAAATAAATAATATCGAATCAATTGTAGATGAGGAGACATATAAAGTAATAACCCAGGAGTTAATAGGTATCAGAAAAACTATTCATGAAGTCAGTTTTGGTGTTGTGCCAAAAAGGATTAGTTCCTTAATCCAATCTGCATTGAATATCGACCGTTTTATTGGGATGGCATTCATTATCGATGGAAATCTTTTTGGAACATCAGTAGTAGGTATGAAAAAGGATCAACCAGATCCTCCGAAAGATATACTGGAGAACTTTGTTTTTCTTACAGCGTCTGCGTTAAGACGGAAAAAGGCTGAAAAAAAATTAAGCTCCTTCATGAAAGAATATCATTAGCTGCAAATGCAGCAAAAATAGGGATCTGGGACTGGGATATCGTGAACAATGTCCTCATTTGGGATGAAAATATGTACGAGATTTATGGTCGTTCAAGAGAAGATTTTTCGGGTGCATATGAAACATGGGTCCGATGCTATTCATCCTGATGATAAGAATTGAAAAGTAATATTAATGCAGAAAAAGCACGTCATGGAGAAAAGGATTACGATACTGAATTCAGGATCATATTGAAAGATGGATCTGTCAGATATATCAAATCATTTGGAAATGTTTTCCGGGATGACAAGGGAAATGCTATAAGAATGATTGGAGTTAATTACGATATTACCGAGACCAAAGAAACAGAGATCAGACTTAAGAAATCAGAAGAAGAGTACAGAAGTCTTTTCGAGAATTCAATCATGGGTGTCTCGCAAACTTTTCCTGATGGAAGATTTAAAAGGGTTAATAATGCGTATGCGAAGATGTATGGTTATGAAAATCCTGAAGAAATGCTTAAAACAGTCAGTTCAGTGGCACAATTATATGCGAGCCCTGAGGAAAGAAAGAAAGTACTTAAATTGTTGAACGAGAAAGGCTCCATGGAACCAACAGAATTCATGGTCAGGAAAAGAAACGGAGAAATTTTTTATGTTTTGTGTGGTAGCAAAGGAAATCAAAGATGAAAAAGGAAATCTCCTGTTTTTCGAAGCTGAACAAATTGACATAACAAAAAGAATATTAATAGAATCAGAACTCCTTTCAAATCAGGCGATACTTAAACAAAAACTTAATGAACTGGAACGATTTAACTCTCTGACTGTTGACAGGGAGCTTAAAATGGTGGAACTTAAAAAAGAGATAAATGATTTACTTGAAAAACTGGGAGAAAAACCCAAGGTACCGGATCGTAAAATAATTAAACTATGAACCCAATAAAGGCATATTGCTTTTTGCTCACTAATTATTAGTCACATAATAATGGCAAAATTTCTTGCAATTGATAATAACCCTGACAACCTTGTCGTGCTGGAGGCTCTGCTTTATGAAACATTCCCTGGATCAACCTTTATTAAGGCCCTGAGCGGACGCGAAGGAATTGAAAAAATTCATTCGGAATTACCAGATGTCATTTTTCTTGATATTGTCATGCCAGAAATGGACGGATATGAAGTCTGCTCAACAATTAAACATGATGACAAGATTAAGCATATTCCTGTTATCATGATAACTGCAGGTATCTCAGATAAAGAATCACGTATAAAAGCACTTAATGCCGGAGCTGATACCTTTCTCACAAAACCTGTAGATGAATCGGAATTCATTGCTCAGTTAAATGCAATGCTCAGAATAAAGGAGATCTGAAGATATTTTAAGATCCGATAAGAAATCACTGGCAATTCTTAATAATCGAAACACCAGGGAACTTGAAAATAAACTTAAAGAACAAAAAAAGACTGAAAAAAGTCTGTTTCAGGCTTTCGACAGGCTTGAACGCAGCAGAATAGCTTCACTTAATCTTATGGAAGACCTTCGTGATGAGGTTGAAATAAGGAGATCAACTGAAAAAGATCTAAGAGAAAGTGAATCAAAATACAGGTCTCTTTTTTCAAGTATGCAGGAGGGGTTTGCCTTGCATGAAATAATCTGTGATAAACAAGGTAAACCTGTTGACTACAGGTTTGTGGAGGTAAATCCTGCCTTTGAACGGCTTACAGGATTAAGATCAGAGGAGATTATAGGGAAGAGAGTGATGGAAATTATGCCAAATACCGAGCAATTCTTTATTAAAGAATACGGAAAGGTTGCTCTTGAAATGAAACAGAGAGAATTTGAGCATTTTTCCAGAGAACTTAACCGGTATTACAGGATATTTGCATTTAGTCCTGAAAAAAATAAGTTTGCTACACTTTTTGATGATGTTACTGAGCGGCGGATCCTTGAGAAAAGTCTTATTGAGAATGAAGCGAAGTTCAGGACTATTTTCGAATCAGTAGGAAGCGGACTGATATATATGTCATCACAAAGGTAAAATATTAGATGTCAACCCGGCATTTGAGAGTCACTTTTGGGTTATCCGAAAGAAAAGCTTATAAACAGAAACGTTAAAGATACTTGCCCGGGAAGCACTAAGCGGTATCAGAAGCTTTGGATCTGCTCAAGGCTTTTGCTGATACAATTACAGGCAATTCAATGACATCGTTTCCCTTCAGGTTTAACAACCGCTACCTTTCAGCTTCTTCGTTCCTTTCCAGTGATAAAAAGATGATAATTGGGGTAGTAACTGATCTTACTCAGCAAAAAAAATCGGAGGATGCCCGACTCGAAATACTAAACAGAAACAGGGCGCTGCTTGGAGCCATACCCGACATTCTTATGGAAGTAAACAATGAAATGATATATACATGGGCTAATGAGGCTGGCTATGATTTCTTTGGCAGAGATGTAATTGGAAAGAGTGCTGATTTTTATTTTGATGGGAATCAAACTCTTTATTCCGAAATTAGAACCAATTTTTGAGGGAGATGAAAGCACTTTATAATATTGAAAGCTGGCAAAAAAGAAAAGATGGAAAAACAAGGCTACTTGCCTGGAGTTGCAGAGGATTAAAAGATTCTGCCGGCAATGTTGTAGGAGCTATCTCTTCAGCAAGAGATATAACAGAGATCAAGGAAAGAGAATTTGAACTGGACCGGTCAAAAAAACAGCTTGAAGAATTAAATCTATACCTTCAAAAAATCAGGGAAGAAGAAAGACGATTGATTGCAAGGGAACTGCATGATGAACTCGGACAGGCTCTTACAGCTGTAAAAATTGATCTGGGGACCCTGAAATTGAGTATTGATGATAAAAAAAGTCTGAAACAGAAAATAGAAAAGATCTCAACTCTGGTCAGTGAATCAATTGGTACTGTCAAACGACTGACCTCAGAACTAAGGCCTCATATTCTTGACGACCTGGGACTTATTACCGCAATTGAATGGTATACAACAGAATACAAGGAGAGAACGGGTATAAAAATGAAACTTAACATTGATAAAAATATTACTCTGGAAAAGGATCATGAACTTGTAATATTCAGGATTCTTCAGGAATCTCTGACTAACATAGCAAGACATTCGAAAGCAGAAAATGTAGAAATATCATTTTCTAAAAAACATGAGGCTATAATTCTTGAAGTAACGGATAATGGAATGGGATTACCTTCAACTGACCAGAAAAAAACCAAATCTTTCGGCCTTTTGAATATGAAGGAACGTGCAAAAGAAATCGGAGGAAATCTTACTATCGAATCAGAATCAAACCATGGAACCACAATCAGGTTGACTATTCCGGATAAAACCTGAATAAAAGCGAAGCGGGCGACAGACTAATTCTAAATTTTCCACAAGATTTTTATCAGGCACAGAGGGATTAAGAATGACGCAAGAACATTATGACAACCAGGTCACGATCAGGTTTTTGATGTCACCATATCCGTGTAAAAAGGCCGTAGGCCTTTGATATTTTAACGTCGGGCTAAGCCCGGCGTAGATCCTCAACAGAATAAAAAGAGCCCTGAAGCGGGCGATATAAAAATATTTCGCCCTCTACGGGGCTAAAAATGTGTTGTATCTTAATAAGCAGGGCGTTGCCCTGCCTTAAAATATTATGCCCCTGCCGGGGCAAACCTAAATCAAATTGCAATATATGTTTTCTATAAATTGAAATCGTGTTCTACAATCTTAAAGACTTTGTGATTAATTGTCTCCAATTAAGCTTATAAATAATCTTGCCATTAGCAAGAATCCAGTAATCTTAAAATCACATTGCGCTGGCTATTAATCCATTATGAACACATATGATTTTCTGCATGGATATTAAGGAAGAAATCTCCAGATCTTGACTCGGATAATAGTAAAAAATCTTACCTTTAACTCAATACCAAATGTCTGATCCGTGAAGATTCTAATCACTGACGATCATAAAATTGTAAGGGAAGGTCTTATGGAAATTTTAAAACGGCTTCCTGATATCACTGAAATTGATGAAGCGAAAGATGGAAATGAAGCCATACTTAAAGTCGCTTCAGGCAGTTATGATATTATTCTTCTTGATATTTCCCTTCCTGATATTTCAGGAATAGAGGTACTTCAGACTATCATAAAAAAACTACCCTCAACCAAGATTCTCATGCTCAGTATGCATCCCCAGGAACAATATGCAATAAGAGCTATGAAGACCGGAGCTTCCGGTTATCTTACGAAAGACACAGCGTCGGAAGAACTCATCACAGCCATAAAAAGAATAAATGATGGAGGCAGGTATATAACAACATCCCTTGCTGAAAGTATCGCCGATAGTTTTGGAGAAGATTACTCAAAGCTTCTCCATGAAAAGCTTTCTGAACGAGAATTTCAAATATTATTAAAAATTGCAGAAGGAAAGCCTCTGAATGAAATCGGAAGAGAATTGTTTATTTCAGCCAAAACGGTAAGTACATACCGCTCCAGAATTATGCAGAAAATGGGTATGAAGAATAACTCGGAAATTACACATTATTGCCTGAAGAACGGGCTGGTGGAATAACGGCATACGACTAACGGCGAACGGCG
>CAVUJY010000003.1:0-199258 GCA_963741935.1 uncultured Bacteroidales bacterium | reverse complement strand
GTTTCATTTTCCGGTCTTAACCCAGAATATGATTTAAGTGACCCTGCATCAATACTTATAGGCAATCCCCTGGGTGGCGTATTTTCCGGACCAGGTATCTCAGGAATAACTTTTACACCATCAACAGCAGGGGAAGGTACTCATAGTATTACCTATACATATTCAGACGGACTCTGTACCAACTTCACTTCACAGAATACAATAGTTTCAAACTACGATCAGAAAGCAGGTGCAAAATTAATTACAAGTACTGTTGCATGGTGTTCAGGAAATGCACAGTTTACTACTGTAGGTGCAACTGCAGATGAAATAAAAGGTTCATGCTGGCCAAACGGTCCGAACTATAACAGGTGGTTTAAGTTTCAGGCCACAAGCACGGATATACATATTCAACTGAAGACTGGTGGTGCAGAAGGAACACTTCAACATCCCTTCCTTGCATTGTTTGATGCTTCAAACATTCAGCTTGGCTGTGCTGTTTACTCATCTCAATACAGTGATATTGACATAGTTACATCAGATCTTACAATTGGAAACTGGTATTATATCTCTGTCGATAACTATGTCGGTACAGGATACCGGGGTACTTTTACACTCTGTGTTGATGAATCAATAAATTATGACCTTAAGGATGGTGCAATTACAATACCATCCATATCTAACTGGTGCTCGGCTGACGGTGAGTACTCGACAGTCGGGGCAACAGCTGATCAGTTAAAGGGATCATGCTGGAACAACGGACCTAATTATAACAGATGGTTTAAATTCCAGGCTACCTCCACAGGAAATGCTAAAATTACTCTTAAAACAGGGGGTGCGGAAGGTACTATTCAGAATCCATTCCTTGCTTTATGGGACGCAGCTAATACACAGCTCGGATGTGCCACCTATTCATCTCAATACAGTGATTTAGAAATCGTTGCACAGGGACTAACCGAAGGAGAATGGTATTATATATCTGTCGACAACTATTCCGGCACAGGATATCGGGGTACTTTTACACTCTGTGTTGATGAAACAATAGATTATGATTTAAAAGCAGGTGCAGTAGTTATTCCAAGTATAAATGCATGGTGCTCTACTGATGGTCAGTTTACCACTTTAGGTGCAACAGGTGATGAATTAAAGGGCTCATGCTGGCCTAATGGCCCTAACTATAACCGCTGGTTTAAATTTCAGGCAAGTGCTACAGGCGTTGCCACAATTCAATTAAAAACCGGAGGCGCTGAAGGGACTCTTCAGTATCCTTTTATGGCTTTGTGGGATGATGCAAACAATCAACTCGGATGCGCAAGATATTCATTACAATATGATGATATAGTCATAGTCACAGAAGGATTAACTCCATTGGAGTGGTATTATATTTCTGTTGATAATTATTCCGGAACAGGCTATAGAGGTACCTTCTCACTTTGTATTGATGAAACAATAAATTATGATTTAAAAGCAGGTGCTGTTACCATTCCTTCCATCGTAAACTGGTGTTCTGCGGATGCAGAATATACTACAATTGGTGCCACTCCTGATGAACAAAAAGGTTCATGCTGGAACAATGGTCCAAACTTTAACCGATGGTTTAAGTTTCAGGCTACAGCATCAGGCATTGCCCATATTCAACTTAAAACCGGAGGAGTGGAAGGAACAATCCAGTATCCATTTATGGCGCTCTGGGATGCTTCAAACGCTCAAATCGGATGCGCAACATACTCCTCGCAATATAGTGATATTGATATAGTCACAGAGGGACTGACTGACGGGGAATGGTATTACATATCTGTTGACAATAATAACAATACAAGTCAACGTGGCACCTTTTCACTGTGTATAGATGAATCAATAAACTATGATCTGAAAGCAGGAGCAATTGAGATTAGTAATATTGCAGGTTTCTGTTCACCTGACGCCGCCTATACTACTATAGGAGCAACTCCTGATCAGCTTAAAGGTTCATGCTGGAACAACGGCCCTAACTATAACCGATGGTTCAAGTTTCAGGCAACTGCTACAGGAGTTGCAACAATTCAATTAAAGACAGGTGCTGCAGAAGGTACTCTTCAATATCCATTCCTGGCCTTGTGGGATGCTTCAAATAATCAATTAGGATGTGCAAGATATTCATCACAATATAGTGATTTAGACATTGTTGCGGAAGGATTAACGCCATTTGAATGGTATTATGTTTCCGTTGATAATAGTGCAAACACCGGATATAGGGGTACATTCTCCCTATGTATCGATGAAACAATAAATTACGATTTAAAAGCAGGTGCTGTTACCATTCCTTCAATTGTAAACTGGTGCTCTTCTGATGCAGAGTACACAACACTTGGGGCAACACCTGATGAAATTAAGGGCACGTGCTGGAACAATGGTCCGAACTTTAACCGATGGTTTAAATTTAAGGCCACAGCTTCAGGGAGAGCTACAATACAACTTAAAACAGGAGCAGCAGAAGGAACCCTTCAGTATCCTTTTTTGGCTTTATGGGATGCTACAAATACTCAGCTAGGGTGCGCCACTAACTCCTCTCAATATAGTGATATTGAAATAGTCACAGATGGGTTAACTCCGGATGAATGGTATTATATTTCTGTGGATAACAGCAACAATACAGGTTACAGAGGAACATTTACTCTTTGCGTTGATGAATCTATTAATTATGACTTAAAATCAGGCGCTTATGAGATTTCCGACATAAACAATTTTTGCTCACCAGACGCAGCATTTACAACTGTTGGAGCAACTCCCGATGAACTTAAAGGTTCCTGCTGGAGCAACGGACCCAATTATAATCGCTGGTTCAAGTTTAAAGCTACTTCCACAGGAGTTGCAACTATTAAATTAAAGACAGGAGGTGCCGAAGGTACGCTTCGTAACCCCTTTATGGCATTATGGGATGCTTCTAACACTCAATTAGGATGTGCAAGATACTCCTCAACTTATAGCGATATTGAAATAGTTGCACAAGGATTAACTGAGGGTGAATGGTATTATGTTTCAGTTGATAATTATATTGGAACTGGATACAGAGGTACATTCTCATTGTGTATTGACCAGACTATAAACTACGATCTGAAGGCAGGGGCAATTGAAATACCCGATATAAACAATTTTTGTTCCCCGGAAGCAGCATATTCTACTATCGACGCCACAGGTGATGAACTTAAAGGTTCATGCTGGAGCAACGGTCCTAACTATAACAGATGGTTCAAATTTCAGGCCACTGCAACCAGCTCGGTAACAATTCAACTAAAGACCGGAGGCTCGGAAGGAACACTTCAGAATCCGTTTATGGCTCTCTGGGATGAAGATGGAACAACTCAATTAGGATGCGCAAGATATTCTTCTCAATATAGTGATTTAGAAATCGTTGCAGACGGTCTTACACCTGGTGCCTCGTATCTTATCTCCGTCGATAATTATGTCGGGACCGGTTACAGAGGAACATTTACGTTATGCATTGATGCTTCAATAAATTATGATCTTAAAGCTGGAGCTATAGAGATTCCTGTTATAAATGATTGGTGTTCATCAGCCGCTGCATATAGCACAATAGGTGCTACCGGAGATGAACTTAAGGGTGCATGTTGGAGTAATGGCCCAAATTATAATCGCTGGTTCAAGTTTCAGGCTACGGCATCTGGTATTGCTTCTATACAGATGAAAACCGGTGGTGTGGATGGAACAATTCAATATCCTTTCATGTCGCTGTGGGATGAATCGAATAATGAGATAGGCTGCTCCAGATATACTTCTCAATATAGTAACCTTGAAATAGTTACATCTGGACTGGTTGAGGGTGACTGGTATTATATATCTGTTGATAATTATACAGGAACAGGGTATCGTGGTACATTTTCGCTTTGTGTTGATGATAAATTAAGCTACAACTTTAAGGACGGGGCAATTGAACTTTCCGATCTTAATGGTTGGTGCTCAACAAATGCTGAATTTTCTACAGTTGGGGCATCTGCGGATGAGATAAAAGGAACCTGCTGGCCAAATGGCCCAAATTACAACCGATGGTTTAAGTTTCAGGCTAATGGTTCTGCAATAAGTGTTCAGGTCCGAACAACAAATGAAGAAGGTACTTTGAGAAGACCTTTAGTCGCTCTATGGGATGCTTCAATGGCTCCGGTGGCTTGTAATCTGTATACTACTGATAATTCAGATGTTGAACTTTCTTCTACAGCTCTTATTTCAGGAAACACCTACTATATCTCAGTAGATAATTATGTGGGCACCGGATATGAGGGAAGCTTCACTCTATGCGCCACATCAACGATTCCAAACGATAATTATGTAAATGCTTATATATTAAATGATTTCAACAGCTGGTGTTCACCAGATGCTAAGTATACCAACAGCATTGCAACTCCCGATGGTATTGCAGGAAGTTGTTTTGGTGGCGGTGTTAATAAAAGAAATGTATGGTTCAAGTTTCAGGCTCTTAACTCAAGCGTCACTGCAACAGTAACCACTGGCGGAAACTTTGGATCAATGAGCGATCAGCAAATTGCCATCTTTGATGCAACAAATACTCAGATAGGTTGTACCGGACCTCTCTCCGGACAGGGTTCATTACCTCTGACTGTTAATGGATTAACAATTAACGACTGGTATTGGATATCTGTTGATGATAACAATATAAGCGGCACTTTCAGCCTGTGTATTGATGATAATAATATATACACTTACCCCTCAGGCGCTTATGAATTAACTGATCTGAATAACTGGTGTTCTCCTGCTGCAGGATTTACCAATGTCGGTTCATTGTCAGATACAAAATCCGGATCATGCTGGACTGCAGGTGTATATAACAATAAATGGTTCAAGTTCCAGGCTACAACAGATCAGATTAAGGTACAAATAAAAACAGGTGCCGGCTATGGCTCAATGGTCCGTCAACAGGTAGCCCTTTGGGATGGCACAGGTGGACAGATTGGTTGCTCAAGATGGGTGACAGGCACCGGTACAGTAGTAATGCAGTCAGATGCATTAACTCCGGGTGACTGGTATTGGATATCAGTAGATGATGCAAATACTTCCGGAACATTTACACTTTGTATTGACGATGCCGTAGATTACGACTATAAAAATGGAGCAATAGTTGTTCCTACAAATTGGTGCTCTTCTGATGCTGCATATGATAATATATTTGCCACTGATGATGAAAGTATGGGTAGCTGCTGGAGTGGAAGTGTTAATAAAAATGTATGGTTCAGATTTACTGCTCTTACTTCTTTCATGAAGGTTTCTGTCATTACAGGTGGTGGCCAGGGAACGATGGTCAGGCAACAGGTTGCTCTTTGGAATAATGCCGGCACTCAGGTTGGTTGTGCCAAATGGGTAACAGGACAGGGAACTGTAACATTACAAACCTTAGGATTAACTGCAGGTCAGGATTATTGGATATCCGTTGATGATGACTATACTTCAGGAACATTTAGCCTCTGTCTCGATGACCAGATAGACTACGACTTTAAGGATGGAGCAATTACAGTACCAACAAGCTGGTGCTCAACTGATGCTGCATATGATAATATATTTGCCACAGATGATGAGAGCATGGGAAGCTGCTGGACGGGAACAACAAATAAAAATGTTTGGTTCAAATTTATTGCCACAACAACGTTTATTAATGTTTCTGTCATTACTGGTGGAGGCCAGGGAACAATGGTCCGTCAGCAGGTTGCTCTATGGGATGGATCTGGCAATCAGATAGGTTGTGCAAAATGGATTACAGGACAGGGAACAGTACCACTAAAAACCAATAATCTTACTATTGGAGAAACATACTGGATATCTGTTGATGATGACAATACTTCCGGTACTTTCAGTTTATGTTTAGATGACCAGGTTGATTATGATTACAAAGCAGGGGCAATATCTGTTCTGACTAATTGGTGCTCAGATGATGCTGAATATGATAATATCTATGCCACTGACGATGAAAGCATGGCATCATGCTGGAGTGGGACTGTCAATAAAAATGTATGGTTTACATTTAAAGCCATTACTTCTTTTATGAAGGTCTCAGTTACTACTGGCGGAGGTTATGGATCAATGGTTCGTCAACAATTTGCAATTTGGGATGATATTGGTAATCAGATAGGTTGTGCACGATGGGTTACCAGCCAGGGAACAGTAACTCTTCAGACAATAGGTTTAACTCCAGGAGATGATTACTATATTTCAGTTGATGATGATAATACTTCAGGAACCTTTAGTATCTGTCTTGATGA
Organism: uncultured Bacteroidales bacterium; assembly: GCA_963741935.1. Taxonomy (GTDB): domain Bacteria; phylum Bacteroidota; class Bacteroidia; order Bacteroidales; family VadinHA17; genus LD21. The sequence continues at coordinate 193,013 of CAVUJY010000003.1, read as the reverse complement.
TCAGGTGAACTATGACTATATGTCCGGGGCACTTGTAGTACCTACAAACTGGTGCTCATCGGATGCTGAATTCGACAATATCTTTGCAACGGATGATGAGAGTATGGGAAGCTGCTGGACAGGAACCATAAATAAAAATGTATGGTTTAAATTTACTGCTCTTACTCCCTTCATTAAAGTGGATGTTAAAACAGGGGACGGATATGGAAGTATGCGTCGTCAACAGGTTGCTCTCTGGGACGCTACAGGGACCATTCAGTTAGGTTGTGCACGCTGGATTACAACCCAGGGGACAGTTACTCTCCAAACCGATGGATTGACTATCGGACAGGATTACTTAATATCTGTTGATGATGATAATGCATCAGGGACTTTCAGTATTTGTCTTACTGACATTGTTGATTATGATTATTTAGCAGGGGCTAAGATTGTTGCAACTAATTGGTGCTCGTCTGATGCAGAATTCGATAATATATTTGCAACAGATGATGAGAGCATGGGAAGCTGCTGGTCAGGAACCACGAATAAAAATGTATGGTTCAAATTTACGGCTCTTACAACTTATATGAAAGTGGATGTAATAACCGGTGGCGGATATGGTAGTATGACTCGCCAGCAAGTAGCCCTGTGGGATGCTACCGGGACCACACAGATAGGTTGCGCAAGCTGGATTACTACCCAGGGTACCGTTACTCTCCAGACCAATGGATTGACTATTGGACAGGATTATTTAATATCTGTTGACGATGATAATACATCCGGAACATTCAGTCTCTGCTTAAATGACCAGATTGACTATGACTATATGGAAGGTGCAAAAATTGTAGCAACTAACTGGTGCTCGTCTGATGCAGAATTTGATAATACCTTCGCTACTGAAGATAAGAACATGGGTAGCTGTTGGTCCGGGACAATCAACAAAAATGTTTGGTTCAAATTTACTGCACTAACCACATTCATGAAAGTTGATGTAAAAACAGGTGACGGATATGGTAGTATGCGACGCCAACAGGTTGCTCTCTGGGACGCAACAGGTACCACACAAATTGGCTGTGCACGCTGGATTAACACACAAGGCACTATAACACTACAAACAAACAGCTTAACCCAAGGACAAGACTACTATATTTCTGTTGATGATGATAATACATCAGGAACCTTTAGCATATGTCTTGATGATCAAATAACATACGATTATAAAGGTGGCGCTAAAACAGTACCAACTAACTGGTGCTCTTCCGATGCTGAATTTGATAATATTTTTGCAACAGATGATGAGATTATGGGAAGTTGCTGGGGTGGAACCATCAATAAAAATGTTTGGTTCACCTTCAATGCTTCAGAAACATTTATTAAGGTAAGTGTTAAAACTGGCGGTGGTTATGGTTCAATGTCTCGTCAACAGGTTGCATTATGGGATGCCCTGGGGAACCAGATAACTTGTTCAAAATGGATATCTTATCAGGGAATTGTTACATTACAAACCAATTCTCTAAATATAGGACAGGATTATTATATATCTGTTGACGATGATAATACTCCCGGGACATTCAGTTTGTGCCTGACTGATATAGTCGATTATGACTTTAAGGCAGGAGCACTGTTCATTGCTAATACAAACAGCTGGTGCTCGTCTGATGCAGCTTATGACAATACCTATGCAACTGCTGATGAAAGTATGGGAAGTTGCTGGAGCGGCACCAATAACAAGAATGTTTGGTTTATGTTTAATGCACTGACCAACTTTGTTAAGATTAGTGTTAATACTGGAGGTGGATTTGGAACCATGGCCCGTCAACAGTTTGCTCTCTGGAACTCTTTAGGTGTTCAGATAGGCTGTGCAAAGTGGGTAACTACCCAGGGTGTATTGTCTCTCCAGATGAACACACTTACAGCAGGTCAGGATTATTATATTTCTGTTGATGATGATCTTACAAGCGGATCCTTCTCCTTATGTATCAACTGTGCTCCTTTGGGCGTAAATATTACAAGCACAAATGTGACATGTTTCGGACTTAAGAATGGGACAGCCAATGCTGTGCCTTATGGAGGTACTGCTCCTTACTCCTACCTCTGGACAGGGCCAGGAGGTTTCGCATCCGTGAATAGCAACATCACAAATCTCCTTTCAGGTACTTATAATCTGAAGGTGACTGATTTTACCGGTGACTTTGTTAATAGTTCTGTTGTTATTACCCAACCTGCTGCAGCCCTTAGCGGAAGTATTTCAGCACAAACGAATGTTTCCTGCGCAGGAGGAAATAATGGAAGTGTAACAGTAACAGGATCAGGAGGAACACCTCTTTATGAATATAAACTTGATGCCGGAACTTTCCAGAGTTCCGGAACATTCGGAACACTTTCGACAGGCTCCTATGTTATTACAGTCAGAGATGCAAATAATTGTACTTCAACAGTACCTGTAACTATTACGACAATAGCTGATATCATTACACCTGTCATTACCTGCCCCGGACCATTATCAGTACAGTGTATTACCGATGTCCCAACACCTTATGCAGATTATGCTGCATTTACAGGAGCAGGAGGAAGTGCTGTTGATAATTGTGGTTTATCTTCTTCTACATTTTCTTTTGTCAGTGATGCTAATAATGGCGGTGCAGGATGTACTGGAAGTCCATATATTGTAACAAGAACATATCAGATAGCTGACTTAAGTGGGAATATTTCTACATGCACCCAGGCTATTACTTCAATTGATAATACTGCTCCGGTTATTACAGGCGCCATAGCACCGACTACAGTTGAGGGTTGTGCCGCAGCTGATGCGCCGGCTGCCGTTACCACAGTAGCTGCTCTTGAAGGGATGGGATTGGCAATAGCTGATGCTTGTACCGTTGATGCCAGCCTGGCTGTAACAAGCAGTGATGCTGCAGCAGGTACTTGTCCTATAGTTATAACAAGGACATATACCGTTACTGATGCTTGTGGTAATGCAAGCACTTACGATCAGACAATTAATATAGATGACACACAGGCTCCGGTTATTACAGGCGCCATAGCACCTACTACAGTTGAGGGTTGTGCCGCAGCTGATGCGCCGGCTGCCGTTACCACAGTAGCTGCTCTTGAAGGGATGGGATTGGCAATAGCTGATGCTTGTACCGTTGATGCCAGCCTGGCTGTAACAAGCAGTGATGCTGCAGCAGGTACTTGTCCTATAGTTATAACAAGGACATATACCGTTACTGATGCTTGTGGTAATGCAAGCACTTACGATCAGACAATTAATATTGATGACACTCAGGCTCCGGTTATTACAGGCGCCATAGCACCGACTACAGTTGAGGGTTGTGCCGCAGCTGATGCTCCGGCTGCCGTTACCACAGTAGCTGCTCTTGAAGGGATGGGATTGGCAATAGCTGATGCTTGTACCGTTGATGGCAGCCTGGCTGTAACAAGCAGTGATGCTGCAGCAGGTACTTGTCCTATAGTTATAACAAGGACATATACCGTTACTGATGCTTGTGGTAATGCAAGCACTTACGATCAGACAATTAATATAGATGACACTCAGGCTCCGGTTATTACAGGCGCCATAGCACCGACTACAGTTGAGGGTTGTGCCGCAGCTGATGCTCCGGCTGCCGTTACCACAGTAGCTGCTCTTGAAGGGATGGGATTGGCAATAGCTGATGCTTGTACCGTTGATGGCAGCCTGGCTGTAACAAGCAGTGATGCTGCAGCAGGTACTTGTCCTATAGTTATAACAAGGACATATACCGTTACTGATGCTTGTGGTAATGCAAGCACTTACGATCAGACAATTAATATAGATGACACTCAGGCTCCGGTTATTACAGGCGCCATAGCACCGACTACAGTTGAGGGTTGTGCCGCAGCTGATGCTCCGGCTGCCGTTACCACAGTAGCTGCTCTTGAAGGGATGGGATTGGCAATAGCTGATGCTTGTACCGTTGATGGCAGCCTGGCTGTAACAAGCAGTGATGCTGCAGCAGGTACATGTCCTATAGTTGTAACAAGGACATATACCGTTACTGATGCTTGTGGTAATGCAAGCACTTACGATCAGACAATTAATATAGATGATACACAGGCTCCGGTTATTACAGGCGCCATAGCACCGACTACAGTTGAGGGTTGTGCCGCAGCTGATGCGCCGGCTGCCGTTACCACAGTAGCTGCTCTTGAAGGGATGGGATTGGCAATAGCTGATGCTTGTACCGTTGATGCCAGCCTGGCTGTAACAAGCAGTGATGCTGCAGCAGGTACATGTCCGATAGTTGTAACAAGGACATATACCGTTACTGATGCTTGTGGTAATGCAAGCACTTACGATCAGACAATTAATATAGATGACACTCAGGCTCCGGTTATTACAGGCGCCATAGCACCGACTACAGTTGAGGGTTGTGCCGCAGCTGATGCGCCGGCTGCCGTTACCACAGTAGCTGCTCTTGAAGGGATGGGATTGGCAATAGCTGATGCTTGTACCGTTGATGGCAGCCTGGCTGTAACAAGCAGTGATGCTGCAGCAGGTACTTGTCCTATAGTTATAACAAGGACATATACCGTTACTGATGCTTGTGGTAATGCAAGCACTTACGATCAGACAATTAATATAGATGACACTCAGGCTCCGGTTATTACAGGCGCCATAGCACCTGCTACAGTTGAGGGTTGTGCCGCAGCTGATGCGCCGGCTGCCGTTACCACAGTAGCTGCTCTTGAAGGGATGGGATTGGCAATAGCTGATGCTTGTACCGTTGATGGCAGCCTGGCTGTAACAAGCAGTGATGCTGCAGCAGGTACTTGTCCTATAGTTGTAACAAGGACATATACCGTTACTGATGCTTGTGGTAATGCAAGCACTTACGATCAGACAATTAATATAGATGATACACAGGCTCCGGTTATTACAGGCGCCATAGCACCGACTACAGTTGAGGGTTGTGCCGCAGCTGATGCTCCGGCTGCCGTTACCACAGTAGCTGCTCTTGAAGGGATGGGATTGGCAATAGCTGATGCTTGTACCGTTGATGCCAGCCTGGCTGTAACAAGCAGTGATGCTGCAGCAGGTACATGTCCTATAGTTGTAACAAGGACATATACCGTTACTGATGCTTGTGGTAATGCAAGCACTTACGATCAGACAATTAATATAGATGATACACAGGCTCCGGTTATTACAGGCGCCATAGCACCGACTACAGTTGAGGGTTGTGCCGCAGCTGATGCTCCGGCTGCCGTTACCACAGTAGCTGCTCTTGAAGGGATGGGATTGGCAATAGCTGATGCTTGTACCGTTGATGCCAGCCTGGCTGTAACAAGCAGTGATGCTGCAGCAGGTACTTGTCCTATAGTTGTAACAAGGACATATACCGTTACTGATGCTTGTGGTAATGCAAGCACTTACGATCAGACAATTAATATAGATGATACACAGGCTCCGGTTATTACAGGCGCCATAGCACCGACTACAGTTGAGGGTTGTGCCGCAGCTGATGCTCCGGCTGCCGTTACCACAGTAGCTGCTCTTGAAGGGATGGGATTGGCAATAGCTGATGCTTGTACCGTTGATGGCAGCCTGGCTGTAACAAGCAGTGATGCTGCAGCAGGTACTTGTCCTATAGTTATAACAAGGACATATACCGTTACTGATGCTTGTGGTAATGCAAGCACTTACGATCAGACAATTAATATAGATGACACTCAGGCTCCGGTTATTACAGGCGCCATAGCACCGGCTACAGTTGAGGGTTGTGCCGCAGCTGATGCTCCGGCTGCCGTTACCACAGTAGCTGCTCTTGAAGGGATGGGATTGGCAATAGCTGATGCTTGTACCGTTGATGCCAGCCTGGCTGTAACAAGCAGTGATGCTGCAGCAGGTACATGTCCTATAGTTGTAACAAGGACATATACCGTTACTGATGCTTGTGGTAATGCAAGCACTTACGATCAGACAATTAATATTGATGACACTCAGGCTCCGGTTATTACAGGCGCCATAGCACCGACTACAGTTGAGGGTTGTGCCGCAGCTGATGCGCCGGCAGCCGTTACCACAGTAGCTGCTCTTGAAGGCATGGGATTGGCAATAGCTGATGCATGTACCGTTGATGGCAGCCTGGCTGTAACAAGCAGTGATGCTGCAGCAGGTACTTGTCCTATAGTTATAACAAGGACATATACCGTTACTGATGCTTGTGGTAATGCAAGCACTTACGATCAGACAATTAATATTGATGACACTCAGGCTCCGGTTATTACAGGCGCCATAGCACCGACTACAGTTGAGGGTTGTGCCGCAGCTGATGCTCCGGCTGCCGTTACCACAGTAGCTGCTCTTGAAGGGATGGGATTGGCAATAGCTGATGCATGTACCGTTGATGCCAGCCTGGCTGTAACAAGCAGTGATGCTGCAGCAGGTACATGTCCTATAGTTGTAACAAGGACATATACCGTTACTGATGCTTGTGGTAATGCAAGCACTTACGATCAGACAATTAATATAGATGATACTCAGGCTCCGGTTATTACAGGCGCCATAGCACCTGCTACAGTTGAGGGTTGTGCCGCAGCTGATGCGCCGGCTGCCGTTACCACAGTAGCTGCTCTTGAAGGGATGGGATTGGCAATAGCTGATGCTTGTACCGTTGATGCCAGCCTGGCTGTAACAAGCAGTGATGCTGCAGCAGGTACTTGTCCGATAGTTGTAACAAGGACATATACCGTTACTGATGCTTGTGGTAATGCAAGCACTTACGATCAGACAATTAATATTGATGACACTCAGGCTCCTACTGCTTCCAACCCTACTTCAGTTAATATTCAGTGCATCAGTGATGTACCTGCTCCTGATATAACAGTTGTGACTGATGAAACAGACAACTGCACTGCTGCTCCGGTTGTTGCTTTTGTAAGTGATGCTAATAATGGTGGCTCAGGCACTACTATAAGTCCATATATAGTAACAAGAACATACAGCGTTACCGATGTTTGTGGTAATGTGGCTAATATAACACAGACTATCACTGCTATTGAAAATACGGCACCAATTATTAGTGATTGTCCTTCAGACATTGTTCAGGCTAATGATGCTGGTCTTTGTGGTGCTGTAGTCACCTGGGTTGAGCCAACTGCAACAGATAACTGCACCGCAGCCGGCTCTCTTGTTTGGACAAAATCGCACTCCCCCGGAGACACGTTCCCTGTCGGAACAACCACTGTAACATATACTGTTGCTGATGCTGCCGGAAATATTAGTCTCGACTGTACATTTACCGTTACAGTTAATGACATTGAATTACCAGTAATTACTTGTCCATCGGATATCAGCCAGCCCGCAGACGCAGGTCTGACAATCACCACAATAGTTGTTCCGGATGCTGTCATTTCTGATAATTGCTCCGTCTCTTCACTTACATGGGAGATGACCGGAGCAACAACAGGTAATTCACCTGCAACAGGAATCAATCAGATAAGTACGTATACCTTCAATACAGGAACAACTTCAGTATCTTATAAAGTTACTGATCCTGCAGGAAATAATATTACGTGTGGTTTTGAGGTAACTGTTACACCTTCCTCCCCGGCTTTATCAGGGTCAATAATCTCACAAACTAATGTTGCATGTTTTGGTACCTCTTCGGGAGCTATAACTGTTGAGGGTACCGGAGGAGTAACTCCCTACCAGTACAGACTGGATTCAGGTACGGATGCAGACATCCGGCACTTTCAATAATCTGGTCGCAGGAACTCATAATCATTACAGTTACAGATGCCTCATTAAATACATTTGTTATAGCTGTTGACATAACACAACCAGCCTCATCTGTTATTGGCTCCGTAATTTCACAGACAGATGTTTTATGCTATGGAAATAATACAGGTAGTATTACCATTGCCGGTTCAGGTGGAACAGCTCCATATCAGTATAAAATCGGTAGTGGAAGTTACCAGCCGGCCGGAACATTTGGATCGCTGACTGCAGGTTCATATGTTATTACGGTACAGGATGCTGCTCTCTGCACATTCGATATACCTGTAATTATTAATCAGCCTGCAACTGAGTTAAGCGCTACCATACTTAATAATAAGGGGGTATCATGCTTTGGATCAAATGATGGTTCTGTTACATTATCTGGTGAAGGAGGAATAAATCCTTATACTTATAGTCTGGACGGAGGTTTAAAACAGGATTCAGGAATTTATAACAATATTGAAGCTGGCACGCATAATATCACAATTACTGACGCTAATCTTTGTACTGTAATAGTTCCTGTAACGATTGATGAACCTTCTGTAATAGCAATCGATCAGGTTGTTACAGATGCTTCATGTCCTGGCGAACCTGATGGGTCAATAACCACTTCGATTACCGGAGGAACAAAGCCTTATAATTTTATATGGCTGGATGGTGAAACGACGCAAAACCTTTCAAATATACCATCAGGTAATTACAGGCTTATTGTAACTGATATGAATGGTTGTGCTGAATCTGCAGACATTACAGTAAACTTCAAGGGTTCAGAGAATTGCCTTATGATTCCTGATATTATCACACCTAACAATGACGGGTATAATGATACATGGATTATTAAGAATATTGAACTCTTCCCAAATGCAGAAGTAAGTGTGTTCAGCCGCTGGGGAAAGCTGGTGTTCAGAACTAAAAACATTTCTGCTAACCCATGGGATGGTACATTTAAAGGAGATCCATTGCCTACAGATTCTTATCACTACATAATAGATCTAAAGAATGGATCACAACCAAAATCCGGTGTGGTTTCAATAATCAGATAGGAATTTATTAAATCAATTAATTATAAGTCTCCGTCAGATAATGGAGACTTATTTTTTTCTGGTTTTTCTTCCTTTATTATTAGTGAAGCAAGGATAGAAATAAGAAGAAGCCCTAATATTATTAACAATGAGAGTACAATAGGAATCTCAAAATTGAAAAAAGAAACCAGCATTTTTAATCCAACAAATGACAAAACAAAAGCCAGTCCGACTTTCAGGTAACGGAAATAACCCATGATGCCGGCAATCGCAAAGTAAAGCGACCGTAAGCCCAGAATCGCAAAGATATTTGAAGTATATACAATGAATGTATCCTTGCTTATTGCAAGAATGGCAGGAATACTGTCAACAGCAAATATCAAGTCAGATGATTCAATGATCAGAAGGACCAGAAATAATGGTGTCGCGTAGGTCTTCCTGTTCTGTCTGATGAATAACCTGCCGCCATGCACTGATGTTGAAACCGGAAGAAATTTCTTAAAAAACCTTACTATTGCATTTTTTTCCGGATCCACTTCTGTCTCTTTTTGAAAGAGCATATGTATTCCTGAATATACCAGAAAAGCTGCCAAATATGAGTACAATCCAGTGAAATCTATTGATAAGTGCCACTCCGGTAATAATAAAAATACCTCTCATTATAAGCGCACCAAGAATACCCCAGAACAGAATTTTATGCTGATATTCATCTTTGACAGCGAAGTAGCTAAAAATCAGAATAAATACAAAAATATTGTCTACGCTGAGCGAATATTCAATAACATATCCGGTAAGAAATTCAAGAGCCCGTATTTTTCCGAATTCCAGATATATGAAAACATTAAACGCAAATGCCAGGGCTACCCATATAACTGTCCAGATAACAGCCTCTTTTACAGGAACTTTTTGTATTTTCTTATGAAATACGCCCAGATCAAGCGCTAACATAAGAAAAACAAAAAGATGAAATCCTATCCAGAAGTAAATACTAATACCCATTTTTATGCTTTCAGTTTGTAAACTTATGAAAATATTTCTGTAAAACTTTATAACTTTGGCGTAATACAATTCTTGATCAGAACTCTATTCCATTATGAATAAGATAATTTTATCAATCAGTATATAACTGTACTTTAATCTTGTAACACACAGTATAAATTAAAAACAGAAACAACCTTTACCATTATGAAGAAAACTACTATCAGTCTGTTTGTCACTATTCTGACAATTTTAATGCCCTGTTCTCTCTATTCACAAAAATACTCATCATCAGTAAAACAGATAAATTCATCTGATCTGGAAAGTTATATCTCATTTCTTGCATCACCCCTCTTAAGAGGAAGGATGAATGGAGAAGCAGAGCTTGAGATTGCAGCTCAGTACATTGCATCCCAGGCAAAACTTGCAGGACTCAAACCAGCTAATGGAGATAGTTATTTTCAACCATATAGTGTTACCACCAAATCGATGGATCTGGAGAAAACCAATGTACAGATAATCACAGATTCCGTGAATACAGTAACAATTAAAGATCCATTGTTTCAACTTATTCCAACCGGCCCATCCGACTTCGAACTTGAAGGGGAGGTGATTTTTGCAGGATATGGCATAAATTCAGTTAAATATAAGTACAACGACTTCAACAACATTAAAACCGAAGGAAAAATTCTTCTGATCATGAACCGGGCTCCAATGTCGGCAGATGGAACTAAATGCCTGTTTGAAGAGCCGGTATGGAGTTCAGATATGGGATTCCAGGTAAAGCTTACGACCCTTCTTTATTCAAAAGCAAAAGCAATACTTTTCGTGACAGATCCAAAATCAGGATTCAGATCATTTGAGGAAGCAGCTCCTGGATTTACAGGTTATATTAAAACCTCGGTATCACTCAAAGGTAAAGAGGAAAAAACCAATCCTTTCATGGCAAACATGCCAAAACTTATCTTTATTAACAGGTCTGTCGCAGACGAACTTCTTAAAGGCTCAGGACATAATCTTTCGGAACTTCAGAATAAAATAGATTCCACACTCCTGCCAAATTCATTCCTTATTCAGGGCAAACAGTTAAAAATAACCGAAGTATCGGTTTCTGAAGATAAAACACTTCATAATGTTGCCGGATATTTTGAAGGAAGTGATCCTGATCTTAAAAAGGAGGTGGTTATTTTCTCGGGACATTATGATCATATTGGAGCTTCAGGTACAAAAGTAAACACTGGTGCAGATGATAATGCCTCAGGTTGTGCAGCTCTGATATCAATGGCTAATGCTTTTCAGAGCCTTAAGACAAAACCGTTACGATCAGTAATGTTTTTATGGGTATCAGGTGAAGAGATTGGATTATACGGGTCAAAATCATATACCGACAATCCCTTATTTCCACTTGACAAAACGGTGGTGGATCTTAATATGGATATGATCGGAAGGGATAAAGAGCTTGCTGATTCTACCTCCGAAACACCAATGACCGGAAAATCGTCGGTATTTGTTATAGCAGATAACCAGAGTAAAGATTTGCTCGCTATAGCTGCCGATATTGACAAAAAATCTACTCTTGATTTTGATTACAGTCTTAGTGGCAGAAATCATCCTCTGCAGCTTTTTGCGCGCAGTGACCACTACAACTTTGTACAAAAAGATATCCCTATACTGAATTTTACAACCGGCATTCATACCGATTATCATACTACTCGTGACGTAATTGATAAAATAGACTTTAAAAAAATGGAACTTATTACCCGAACCATGTATGAACTTGGGTATACAGTTGCAAATAGGAAAACCAGATTAATTGTAGATAATCCATTCAGCTCATGGGGAAAAAACAAATAAGCCGTAAAGAATTCTTTGCTAAAACCCTGACAGGGATCGCGGGAATAAATCTGATATCCAGACATTTATCTGATATTGCATTATTAACACCCAGTCTACGTAACATTGGGAATACTGATATAATGGTGAGTCCAATCTGCTTCGGGGCACCACGCACCAATGAAGAATCGTTGATAAAATATGCCATAGAAAAGGGAATGAACTTCATCGACACAGGCCGTTCCTATGGTAATGGCAATAATGAAAGACTCGTTGGCAAGGCTCTGACAGGTATGCGAAACAAGATTGTAATTCAGTCAAAGATACGTCTCGAAGAAAATGAACTTCCATCGAAAGGAAAGGGTAAAAAGGGGGCTATTGAGATAAAAGATGCTTTATCATCAAAATTTGAGGCAAGTCTGAAGGCTTTGAATACCGACTATATTGATATCCTTCTTTATCATGATGCTCAGGATGAAAAACTACTTTACCATCCTGAAACTTTGCGTTTTTTTTCAGACATGAAAAGCTCAGGAGCAATCAAAGCTCATGGTTTCTCCACACATAATGATTACATGAACCTTCTTGAAAGAAACATCTCAGAAGTACTGTATGATGAGATCATGGTTCCGTTTAACCATAAAGGGTCATTTATACATTCGGTTACTGGCAGGTACTCGGAATGGGATCAAACAAAACTCGTTTCAATACTCACAGAAGCAGGCCGGAAAGGAATTGGAATTATTGCAATGAAAACATGTTCCGGGGGAAAATACTCTCCCTCTCCCGATATTGCGCCTAATTACAAGGATGCTGTCTTATGGGTCTTAAATCACAGTTTTATTAGCTCGGCCGCTATTGCAATGGCTAATTTTGAACAAGTAGATGAACACACTTCATGGCTTAAAAATTAATCCTGCATCAGCGTAAAATCAATATAAAAGTCTGACTTCTACTTAGAACTTACAGAAAAGAAACTTCTCACCGGCACAGCATATTTTTTATCAATATCCGGGATTCCGTTACCATTGGTATCCTTCATGGTTTTAAGATATTCCATCAGTGCGAGCCATTCTTTTCCCTCCTGTACTCCATCTTTTGATTCATCCATATCTATAACTGCATTTTTCATATCCGTCACTTTGGTCCCGTTTGCATCCTTTGGTGTTACATTTATCAATCCAAAACTCATCTTTTTAATGATTCCGAAAAAATCGAGCATGTATGAATTAGCAGTTACAGAATACAGTGTTCCGTTTTTCTTAGAGAAGTCAACGTTCAACAAGCTACCATCAGGTTTCACTATATCTATCCTTTTTATCTTCCGGAGTAGTCCCTTCTTGGGGTCATAATTAACTTTCAGTCCCGAGTAATAGCAATAATTATCAGGACTCGATTTATAGGCAACCTGAAGAATTTCAAGGATACTCTTCAGTTCCTTTCCGGTTACGTATAATCGCGAAAGAGGATAGCCAGGTACATCATCTTTCCCTGAGCCAAGCGACATAACCCTGAACAGGTCAGGGGCAGTCTGGATGCCAGGTACAATTTTATCACGAATTACTCCGGCAGCCACCATACTTACATCTGTACCTTTTATGCTGTGAGCGTTAACATAATAATGAATGGCATCAGCTATCATCGGACCAATATTACTATCCTTAAAATTGCCCGTTTCATTACCCTCAAGTTGAAAATCAGTTTCTGCTACGCTCTTGCTGTAGTTTAATCCCAGAGGGGTAAGAATTTCAGTCGATATCTTGCCTTTTTGTTCCTCTATAAGCCTGTTTATGGTTACATCACCTAAAATACTGTCATCAACAGGAATAAGACGATACCCTTCAACACTCAGTTTTTCAGCCGAATAAGTCAATTCAAGCCTGCCTACATATTCACCATACTCACCAGCCTGAACAATTATGGTCCCGTTTACACTCAGGGGTTTATCAAGTTTTGAATGTGTATGACCACTGATAATAATATCAATGCCTTTAACTTTTCCGGCAAGATCATAATCCTCTCCTGTCCATTCTCCATTCTTATCCTTAGAAAGACCAGAATGAGAGAGACAAATAATAATATCACAGTTTTCCTTTTCAAGCTCCTTTACCATTTTTTTTGCAAAAGAAGTTTGTTTGGAAAAAGTAACAGGTTTAGCATTTGGAGCAACATTAACTGGCATCCTTCCCCAACAGAGAAAAGAATCCTATTTTTAAGCCATCTTTAGTTATTATTAATTTTCTACTAATAATATTACTTTTTAAAAGGTCTTCTAAGTTATCGTCACGGGCATCATCCTCATCAAACCTGCAGTTGCCTGCCAGAAGAGCAGGTATCTCACCACCTTTTGCAGAATTGCCTATTATCATAGCAAGTTTTTCGGGACCAAAATCAAATTCGTGATTACCAAAACAGGTAACGTCATAACCCATTTTTTTCATAAGCTGAAGCTGAAATCCGGTTTTAACTTCAAGTGAATGAAAAAGAGTGCCCATCAGAAAGTCACCCCCATCAAGTACGAGAGTCGTTGCACTATTATCACGTTTTTCCTTTTCAATTATAGCTGCAATCCGTGCAAAACCACCTATAGTCTTATCATCATTCACAATTAGAGGGGAATATTCAGCTTCCGGAGCAAAGCCTTCCAACCTTGAGTGCATGTCGTTTGTGTGTAAGAATTACAAGCTTCTTTTCAGACTGGGCATTCAAAGCTGAGTTCAGAAATAACAAAATTATAGCTAGAAGCAGTTTTCTCATAGTCGGCCAGAATTGTAGTTTAACAAATCTAATTAATAATTTTTAAATAAAATACCGTACATTCAATTCTATATATTTATTTGATATTCAATATATTATACTATTCCTAAACATCCCTTCAAGCATAATTTGAATCACGTCTGCCCATCCTGTTTATGATCAGATTACTTCAGCAACAACAAATGTACTCCCTCCAATAAAAATCATATCATCCTCTTTGGCATTCTGTTTTGCAGCATTGAAGGCTGTTATTACATCAGGGTAACTCTTCCCTGATAGTCCGAATTCAGAAGCTTCATTTTTCAGACGTATTTCATCAAGTGCTCTTGGTACCGAAGCTTTGGTAAAATAATATACTGCATCATCAGGAAACATCGGTAGTAAAGATTGAAGATCCTTATCACTTACAAATCCCACCACTATATGCAATACCGATCTTGGAATACCTTTTATTTGATTCATAACATAAGATATACCTTCCTGGTTATGCCCTGTATCACATATAATCAGAGGTTTATATCCTAATATCTGCCACCTTCCTTTTAATCCGGTATTTTTTACAACATTTCTGATCCCGTCAATAGTATTTTGATTTGAAATTTTGAAAATATCTTTAAGACGGTTAATGATACAGTATACAGCCTTTATATTTTTTACCTGATAATCACCGGTCAGACCCGTTTTTCCTATGGTTTGATGACTTGTTCCTTTCTCATTAATGATATACTCCCTCTCACCATCATTATCAATTTCCTGATTAAGCAGGCAGTCATACTGTTCATCTGCGAAGTAAACAGGCGATTGTGATTCAATCGCTTTTGAAATAAAAACAGGTTTTGATTCAATCTGGGTTTCACTTACGACCACTGGTGTCTTAAATTTTATTATCCCTGCCTTTTCCTTTGCTATCTTACTGATGGAATCACCCAGAAGATCCATATGATCATGACCAATATTTGTAATTACAGATAAAACAGGGTTAATTATATTAGTAGAATCCAGCCTTCCGCCAAGGCCTGTTTCTATAACTGCGACATCGATATTACAAACAGCAAAATAATTAAATGCCATAGCCACTGTCATTTCAAAAAACGATGGCTTAACAGAATTAATAATTTCACTGTTCCTTTTCACGAATGAAATAACTTCCTCTTCAGGGATCATAATTCCGTTGACCTTTATCCTTTCCCTGAAATCCTTAAGATGAGGAGAAGTATATAAACCTGTCCTATAGCCAGCTTCCTGCAGTACTGAGGCAACCATATGTGATACCGAACCCTTCCCGTTAGTACCCGCAATATGAATCGTTTTATACTTAAGATGAGGATGATCAAAATGGTTATCAAGAGCGATAGTATTATCAAGGTTGTTCTTATATGCTGCTTTCCCAATCCGGTGATATGCAGGCAACTGACTAAAAAGAAATTCCAATGTCTGTTCGTAAGTCATTTAAAATAATCTTGAGTGTTCCTAATAATTTGCCTTTTAAACCTTACTCTTTCCAATATCAATTTTTATAGTCCTTTTTATCTTTCTTCTGCCAAATAACAATCTTTACAGTAACTTATCAATTTGTACTTAAATTAGCTATTTTTACAGGAATTAAATTTAGCTGTCTGAATTAACGTAATGTGCTGTTTTTAAACCAATAAGAATGAAAAGGAAACAGAATAAAAAACTTTTTATAATTGATACAAATGTTTTACTTCACGACTATAAATGTATTTACAATTTTGAAGAAAATGATATTATTATTCCAATTGTAGTTCTTGAAGAGCTGGATAAATTCAAAAGGGGAAATGATCTCATTAACTTTCATGCCCGTGAATTTACCAGAGAGCTGGATAAGCTCTCTGGCGATATGCTGCTGACAGCCAATATTCCGCTTGGAGAAAACCTTGGCAATATGCATATTGAAACGGGGAAGGATTTCTCTGAAAAGGTTAATCAATCGTTTCCTGAGCGCACAGCTGATCACAGGATACTGGCCATAGCAGAATATGTAAGCACAAGCAATAAGGACAAAACAGTTGTGCTTATTACCAAAGATATTAACCTCCGCATGAAGGCTAAATCGCTGGGAATCATAGCTCAGGATTATGAAAACGACAAAGTTGCCAATATAGATGATCTCTACAAGGGAATAAGAGTACTTGAGGGTGTAAACCAGCAGTCGATAAGTAAGTTGTATGAATTACCCGAAGGTGTCAACTCTGAGGAATTTAATCTGGAGTCAAATCTTACGGGACATCAGTTCTTCATCATGAAAAATAACGGATCAAGTGCCCTTGCACATTATAATCCTGTTAATAAAATGATGAACAGGGTAATTAAACAGACTACTTATGGCATCGATCCCAGAAATGCTGAACAAACTTTTGCAATTGAAGCACTATCAAATCCTGATGTTCAGCTGGTATCACTAACAGGAAAAGCCGGTACAGGGAAAACACTTCTGGCTCTGGCTGCAGCGCTTCAGCAACACAAAAGATACAAACAGATTTTTCTGGCCCGTCCCATTGTTCCTCTTGCAAACCGTGATCTTGGATTTTTGCCCGGAGATATTAAAGAAAAGATGGATCCTTATATGCAACCTCTTTTTGATAATCTTACTGTTATTAAACATAAATTCAGTCATCAGAGTCCTGAGTTTCTGAGGATAAATGAGATGATGAAAGAGGAAAAACTTGTAATAACCCCTCTGGCTTATATCCGTGGAAGAAGTCTGTCAAGTATCTTCTTCATTGTTGATGAAGCACAAAATCTCACCCCGCATGAGATTAAAACCATTATCACAAGAGCCGGGGAAGGGACCAAAATGGTCTTTACAGGTGATATAGAACAGATCGATTCACCTTATCTCGATACTGCATCCAATGGCTTAAGTTATCTATCCGATAAAATGAAAGATCAGGATATCTTTGCTCATGTAAATCTTGTTAAAGGAGAACGAAGTTTTCTGGCTGAACTGGCAAGTAAATTACTTTAAAAACACCCTAATCATGAAAAAGAATGTTGTATGTTTCTCCTCATTGGTATTGCTGGTATTTATCTTAACATCCGCTGTTGTTTCAGCTCAGTCAGGATCAAAGAAAGGAAAGAAGGTAAAAACCAATAAAGACAGGATTGAACTCTTTAATGGAAAAAATCTTAATAACTGGGTCTTCCATCTTAAAGATCCATCTGTTGATCCTGCCACAGTTTTTACAGTCAAAGATGGCGTAATTAACATAGCCGGAAGTCCTTTTGGCTACATGAGAACAAAAAAGACCTATTCCGATTATAAATTGCATGTTGAATGGCGGTGGCCTTCTGAACCAACCAATAGCGGAGTCTTCATTCATGCACAACTGCCTGATTCAATCTGGTTAAGATGTGTTGAATGCCAGTTGAAAGCAGGCAATGCCGGTGATTTCGTCTGTATGAATGGCGCAAAAATGGATGAACTTAAAAATAAAACATCAATTGTAGTAGGAAAACTTGCTGATTCATCAGAGAAGCCTGCAGGTGAATGGAATACGATGGAAGTTATATGCAAAGGAAATACAATTGAAGTATATGTAAATGATGTTTTGCAGAATAAAGCAACTAATCTCAATATTATCAAGCGGATCAATATGTCTGCAAAGTGAAGGTAAAAATATTGAATTCAGAAATGTATTTCTTACAAAACTAAAGAATTAAAAAGGTAAATAGTTAATATATAAATGATTCGTCTGTTTCGTGTCATTGTACCGAAGCGACAAAAAAATGGATACAATTAAAAGAAAAGTTGCTTTTCACACCTTAGGCTGTAAACTTAATTTTGCAGAGACATCAACTATTTCGAGATCTTTTCCTGCAGATAAATTCGAAAAAGTACCTGCAAGCGCTAAAGCAGATATTTATATAATTAATACCTGCTCAGTCACAGATGCTGCTGACAAGAAATGCAGGCAGGCAATAAAGAAATTTATTAACCTGTCTCCTGATGCTTTCATTGCAGTTGTCGGATGCTATGCTCAGCTTAAACCACAGGAAATTTCTTCTATTCCCGGAGTAGACCTCGTTCTTGGCAGTAATGAGAAATTTGAAATAGCTGATTACCTGAATGATTTCAAAAAGAAGAAAAAGGTAGAAATACATTCCTTAAATCTTTCCCTGTCAGATAGTTTTAAAGCATCATCATCTTTTGATGACAGAACCCGTTCTTTCCTTAAGGTACAGGATGGTTGTGATTATGGTTGTTCATATTGTACCATTCCAATGGCCCGGGGAAAAAGCAGAAATCCGGAAATTGAATCCATTATTGCAGAAGCCGGAAATATAGCAAAAAGAGGGGTCAAAGAGATTGTTTTAACCGGAGTTAATATCGGAGATTTTGGAAAATCAACAGGGGGAACCTTTGCTGCGCTTTTAAAGGAACTTACTAAAGTTGAAGGTATTGATCGGTTCAGGATATCATCAATCGAACCTAACCTTCTGACTGATGAAATTATTGAGTTTGCTTCAACTAATGAAAAAATCCTTCCTCACTTCCACATTCCTTTACAAAGCGGAAATAATAAGATTCTTGGCTTGATGCGAAGAAGATATACAAGGGATGTTTTTGCCGACAGGGTAAATATGATCAGGCAAAAAATGCCTCTTGCCGGTATAGGTGCTGACGTAATTGTCGGGTTTCCGGGAGAATCCGATGCTGATTTTGAGGATACTTACTCTTTCCTGGAGAAACTTCCTCTCTCCTATCTTCATGTTTTCTCATTCTCTGAAAGACCCGGGACCATAGCTGAAAAACTTCCGGGAAAAGTCTCACATGAAGTCAAGGATAAAAGGAGCAAAAGTCTTAGTTCTCTGTCGGAAAAGAAGAATCATGATTTCATTGCCCTCAACATCAACCAGATAACCAATGTACTGTTCGAAAGAGCAAAAATGGGCGGGTATATTACTGGCTTTACATCAAACTATATAAGGGTTGAATATCCCTGGCAACCAGATCTTGCCGGGGTAGATAAGGACGGTTAAACTGAAAAACCTATCAGAAACAGGCAGGATGTCTATTGAATTAATATAACATATAATGATAGATCTTAAAAATATTTGTAAGGAAATAGAAAATGCAGCCCGAGAAGCGGGTGCATTTATTCTTCAGAGAATCAAACGGATTCGATATCCGCAGAACCGAAACAAAGGGTCTGAATGATTTTGTCAGCTATGTTGATAAGGGCTCTGAAAAAATGCTGGTTGAAAAATTGAGCCTACTTTTACCTGAAGCCGGCTTTAAAACTGAAGAGGGTACTATAGAAAAGAGTGGTTTAAGATATTGCTGGGTGATTGATCCTCTTGATGGAACTACAAATTTTCTTCATGGACTTCACCCATATGCTATTAGTATAGCACTTATGGAGTATGATGAGGCTGTTGCCGGAGTTGTTTATGAAGTTAAAGGTGATGAAGTATTTACTGCCTGGAAAAACGGAGGCGCATGGCTTAACGGAAAACGCATCCATGTTTCTGATGCCCATAAACTTGCCGACAGTCTCATTGCCACTGGCTTCCCCTACAGCGATTTCAGCCGTCTTAATGAGTATATGAATTGCTTTACCTGGTTCTGCAAACATGCTCATGGAGTACGAAGGCTGGGCTCAGCTGCTATCGATCTTGCATACCTTGCATGTGGCAGGTTTGAAGTCTTCTATGAATATGGTCTCCATCCCTGGGATGTAGATGCAGGTATTCTTCTTGTTCGTGAAGCAGGAGGTAAAGTATGTGACTTTTCCGGAAATGAAAAAAGACTGAATGGCGATGAAATACTGGCATCTAATAGTGCTGTTTATTCCGAAGTTCTGGAAATTGTAAGTAAATTTATGAAGAATTAGACCTGACCAACTGATGGATGCAATCGGATTTTATATTTTTTTTGCTATTAACTGGATAATCACACTTCTGCCATTAAGGGTCCTGTATATTATTTCTGATCTTCTATTCCTCATACTCTACTATTTTCCGTCGTACAGAAGAAAAGTTGTTGCCACAAATCTGAAAAATGCATTCCCTGATAAAAACCAGGGAGAACTGAAAGCGATCGAGAAGAAATTCTATAAACATCTTGCTGATCTTTTCATAGAGACGCTTAAGCTGACACATATGTCTAAAGCAACTCAGAATAAGCGGTTTTCTTACACAAACCTTGAAATAATTGATAAGCTTCGTGAGGAAAAACGTGATATTATTGCAGTTCTTGGCCATTATAACAACTGGGAATGGCCGACTCTGCTTCCCGACTATCTAAAATATAAAACTATAATAATCTACAGACCTCTTCAAAACAAATATTTCGACAGGTATATTTACAATCAACGATCAAGAGACGGCATCTGTCTTACTCCCATGTCACTTATTATCAGAGAAATAGTGAATAGCAAAAAAGAAGGAATTAACACACTTTCTGTATTTCTTGCTGACCAGACCCCAGCCATAACTGATATCAGATACTGGACTACTTTTCTGAATCAGGATACTCCTGTTTATACCGGGACTGAAAAAATTGCCTCAAAATACGATATGGCAGTAGTTTTTTTCATATTCAAAAAATTAAGAGAGGATATTATAATCTGAATATTGAACTCTTGTTTGATCATACAGCTGGCCTGCCTGATCATGCTATTACAGAAGCACATGTAAGAAAACTGGAGGAGATCATAAAAGAAAAGCCTGAATTCTGGATATGGAGTCATCGCCGCTGGAAGCATAAAAAGCCGGCTGAAAATGCATAAAACTGCTATTGTAATATTAAACTGGAATGGCCTTGGCTATCTGAAGAAATTTCTGGATATAGTATTGAAATACTCCAGACTGCCAGGATACAGTAGTTTATGTTGCAGATAATGCATCAACAGATGGATCAAGGCAATGGATTAATGAAATTCATAATGATGTAAGAGTTATCAGCCTTGATAAAAATTATGGATTTGCCGGAGGATATAACCTTGCTTTGGAACAGATTGATGCCGAGTATTTTCTACTTTTAAATTCTGATATTGAAGTTACTCCAGGATGGCTTGAGCCACTTGATAAGTTTTATGGATAATAACCCGGATGTTGCTTCATGTCAACCCAAAATTCTCTCATATCATAACAGGGACTATTTCGAATATGCCGGTGCAGCCGGAGGTTTTATTGATAAATATGGCTACCCTTTCTGCCGTGGCCGCATTTTGAATCATACTGAAAAAGACTACTGGACAATACGACTCTCAGACTGATATTTTCTGGTCAAGCGGAGCATGCATGCTTGTTCGTAGTGATGCCTGGAAACAATGCAAAGGATTTGATGATGATTTCTTTGCTCATATGGAGGAAATTGATCTGTGCTGGCGTTTCCATAATGCAGGATTCAGGGTTAGTTATGTCCCTGATTCAGTTGTTTACCATGTTGGAGGAGGAGCCCTCCTTATAACTCACCATTTAAAATTTATCTTAATTTCAGAAACAGTCTTTATCTGCTTTACAAAAACCTTCCTGACAACAAATTACGCAATATACTGTTTATAAGGAGAATTCTTGACGGATTTGCAGCAGTGTTGTTCCTGATGAAAGGTAATTTCCAGGGAGTTAAATCAATCTGGAAAGCACACATGGATTATTACAAAAACTTAAATATTTTAAAGGAGAAAAGAAAATTGGTTAAGAAGCTGGTAAAACCAAATTCCACGATACCTTTTTTGAACAAGAGTATTGTTTTTGAGTTTTATATTAAAAGAAAAAACCTACAGCAGCCTGATAACAGAAAAGAATTAATAAAATGCGAAGATACCAGATGATTACATTTTTTACCATTGTCCTGTTTGTCTACTCCCTTGTAAATATTTATTTATTTATGAAGGGGTATAACGCAATACCTGCTCTGAAGAACAACAGGCTTCTCTACTCAGTAATATTCTTCTTCCTGGGGGCAATCTTTATTGCAGCAAAGATTCTGGAATCGAGACACTCTTCTGTTATTACAGATGCCTTAAACATTGTCGGTGGATTCTGGCTTGCATTCATGTTATATGGCTTTCTCTTTTTCCTTTTGTCTGATATTGTACTTCTTGTTTTAAGAATTCCGGGGATTATCAGAGGTGAAAATATTTTACTTTTCAGGAAATATTCTTTCCTGATAACTGTAAGCCTTTCGGTATTGCTGATTGCCGGAGGATTTATTAATGCATTAATTCCCAGAGTTAAGGAATATAATATTACCATCAATAAATCAGCCGGAGATACAAAAACACTGAGAATAGCAGCCGCTTCTGATATCCATCTTGGTAGCGTAATAAGAAAGAGAAGTATAAGAAAACTATCTTCAGTTCTGCAGGGACTTGAAACCCGATATTGTTTTACTTCTTGGTGATATAGTTGACGGGGAGATCGGACCTGTTCTGCGAGGTGATCTGCTTCAGTACTTTACAATTCCGGAATGTAACGATGGTCTTTATGCCATTACGGGCAATCATGAGTTCATTGGTGGTGCTGCAAGAACAATTCCTTATATTGAAAGTAAGGGTATAAGAATGCTAAAAGATGAAATAATTACTATTGAGGGAGGTATTCAGCTTATTGGCAGGCTTGACAGAGATTCACGCAGGTTTTATGGAAAAGAACGGATTTCACTTGATGAACTCATGAAACAGGTCGACACACTCAAACCTGTTATTCTGCTTGATCATCAGCCATTTCATCTTGATGAGTCTGTTAAATATGGAGTTGATCTTGAATTGTCGGGACACACTCATAACGGACAGATGTGGCCTCTAAACTATGTTACCGAAATGATATATGAACTAAGTTATGGCTACCTTAAAAAAGGAAACACTCAATTCATTGTTTCATCAGGCTATGGATTATGGGGCCCGCGGGTAAGGTCAGGAAGCAGATCAGAAATACTACTAATAAATATTACTTTTAATGGTGCTGGTAAGAATTTGTAACAAATGTTACAAAAGTTCATATATCATTTCAAGTCCAATTCCCCTTGATCCCTTTATTAAAATTGTATGCCCTTTTACAGGATTTTTTTTCAGGTGATCAAAAAGTCTCGTTACATCCGGAAATGATTTAATCCCTGATTTCGCAGCTACCTTTTGAAATACTGGTCCAACCAGCAGCACATTATCAATTTTTTTCAACTGCAACATATCCAGAACTTTGGTATGTTCTTCAACACTCTTGTCTCCCAGTTCCAGCATATCACCCAGAATAAGTAGCTTATGATCTGCCTCGAGTGTGACAAATGATTCAAGTGCAGAATTCATGCTTGTCGGATTAGCATTATAAGAATCACATATCAGAGTATTTTTGTCAGAGACCTTTACCTGCGACCTGTTATTAGCCGGCACATAATTGGTAATTGCTTCAGCTATGTCATTCATTCCAACATTAAAGAACAACCCTGATGCAATGGCTGCCTTGAGATTCTCCAGGTTATATTCGCCGAATAGTTTTGTATTTATATCGTAGGTAGAATGCTGATATGTCGCACGTAATTTAAGGTACACATCTGATGGCAGTTGTTCTATTGTCAGCTCAATACCGGTAGGATCTGAATATGGAACAGCCCTGTTAATTATCTTAAATATTTTTTCTGTAAGTAAAGGATTATTGTCATTATAAAGTGCAACACCATTCACTTTCCTGAGATGTTCATAAAGCTCTGTTTTTGATTTGATCACTCCTTCGAGCGATCCAAAACCCTCAATATGTGCCGTTCCAATATTAGTGATGATTCCGTAGTCTGGCTTAGCAATTAAACAAAGTGTTCTGATCTCTCCTATGTGATTTGCTCCCATTTCAATTATTATCATCTCAGTTCCTGCGGGAGCTGACAAAATTGTAAGAGGAACACCAATATGATTATTCAAATTTCCTTTAGTATAATGAATCTTAAGCTTTTTAGATAAGATTGCTGCCAGCAATTCCTTTGTTGTAGTCTTTCCATTGGTTCCTGTGATTGCCAGGACCGGAACTTCATCTCTTTTCGGTGATGAGCGGCAAGAGCCTGTAGTTCAAAAAGGCAATCATCCACGAGGATTGTCTTTTCAGTTTCAAATAAAGAATCATCAATCACAGCCCAGGCAGCACCTTTTTCCAATGCTTCGGCAGCAAATTTATTCCCATTATAATTATCGCCCCATAATGCAAAGAAAATCTGGCCGTGCCCTACTTTCCTCGAATCGGTTGAAACTCCTTTTGAGTTTTTAAACAGGTTGTATAGTTGTTCTGTCTTCATATTGTGAAAAAAATGCCTCATTATGCTAATAATGAGGCGTATAAATTCAATTTATTAAACTCTAGAATCCGGAAGGGCTTCCTACCCTGATCATCGCACACCGGAATCCGATGTCATCACGTGAGGCTTCCTGATCAAGGAATCTGCGTGTTGAAGGATTCAGCCAGTAAGCTCTGTCTTTCCATGATCCGCCTTTATAAACACGTGCATTATCGTTAATAAGAGTTACAAAATCTGAACTACCGGAAGTATTATCCTGAGCATACATTCTGAGTGAGCCTTTTTTCCCATCTTCAGTATTCCAGTCAGCTGCAGCAGGTATTGCTGATTCCAGATCTCCGTCTCTGTAATTTCTGTAATCACCTTTCTGATAATTGTATCTGTTTGCAACATCCACATCTTTAACTGTATCAATATAAAGTCTGTCCAAGTCTGTCTTTTCCAACAACTGAGCCATTAGCATCTCTTTTAACATCGGTATAAACATTGCCTCTGAACGGATTAAATCCATCTACATCTTCTGAAGTAAGAGGTCTGTAAACATCCATTACCCATTCATTTACGTTTCCAGCCATACAATAAAGACCATAATCATTTGGCCAGTATGATTTTACATCAGCTGTGATACTTCCATTATCATTAAGGCTTCCGGCAACACCCATATAATCACCTCTTCCCCTTACAAAGTTTGCCATCATTTCTCCACGATTTTTCTGTGATGAATTTCTGACATTATGTCCATCCCATGGATATATTCTTCTTTCATAAACTCTCTCTTCAAAGGTATTTCCTCTGAGAGCATATGCAGCAAATTCCCATTCTGCTTCTGTAGGAAGTCTGTAACCGGGAAGAAGAACTCCATCTTCAAAATTTGTTCTTCGTTCTGTCTGGTTTGGATTAAGGCTTGGACGAAGCTGGTTTACAACACCTTCGTATAGTCCGGCAAGGTATGCTTCTGTATTAAAATTCTTATCATTTGCCTGGTTAGGATCAGGACTCAGTTCACCTTCATCAATAAGTATCTGTTCATTAACCCTGTCTGTTCTCCAAAGACAAAAATCGTTGGCTTTTACCCAGCTTACACCTACAACAGGATAATTATTATATGATGGGTGCCTGAAATAATACTGAACATATGGATCATTGAAACCCATAGGAGCTTCTCCATACTAATGTATCAGGCAAAGCTCTTCTGTAAACTTCAGGATAATCTTTATAAACCCTGCGCAGCCAAAACAGATATTCGCGGTAATCTACATTTTTAACTTCTGTTTCATCCATATAAAAGGAAGAAACCGTCACGGTTCTTGGCCTGTTATTCCAGTCGAACATAACGTCCTGCTGAACCTGACCCATTGTAAAACGACCTCCTTCAATGAGAACAAGGCCCGGTCCGGTTTTCTGGTCAGCACCAAGAGCAACTTCAAATCCACCATTATCAGGATCATTATATTCCCATCCTGTTGCGGTGGAAACATTAGCATTGCCTCCTTTTTTCTTAAAAATACAGGAAGAAAAAAGTAGAACAGTAATTAAAACAACTGGTAATGCTCTGAATTTATACATAACTCCTTTAGTTTTATGGCTTTTAAGAATATTCAAATATAATAAATATTACTAATACAAAATCTTTATACTTTTCAAATATAACTACATTTTAGGAAAATTTATTGTTTTGATTATATTTCTTTTATCAACATTATTTAAACTAAAGACCAGTCCAGTCTGATGAAGAAGCGATAATGGCATTAAAGAATTTGATGATGCAATATTAAAACGATAATTATAATAAAAACTAATCTTTTCACTTTTTATTGAAAATCCTGTCTGAATATTCATATTATGTTCATTATCTCCAAGCAATATTGCATTAATTGCCAGGAAATTACTCTCAAAAACAGCACCTGCTCCCGCAGTGAGGAATCCTTCCTGCAGTGCAAGATAAATCTGAGGTCTGATCTTCAAATCCTGATCTCTTATTCAGATCAAAATCATTTGACAGATGTACCTGAATTTTCCTTTTCAACCTGTCTGTGGAAGAACCTGTTCCTGCAAGATCAGGTTCAGCCAGATGATTAACTGATATTCGCTGTAAAGAATTTCCCTGCTATAAAAAGGAATCCTGCACCTAATATCAAATACAGTTCGTCCTTTAGATGCAAGTGCTTCAGAGGTAGGATACATTATTCCGGCAAGGGGATCAATCTGATCCGGAAATAGAGCATTCCCAAATGAGAAGCCTCTGTGATAAAATGAACCTGAAAGCCCCGCATTGATAAAAATATCTTTCCCTGCCTGAATAAAATAAGAATATGATAATCCTCCTCTTATATCATTTATTATTCCTCCCTGGTAATCATCAGAAATATAAATACCTGCACCCCCATGCAGTGAAGAAAAATATGAATCGTATGAAACATAAACTGAATGAAGGTTATAATTATTCCCGGGATAATAATTCAGATATGATAAGCGTAAGAGTACCTCCCCTTCACTTCCGGCAAAGGATGGATTATTCATCATTATCATCTGATATCCTGGTCCACTGTCCGTTTCCTGCCCTGAACATATAACAGAAAATACAAAAACCAAAATAATTATGATCCCAAACTTCTTTATCATATCATAAAAATACCGCAATATCAACGTAATGAAATCGTTATTATTATAACCTGAAACAGAATACAAAAAAACAAAATAAGTTAGCAAACAAAAAGCACATTTCTATCTTTGTCAGGAATAATGAAAAAGTTAGTCAATATACTCTTAATATGTCTATTATTATTACCTGCCGGTCTTTTTGCCCAGACAGAAAAGGCTGATTTTACCGAATCTTCAGTGCTCTCATCCGGAATCTGGTTCAAAATAGCAGTTACAAAAGACGGAATTTACAGGATTGACTTCTCCAAACTAAAACAGATCGGGATTGGAAAATCCTTCAAATCCCAGGATCTTTGGAAATAATTTCGGACAGTTATCATATTATAATGACGATCCTAAACCTGATGATCTTAAGGAACTGCCAGTTATGATGTTTAACGGAAGTGACGGAGTATTTAATGAAGGAGATTATCTTTTATTTTATGCCAGGGGAACAGGCCGGTGGAAACTAAATAATAATTCGGGGACTTACGATTACCTGCGGCATAACTATTCCGATACCGCGTTTTACTTCATTACTTCCGCTTCTGTTCCAGGGAAAAATGTAACTCTTGAAGATGATCCGGTTCTTCCTGCAAATTATTTCACATCACAATCAGATGCTCTTTTTATACATGAGATTGATAAAGTGAACATTAGAAAGACAGGAAGAGAATGGTTTGAACCAATTTCGAACCTTATTGTAAATCCGGCGTTTACTGATATAATAACTTCTGAAAAACTAATGGTAAAAGTCACGGGTAGCTGCAATGTCATCTGTTCCAACTATTTTCAGGTTGTACGATGGATCAATGCTTCTGAAGAGTATTCAGGTGCCTGGAGTAAACTGTTTAATACTACCGGTACTCAGTTTCAGATCGTTGATTCCACTTTTTTATTACAACCTTCCACGTCATCACCTGAGTATAAATTAAGTTATTTCAAAAACGGTGAAGCAGGAGCTAAAGGATGGCTCGACTGGATAACATTACAGGGAAGGAGATCAAACTATTTCAGGGGAACAGCATTGCAGATTTATGATTCAAGATCTGTAGCTCAGGGCAGGATCACTGAATTTTCAATCACTAACACTGAGAATGGAATAATTGTCCTTGACGTGACTGATCAATATAATACAAAGCAGATTCAATACACCAGCAGCTCAGGCAATAGCAGTTTTAAATCAGCTACCGATAGTCTTAAGACATTTCTTGTATTCACCCCTGACCAGGCTTTGACTCCATTTTTCAGGACAAGTCCTGTAAAAAATCAGAATCTTCATGCATCATCGCCTGCTGATATGATAATACTCACTCACCCTCTGTTCAGAAATTATGCTGAAAAACTTGCAGCTATTCATTTAAAAAATAGTGGTCTGATCTCTCAGATTTATACTCCTGAAGAGATCTATAATGAATTTTCAGGAGGAGTACCTGATATTGCAGCCATCAGAAATTTTTTAAGGATGAAATATATTAATCAGCTGGGCTCAGGTCATCCTTTAAAATATCTGCTTCTCTTTGGTGATGGTTCCTATGAGAATAAAACACTTCCTCCTGATAATCCAAATTTCATTCCTACATATCAGTCGCTAAACTCCAATGTGGTTGTATCATCATTTACGTCAGATGATTTTTATGGTTTACTGGAAAATGGAGAGGGTGAAGCTGAAGGAACTGAAGATATCGGAATAGGACGTCTGCCGGTTTCCGATACCATACAGGCAGGAAACATGATAAACAAGATCGTAAAATATATCGATCCTTCAAATAATGGTGACTGGAAGAATATAATTTGCATAACAGCTGATGATGAGGATGGCAACACTCATATGTCAGATGCTGAAGGTCTTTCCTCGCTTCTTCAGGATAGTGTTCCATCATTTAATGTCGAAAAGATTTATCTCGATGCATATAAACAGTCAACAACTGTAAACGGGCAATCTTATCCTGATGTAAACAGGGCAATAACCGACAGGATAAACGCAGGATGCCTCATATTCAATTATCTGGGGCATGGCAGTGAGAACGGACTGGCAGCAGAGCAGATAATCAAAATTGAAGATATTAACAGCTGGAAGAATAACAGTAAACTTCCGCTTTTTATAACCGCCACATGCGAATTCAGCAGGTTTGATGATGTTGAACCCAGCATAACTGGTGAGATGATAGGTAAAACTTCCGCCGGTGAAATGGTGCTTCTTAATAAAAATGGAGGAGCAATTGCCTTAATGTCAACAACAAGGGTTGTTTATTCTGCTCCAAATTATTTCCTTAACAGAAACATTTATAATACAGCCTTTGAACTCGATGAATCAGGAAATACAATGCGTTTGGGTGATATTATCAGGATCGCTAAGAACAAGACAGGTAACGGCCCGAATAAAAGAAATTTTACATTGCTCGGCGATCCGGCATTAAGACTGCAGTATCCATGGCATGGTAAGGTGATTACAGATTCTATCAATAAAGAATCTGTCGCAATGCAGACTGATAGTCTTAAAGCCCTTTCACTGGTAACGGTTTCAGGACATATTGAAGACAGATCAGGTAAACCATCTGATAATTTCAATGGAGTTGTTTACCCGATTGTGTTCGATAAGGCTAATAAAGTAAAAACACTTGCTAATGATGGCGGAACTGTTATGGAGTTCAGCATCAGGAATAACATTCTTTTTAGTGGAAAGACATTGGCAAAGGATGGTAAATTCAGATTTACATTTATTGTTCCCAGAGACATTGATTATTCTTATGGAAACGGAAAGATAAGTTATTATGCAAATAATGATTCTGAGGACATGAACGGATATTTTTCCAACGTTATTGTTGGAGGGTTCACAGCCTCAGAAATGGCTGACACATCCGGTCCTGAAATAAAGCTCTATATGAATGACACTCTTTTCAGAAACGGAGGTATTACAGATAATAATCCAAAACTGCTGGCCATTATCAGGGATAAAGGTGGCATAAACACAACAGGATCAGGAATAGGTCACGATCTGACCGGTTATCTGGATAATAATACCAATAACTCCATTTGTACTGAACAGTTATTTTGAAAATGATTTTGACAACTACGGTTCAGGACATATAAGCTATGATCTTACAGGATTATCGCCAGGAAGTCATACACTTACTATTAAAGCCTGGGATAACTACAATAACTCATCCGTTGAATCAATTCAGTTTATTGTTGAAAAAGGAGATAAATTCGTACTTAAAAATCCTTTTAATTATCCCAATCCTTTCCTGAATGAGACCAGGATTACGGCTGAGCATAACAGACCGGAATCAGAGCTTAACATTACGATTAACATTTTTAATCTTACCGGCAAGACCATTAAAATTCTGAAAACACAGGTGCCATCAACAGGATATTCCCTTCCTCCAATAATATGGGATGGAAATACTGACGGAGGAAAGAGAGTTGGAAGGGGAATATATCCATATACCATAACAATCATTACTGAAACAGGCGAAACTTCAAGAGCATCAGGCCGTATGATCATTTTGTAGTATTTGCACAATATAGAAGGAAAATAATTGTTTTATCTTTGCAGTGTAGTTGAAATAATAAGAACCAATTAATGAATCTTTTACCAGCGAATCCTGCGGAGCTAAACCATCATCGAATAAAAAATAATAAGATTATGATAAAAATAAGAGTTGGATTATTATTATTCATTGTTGCCTTGATGGGCAACACAGGTCTTTATGCACAGAGTAACTCCGGAGAGCTTAATGCCATACAAACCGTTGTTCCGTTCCTGACAATTGCTCCTGATTCAAGAGCCGGCGGAATGGGAGATGCTGGTGTAGCTACTTCACCAGATGTCTACAGTATGCACTGGAACCCTGCCAAATATGTATTTATCGATGGTAACAGCGGGGTGGGTATATCCTACTCACCATGGCTGCGTAACCTCGTTCCGGATATTAATATTGCCTATCTGACAGGTTATAAAAGGCTTGACAAAAAACAGGTTCTGAGTGCCAGCTTGCTTTATTCTTCGTTGGGAGATGTCCCATTCACTGATGATTTTGGGAACCTGGAACGTACATTTAAACCAAATGAGTTTGCTATTGATGCTGGTTACTCACGGCTCTTTACCGATAACCTGTCTGCCGGTATTGCTTTCAGGTTTATCTATTCCAACCTTACCGGCGGATCGTACTCAGGAGGCGTTGCCACAAAACCTGGTATATCTTTCGCTGCTGATATTTCCAGCTATTACCAGAAAGATATTACACTCCTAAGTAAAGATGCTCTTCTTGGTCTGGGTGTCGATTTCTCAAATATTGGTACAAAAATGAGTTACTCGGATGCCCAGACATCTGATTTCATACCCATGAATATGAGGCTTGGTTCATCAGCTACGATATTTATCGACTCATATAATAAGATTACAGGTACTATCGATTTAAATAAACTTCTTGTTCCGACACCTCCTATATATGATGGATCAGGAGTAATAATATCCGGAAAAGATCCTAATGTATCTGTCCCTGTTGCTATCTTTCAGTCATTCTTTGATGCTCCTGGAGGTCTTAAGGAAGAGCTTCGTGAGTTTACAGTTTCATATGGAGCTGAATACTGGTATAATAACCAGTTCGCACTAAGAGGTGGATTTTTCCATGAAAATCAGACAAAAGGAAACAGAAAATACTTTACAGCAGGTGCCGGATTCAGGCTTAATGCATTCACTCTCGATTTCTCATACCTTATGCCTCTTGCACAAAATCATCCTTTGGCTCGCACATTACGTTTTTCCCTCTCTTTCGATTTTAATGCCCTGAGAAACGTCGGAAAAACAAAAGGATGAAAATCAGAGTAGGTCAGGGCATTGATTTTCACCAGCTTGCAACAGGATTAGAATTGTGGCTTGGTGGGGTTAATATACCTTCCGACAAGGGCTGTGTTGCCCACTCCGACGGTGATGTTCTTTTGCATGCAATATGTGATGCTTTGCTAGGTGCAGCAGGACTGATGGATATAGGCCACTACTTCCCCGATACCAGTGATGAGTTTAAAAATATTGACAGTAAGATTCTTTTGAGAAGAACTATTGACCTTATTAAAGGAAAAAGGATTTTCAGTGATCAATATTGACTGCACTGTATGTCTTGAAACGCCTAAAATTGCACCATTCATACCTGAAATGAGAAAAACTATTGCCTCACTTACAGGAACTGATCCTGATGATGTTTCTGTAAAAGCAACAACTACAGAAAAGATGGGGTTTACAGGCCGCGGAGAAGGTGCCGTCGCACTTGCTGCAGTCCTTATCACACGCGAAGCTTAATGCCGGATAACCCTGAGAAGGGTTTCTAAAAGAAAAAGAACCTGATTCCCCGCAAACACTCTTAATTCTTCAGTATCATATTTTTCAAAAACACTGTCTATCAGCTTATCATCAGCTATATACGGTATAGTAACCTGAAGAGCCGGATTTCTTTCCATCTCCCTTTTCAATGTAAATATAGCTTCCTTATTCCTTGCCCAGCTTCGTCTTGCTATTCCATTGTTAACATCCCATTTCAACATCATTCTGAGTTTTGTCCCTGCTTCCTCTGAACCGTCAAGCACCATACCAAAACCACCATTAATAACCTCTCCCCAGCCTACACCACCGCCATTATGCAGTGAGACCCAGGTAGCGCCCCGGAAAGAATCTCCTATTACATTCTGAACAGCCATGTCAGCAGTAAATCTTGATCCGTCATAAATATTTGATGTTTCCCTGAACGGAGAATCAGTTCCTGACACATCATGATGATCACGACCAATTACAACCGGCGCAGATATCCTGCCTGATGCAATCGCTTTGTTAAAAGCATCTGCTATCTTCATCCTGCCTTCTGAATCAGCATAAAGTATCCTGGCCTGTGACCCGACAACCAGTTTATTTTTTCCGGCCTCACTTATCCACTTAATGTTATCAGTCAGTTGTTGCTTTATTTCATCGGGTGATATCTTTATCAGGCTGTTCAGAGTATTCATGGCTATTTCATCAGTCACCTCCAGATCAGCAGGATCATTTGAACAGCATACCCACCTGAACGGTCCGAATCCGTAATCAAAACACATAGGACCCATAATATCCTGGACATATGATGGATATCGGAATCCTCCTGTGGAATTAAGAATATCAGCGCCTGCCCTGGAAGCTTCAAGAAGAAAAGCATTTCCATAGTCAAAGAAGTATGTCCCTGCTTTTGAGTGCCTGTTTATTGCTTCAACCTGCCTGATAAGAGATCTCTTTACAGCTTCCCTGAACTTTTCAGGAGACTCAGTCATCATTCTTTTTGATTCTTCAAACGTGAAACCAGCCGGATAGTAACCGCCGGCCCATGGATTATGCAATGATGTCTGATCTGAACCGATATCAACTTTAATATTCTCATCAGCAAATTTTTCCCATACATCCACGATGTTCCCTTCAAATGCAATGGAGGTATTTTCTTTATTGTCTACTGCCTGCCTTACCCTGTTAACAAGCATATCAATATCAGAAAAGACTTCACTTACCCATCCCTGTGAATGTCTTGTCTTTATTACTTTAGGATTAACCTCGGCAATCACCGAAGTTATTCCGGCAATGGTTGCTGCCTTAGGCTGTGCTCCTGACATTCCGCCCAAACCTGACGACAAAAAAAGTTTTCCGCTCAGCCCTTCTCCTTTCCTGCTGATCATTCTTCCGGCATTCAATAAGTGTTATTGTCGTTCCATGCACAATACCCTGCGGACCAATGTACATATATGAACCGGCAGTCATCTGCCCATATTGTGAGACTCCAAGTGCATTGAAGCGCTCCCAGTCATCCTGCGATGAATAATTTGGTATTACCATCCCGTTTGTAACTACCACCCTGGGTGATTCCCTGTGAGATGGAAAAAGTCCAAGCGGATGACCGGAATAGACAACAAGAGTCTGTTCATCAGTCATCTCAGAGAGATATTTCATAGTAAGAAGATACTGTGCCCAGTTTTGAAACACGGCTCCATTACCTCCATAGGTAATTAATTCATGCGGGTGCTGAGCTACCATGTTGTCAAGATTATTGGAAATCATTAACATTATGGCGCCCGCACTCCTGGTATTGTATGGAAAGTCATCAATATGACGGGCTTTTATCTCATAGTCAGGCCTGAATCTGTACATATAAATCCTGCCGTAAGCTGATAATTCAGCTGCAAATTCTTTTGCCAATACCTCATGAAACTTTTCGGGAAAATATCTGAGTGCATTTTTAACAGCCAGCCTCTTTTCTGAACTGTTCAGAATATCTTTTCTCTTCGGTGCATGATTTAACAGGTTATCATATTCCTTTAGATTGCGGAAGTTCTGACGGGATTCCAGCTCTGATAATCTTTTTAAACTGATCGTTGGTCATAATATAACATTCTGTGTATAACAGGTAAAGTTAGCAGTTTTTACTCTCATTAAGTTCGTAAAAATTGGCTAATCTATCAAGGTAACAAACTTGAAGAGGATTCAAAGTAATTGAAGTCATAAGTCTGATAACTGATACTTTTTACATAATAAAAAAGCCGGCTCTTAAAGAACCGGCTTGTAATTTATCTCATTATGTCTAAAGATGTCCCTCTTTTATAATCTCATCATCAACAAGAATTCTTCCGCAATATTCACAAACAATAATTTTCTTTCTCGATTTAATATCAAGTTGTCTCTGGGGAGGAATCTGGTTAAAACATCCTCCGCATGCATCTCTCTGAACAGGTACAACAGCCAGACCATTACGGGCATTGGAACGGATCCTCTTATATGCTGTAAGTAATCTTTCTTCAATAATGGCTTCAACCTTTTCAGATTTTTTGTATAATCCTTCCTCCTCTTTCTGTGTATCAGAAATTATCTCATCAAGCTCAGATTTTTTATTATCGAGATCTGATTTACGATCAGCAAGAGTTGCCTCCGAGTCAGCTATAACCAGATTTTTCTCCTCGATGATAAAGTTAAACTCTTTAATTTTTTTATTAAAAAGTTCTATTTCCAGGTTCTGAAATTCAATCTCTTTTGAAAGTGAGTCAAATTCCCTGTTATTTCTTACATTTTTTTGCTGTTCTTCGTACTTTACAATCAGTGCTTCGGCGTCAGTAATCTCATTATTCTTCTTGGCAACTGACTTTTCAAGAGTCACAACCTCTTCTTTAAGATTCCCTAACCTGGTCTCAAGACCAGCAATCTCATCTTCAAGATCCTGAACCTCAAGAGGCAGTTCACCTCTAAGGGTTTTAATTTTATCTATCTCTGAATCAACTAATTGCAAACTAAATAACGCTCTTAATCTTTCCTCTACAGAAATTTCAGATTCATGTACTTTTGCTTTTTCCATTTTTACAAATAATTTATCGGATTCGTATTCGTTTCTGAAAACCGGACTGCAAATTTAGGGAATTTTTTAATAATTAGATCTTTTAAAATTTCTGTGGAGAATTTTTCGGTCTCGAAATGTCCCGCATCCACAAGCAGAATCTTATTATCCGCATCAAAGAAATTATGATATTTTATATCTGCTGTAACAAAAGCATCAGCTCCGGCAGCTATTGCTTCGCCAATCAGAGATGCTCCCGAACCACCACAGAGTGCCACTCTCCTTACTTTTTTGCCTGTCATTTCTGAATACCTGACACCTTTTGCATCAAGAACTGAGGCTACAATATTCAGAAATGACTCTTCACTTATTTCGTCATGAAATTCCCCAACACATCCAAATCCCACATCAACATTTTCATTATCAAGCGAATACAGATCGTATGCTACTTCTTCATAAGGATGAACATCCAAGAAGAACCTTAATAATTTTTGATTTAAGATGGGAATAAAGAACCGTTTCCAGCCTTATTTCTTTCTCATGATGAACCTTTCCCCTTTCTCCCACATAAGGATCAGCATTTTCATTTGCTCTGAAGCTGCCGGTTCCGGTAATGAGAAAAACCACAATAATCGTAATTGCCTATAACCCCGCACCTGCCTCAAAGAGAGCTTCCCTTACCTTTTCAAAATGCGACTCCGGGATAAAAGTGACAAGCTTGGTTAATCTGTCTTTTAAAGGAGAAAGTACTTTTATGTTTATAAGTTCCAGTTTTTCTGCTATTTTCCTGCTTACACCAATATTCGAAGCATCAAGGTTTGTATGGGCCGAATAAACTGCAATATTATTTTTTATTGCATTAAACAGAATCCTTTCTGTAGCATTCCTGTCTGTTACACTTTTAATGCCTTTAAAGATCAGGGGATGATGAGAAATGATAATATCACACTTTTTTGCAACTGCCTCCTCAATTGTATGTTCTGTTATATCCAGTGTTAACAGGGCTGATGATAATTCCCATTCAGACAGCCCAGTCTGAAGACCAGAATTGTCATAACTCTCCTGGAACGAGAGCGGCACAACTGAATCGAGATATGAACAAAGATCCTTTAATTTCATAATCAAGCCTTTACTTCCTGATAACTTCTTAATTTATGACTGACAGATGTAAAAATATACTCACAAACAAGCTCACGGAAATATTAGATATCGTCTTTGATTTCCAGGAGCATAGTCTTGATCCTGAGCAGAGATTCATTAATCTCATATTTATAATCAGTCTCTTCCCACTTTTCCGACAACTTCTTCTTTGCACCAGACAAAGTCATTCCTTCCTCTTTTAAAAGATGATGAATGATCTTCAGATTTTTAATATCGGCCGGAGTGAATAACCTGTTACCCTTTTTATTCTTAACTGGTTTCAGTACATCAAATTCATTTTCCCAGAACCGGATTGTAGAAACAGGCATACTGAACATTTCAGCTACTTCCCCTATCGAATAAAAGAGCTTTTCTACTTTTTTTTCTTTGTATGGCATAGCGGCTATTTATAATTTATTTCACCATTATCTGAAACAGTTATTGAAGCATCAGGAAAATCTGTTGCCATTAATTCCCTGATTTTATTTATTACCCTCATACCTGAATCTATTCTGACTCCACCTGGCCAGGGCTGATATGCAGATATTATCCTCCCGGATAAAAATTTACCTGAGGTATCAACACTCACTTTTATTATAGGCGCCAGACCGTTTGGCCCTGCAAGATTGAACCTCCCATAAGTACAAAAATTTCCAAGACTGTAACTGATAAACCTGTCTTTATATACCTCTATTGATCTTGTGATATGAGGTCCATGACCAAAAACCACATCTGCCCCGTTATCAATCATAGTATGTGCAAATTTATACACATCTCCCCGGCTTTCACCATGAAACATTTCAATTTCTTTTGGTACATTCTGAAAGTCAGCTCCCTCTGCACCGCCATGAAAAGAAACTATCACAATATCACAGGTATCTGCCAGATGTCTTACAATGGCGGCTGCGGCATCTATATCATTGATATTCACAGTACCTGCATTAGGGGCAAAAGCACAGAATCCATAGGTAACAGAATCTTTTCTGAAAATTGAATAAGGATATTCCAGTAATCCGGCATATCTTATTCCCACAGAATCTAAAATAGCCATTGTTCTTTTCCTTGAGGGCTGTCCAAAATCACCAAAATGGTTGTTGGCAATGCTAAGGATATCAAATCCCGATGAAGTAAGAGCTGAGATGTATCTTTCCGGCATTCTGAAAAGATAGCAGATAGTCGTGTCTTTGCATTTCTTAACCGGGTCTCCTTCATTAAGAAATGACCCTTCAAGATTTCCAAAAGTTATATCGGAATTAATAAGTGTATCCTTTACACTTTCAAGCAATAAAAATGGATTATCATGAGGAGGCAGGAATCTGGATGAAGGAAATGATGAACCCAGCATAATATCTCCGACTCCGGTAATTACTATTTTCCTTGATACAATTGTACTGTCAGGAATAGTATCAGATAACGTTTGATACACATTCCCATAAGCAACAGCGAAATAATTTATGAAAAACAAGAATATGAAGATTGACCTAAGCGATCTGCTCATAATTATGTTTAAAAGATTTCTAGTCAAAAGACTGGCCGGTCTTGGAAGCAATTTCTATTATCCTGTCATATTCTGCAGGAGAAAGATCTTCAAAATAAAAGTTAACAGGGTCAATATTCGTCCCGTTCAGTTTTATCTCATAATGAAGGTGATTTGCGACTGATGTTCCTGTACTGCCAACATATCCAATAACATCACCTCTCTGGACTTTTTGACCGACCCTTACATTAAAATCGCTCAGATGTGCATAAATACTTGTATACCCGAAACCATGATCCAGGATTATATGGTTACCCAGACCCCGCTTCGAACGTAATACCGCAACAACAGTTGCGTTTCCTGTTGCATAAATATCAGTTCCGGCCGGAGCAGTGAAGTCCATACCATAATGAAACTTTATAATTTTATAGATAGGATGAATCCGCAAGCCGAAACCAGATGCTGTTCTTGTCAGATCTTTGTTGGATATTGGAAGAATGGCAGGAATGCATCTTAGCATATCCTCTTTCCTCTTTGCCAGATCAATCAGATCATCGAAAGATTTAGATTGTACATATACCTTCTTTCTTATTTTATCAAGTCTGCTGGCCGTCTCAATTACAAGTCTTGAATTTGTGTAACCTTCAAGCGATTCATAACGGTTTACTCCGCCTATTCCACCTTCCCTTAGTGTGGAAGGAATTGGTTCTGCCTCAAAGATAGTCCTGTAGAGGTTATCATCTGTTTTTTGGAGACCATCCAGAACTGTCTCAATATTTGCCATCTCTCTATGGATCAGGTCATACTGAATAGTCATCTGCTCTACTTCACGCTTAAGCGCCTTCTCCTTGGGTGAATCGAAAAAGGATGCAAAAACGACCCAATACAGCAAAGCAATAATTACAGAACCAATAATATAAGCCAGAAACCTAAGGAACAGGGCTTTAACACCCATACGAACCTTGTCGAAACTTAGAGAATCAGGATTAAATTTATATTTTGTACGTGGCATAGCACGGCAAAGATAATTATTTCTTAAAAAGAAAATGAAACTTAATTTCGGTTATAAGATGCCAAATTAAAGGCATAACATGGAAGAGCTGCTATCTGAGTTTAGATTTAGATTCAAAAGCCTGAATCATTTCCGTATACTCATCTAAACTCATATCATTGTTAAAGAAATTAATCGGATTAGCATGTCTGCCGGACTGCTCAACCTGATAATGAAGATGAGGTCCTGATGAGAGGCCTGTACTTCCACTGATTCCAATTAAATCACCTCTCTTTACATTCAATCCTTTTGGAACTTTAATAGCACTCAGATGCCCATAAACGGTCTGGTAACCATACCCATGGTCTATAACTACATGATTGCCAAAACCTCCTGAATTCCATCCTGACTCAATAACTGTTCCATCGCCAGTGGCATATACCTCTGTTCCGTAAGGAACTTCAAAATCCTGACCGTTATGCATCCTGGGTGTTCCCAATACCGGATGAATTGCCCTGAATTTATATCCGTCGCCAAGACGAAATTTCACACTTACAGGACTTATACCAGGGAAATGGTCCCACTCCCTTTTCCATTCAACTGATCTTTCAGCAATTGTCTTGAAAGATTCTTTCTGGACATTTGCCATATTCTTTATCTCATCAATTTTTGATCGGAAAGAGATAAGTAGATCGGAATTCATATATCCGGTAAGTTCACGATATCTGTCAACACCTCCATAACCAGCTTTCCTGAACGATTCAGGAACGCTGTCCATATCAAGTATAGGCCTGAAACGCTTGTCATCGGAGAGCCTTAAACTTTTAAGTTCTGCCATTGAGGTTGAAAGTTCCCTTCCGATAAGTGAATACTGTAGTTTCATATTCTCAACCTGCTGGGTAAGCATCTTCTCTTTTGGAGAACCGAAAATGCTCGCAAAAATATTTCCGTAGAGAATTGCCAGAATAATTGAACCAGACAACCATAGAACTGAGCGAAAAAGTTTTTTCTTCCAGGGCAACCTTACCTTCTTATATTGAAGATCGGCTAAATCGAGTACATATTTACTATTTCTAAACAACAGGCAACTGTATTTTGAAATTTTATTCTGGTAATTGACAAATCTAAATCAAATAAATTAATTTTACAAGCCAAAAATCAGGTATATTTACTTAATACAATGATAATTAATATGAAGGCACAGGAACTGAGGCAGTTATTTTTTGAATTTTTCCGTGAAAAAGGCCATTATATAGTGCCTTCAGCTCCTATGGTGGTGAAAAACGACCCTACTCTTATGTTTACAAATGCAGGAATGAATCAATTCAAAGATATATTCCTAGGAAACCAGCAGCCCAAAAATAAGCGGGTAGCAAATTCTCAGAAATGCCTGAGGGTGTCGGGTAAACATAATGATCTCGAGGAAGTTGGCCATGACACATATCATCATACCATGTTTGAAATGCTTGGTAACTGGTCATTTGGCGACTATTTTAAAAAGGAAGCCATTGAGTGGGGCTGGGAATTTCTGGTAAAGAGACTTGGAATTCCTGAAGACCGGCTTTATGCTACAATATTTGAAGGTAGCATCGATGATAATGTATCACGCGACAATGAAGCATCCGATCACTGGAAAAAATGTTTTTCAAATCCGGAAAACAGGATCATTGAAGGATCGAAAAAGGATAACTTCTGGGAAATGGGTGAAACAGGCCCGTGCGGACCATGCTCTGAAATTCATGTTGATATACGCGATGACGAAGAAAGAAAGAAAATACCCGGACATGAACTTGTTAATAAGGGTCATCCTCATGTAATTGAGATATGGAATCTTGTCTTTATACAATATAACAGGCGATCTGACGGAGTACTTGAGCAGCTTCCTTCAAAACATGTTGACACAGGCATGGGATTTGAAAGATTATGCATGGTTGTTCAGGGCAAAAAATCGAATTATGACACTGATATATTCCAGTCTGTGATTCATGAAATATCTGCCATTACTTCAAAAGAATACGGGATAAACGAAAAGTGGGATATTGCTCTCAGGGTCATTGCAGATCATCTCAGGGCTGTTGCTTTCTCAATCGCTGACGGGCAGTTGCCTTCCAACAATAAAGCAGGCTATGTTATACGAAGAATCCTGCGCCGTGCAGTAAGGTATGGTTATAATAATCTTGGAATTGAAGAACCATTTATGTATAAGCTTGTCCCTGTACTGGCCCAGACCATGGGTAACCAGTATCCGGAACTCATATCAGGTCAGGAGAACATTTCAAAAGTAATTTTTGAGGAGGAAACAGCTTTTCTCAAAACGCTTGGAAAAGGACTGAAATTGATTGAAAAGGTAATTAACGATCTGCAGAAAGAGAAGAAAAATATACTCCCGGGTAAAGTGGCCTTTGAAATGTATGACACCCTTGGATTTCCTGTCGATCTTACACAGCTTATTCTTAAAGAAAATGATATGCATCTCGACTTAAAGGGGTTTGAGGAGGAGATGAAGAATCAAAAGGAGAGGTCAAGGGAAGATGCTTCGATGGATACTTCGGACTGGATCAGCGTACACGATAGCGAAAGTACCGAGTTTACAGGTTATGATAAAACTGAAGATGATGTACTTATAACCAAATACCGGACAGTGAAGCTAAAAGGAAAAGAGAACTATCATCTGGTATTTGACAAAACTCCTTTCTATGCAGAATCGGGCGGACAGGTAGGTGATACCGGGTATATCATCTCAGCAGCTGAGAAAATTAGTATAATTGATACAATTAAGGAAAATAACCTTATTATACATGTTGCACAAAAACTGCCATCTGATCCCAGGTCGGAATTCAAAGCTGTAGTCAATATTGAGAAGCGACTTATGACAGCCAGCAATCATACTGCAACACACCTGATACACTTTGCATTACGACATGTTCTTGGCACTCATGTTGAACAAAAAGGATCGCTGGTAAATGCAGACAGGCTCCGTTTCGACTTCAGTCATTACAGTAAACTTAGTAAAGAAGAATTATCAGAAGTGGAATTGCTCGTTAACCGTCTGGTAAGAGAGGATAACCATAGTGCTATAACTAACGGAGTATCTATGGATGAGGCTAAAACAATGGGCGCCATGGCTCTGTTCGGCGAAAAATACGGTGACAAGGTAAGAGTTGTTAAATTTGGTGACTCAGTCGAACTTTGCGGAGGCACACATGTGGATGCAACAGGCAGGATCGGAATTGTTAAAATTATATCTGAAGGTGCAATCGCTGCCGGAATAAGAAGGATTGAAGCTGTAACAGGCCTAAAAGCAGAAGAATATATAAATGAGAAATTAGCAATTGTCGATGACATTTCATTGCTACTTAAGAGTCAGGGAAATATAACAGAGAATGTGGAAAAGCTTATTTCAGAAAATTCTTCTTTAAAAAAGAATATTGAGAAATTTCAGATTCAATCGGCAACCTCGCAAATGAATGACATCGTTGGAAAAGCTGTAATGATAAATACGATCAGGTTCATTTCAGGCAGAATAGATACAGAATCACCTGAAATTCTGAAAAACATTGTATATCAGATCCGGAATTCATCAAACGATACTGTTCTGGTAATCGGGTCAGTTACATCAGGTAAAGCCGGCTTGCTGGTAATGGTAAGCGATAATCTGGTTAAAGACCATAATATAAATGCAGTTGCCATAATAAAAGAAATATCAGGCGAAATTAACGGTGGCGGAGGCGGACAGCCGTTCCTTGCTTCAGCTGGCGGCAAGAATCCTGAGGGAATAGACAGAGCTCTTTTAAAAGCTGCAAATTATATAAAAAATTCCTGATACGATCCTGCTTATTCCTGAGTGAAAATATTCTCATTCGAAATATATTATCAAAATATATTTTGTAATGTATTGTTATTACTGTTATTTAAAAAATATTTCTGACACAAACAGTATCACACCTGATATTTGTTCGAAAAATTTTATTAGACTTGCCAACTGAATAAAATTACCTTTCCTGGCATATTGATTAACAGATTAACCATTACTTATAACTATTAAACCTTTTAACTATTCTGGCACTCAATTAATTCATTTTCGATTATGGAAGTAACAAGAACTTTTGACATAATTCAGTTGAATCTTGAAAAATATCCCCGCAAAGACATGTATGGCGGGAAAAAAGATAATGAATGGATTACTTATTCAACTGAAGAAGTAAGCAATTATGTAAACTGGGTAAGCTATGGCCTGATGGCTATGGGATACAAAAAAGGCGATAAAGTTGCTACTATAAGCGGAAATAAACCTGAATGGAACTTCGTTGACATGGGTCTTGCTCAGGCCGGTTTTATTCATGTTCCTATTTACCCGACAATAGGAACTGATGAATACGAGTACATTCTCCAACATTCTGACGTCAAGGTTATTATATTAGGAAACAAGACAATTTACAATAAAGTAAGTCCGATCGCAGGCAAAATAGCCGGATTAAAAGACATATTCTCTTTTGATCCTGTTGACGGAGTCAAATCATTCGATGAAATCATTGAAACCGGGAAAAAAAATTCAGAGAAATTTTATAATGAACTAATTGATATCAGGGCCAGTATTAAGCCCGAAGATCTCGTTAACAATAATATACACTTCTGGTACAACAGGTAATTCAAAAGGTGTTATGCTTTCGCATAACAACCTTGTAAAAAACGCAATTACTACTTCAAAGGCCCATCATCTGGGATACGGACACAGGGCAATAAGCTTTCTGCCTCTCTGTCATGTTTATGAACGAATGGTGAATTATCATTTTCAATATAAGGGCATAAGCATCTATTATGTAGAAAATATGGGTACTGTATCGGAGACAGTCAGGGAGATAAAACCACATATTTTCAACACAGTACCGCGTCTGCTTGAAAAAATATATGACAATATAATAAGTAAAGGACGTAATCTGCCATGGGCAAAGAAACAGATCTTTTTCTGGGCAGTTAATCTTGGGCTTAAGTTTAAACTTAAAGAAAATTCTCAATTCTATAATTTCCGTCTTAAGATAGCCAGGAAACTGATTTTCAGTAAATGGCAGGAAGCCCTGGGCGGAGAACTGGAGGTCCTTGTATCAGGAGGTGCCGCTCTCCAATCGCGACTCGAAAAAATCTTCTGGGCTGCAGGAATGCCTGTGATACAAGGTTACGGACTCACTGAAACCTCGCCGGTAATCG
The DNA here is from genome assembly GCA_963741935.1 of uncultured Bacteroidales bacterium. Classification (GTDB taxonomy): domain Bacteria; phylum Bacteroidota; class Bacteroidia; order Bacteroidales; family VadinHA17; genus LD21. Next base: position 148,641 of record CAVUJY010000003.1, on the reverse strand, counting down.
CAGTGAACCCCTTCAGAATTGATGAAATTGGATTTGGAACATGCGGACCGGTAATTGAAGGTGTTGAAGTTAAAATTGCCGACGATGGTGAGATTTTATGCAGGGGAGAAAACGTTATGATGGGATATTATAAAGCTCCTGATCTCACTGCAGAGATGATTGATGAAGAGGGCTGGCTCCATACAGGTGATATCGGTGTTATTGAAAATGGAAAATTCCTTAGGATAACCGACAGGAAAAAAGAGATGTTCAAGCTTTCTGCAGGGAAATATATTGCCCCTCAGGTCATTGAAAACAAACTTAAAGAATCATTTTTTATTGAACAGGCAATGGTTATAGGTGAAAACCAGAAGTTTGCCAGTGCAATACTTTCGCCAAATTTCACATTTCTCCATGACTGGTGTTCGTTGCATAAAATTCAATTCAGGGATAACGCCGAACTTATTGAATTACCTGAAGTGATTGAGAGATTTAACAGGGAGGTAAGGGAGGTAAACAAATCTCTGGGAGAATTTGAACAGATCAAACGGTTTCGTCTTGTAAAAGAGGAATGGACTCCGGTAACAGGCGAGCTGTCTCCTACTCTGAAACTTAAAAGAAATTATCTGTCGAAACGGTATAAAGATATTATTGCAGAAATATATTTCGGAGGTGAAAAAGAAGTAAAGATCTTAGGAAGATTAAAGAGCGGCATTAACGGTATACTTAAAGAACCTGCCTAAATTCTAGGCAAACCTGAAAATCCTGAAAAGTTGATGAGTTGAAACGTTTAAGAGTTGAAATGTTGAAGTCAATTTAAAAGCTGGAACAGATTTTTGCACAAGACCCAGTTATTTTTGTAATTTTGGGGCTTTCAGAATAACAATGAATAAATATATTTCAGGAAGCCTTTTCATCATTATTTCAGGACTAATCCTCCTGTCATCTTCTTGCACACCACAATCCTGCCTTGAAGAGACTGAAGCTTTCCTGAAGGTTTCATTCTATAATACCACTGCAAAAAGACTCTTGGCTCCTGCTAAACTAAGTGTTTACGGTCTCGGCAATGATTCTGCCATTTACGTTAACAGCACTGGTATTCAGCCTGCTCTGTTACCTCTCAATGCTTCAACTGACACAACTTCATTCTTAATTGAGATAAATGGTACCGCTGATACAATAAGATTTATTTACAGCAGTTATCCTCATCTGATTTCGAAGGAATGCGGATATACATTTTACCATGATCTTGACTCTACAAGAAGCTTTACAAGGAATGCTATTATCGATATATATTACACTAAAAGAAATATAACAACAGTAAATGAGGAGAATATTCGCATATTCTATTAGTTGTCTGATTATCCTGACCATCTTTTTCAATCCTGTCAAAGCTCAGGATACTATTACATTTCCTCTGAAAATAAGAGCCGGATTTGATGTTACAGGACCGGCTATCAATTACTTCGACAAAAATATCCTTAATACTGAAGCGTATATCTCTGTTGACTTAAATGAAAAAACTGCTGTATTTCTTAGCGGAGGAAATCTCAATTACAAATATTCGCAATACAATTATAATTATTCAGCCAAAGGAATGTATCTCAGGACCGGTTTAGATTTTAACCTTATGAAGCCTGACAAAGCACAGGGAAAATATTATGCCGGCATAGGGCTGCGATATGGAATAAGCAGGTTCACTTCCCAGGTACCATCCTTTCAGCATACCAATTACTGGGGAATTACAGAATCTTCTATAGGTCAGACAACCAACTGGGGCCATTTTGTTGAAGTTTCACCAGGTGTCAGGACAGAAATTTTCAAAAATTTCAGCATAGGATGGACAGTAAGTCTGAGAATGCTGCTTTATACAACTACAGGAAAGGATCTTAAACCGATTTATATTCCGGGGTTTGGCAATGGTGCCAAAAGAGCCAGCACCGGAATTAACTACTTCCTGGTATGGAATATACCTTACAAAAAAATAAGGGTCATAATCAAAAAAGAAGTTCCTGAAGAGACTGACGAAACAGATGATACCGGTCAGCCAGGAACGACACCACAACCTTCCTCAAACAGGCAGATATAACTTCTAAAGCTGAGATAACAGAATTACCTGTTTCTATTTACTCAAGACACCTTTCCGGCTGAATGCATATAAACCCATAAAAGTAAGAAATCCATTAAGAAGAAGCAGTTCGAATCCGAATTTATACCCATTAAAAAGTTCCACAGAATATTTACTAAGGAAGAAACAGACTAAGGGTGACAATATCGCAATAAACGGAGTTACTTTATCATTCACGTCTCTTTTGGTAAAAAGACCGAATGAATACAATCCAAGCAAGGGGCCATAGGTATATCCGGCAATAGTAAAAAGTTTGTCGATTACTGCAGTATCGTTTAACATACTGAATACCATAATGCTTATAAAAAACACGATAGCAATTGATATATGAACCATATATCTTATCCTGGTTTTTTTACGTTCTGTCATCCCTTCGCGTTGATCCAACCCGATAAAATCAATACTGACAGAAGTTGTAAGCGATGTTAATGCACCATCAGCACTTGGGAAAGCAGCAGAAATAAGACCAATAAGAAATACTACCCCGGCAACCGGCCCGAGATATTTAATTGCTATTGTAGGAAACAATTCATCACTGGCTGCAACAACTATATTCCGGCTTTGTGCGTAAATAAGTAATAATGCCCCGAGAAACAAAAACAACAGATTGACAAATACCAGGATTGCACTGAATGTAAACATATTCTTCTGTGCCTCCTTTATATTCCTGCAACTCAGATTTTTCTGCATCATCTCCTGATCCAGCCCGGTCATGACTATTGTGATAAACATTCCGCTTAAGAACTGCTTGACAAAAAATCGTTCATGATGCCAGTCTGTTATGAACATTGTGGAAACAGTACTCTCCTTTACAGTTGTAAATAACTTAGCCAGTGAAATATCCATATTCCGTGCTTATATATATTACCGAAAGCACAACTGCAAGAAGCATAAAAGTTGTCTGCAGTGTATCCGTCCATATAATTGTACGAATACCTCCTTTAAGTGTATAAAGAATTATAAGTGATAATAAATACCAGAACATTTACCCAGAAAGGAATATTCCATGCATCAAAAACAAAGATCTGCAATACTTCTATAACAAGAAACATACGCAATGAAGCACCCAGTGTTCTTGAGATTATGAAAAATCCTGCCCCGGTTTTATACGACCAAAATCCGAAACGCTGATTCAAGATAGGAATAGATCGAAGTAAGCTTCAATCTGTAATATAAAGGCAGCAATACAAGTGCAATTACAAAATAACCGAACAAGTATCCGAAAACAACAACCATATAACTGAACTGAGTATCCTTTACCCATCCGGGTACTGACATAAAGGTTACTCCGGAGAGTGATGCACCGATCATTCCATAAGCAACAACAAACCAGGGTGATGCTTTATTACCAATAAAAAAAGACTGACTATCTGCTTTTCGTGCTGTAAACCAGGTAACTGCAAAAAGCATCAATGTATAAATCAGGAATATGACAAGAATCAGTTGTGGGGACATAATTATTTGATTATTTTACAAGAATAACAAAAAGAACGGAAGACTAAAAATTCTGCCTGTAATAAAAGAACACAGGAAATTTGAACTAATTTTGTCAAAAGTACATATTTATGAGTTTTACAGAATTTCCATCCAGATTACTTGAAAATGCAGTTAATGAATTTGCTTCCCTTCCCGGCATTGGGAGAAAAACTGCTTTCAGGCTGGTTATGAGTCTCTTAAGAAGAGATCAGGAAGAAGTCAGGAAATTCGGAGAAACCATTGCCAGGCTTCATGGCGAAATTCATTATTGCAATGTTTGCAATAACATTTCAGATACTGAGATTTGCAATATATGCAATGATGAAAAAAGAGAAAAATCAATTATTTGTGTTGTGGAAAGCATTCAGGATGTTATGGCTATTGAAAATACACGGCAATATAAAGGGGTTTACCATGTACTTGGGAGGAATTATTTCACCAATAGACGGTATTGGTCCTTCCGATCTTAAAATAGACAGTCTTGAAGAGAAAGTTAAAGACGGAGGTGTAAAAGAGATAATTTTTGCTCTAAGCACAACTATGGAAGGTGATACTACAAATTATTACCTATTTAGAAGACTTCACAAGTATGAAATTATACTTACAACACTTGCACGGGGAGTAGCAATTGGGGATGAACTTGAATATACAGATGAGATAACTCTTGGAAGAGCAATAAATAACAGAAATCCATATCAGCAATGATCAAATCAATAAACAGCTATCTGTCAAATTCCGGCAAGAGCATGAAACGCTCTGTAATCAGGGATATCCTTACCCATCTTCAGAAACCGGGTATGATTTCTTTTGCCGGAGGTCTGCCAGCGCCGGAAACATTTCCTGTTGATGATCTTAAAGAAATTGTACTGGAAGTACTTGAAAAAAATGGCCCAGATGGTCTGCAGTATGGGACAACAGAAGGAGATCCCCATTTAAGAAAAATGCTGGCTGAGAGACATAAAAAACAGGGTCTTAAGATAGGCGTCGAAAATATTATTATAATTACCGGATCACAGCAGGGTCTTGACCTCATTGCCAGAATTTTACTTGATCCCGGTGACTATGTGCTTTGCGGACTGCCTTCATACCTCGGTGGAATAAATGCTTTTTCTGCATATGGAGCAAAGCTGAAAGGAATCTCACTTGATGAACAAGGGATGAACCCTGACGAACTGGAGAAAACAATAATAACGCTTAAAGAACTTGGTCGCAGAATTAAATTTATTTATGTTATACCTGATTTTCAGAATCCTGCCGGAATAACACTGCCTGAATCGAGAAGATCCAGGATTATTGAGATCGCACAGAAATACGACCTGCTTATCATAGAAGACAGTCCATACCGGGAAGTAAGGTTTGAAGGGGAAACTCAGAAACTCATGTATGAACTTGACCCCTATGGGCGAGTGACCACACTTTGTACTTTCTCGAAAATATTTGCACCTGGGTTCAGGGTCGGCTGGATTGTAGGAAATCCAGTCATTCTCGACAAAATAGCCATGGCTAAACAGACAGCAGACTTATGTACTTCTCCTTTTGTTCAAAAGATAATAGCATTGTATCTTGAAAAGGGACTACTTGAAAAAAATCTTAAAAAAACCATAGAGTTGTATCGTGAAAGACGAACAATGATGATAGAATGTTTCCGGAAATATATGCCGTCTGATGTCACATGGACAGTGCCTGAAGGGGGGCTGTTCCTTTTTGTTACACTTCCTGCACCTCTCGATTCAGATATCATTTTTAAAAAAGCAATTGAAAAAAAGGTTGCATTTGTGGCAGGGTCAACATTTTTCTGCAACGGATCAGGTCAGAATACTATGCGTATAAATTTCTCCTATTCAAATAATGTTGAGATTGAAACAGGGGTTAAGAGACTGGCTGGTGTAATAGACCAGGAATTAAAAACCAGCCACATATAATTACTGTTTAAATGTTGTTTGATTTATAATCATTTTTCTGAAACATTTCTACATTACAGTTGTTACTTAAATAAGAATAATAATTCGTAAATTTATTGACAGCTTACCACCATACCACTGGTAGAGGCTTTTATCATGATTTTCTGATCGGATTATTTGGAAAATTTTTAAGTATTAAGTAATAAAACAGAAAATTTAAAACTCAGAATAAATGGCCAGGATAAATATCGTATTACCCGCAATGGGAGAAGGAGTAATCGAAGCCACAATCAACAAATGGCTTGTATCTGAGGGGGCTCAGGTAAAAGAAGACGATCCTCTTGTTGAAGTTGCAACTGACAAAGTTGATTCTGAAGTTCCGGCACCTGTTGCAGGCAAGGTTGTCTCAATTCTTGTCAAAGAGGGCACTATATCAAAAATAGGTGAAGTACTGGCTATAATTGAAAATAACGCTACCCCCACAAAGGAAGAATCCAAAAAGGTTGAGAAGGAGGTCGAAAGGATACGCGAAACAATTCAGACCTCCAAACAGGAAAGAAATGCTGTTGAAACTGCATCACATGAGATGAAAAGCCGTACTCCTTCAGGCAAATTCATTTCACCACTCGTCAGAAGTATAGCTGCAAGCGAAGGTATAAGCTACGCCGAACTTGACATGATCACCGGAACAGGCATGGATGGAAGAATAACTAAAGATGATATATTCAAAATTCTTGAGGACCGGAAAAATGTAGTGGAAGAGCCAAAGGATGATGTGATAAAAGAAGAACCAAAAACCGCTATAAAAACCGCTCCGGCAGTCAGTCAGACCCCTGGTGATGAAATAATACCAATGGACAGGATTCGTAAACTGATAGCTGATCATATGGTGATGTCAAAAAGAACATCACCACATGTGACATCCTTCATTGATGCTGATGTGACACGTCTGGTCAACTGGAGAAATTCTGTCAAAGACAAGTTCCTTGCAAATGAAGGACAAAAACTCACCCTCACTCCTATTTTTGTGGATGCGGTAGCAAGAGCTCTTTATGAATTTCCAATGGTCAACATATCAGTTGACGGGCAGAATATTATCAGGAGAAAGAATATAAATATCGGAATGGCTGCAGCCCTGCCTGATGGTAATCTTATTGTGCCTGTGATTAAAAATGCCAATGAGAAAAACCTTACCGGTCTGGCAAAAGCAGTCAATGACCTTGCTTCCAGAGCAAGAAGCAATAAACTAAAACCCGATGAAATTACTGGTGGCACATTTACCATTACCAACTTTGGCAGCTACGACAACCTTGCCGGCACCCCAATAATAAATCAGCCTCAGGCCGCAATACTGGGAACCGGGGTTGTAAGGAAAACACCTGCGGTAATTGAAACACCCGATGGTGATATGATAGCTATACGCCAGATAATGATACTTTCCTTAAGTTACGATCACAGGGTAATTGATGGCGCGCTGGCTGGAAAATTCCTCCATAAGGTGAAAAGTATTCTGGAAAATTATTCCCCTGATCTTCTCTGAATCCAGGTAAATAACCTACTGTATTGCTGATTTTCATCCCCTGAAAATCTTCATTTGAATGAATTTGTATATGATTAGTAAAAAGGACAGATTAAAATTGTTCTTTTTACTAATTTTTCTTCTATATTAGTAGCTTTGAGAATAGAAGGTTCTCATAAAACCTGATTTCTAAAATTAGAAATAACTGAATATTTAAAAACATAGGTATTTTTTGCTGTCAGTCCATTTAGATTTAATTAATATATGAAGAAAAGGATAGTTCTAATTGCGTGGCTGCTGGCTGCACTCTTTGGTTCCGGGTTAAATGCTCAATCAAGATCTGAGATCAGAAATAATTTTTATGAAGCGGAAAGCTGGATCTTGTTCGAAGCTTATAAAGATGCTCTTCAGCTATATCTGCCATTATTAAAGATTTACCCTGACAATGCCAATTACAAATACCGTATTGGCCAATGCTATATTAACATCCCGGGGGAGAAGGAAAAAGCAATAAGTTATCTCGAAGATGCCGTTAAGAATATTGATCCTAAATATAAAGAAGGAAAATTTAAGGAGACAAGGGCACCATATGATGCTCTCTATTATCTTGCCAATGCATATAGAATAAATAATCAGCTCGATAAAGCTTTAGAGACTTACAGACAATTCAAATTAAATCTCAATCCTGATGTTTATGATTCAACTGTTGTAAACCTTCAGATTCAATCATGTCTTAATGCCAAAGAATTGATGAGTATGCCTCTCTACCTGAAAGAAAAAGATCAGGGTGATATGATCAATGACGCTAATTCTGATTTCAATCCGGTTGTTACAGATAAAGAAGATCTGATGGTTTTTTCACGTAGTCTGGCATTCTATGATGCTATCCTTTATTCCACTAAAGTCAACGGGAAATGGTCAGGCCCAGTGAACATGAACGAATTACTAAAAGTTGACAGGGACCTGTTCCCTACCTCAATCTCTAATGATGGCAAGGATCTTTACCTTTACAGTTCTGCGGATTATGATGGCATTATTTATACTTCGCATTTTGAGAATGGCATATGGTTGCCTATCGTAAAACTTAATGAGAATATTAATACGAAATACTGGGAATCTCATGCAACAGTATCGCATGATAACAAAAAATTGTATTTTACCAGTAACAGGAAAAGCACCCTTGGCGGACTCGATATTTATGTTTCAGAAAGAGATAGCACTGGTGACTGGGGCCCTGCGACAAATCTTGGTCCTGTTATAAATACACCTTATAATGAGGAATCTCCATTCCTGAGTGATGATGACAAGACTCTTTTCTTTAGTTCAAGGGGCCATTTCAACATGGGAGGTTATGATATTTTTTATTCAACCCTGCTTGAAAATGGAGAATGGTCTGTACCTCTTAATGTAGGGTATCCTTTAAACACCACCGATGACGATATATTCTTTAACCCTATTAATAAGGGATATGAAGGCTATATTGCCAAAGACATTCCTGGAGGCTATGGCAGACAGGATATTTACAGGATAGAGATTTTTTCAGATGATCATCCCCGTAAATTCTTTGTGAGGGGAATGGTTAAAGTTGCTGACCTGATCAGCAATATAAGGGATAGCGTTAAGATCAGCGCCATGAATATTAAGAATCCCAACCAGACTTTAATCGTTTACTCCAATCCAAAAACCGGGGAATATGAATTCCAGCTTCCTCAGGGAAACTACAAAATTACTTATGAAGGAGATGGAGGCCAGAAGGTTGTGAAAAATCTTGACTTGCCGTTAGCTAACCCTTCTGACAGTTTTGTTCTTCCGGGTACAATTTTACCAAGGACAGACTTTGCTGCAGACCTTAATCTAGAGACAAATAAAACAATCTCTGTTAATAAGGGAGATACAATTTTGTTCCCTATGAAGGTTGAACCACGCTCGGTGCTGAAAGTTGAGCATTGGGTTGGGGACTCGCTTATAAGTAGCGAAGTATTTAACATTAAAGACTCTACATTTACATATAAAATGGTGCCTCAGCCTGGGGATAACAAACTTGTTTTTACACTAACTGACAGGTTTAATAATTCTACTACCACAGACGTTTTCATTACTCGTGAAAAGGATTTAACAACACAACCTCTGGTAAGACCTGAATACAGTCGTATTATTTCCAAAAAACAGATTGAAGCTCTTGTCGGTATGCTTAAGAGCCGCGCCAGTAAGGAACTAGCTGATGTAATTGACAAGGCAGATATTGAACATCAGCAATTTGGCAAAGTAGATGATCTGATCAATTACCTGAAAGCCGAAGCAGCCAAGAAGAGTATCAGTCCGGAGGAGATGGATAAACTTGCTCTGAAAGTGGCTGTTATGGACAATATTCTTACTCAGGCAGCTGTAGACATAATGGCTAAATACTCTGATGGTGATTTGCAAAAAATCCTTAGTGATCTCGACATCTATAAAGCCAACCTGAAAACCTGGACAGATCTGCAGGAATATATTATGAAAATTACAAACGGGAGGATCACTCCAGAGGAACTAAACAAAATTGCAGCTGCAATACTTACCAACGTCAATCCTTCAATAGACATTCTTCGTAAAAAGATTGTGGCATTCAGTGAAACTGCTGAAGACGGAGTCATAATGCGTCAAGCTGTTAATACTGTTGATCTAAGTAATTTCAAGGTCATAGAAAAGTGGCTTCTTGCTTTCTATAATGAATCACTCAATCAGGGACTTACACGCAACAGGATGGCAGAATTATTCTCAGCTATCGGTTCCTTGCCCGATACCAAAGCTTCCCAATACCTTTTCGATCTTACTAAATATTCGGAAGAGCCATTAACTTCAGCATTGAAATCAATTGATCTGAATAAAGAGAAAATCATGACTCCAAAAGATCTGATATTATTCCTGCTTTCAGATAAGGATAAGTTTCCTGAAGAAGCTCTTATGAAGAGTATAGCTAACCTGGTTGTAAAAAATGATATTTCTGTTGATAGCATAAAATCAAGAGGCACAACGGGTAAATCGAAGAACTTATGGATCATCTGGATACTTCTTGCTTCAGGAATCTTTATATTTTACTTTGTGTTCTGGAAAAATCGAAAGGAAGATAAGAAATAGTCTTTTTTGAAAGAGACCGGACATTTCCGGTCTCTTTTATAAAAGAAGTCCATGGATATTGATACTTATTGTGAATATTTTAATAAATTTGTTTATCAAAATATCTATATATGAACAAAAGAGCTGTCTGCCTATTTGTTACAATATTTTTCTACATTTCAGTATCTGCGCAGAATAATAAAACTCTTCAGGATACATTCCTTGAAGCTGAATATTTTTTCATGCAGGAAGATTATTCCGATGCTCTGGCATTCTATTTGCAATTATATGATAAACTGCCGGAAAATTATAATCTGGCATACCGAATTGGTGTTTGTTATCTCAATATTCCAGGTAAAAAGAACCTGTCTGTTTCATATCTTGAAACCGCAACGAAAAGCATGTCAGCAAAGCATAAAGAAGGTACAATAAATGAGGCTAATGCTCCATACGATGCTTTGTTTGATCTGGGAACAGCTTACAGGATAAACTATATGTTCGATAAAGCAAAGGACTCATTCTCAAGGTATTCAGAAACATTGCTGCCTGATGACAAGGTGAATCTTGACTTCATCAAACATGAAATGAAAGTATGCGATAATGCACAAATACTAATTAAAAACCCTGTTTCCTTTACTGAAGAAAATATGGGAGAACTTTTTAATGACGATAAAGCAAACTTCAATCCTCTTATTTCGTCTGACGGAAAATCATTTGCATTTACTGTCTCATTGAAATTTTATAATGCAATTATGTTTTCAAGACTTGTTGATGGTAAATGGACAGTCCCTGTCAATATAACTCCAGATCTCCAGGTGGATGGTGATATTTTTATTTCCTGCCTCTCCTCAGACGGTAAATTACTCTTTCTTTCAAAAGATGATAATTATAACAGTGATATTTATGTTAGTTCGTTTAATGGCTCCATTTGGTCTCCGGTAAGAAAACTGAATAAAAATATAAATACAAAATACTGGGAATCTCATGGTTTTATATCTGATGATGGAAATCAACTTATTTTTTCATCTGACAGACCCGGAGGTTTTGGTGGATTGGATCTTTACATTTCGAAAAAGGTGAATGGTGACTGGGGTCCTGCTGTTAATCTTGGTCCGGAAGTAAATACCGAATTCAATGATGACAGGGCTTTTCTTATTAATAATGGTAAAACACTGTTTTTTAGCTCCCAGGGGCATGAGAATATTGGTGGCTATGACTTGTTCCGATCTGATCTTCAGTCAAATGGCCTATGGAGTAATCCCAAAAACCTGGGTTATCCTATCAACACTCCTGACGATAATATTTTCTTCATGCCTGTCGGGAATGGAAAGTCCGGGTATTATTCAAAGTTTTCAGACATGGGTGGTTTTGGGAAGGAAGATATATATAAGATCACTTTTAAGTAAAAATTGCCTGATTATTAGATAAATGATCTAGAATAATAACTATATTTGTTTTGATGGGAAAATTCAGGGTAACATTTATCAGCCTCGGTTTGCAGCTATTGATACTGCTTCTCTCTCCAATTACTGCTCAAGCTCAATCTTCTGAAGATATGAAGAAGATATTCGCACAGGCTGAATCATATTTTTTATACGAAGAATATGAACTGGCAAATCAGCTCTATCTTTTACTTGACAGCCCTGATAATATGAATATCAAATACAAGATAGGAACCTGCTATCTTAATATACCAGGAGAAAAAGAAAAAGCCATTCCATTTCTAGAAGAAGCTGTCAAAACAGCCAGTTATGATTCAAAAACCGAATCATTTAAAGAGACAAAAGCTCCTCTTGATGCCTATTTTTCTCTTGCAAAAGCTTATATGATTAATAATGAGCTGGAGAAGGGCCTCAACACACTTCAGACTTTCAGAAAACTGGCGAATGAAACATCATCAAAGGGTGGAATGAAAAACCTTGATTATGTTGATCAGCAAATACAAGCTTGCAAAAACGCTATTCAATATCAGGAGCATCCTGTGTTATTCAGTAAAACTTCCCTTGGCAGTGATTTTCGTCAGGGTTCTATAAATGACAACCCTGCAGTTAGTTTCGATGGTAATACAATTGCTTATACCGAACGAAGAGGTATTGTTAATGTAATCTTCTTCTCGAAAAAAGAGAGAGGTAAATGGCAACCTCCGATCGAAATTACAGCTGAACTCAATGCCGGAGAGGATTGCTCCACATGTTCTCTTAATTATGACGGAACTGAATTATTCCTCTATAAAACGGACAACTACGATGGGGTTATTTACTCCTCTAATTTTGTTGATGGAGCATGGACTCCTATCAAAAAACTAAATAAGAACATAAATACCAAATTCTACGAATCTCATGCATCCATATCTGCTGATGGGAATAAATTATATTTCACCAGCAACAGAGATGGAGGACAGGGCAATCTCGATATTTATGTATCTGAAAAAGATGAAAGCGGTGACTGGGGTATTCCTGTAAATCTTGGAGCTGCTGTTAATACTCCTTATAATGAAGATACCCCCTTTATAACATCTAATGATTCAATACTATACTTCAGTTCTGAAGGACATAGTTCAATGGGTGGATATGATATTTTTAAAAGTCAAAAAATCGGAACCGTGTGGAAAACCCCATCAAATCTGGGTTACCCGATTAATTCCACTGATGATGACAAATTCTTTCAACCTATGAATAATGGATTGAATGCTTATTATTCAATGACCACCGATTACAAAAAGAAAGATATCTTTTATATTACTATGGGTAGTTCTGATTTAAGTCAGCTTTTTGAGATCAGGGGTAACTTCAGTCTTGCTGATACAACTCTGACTTTCGACAAGAACTATTCAATACATCTGATTAACAGAATGTCAGGCGACACACTTGATGTCGGATATCCAAACAAGTATACAGGTCTATATAGTTTTAATGTTGCTCCTGGTGAATTTACTCTGGTCTATACAGGATTAGGATATCTTACACAGACAATTGATACGGCAATACTTCTTGATAATCCAACCCTTACTTTATTTATTGATGTCTCACTTAAGAAAGACCCGGATTACAGGCGGGTAATTGAACCTCCTGTTATATATGATAAAATAAATCTTTCTGATATACCTACCGTAGCAAATATTGACTCAAGTATCCTTATTCGGAATATGAATGTAAATGACGTAGGTGATAAAAATATTCTGGATTCCGACATACTTTATTACACTGTTCAGGTTATAGCTCTTCATAATCCTGTTGACGTAAGTTATTTTAAGTATATCACAAATATGAAGGTAATGTACAATGATGATGATAAGTTTTACCGGTATACTACAGGAAGATTCGAAACCAGAGAAGAAGCCGATGCCTTAAGGTTAGAGTTAATAAGGAAAGGATATCCTGACGAAATCTTTATCAAGAAAGTCTCAAAGTAATGAAAAAATCGGTCAGAAAGCTGGTCATACTTTCTATTCTGATATGCTATACCACTTCTCTATTTTCACAGGAACTCACTAAAAAAGCATTCATAAAAGCAGTACAGGCTGCAGATGCTTTTTACTATTATGATGAGGATTTTGAAAAAGCAGCTGTCAGATATGAAACTCTTCTGAAATCGTATCCCGATAACTGTAATCTTGAGGCTAAACTTGGAATCTGTTATCTTAATATCGACGGCAAGAAAGCTGATGCAATGCAAATGTTGCAGAAAGCCTGCAAAAATGTTGTAAGTGACGATAAGGAATATATTGAATATGGAGAAAAAGCACCTCTTGATGTCTACATGTACCTTGCTGTCGCATATCATCAGAATGATAGTTTAAAGAAAGCAATCGATCTGTATACAGATGCCAAAAAGAAACTGGCAAGAACTCAACTTTTCAGAGTCGACTATATTGACAAACAAATTAAGGATTGCAGGTACGCAATGGAAATGCAGTCCCGCCAAACAAAGTTTCTCAATCACTCTTTATCCCCTGGCTGGCTGAATATCCAGGTGCTTCAGATCCCGTTTTATCCGATAATGATTCTGTATTCATTTTTACTGTAAAAAAGGACGGGAAAACACATATTTTTTGCTCGTATAAGAATGGCTAACTGGAAGAAACCTGTTGACATAACAAGCCAGCTTGGTTCCAGTGATGGGTTTTATTCAAATTCAATATCAGGAAATGGAAAGATCCTCATCATATATGTCAATGATGGAGGAGATGGGAATTTATATTATAGCCAGAGGATAGATTCAACCTGGAAAAAAATTAAGAGTCTTGGTAAAAACGTCAATACTATTTACTGGGAATCGCATGGTTTTATTACGCCTGATGGTAATACCCTGTATTTTACAAGTAACCGGCCAGGTGGTTATGGTGAGCTTGATATATGGGTTTCAGAAAAGGGAAAAAATGATGAATGGGGGAAGCCTGTAAATTGTGGAAATACTATAAACACGTCTTACAATGAGACAACCCCCTTCTTTGATCCTTCAAATAACACATTAATATTCAGCTCTGAAGGACATCGCAGCATGGGTGGATATGATGTTTTCCTGTCTGTAAAAAATAAGGGAAGCTGGTCAAACCCCCTGGGCTTACCCTACTCGTTAAACAACACAATAGAAAATACTTTCTTCATTCAGTGATAAAAACGGAAATGGGTACATTACAAGTCTTTATAATAAGCGCACCGGCAGCAGGAATATTTATACACTTAAATCCGAAGAAAAGGGCACAAAATCGTTAATGGCTGAAGGAAATTTGTCGTTAGACGATGGCATGCCGGTGGATCCGGGACAAACCCGTATACAACTTTTTGACCTGAAAACAGGTGTTCTGTTAAAAAATATCCCAATTTCAGATTCAGCATCATTTAATTGGGTTATGAAACCCGGAAAATTCAAGGTTCTGATCAGCCGTATCGGGGATAAAACAGATACAATTAATCTGAATATTAAAAAGGAAGCTAAAAAAGAAAACGTCTCATTAATGGATACGGCCCTTATTCCGTTTCGAAGTGAAACCCGGAGACTATCAGCTCTTTATTAATCATGTAGGATACAAGACTGATACAGTCAATCTTAGTATTCCTTCAACATTCACAGGCAACTTTATTTCAGTTAATTCATCATTGGTACCGAATAAAGTCTTTAAAGGCGACTTTCTTGCAATTAAAAATCTGCTTTTTGATTATGATAGCTATAAGCTCTCGGATAATTCCATCTCAACATTGGAAAAGCTCAAATATATCCTTCTGAATTACCCTGATTTAAAAATTGAAGTAGCCGGGTATACCGATTCAAAAGGGAGCACAGAGTATAACATGATTCTGGCCGACAAACGGGCACAAAGCATTATAGATTATCTATCGGCTTCGGGGATATCTGCGTCAAGATTTGTAAAAAAAGCTTTTGGTAGTACTAATTTTGTTGCTCTTAATACTAATCCTGACGGCACCGATAATCCCGAAGGAAGAAAGTATAACAGAAGAGTAACATTTGGAATCATTAATCCTCATACAGGAGTGGCAATCAGGATGGAAACATATACACCTGCACATCTCAGACAACCTAACTCTGTAAAATACAACATAATACTGTTGAAAACTGAGAAGGAACTTACTCCTGGATATTTTAGTAAGATTGCATCTGATGAATATCATTTGATCCGTACAATAAAAACAGATTCCGGCTTGCTGTATTCCATTGGAGTATTCAATAATAAGAATGATGCACTTCAATATCTTGGATATCTGAATGAAAAAGGCTTCAAAGAAGCTTACATTGTTACTCAGTACGACATTAACAGCCAGTCACCTGATCTTTTCAGAACAGGTGGAAATACAGGAAAGGCAACAGGAAAAAATAGCTATACCATACAACTTTCTGCCTCAAAACAACAATTGAATATGAGTCAGTTCAAAAAGATTAAAGGGGTAAGAGAAGTTTCTTCTTCAGATGGCTTTTTCAGGTATATATGTGGAGAATATGACACATATGCTAAAGCAAAAGCTGCTTTAGCCCCGATACAGGAAGCAGGATTTAAGGAAGCATTTATTAAGGAAATGGATTTACTTGATAATTAATTGTTTGAAATAAACTACCATCTTATGAAGTACGAAAAAATCAGTCTTAGAGCGCTCGAACCAGAGGATCTGGAGCTACTTTATGAGTGGGAAAATAATGATTCATATTGGGAGCTTAGTAATACTTTTTCACCATTTTCAAAATATACCTTAAAGCGATATCTTGAAAATTCTCATAAGAACATTTATGAAACCGGACAATTACGTCTGATGATCGATCTCATTGACGAGAAAAAGACAATTGGAACTATAGATCTTTTCGATTTTGATCCATTTCACAAAAGAGCAGGATTGGGAATTCTTATTGCTCCTGACGCCTACAGGAGAAAAGGGTATGCTTCTATGGCACTTATATGCCTTACCAATTATTGTTTTAAAACTCTTCAGCTACATCAGCTTTACTGTCATGTACTTGCGAATAACTGCCAGAGTATGGATCTGTTTAAAAAACAGGGATTTGTTCAGACCGGTATTAAAAAAGACTGGGTTAAAACTGCTGATGCTTATCTCGATGAATTTATGTTTCAGTTAGTTAACGAATAGCAATGATCTCCTGGCATTTGAGGCACTAATTCAATCCTGAAGCTAATAGTCCACAGGCTGCTGTAATATCCTCTCCTCGTGATTTTCTGATGGATGCAGATATTCCTGATTCAACCAGTTTATGTTTAAAATAATCCATCCGTTCTGACGTCGATGGTTCAAAGTTTTCATCGCCCGACTGATGGTAAGGAAGAAGGTTGATCCGTATTACTGAACCTTTAAATAACTCAATTAATGCATTTAGATGCCGGTCAGTATCATTCAATTCGTTAAGCATAATGTATGAAATGCTCAATCTTCTTTTGTTTCTCACAGTAAAGTTTTTCATCAGGTTTATTATCTCATTAACAGGATAAACCTTTTCAACAGGGATATTTTCCTGTCGTTCATCCCCGAACGGAGAATGGAGGCTCAGGGTAAGATTGCAGTCTGAAGTCTCCAGAAATCTTCTGACACCGGGGGTTATTCCTACAGTAGAAACAGTAACATTCCTTCGGCTTATTGACAGACCCCACTCAGCTGTTATTATCTCACAGGCTTTAAGAACATTATCCAGATTATCCATCGGCTCCCCCATTCCCATAAAGACAATGTGAGTAATGCCTTCTGCTTCAGGAATACCAATTATCTGACTTAAGATTTCCCGGGAAGAGAGATTACCTCTGAAACCGTATCGGGCTGTTACACAAAATCGGCAACCCATCTTGCAGCCAGATTGTGTTGAAACACATATTGTTTTTCTTTTCTTATCCGGAATAAAAACTGTTTCAAACTCTTTGCCATCTTCAGTCCTGAAAAGATATTTTTTTGTCTTATCATCCGATACCTGGGTACTTACCGGATACAATATTCCTGTGCAGGCTATTTCTGTCAATATATCTTTTAGCTTTTTTGATACATTAGTGATATCAGAGATTGCAGCCGGTCTTTTTTTATATAATTTTTTCAGTATTCTAACTGACATACCCGAATCATAATTGTCAGAAATCATAAGACCATCGAGCTCATCCGGAGTTATTCCACAAAGACAATTTTTAACCATATTTTACAGATAATTGCAAAAATAAACCTATAATCAATATCTTAGTATTCAATATCGATCTTTAATAATAATATTCTTCCCTGAAACAAAAGAAAATGAATGATTGGAGATCGCTTTATATTTATTATATATCAGGAACCGGCAATGCAAGGCTATCATCGCAATGGGTAGCCGACGAAGCTTCCGGAAAAGGAATTAAAGCGGTTGTACAGCAGATAGACAGGCTGGAAAACATTGTTTTCCCTTCATCAAATGAAAAAGCCCTAATTGGTTTTGTATTTCCAACCCATGGATTCAATGCTGCACCAATCATGCTGCGTTTTATTGCTGGTTTCCCGCGTGGACTATGCAAAAATGTCTTTCTCCTTAACACAAGAGCAGGAATGAAGTTATGGAAGATATTCACTCCCGGAGTTAGCGGGATGGCCTTGTTACTACCAGCTTTCATGTTAATGATAAAAGGCTACAAATGCATCGGTTTAAGACCTGTTGATCTTCCATCAAACTGGATCTCTTTGCATCCCGGATTAAAAAACAACGTTATAGATTCTATAAATGATAGATGCGAAAAAATTGTCAGACAATTCGCGATAAAAATTTTAAACGGGGGAAAAGTATATCGCGGGCTCTTAAGCATTCCACTTGATATTCTTTTAACTCCGGTTTCCTTAGCATACTATTTTGGAGGCAGGTACTTCCTTTCTAAAACCTTTATCGCAAACTCTGACTGCAACAAATGCGGACTTTGTATAAGGGAATGTCCAACCTCTTCTATAAAGTTTGTAGAAAACAGGCCTTATTGGAAGCTGAGTTGTGAAAGCTGTATGAGATGTATGAATATTTGCCCCTTGCGGGCTATTGAATCAGCGCATGGAATGGCTATTGGTTTCTGGCTGATTTTTACTTTTATCAATACAAGAGTCATCATGATGCTAACCACACAACTTAATATCCATGCAGAATCGATGTGGTGGATAGTTACAAAAAACATTCTGGGTATTGGATCAATGATTTTAATTGCAGCCATACTTTACAGAATAATGCATACAGCAATAGGATTAAAACCTGTCAATTATCTCATCAGATATACATCGCTTACATCATGGTCTTTCTGGAGAAGATACATTAATAAGAGAAATCTCAAAAATCAAGATAATCGTAATATATCAACTGCATCAGCAAATAATAAATCTATAAATCTATGTCTATGAAACCAATAAATCTGATTTTCATCTGCTTAATCTTAGTTGTTTCATGTACAGGTTCAGGACAAAAGCAAAAAGATAATCAAAAAGAAAATAAAATGATAACTGACAGCACAAAGCAATATGGCTATAACAGGGATTTCCTTAAGAATTATACAACGATCGTGGAATTGAAAAAAGGGAATTCAGCAATTACACTTGTTCCGGACATGGCAAGGCAGAGTAATGACAAGTACTTCTGAAGGTGATTCAGGATTCAGTTTTGGCTGGATTAATCATGATCTGATTTCCTCCGGTAAAGTTCTGCCACATATAAATGCATATGGCGGAGAAGAGAGACTGTGGTTAGGTCCTGAAGGTGGTCAGTATTCAATATTTTTTCCCGGGAAAGAAAGAGTTTATCTACGAAAACTGGCAGACACCTGCTTTTATTGACACTGAGCCATTTGAGATTAAAGAAACTACAGATTCCTCCGCATTCTTTACTCGTGATATAAGCTTTGTAAACTACAGCGGTACGAAATTTAACCTGGTGATAGAAAGAAATGTTATTCTGTTATCTGATCAGGACATTAACAAAATTCTTTCTCTTGATTTGAAAGGATTAAACAGCATCGCCTACAAATCGGAAAACTCAATTATTAACAAAGGTGATACTGCCTGGAATAAAAAATCAGGACTTCTTTCCATATGGATGCTTGGGATGTTTATACCATCCCCTTCTGTCGTGGTAGTAATACCTGTTAATCCTGACAATGATAAAATTACCGGTCCAAAGGTCAATGACAGCTATTTCGGTAAAATCAGCACCGACAGACTTAAAATCTCAGGTAATCATATATTCTTTAAGGCTGATGGCAAGAGCAGAGGCAAGCTGGGCATACCTCCTCTCAGAGCTACCGGCACAATGGGAAGTTACGATTCAGAGAATAATATCCTTACATTGCTTATATGCAATTTGCCTCAGGGAATAACTGATTATGTAAATTCTGCATGGCAGATACAAGACAATCCTTATTCAGGTGATGCATTAAATTCTTATAATGACGGACCCCTGGATGACGGGACACAGATGGGCCCCTTTTATGAACTTGAGACCTCCTCCCCTGCTGTTGAATTAAAGCCGGGAGAAAGTCTCAGTCATGTTCAGTTTACACTTCATCTTACCGGTGATCCTGAAATTCTTGATAAGGTGTCACGTAAGATCTTAGGTGTCAGCATTGATGAAATAAAGAATGCTTTCTAATTTTTATTGGCTGTTGTTTGCAATAATCCGCGGTTTTTAAGCAGAGGTTCAATTTCAGCATCTCTTCCACGGAAGTTAATATACATCTGCATAGCATCCATTGTACCGTTTTTCTCAAGTATATTTTTACGGTATGATTCAGCAACGGATTTATTGAAAATCCCTTTTTCCTTAAATGCTTCGAATGCATCATTATCATAAACAGCTGCCCAGGTATAACAATAGTAACCAGCATCATAACCTCCCGTAATATGAGTGAAATAGGTGCTTCTGTATCGTGATACAATCTGTGGGATAAGACCTATTTTATCAAAATAATCTTTCTCAAATTTCTGGACATCAACAACTGCCGGAGCCTGCAATGTGTGGTACGACATGTCAAGAAGTGAGGCTGCCATTATTTCAACGTTATCAAATCCCTGGTTAAAGTATCCGCTGTTCTTTATTTTCTCAACAAGAGCTGCAGGTATTGTTTCATTCGTTTTATAGTTCTTTGCATACATATTTAATACTTCAGGCTCTGTAGCCCAATGTTCCATAAGCTGTGAAGGCAATTCCACAAAGTCCCATGCAATGTAAGTTTCATTGTAAGTACTTTTGCTAAAAAGGGCATCAAGAGCATGACCAAACTCATGATAAAGTGTACTGGCTTCTTCAACACTCAGAAGTGCCGGTAAATCTCCACTCGGACGTGTAAAATTATAAACTACAGTAACAACAGGTGCTACTCCCTTATTATTAACTACATGATAGCTCCTGTAACTACCACACCATGCTCCCTGTTGCTTACTATCCCTTGGGAAGAAGTCCATATAAAGAACACCGAGGTGTGAACCATCAGAATCCTTAACTTCATATGCCTGGGCTTCAGGGTGAGGTAAAGGCATGTTGGCAATTGGAGAAAATGTGATCCCAAATAGCTTATTTGCAACTGTGAACGCACCATCGCGTACATTTTCGAGTTTAAAATATGGTCTTAACTCGCTATCATTAAGATCGTACTTGGCTTTTCTGAGTTTCTCAGCATAGTACCACCAATCGGATGGTTCAAGTTTAAATTTACCATGTTCCTTATCAATTATCTTCTGCATCTCCGTAACTTCATTTTTAGCAACAGGAACTGCTTTCTCCCAAAGGTTATCAAGAAGTTTGAATACATTCTCAGGTGTTTTTGCCATTCTTTCTTCCAGTACAAAATCTGCATGAGATTTATACCCCAGAAGCTTTGCTCTCTCAGCTCGTAGCATTACAATCTCTGCAAGTACCTTATTATTATCAAATTCATTACCATTATTGCCCCTGTTGGTATATGCATTAAAAATCTGTCTCCGAAGGTCCCTGTTCTCACAATACTGAAGAAATGGGAAAATACTTGGTCGTTGTGTTGTGAAGGCCCATTTCCCTTCCTGTCCCAGTGATTTGGCCCTTTCTGCAGCTGAATTCACGACAGATTCAGGTAATCCTTTGAGATCCTCCTTATTAACATAGAGAACATAGTTATTCGTTTCAGCCAGAACATTCTGACCAAACTTAACCGTCAGTACAGAAAGCTTCTGATTCAAAACTTTAAGAGTATCCTGCTCTGTTTGACTAAGGTTGGCGCCGTTTCTGACAAATCCTTTGTATAAATTTTCAAGAAGAAATTTTTGCTCGGCAGTAAGATTAAATTCTGCCTGGTTATCATAAACAGATTTCACCTTTTTAAACAAATCCGGATTTAAAAGAATCTCATCTCTGTAAGCAGATAGCGCAGGAGATATATCCATTTCTATTTTTTGCAGTGAATCATTTGTATTTGCCGATGATTGTGCAAAGAAAACCTCTGATACTTCATTTAATAATTCTCCAGCCTTGTCAAAAGCTTCAATAGTATTTTCAAAAGTAGGCTTTCTCTTTACCTTTTACAAGCTTATCAATATCGGCCCTCCCTTCAGCCATTCCCTCTTCAAAGGCAGGGATATAATGTTTTGCCATAATCCTTTCAAATGGAGGAACATCAAAAGGTGTATTAAAGTGGCTAAAAAATGGATTACTCTCATCTAACTCTGGTGTTTTGTTACATGACATCACTGATAATCCAACAACACACTGATTAATAATGTTTTAAAAATTATTCTCATTCTTTTATACATTTTAATTTTTACATTTTACTGTCTTGATTGCAAAATAAGGCTATTCAAATCTGGAATCAAAAGAAACTTAAATAATTTATATTCTGCTACCTTTAAATTTTGCACTGATAAAGCATAATATTAAAATATGCTCATTAGGAGCCAAATATTTACTATTTTTGTCATCCTGTTTAGAATGAAGTTAAAAGATGAGAGATTATACGAGCACTTGCCAGATTTTAGGAGAAATGGTCCCGCAGGCGGGATGGTAATGCGGCTTAGTATATTGGGAGAGATGGCAGAGTGGTCGAATGCGGCGGTCTCGAAAACCGTTGTTCGCCTTACGGCGAACCGGGGGTTCGAATCCCCCTCTCTCCGCAAAGCCAAAGCAAACCCTCCGCCATCAGGCGGATGGTTTTTGTTTTCAAGATGACCGTTCAAAGCTTGCTTTGATAAGGTCAGTGTTGAAAACAAAATAACCCCGCATCGCGGGGTTTGCTTTGGCTTTGCAGGCCTCCCCCAGGGATCACGACCGGTCCGACAGAAGGAGGAACGGTCGTAATCCCGATATAACCTTCATGTACCCTCATCTTAACTGTAAAGAGAATACAAAGTATCGCGGGGTTTGCTTTGGCTTTGCAGGCCTCCCCCAGGGATCACGACCGGTCCGACAGAAGGAGGATCGGTCGTAATCCCGGTAAACTTTCATGTAAACCTCATCTTAAATCTGTAAAACAGAATAACACAGCATTGTGTACGTGTGGCTTTCGCTTTAGGCTTATGCAGGCTTTTCACCCGTAAGCAATCCAGAGTGAAAGGATGAAAATATCTAAATATCTGATAATAAATACTTAAAAGATACATTTATATTAGATAAGGAAATCTAAGTCAGAAAGTTCTTGTCGATATAACCCTGAAATACACCCTTATACTGTTCGCTTACCGGAATATAAATATTACCATCAAAAATAATTCTGCTTCTTTCTATAACTGAAATCTTTGACAGATTAACGATATATGATCTATGAACTCTCATAAAACGATCAGAGGGTAATTGCTCTTCAATGGATTTCATACTTAACAGAGTCATAACAGGTTTACTGTTGAGAAGGTGGATTTTAATATACTCACTCATTCCTTCAATATACTTTATATCGTCAAAATTTATCCTGAGAATCTTATACTCCGACTTGATAAAAAGGAAATCCTGGTTGCTCTTTACCACGACAGGTATCTGATTTTGAGTATCAAACCACGACTTGATCTTATTGGCTGACTTTAAAAACGCACTATAGCTTACCGGTTTAAGAAGGTAATCTATTGCATCAACCCTGAAGCCTTCCAATGCAAATTCGCTATAGGCCGTTACAAAAACAATTTTTGGAGGATTTTCAAGTGCCTTTACGAAATCCATACCGCTGAGATCGGGCATATTAATATCAACGAACATAAGATCTACTCTTAAACTTTCAAGAATTTCAAAAGACTGAAGTGGACTTTCATATTTCCCAAGCAATTCAAGAAAAGGTGTTTTTTCAATATAACCAACAATTTGTCTTAAAGCCAGTGGTTCGTCATCAATTGCAATACATCTGATCATATCCGATTAGATAAATATACCAAACCCAAGTTCTATTTTAAGAGTGCTATAGGCTTCTTAGTACAATATAGCAAAACTAAGAGTAATTCTTATTAAATCTTAAAGATTTTCGCTTCCAGGAGCATCTTCCGGGTAATGAAAAATTATTTCTTCAGCATCTATCTTTTGATAGACTGCTGAAGAAATAACAAATATTAATAAACCCTATTAATCTCTGTTGTAATAGATATCATATGCAATCCAGTCTACCACATAAGCTGCGAAGTAAACCTGGTGTAACGAATTGAACAGAGTCTTAATGTCATCTATTGAGTTCCCAATCAGAGCTGAAATTGTTGTGGTTGTGCCATCCTCGAATGTTATCTGTATTTCACGATGCCTGCAAACTGAGACTTCCTGATCCTGGTCAGTATCGACAATCGAAACTACTGCACCTGGCTGTAAAATGCCATTTACTGAAACTTCGGCATGTATGTGTACCCAATTTTCTGGATATCTGAACATCACCAATTGTCAAAATATACTGATGCTCGCGACCAAACCAGGATGTATCATTCTTAATAGTAAGTAGCTTTTCTTCGTAAAGAACCTTGCCTTCGCCCGTAATAGAGAAACTTGAAACGGTTGTGTCACCTGATTCATATTTATAATCAGCAGTATAACTATTTGCGAATGCATACTGAGATGCATATCTGATACCATCAACCGGACTTTTTAAATAATCAATATTCAGATTTCCTGCTACTTTATCATCTATACTGATTTCTGAATTCAGCAGATAATCAAAATCATGGTAGTTGTTATAATTATTATGATAATCAGAAACAGAAATGGAAAAATTATTAACCAATGAAGTGTCAGACATCTGATGCAATCTTAATGACCATGGATTCAAAACTTTTTCAAGGGGCATCCGTACAATCATTTTACTATCGTCGCTACTTCTGGTGAAGAAACGGATTAATGATCTTCCCCATCGATCTTTTGAAATAACAGGATGATAATCATACACTCCCTTGATGGAATCGAGTGTAATATGACACCTTGTAAACAGAATCTGCCAGTATGGCGGACTTCTGAGTTCCATTGTTCACAGTTAATATGCTGAATGCCTCGGTGGATGAGATTTCAGCCATAGCACTGTTCAAATTAATTGCACTCTGATCAATTGCCTGTTTAAGAGTCTGGGGGCTCATTACATCATCACTCTTTGAGCAACTCCACAATAGGATACTTATTAAAAAGATACCCGGTAATGATTTTGATTTGTCTTTTCATAATTAAATAATTTAATTCCACATTAGATTTTCAAACATTACACTTTCAAATATACAATTGGGTAAAACCAAATTAAAAAATATTCAACCAACGCCAGTTATACCTCACCCAGTTGCCTGTTTTTATCAACACGCAATCATGCATTTTACGTCAATAAGCTGATTTTTATCCCAGTGAATGAGAATCAATGTACTTCTGAAATGCCTCTTTATACTGTTCGCTTACCGGAATATAGACTTTATCTTCAAGAATGATTCTCGAATGCTCCACGGTGATAATTCTTGTCAGATTTACAATATATGAACGATGTACCCTCATAAACTTATCTGAGGGTAATTGTTCCGCAATTACGCGTAAACTTATCAACGGCATTACAGTTTTACTGTTTGCAATATGGATACGAACATATTCACGCATCCCTTCGATATAAATTATTTCATTAATAAGAATCTTTACAATTTTATAATCGGACTTTATGAACAGATACTCCTGCTCATCCGACCGCTTGTTCTCGTGCATTAAAACATTCTCAAAGTAATTTCTGGCTTTATTGGAAGCTTTCAGAAAGTCCGTATAACTTACAGGTTTGAGAAGATAGTCAATGGCATCTGTCTTGAATCCTTCTATTGCATACTCACTATAGGCAGTTATAAATACTATCATTGGTGGATTAGGGAGCGTTTTGACAAAATCAATACCGCTCACATCAGGCATATTAATATCAATAAACATAAGATCAATGGAAGCCTCCTTTAATATGCCTACAGACTGTATTGCATTGTCGAACCGGGCTACAAGTTCGAGAAAGGGTGTCTTCTGAATGTACCCTGCAATCTGCTTTAAAGCCAGTGGTTCGTCATCTATGGCAATACATCTGATCATAATGGAATAGATAGATTTACAATAAAAATGTCCTTCCTGTCAATTATATCAAGATGATAGTTCTTCGCATATAGCAGATCGAGCCTTTTTCTGGTATTCTCAATACCAATCCCTGAGAATTCTTCTACTTTCTTGTTGTCGATCTTACTGTTTTTTACAATTAATAAAAGTCTGTCGTCACCCAGGATCATTTCAATATCAATAAATGATTCTTCCTTATAGCTAATTCCATGCTTGAAGGCATTTTCAATTAAGGAGGTAAAAAGAAATGGAGGGATTGTCCTGTCTGGAATGTTCTGAGGCAGATTGAGAGTAATGTTAACCTTCTCATTAAATCTCAATTTCATAAGATTTATATAACTTTCAAGGAATTCGATTTCCCTTTTAAGAGTAGTTTTTTCAGAGTCTGTCTCATAAAGAAGGTAGCGCATCATTTTCGATAACTTAATGATTGCTTCTTTTGCTTCAGCAGCGTTTATATCGACCAGTGAGTGAATATTATTCAGTGTATTCATAAGAAAGTGAGGACTGACCTGATTCCTAAGCAGTACAAGCTGTGAGGCCACATTCTCTTTTTCAAGTCTTACCTTTTCATTCTCAATGTTTATACCTCGAAGACTTGAAAGTAAGCCGGAATCAAACCCAACAATAAGTATCGAAAGAATTAAAAAGTTTGCAAATGGAGGCATTGGTCTTCTGATGGTGTGTTTGATCCGGTCTTAAATTATTGAACCTGTCAACACCACCAGGAAATGCATAAGGCGGAGGTTGAATCTGACTTTCAACCGGAGGGAGTTCTGGCGGAGGGTTCTTTTTAATACTTCTTATCATAGACAAATGATCCTGCAGTGAATAAAATAATAACTCCAAATACTGACAAGATAAAGAGCATTTGTTTCCCTCTGAAGAGCAATTTAGGTACCAGAAGAAAGCGATTGATCAGAAACAGTAATAATAATGGGACAAGTGTCTGTAACTGTACCATTATGCTTGTTTTAATTGGCCGGTATATATCCTCCCTGAAGAGTATGGGAGTGAATAGTATGACCAGCCAAACAAATACAATCAGGACAACACCTGTAAATTTTAATCTTCTGTTACGCATTTTCACACCTCCTGGTTTGTTAATTAAATACCCAGATATAATATCTTATTCGTAAATTTCCCGCTTAAAACCTTATTAAGGGAGAAACATCAGTTTTATTTCTCCCTCCACAACTGATAACAAGTTAATCATTAAATTTATTGTAATCATATCACTTTATCAGCCCAAGTCCCTCTTTTGCACTTGGATCCTCAGGATAGTAAAGTAAAGCCTTATTAAAAAGAACCTTTGCCTCCCGGACTTTACCAAGTTGGTAATTAGTCCATGCAAGCATAATTACGCTCTGATAATCAAATGGATATAAATTAACTACCTTTTCGAATTGCTGATAAGCTTTTTTGTAATCCTTCTTATCATAAGAGATGAGACCCATACGATATAGTGTAACTGTATTATTAGGGTCTATGCTTAAAATTTTATTATACTGTTCTATGACCATATCCCAGTTTCCCATAGCTGAAGTAGGCAGTGCCAATCCAAACCTGGGTTCGATAGCATAAGGCATCAGGTCTATAGCTTTACTATAATAACCTATTGATTCATTGAATTTTCCCTGAAGATAAGTAAGCCATCCCAGACGCAGGTTTATCTCATAGGAATCAGCAATATAAACATCCTTTAACGCAGATACTGCATCACCGAATTTTCCAGCTTTTTCTTTTGCATAGCTATCACTGAATGCAGCTGTCAAGCCTTGTATAGTCCTGCGCATACGATAATAATACCGATAACACTAAAAATAAGAAATAAGGTCAGTCTTTTCATAATTGTTACTTTTTATAGATTAGCTTTAATGAACCACCAAATGAATTAATAATCTGTTTATCTGTTCTTGTATAGTTTGTAAGGTCCCATGAATAAATTTCATTTTTTGCAAAAAAAGGTGTCAGGGTGATACTGAATCTGTTTCCCGGCAACACTATTATATTGCTGTATACTGATGTAGCAGGGATTAAGAATGAATTATTCATTAATGATCCCTCGTATCTTGTATAGAGGAAGGAATTACCT
This sequence comes from uncultured Bacteroidales bacterium, assembly GCA_963741935.1. Classification (GTDB taxonomy): domain Bacteria; phylum Bacteroidota; class Bacteroidia; order Bacteroidales; family VadinHA17; genus LD21. Next base: position 120,466 of record CAVUJY010000003.1, on the reverse strand, counting down.
TTACCAAAACCCGATTCCATCCACAACCATTTTAAGATTTTAAATCCCACCTCCTGATTAAACTGATATGTCCCGCCCCAATTCTTATCGGATTGATACATTCCTCCTGTGGTCAGGTATAGGTTAAGATTCCCAAATGGCAACCATGATAGAGATCCTTCTCCTCTTAATTGCTGAGAATTACCAAAATTACTTATGCTTACATTTGTTCCTCCGCGAAGCTTCCATCCGCTCTTCGATAATCCAATACCACCGGCTATTTCAGTATTTAATTGTCTGACCAAAATCGCATTTCCCTGCCTGAATCTTGAAGTGAAATCGGTATAAAATGCAGCATGTCCGAAATCCGGTTATCTCCCAGCCCTTTTTCATATAATTACTCAGACTGACATAAACCTGATTCTGCGTGAAGTCAAGTGTCGTTCCGGATGGATAATCCTCTGAGTACTGAGTCCCTGATTTTATGATAGTTTGAATACATTATTGTTGCTTTTAACCTTTCTGAAAAATAAGTATCAAAACCAACATTAATATTCACCCCATTTTTTACTGCTTCATAGTATAAATTATTGGTTTCGTATAGAATAGCATTATAACCAGAGACAGAGGACCCTGCAAAGAAATCCGAAAAGCCGGGATTTTTCAAAGATCTCAGGCATTGTTTTTTTCATCGTAGGGTGTCGATTCAAGGAAAATATTAGCATCATCTTTTCTCCCTGAAAAAAGATAACAATAGTACATGTACTCACGCGAAATAGTATCGCCCGAATTAAATGAAATAGCTTTTGAGAAGTGTTTAAAAGCTTCAGGATATTGCTCATTATTATATGCCAGAATTCCCATTCTCATACGCAGGTAATAATAATCCATTCCCTGCAAAATCATTTTCTCTCCAATATTTTTCAGGTTCTTATAATCACCTTTAAGGTATAAATCATATGTTTCCCTGTCAAGAGTCAAAAAATCAGTTTGGCCAATCAAATCAGCTGATAAAACAAGTAAAAGGGATATCACTATTAATAAGCTTCGCATAAGGCTTCTAATGTTAAATTACTATTTTCCAGTACCAGACTATTATCTCTGTTCACTCTCAATTTAAACCCTTTCTCCCAGACTTTTCGTCTGAATGAATATCCTGATAGTAATGAGTTGTATTCCATACTTTCAAGATCAAACTCTGAACCAGTCTTTTTCATACTTACTTTAATTCCCGTTTTCAGATACAGGTAAAACGGAGCAACAAAATCCTGCATGAAAAGTCTCCATCCTCTGAAAGTGAGATTTACCGGCAAAGAATCATTTGTGATATAATCTTCAATATATACCAGTGGGACTCTGAATGCTGCCAGATAAAACGAGTATAGCATTGATTTCCTGTCACCACTGAAATGAGTGAAACAGAAATAAACACCATCATACCTGAAATAAGCAATAGACTTTGTACTGTGGCAGTAGATATAGGGTTTATTATATGCATTTGTAAAGACTTCCCAGCAAACAGAATCAATACCTTCAGGATGTCTTTAGTTGCCAATTCAATTTTGTCCCTGGCATCAGATTAAGAGCCCTTTTAAGGAGAGGATGTTCATTAACAGATTTTACTCTGTCACCATTTGAAGGATAACTAAATGTACATATCTCCTTTCCATTTGCAAGATAGGCGAACAGAGGGTATTTTAATGTTTTCGATCCAATATAGGGAGTTGTCTGAAGCTGAAAATGCAGATGAGGATATGGTGAGCGGCCAGAATTCCCAACCTTTCCAATAACCTGACCATAATGAACATTATCCCCTGGTTTTACTAAAATTGAACCTGTCTGAAGATGACAAAGTTTTGAGTACAAACCTTCAGCATGTTTTATTATAATGGTATTTCCCCAATTCTTTACTGTATTTACCTCTCCTAATACATTGTCTTCAATCCCGTCTTCTGTAACTACCACTTGCCCATCAGCCGGCGCAATTACATTTTGTCCGTAACATAAATAATCCCGCAGTTGATTACCATCATTGTTGTATTGCGAGTTATCACTATTAAGAATTATGAAATCCCATGCATTAGCCCACTCTCCTTTATGAGTAATCTCTCCGCTATGTCCCTGACTAACACTCCATTCTCCCAGAAATGGAAGCTTAATCTGAGTCCAGCCAAAATTAGGAAATCGCTTGTTAAAACTCTGAAAAGAGTACAGATTACGCTCCGGAGTTCCCTCCTGGATCAGGACTTCTTTAAAATTTGAATGTGATGTTCTGAATCTGAATGAGTAAATAAAAGAGATAATTAACAAGTTAAATGGTAATGACAACAAGGGTAGATCAAAAGGTTTTAACAATCCGAACATCCCTGCTGCAATCAGTGCTATTATTGGCGTTGTTCCTATAGCCCAGAAGAATGAGCTCCATGAGGGAATATAGTAATATCCCCCAATAGCTATGGCTCCCAGAATGAAATTAAATCCAATATGACTATACCCCAACTGAGTCATATCCATACCAAGAAAGAGGTAGGCAAGAAAGGCAACTGTATAACCTAGCAGAGAAAGGAGAAATGCAATTCTTGAATAAAATAACAGGGCAATTGCTACCACAAGTCCTGCTAAAACATTAAACTGAAAGAAAATTGCACCCAATGAAAGAAAGTAACTGTTAAGAAAGTTAGATGTAATACTTCCAACCCACCAGTTATGAAGATTGACCAGCGGATAACCTCCGATATTAAATAACTTATTCAGAATGTATACCCCACTCTGATTCTGTTCACTACCTATCAGCATCCACCCGGCACTTAATACAATCCAAACACTTATAACGAAAGGGATTGAAAGATATGGCAGATAGTACTTCCCCAGAAGACCCTGAAAGACAATTGTAATTAACAAGGTTAAAAATCCTGCAAAGACTGCTATTACAATAATTACCAGTGTTAATTCATAAAAATAGCCAAGTCCCAAGCCAACCAGAAGACTATTAAAACCATAATATCCCTTTATGATAGAATACTTATCAAATTTCAATAATGAAGCGGCAAGTGTTGCTGTTACCACTGACAATAAACCGCAAAGGCCTGCCGAAACATCAAAAAAGGAGACAAAAATCAATGGAATAGCAAACCAGTAACTTTCTGAAAAGAATATCTGTGAGTAACTGCGAATCAGACCCTGGGAAAAAGTTGTAATAAAGCTTTTCTTTAGCATCAGCTTCTTGTGTAAATAGGTTCAGTTAATTATCTGATGAAATGTTTATTTTAAATCTATTTCGAAAAGAATATTTAAAAAGTTTATTTTAAATATTCAGGTATTTCCTCATTCTCTGATACTGTTTCCATTGTTTCCGCACGCCGGATCAGATGTACATTTCTATCCATATCAATCAGTACAACATTTGGCCTTGTGGTAATGAACTGCATCCACTGACTGCTGTTATATGCACCTGTTCTGGTAATTACAAATCTATCACCTCTCTTCAAAGCCGGAAACATCAGCGATGGTCGAATGACATCAATATTCATACATAAAGGGCCAAATATTGTAGTCTCTTCAACCAGACCTGAATGTTTATTGACAGGAATTATTTTATGATCGTACCAGAAAGCAGTAAAAAGCAAATTTACCCCAACATCAATAATAGTTGACCTGCCTCCGCCAGACAGACGTTTATTAGCAAGAACAGAACCTGCAATATAACCGGCATTATCAATCAGTGCCCTGCCTGTTTCAAGTATCAGTGTTGGCAGTTTATCAGGTTTAATTTGAGAATTTATTATAGCTGAAGTAATAGCTTCAGCATATTCATCAAAAGAAGGAGTTGTATCCTCTCCCGACAGAAAAGCTCCTCTGAGAGTATTCTTTGAAGCGAATCCTCCTCCCATATCAATATAGGAGATATGATGATCATATTTCTGAGCAATATTAAATACCAGATCAGAAAGCTTGGTTGCAGCAATCCGGTAACCATCAACACTCATCATATATGTTCCGATATGCGTATGTAAACCCAATAATTTCAGTCTTGGATTTAACATTATTCGATTAATTACATCCCATGCTTCCCCATTTTCATAGTTCAATCCAAACCTGTCCCATTTGGGATAGATTCCAATATCCATATTTACCCGTACAGCAACACGAGCCTCAAGATCTTTTCTCTGGCAGATATCAGAAAGCATAAAAAGCTCATCCAGATGGTCAATATGGATAAATGACCCGTTCCTTGCAGCTTTCTCCAGATCTTCCGAACTTTTACCCGGACCATTAAAAATTATATTATCCCCTTTCACCCCATTCCTGATTGCTTTATCATATTCAAACCCGGAGACTACTTCAGCCCATGATCCTTCCTGGTGAAAAATCCTGCAAATAGCGTCAATATAATTGGTTTTGTAACTCCAGGCCATCTGGACTTTTGCATAGCGCAAACTAAAAGCTCTTTTAATATCTTCCATTCCCTTACGTATAGCACGTTCAGAGAAAATATAGGCAGGAGAGCCGTACTTATCAATAAGATCATCTACTTTAACACCATCTATTAAAGGCATTGGAGCGATCATTGTTCCAACACCATGCTTCGAAGGCATTCCAGGAGTAAGCTTTGTTATTGTTGGTCTTTCAAATAATAGCTTTGACATAACTATATGTTTTTATCGATGATTAAATTTTCAATTTTCTTAAAGTTCACCATTAGTTGTCAACTTCGAAAAATGTTCAAGGTCAACAATCATATCATAAGAGTATCTCACAAACATCTTACCCACCTCATAACTGGTATAAGGCTTGACATTCAACCCCATAGCCAGTTTCAATAATGCCTCAGGAATATTCTGGCCTGCTCCCACAGCCAGGTACACCCATGCAGGAATCCTGGGATTTATTTCAAGCAGGTATAAGCTGTTGTCACTTGATTTTATCAGTTCAAGTTCAAGTCCGCCTTTCCACTTTGTTTGTGATATTAATTTTTCAGCAAGGTCCAGCATCGATTTATTATCAATTGTTATTCCGCCCCATGCTTTACCTTTATCAGTTATATATTGTTTTCGCATGGGTACTGCACCTATTAAATTTCCCTTACCATCCCCCAGTGCAATAACGTTTACTTCAGTCCCTTTGATAAATTCCTGCACAATAACAGGCAAACCCCATTTTGATGACATTTTTGAAAAATAATTAACTGCCTCTTTCAATGAAGAAACATTGTAGGCATCATAATACTTACCTTTGATCATAACGGGGAAATCCATTGATTTAAGGCTGTTCTCAAGATCCGATATACTGAAAACTTCGGTACCTTTTGGAACTTTCACACCATATTTTTCGCCATATGCCGGAAGGTTTGATTTATTTCGCTCCTCAAACTGACTTATCGTTGGGAGAAAAGTCTTAATCCCTACCTCATCAAGCATCTTTTCAAGTTTAATAAAAGAGAAAAGCTCTGCATCGAAATTTGGTATTATAACATCAATCTTTTCTTTCTCATGAATTTCTAAAATTCTTTCAAAAAGCGCATCCTTTCCTTCGGCAGGATATGGTATCATATAAGTTTTATCAACAAGGTCTCTCATATAAATACCCGGCTCAAGCTGTTCATATGCTAATCCCACTATCCGGACATCGAATTCTTTTGATTCCTTTAAGCCACGAATAACAGGTATTCCGGGACCCGGACTATCAATGTTATTAAGTGCTGTTACAGCAACTGTCACTTTTTGTCTGATCACTGCTATTCTTCCATTAAATTATTTACACTAAGCTCATTTACAAAGTCGGTCAGATATCTTTCAAGAGTAACTATATCGACATCATACTTCACGATCATTAATTCAGTGATCTGATCAATACTCTTACCTTCTTTTATCAACGTAAGAACCTCCTTACCTGTATTATTCAAAGTAAATGAGTCTCCTGTTGAGGGATTAAAGACAAACCCGCTTTCACTGAGTGCTATGTTTCCTTTAATTATCATGATAATAAAATTTTGACTTGATGATTATGTTATAGGAATACTTCATTAATAATAACTAAGATTTATTAATGCCAAATTAGAAAGTAATAACATCACTAACAAAAGGAATCAGCAGAAAGGGAGGTTAACAGGGCAGAATGGCTGATTTTATCAGTGAGTAAACCCATCGTATAAGAAAACTGAAGTAAGTACCTCGCTTTAAAGAGGGTAAAGATGTGCAAAATCTCTCAAAAAAACATCAAATACTTATATAGAGACTCGCATAGGAGAATCTTTGAAAAAGACAAAAAGATATGTGGCTTTGTAACGAAAGATAATATTCCTGAATCTCAGGCTAACAGCTTGGCAAGTGTTGAAGTGATAAGGTTAATTAACTGACAAACAAGCACAAAAAGTCTTCTTTCAACATTTTCTCAGAGGAGATGTGAAGTTTGGAATAGCTTGTTATCTTTGCATATAAACAGTTATATACAATCAAAAATTATGGGACTCAAGCACCGGCTTATAATAATGAACTTCCTTCAGTTTTTCATCTGGGGAACATGGCTTCTCACGATTGGGGCATATTGGTTTCAGAATAAAAACTGGTCGGGGACAGATTTCGGAGCTATCTTTTCAACAATGGGTATTGCTTCGCTCTTCATGCCCGCCATTGCTGGGATAATTGCAGACAGATGGGTCAATGCTGAGAGGCTTTATGGCATATTTCATATAGCTGGTGCCGTACTGTTTTCCATAATCCCCGCCATAAATAATCCTGACATCTTTTTCTGGGTGCTGCTCTTGGCGATGATATTCTACATGCCCACCCTGGCTCTGTCCATCACAGTAGCATATAGCTCTATGAAGAACAGCAGCATGGACATTATAAAGGAGTACCCGCCGGTAAGGGTATGGGGGACAATAGGGTTTATAGTGGCACTGTGGATAGTTAGCCTGATGCGGCTTGAAACCTCTCCCATGCAGTTCTATGTTGCAGCTATATCTTCGCTGCTCCTTGGTCTCTATGCTTTTACCCTTCCAAAGTGTCCGCCACTTGGCCGGGGCCACAAGAAAAAACTCACAGAAGAACTGGGTCTCAATACCTTCAGACTATTCAAAAACACAAAGATGGCCATCTTTTTCATCTTTGCCATGCTGTTGGGAGGCGCATTACAACTCACCAACGCATATGGCGACACTTTTCTGCATGATTTCGCCGAAATACCCAAATACAAAGACCTTATCGCCGTCAAATACCCGGCAATAATAATGTCTGTTTCACAAATATCCGAAACGCTTTTTATTCTTACAATTCCCTTCTTCCTGAAAAAATTCGGGATCAAAAAGGTTATGCTCATGAGCATGGTAGCATGGATACTCCGGTTCGGTCTGTTCGGATTAGGAAATCCGGCTGAGGGGCTTTGGATGATCATCCTCTCCTGCATCATTTATGGTATGGCCTTTGATTTCTTCAACATATCAGGTTCTCTCTTCGTGGAAACCCAGTGTACTCCTGACATACGTGCAAGCGCACAGGGACTTTTCATGATGATGACTAACGGCTTCGGGGCCTTCCTTGGAAGCAGAATTAGCGGGATTGTGATTGATAAATATTTTACTCTTGAAAGCGGAGCATTTGACTGGCAGGGGATATGGTTCGTTTTTGCGGGTTATGCACTGGTGGTAGCAATCTTATTCGCAATAGTCTTCAGACATAAGCATATTAAGGAGGAAATGGCAAATTTCAGTCACTGATTACAAAATTACAAGATTAATATGTTCGACTGCCTAAGGTTGGTAAGTACTGTAAAACAAGCTGATATTCCTAAAAACGATTGATACTTTCTATATAATAATTGTATTTTACAAGGCTAAAAATCAAACCTATATATTACGATATTTAATTTGAAGGACAAAGACAACCAAATCGCAATAGGGTAATTATTAATGAATAGTATTCAATTAATAATTTGGTTTCATAGAATACAAAACGTGAGCTTATTCTGAGTCACTTTTTAAAGAATCTACCCACTTCTTGATAGCTTCCAACTGCTTGGCTGTTGGTATTTTTTCAGGATGTGGTTTTCTTTCGGACTTTGGCGGCATAGCCTCTTTAAGCAGTTCTGAGTACATCTTCTCAGCTTTGTCTTTTTGTTTCCCTGCAGAATTATTATCCCATTTATTAAGATTAAGTTTTAACCTTGGCTTCAGACTCCTGAATCCCGAATGGCATACATGAATTTGCGACAATTGCATTTATTCCAGCCGGAAGTGTTGATGAAGGCCCTGATATTTTCTGGCCTGAAAGTGTGAAATTGAAGTAAAAGAGACAGACAATAAGAAGAGTACAGATAAAAAAGTAATCTTCTTCATGATTTCACAAATTAACTGTGACCATTATAGCTAAAACTATTATTTCTGAAACAGGTTTCCAGAAAGAAGAAGCCTTAGAGAAGAACAGCTATCTGACCCTCAACGGGCAATGCCCTGTAGATAATCTCCGCATCGGCCCTTCTGATTCTTAATTTTATATACGGGTGATATTCAGGAACTTTGAAGACAGCAATACTCTTTAATGCTATCAGGGTATTTCGTAATCTGTCTTTAAGATCAAAAAGGAATTGGCTCGATCGAAAACCCGGCTTATCTTTCTCTTCCTGATAAATATATATTCTGGTGCCGTTAGTCATCTCAAGAATATAATTTACAGGCTTGGTAATTGAGGTATCAGGCATAATATCAGGCTTATACTCTGAGGTATCCTTAGGTGCCATTTTAATCATTAAAGGATCTTTCCTGATGGTCGAGTATCTCTTTGATATTGTAAAAGGAGAAGCCAGCATATTTAGTATTATATTTTCTTTCCCTTTTACCAGTATCATGCTTGTACTTATTTTACTCATTTTAGCACTATGCACTAATACCCCGCTTATCTCAATATTTATTGTGCTGTCGGGCAGATTAAGAGTCAGGTAAATAGAATCTGTTCCTGCCATTGCAATTTTTGACTGCATAAATGATTTCTCTTTTAACAGGCTCAGGTATAAAGAATCTTCATAGATATTTTCATTTGCAGCATTCTCTGATTTATTAGCGGGCTTAAACTCTTCCTTAATCATTTGCATTTTCCTGCCAGGACTCATCATTAACATAATAGAATAATAACTGATTAATATCAAACCAATTATACTGATAAGATAGAATAATCTTCTTCTCAGGGTTTTCTTTTTATCAATACCAGTTTCCATGTTTATTTTTATCAAATCAGAAAATATATACTTTCGAACCTACACTGAGTGTATTGAATATAACCTTAAGATCGTCATCATTAAGCCTTACGCACCCATGGGTAACAGGCATTCCAAGAAATCTTTTATACAGAGTACCATGTATCAGGTATCCGTCTCCTATTGAAAGAGCATAATCACCCAGAACGCCATATTCATATCTCGTATAATCATTTTTCGGGGGTATTGGCAGACCCTCCTCCACGAATGACCAATCCGGACGTCGCCAGACAGGATGGGTTGTCTTACCCTGAATATGATATTTCCCTTTGGGAGTTTTAAAAATCCATTCCTTATCACCGGCTGTCTGAAGTAATGTATAACTTCCGGAGCTGCAGAACCCTTCTCTGATCATTTTCTTATTCCGGTAAAGATAAAATCTGTTATCAGTAGTATTGATGACTATATAAGACTGACCTGAGGTATAAGCATTTAATTTTCGTGAGAACCGCTGAATATCTCTTTTAAGCAGGCTAATCTGCTTTTTATAATCTTGTGTTTTCTTAAGTTCAGGATTACTTGTAATGTCAGCATTTTTCACCGGCGACATTTCCCGCAAAGCAGGTACTCCATAGAGAATAAATATTATAAGCAGAAGACCAACAATAACTGGAATAAATCCGAAACAGAGAGTTCTTGAAATTTTGAATCGCTGATCTTTCTCACAAAGTTTATTCCATAAAGTTTTCTCAGAAACGAGCTTTTTTTCATTTTCTCCCGGAGTAATGGCATCGCCATTATTATCCTTCCCAGGTGTAATTTCACTATTCATTAATTCGTCTGTTTCCATTTAACCCGGATTATTTACTAATTATATAATCAAGAGCAACAGATGACCCGACAATTGTCACAGGTGTACCAACCCTGGCAAACTTATAAACTACATCCATCTCTTTATCAGTTAATGCTATACAACCTTCTGTCCAGTCAATCCCTTTGCCTCCATTCCCATGAATTTCAATCAAACCTCCAATAACGGCAGATTCAGGTAATGAACCTTTTGCTACATCTGATTTAAAATTCTTCATATCTTCAGCATTTGGATAATCAAGTAAAAGGGCTTTATAGTATTTGGTCCTGCTTTTTTCAAACTTCTTAGTAATTTTGTACATTCCTTCAGGTGTGGTTTGATCACCTTTAACCCTCTTATGGCCAACCCAATTTCTGCCTAGTTCTGCATTATACGTGAATTTGATCCTGCCATTACGATAAACAAATAATTTTCTGGAAAATTTGTCTATGATAATTGAGTAGTCACGATTTCTCTTTGAATTCAACACAGTTTTGTCAATCCAGCTTTTCCAGGTAGAATACGATTTGAAATAGTTCTTGAGATTATCAGTTGCGTTCTCATATGATCCTTTAAGCAGATATTCCGAATCAGTAAGTTTTCTGTTAGCCTCAAGGTAAAGCTCATTGTCATAAGCAATTTCAGCTTCTGAAAGCAACATCTTACCTTTTGAAATCCGGATCCTGATCTCACTGGTCAGCGGATATGCTGTAAACAACGCATTAATCCGGGAAGTCAGATTGTTTAATGTATCAATTTTACTTTTTAGCTTTATCTTAAGATTTGAGCTACTGCTTATTGAATTTTCACCTGCCTCTGCTGAATTTATCAATGACAATCTGGCAAACTTAGAGACATTGCTAAAATCTCGCATGAGTAGAAACCTTCTGTTTTCCCTTTGCCAGTTAACCATTGCCGAATCATAAAAAAACTTTGCAGCATTATAATTCTTTATAGAATATGTATCTGCCTGCTTTTTAGCTGCCAATGATAAGGCAATTCGTGCATTCGCCACCTCTTCTATCGGAGGTTTAGGTGCCAAACGGATCATAATAATCATAACCAGGGAAACGAAAACTGCAATAGCAGTGAAAATCAGCACATCTCTCCAACTCTTTCTCATGTTAACCTGTGACGATTTTAAAAACCCCCGGGATTTGCCCGGGGATTTAATATAATATCAATAGAACAAATCAATTGCCTGTTTTCCAGAAAGGTTTATCCTACAGATTATTACCTTCTTACTTTAGCAATAGCGTCTTTAAGTTCAGTATTAATACCGGCAGCTCTTTCTTTTGCAGCCTGTAGTTTATTCAGGGCATCCATATAAGAGCCTTTATCATAAAGATCCTGTGCTTCAGAAATAGAAGCTTCGATGCTGGTCATGTCTGTTTTCATTGCTTCAAGTACAGCTGCTCCTTCCTTTCCACGTGGAGCTTTTTTCATAAGAGTACCATTTTCTTCTACAACGGCTTTAACTTCAGTCATTAAACTATCGACTTCTTTTTTGACTTCTTCCTTCTTAACAGCAGCATCAGCGGCTACCTTGTTAGCAGCAGTTAAAGTTGCAGAAAGTTTTTCTTTTACAGGACCAAACTGCTTAAACAGTTTAGAATCCTGAGCGGCAATGTCAGCCATAATAGATTTCATTGAATCCTGTACAGCTGCAAATTCAGCAGGTACATAAACAGCTGCTTCAGCATTCTGCGCCTCAGTAATAGCTGCATTTGTTGCGTCAATCTCAACCTGTGGCTTTTTACCACAACTAGTAAGGACTGCCACCATAGCAATGGCTGCTAATCCCATTAAAACTTTGTTCTTCATTTTTCTTCGTTTTTTAATACTTCGTTTACTTAAAAATTTCCGATTTTTTCAGGAATCGGCTTCGTTCAAAAATCACGGTGCAAAGCTAGTAAAATTTTGGGAACTAGCTAGATAAAAAGCACTATAATTATGGTGTCAAGTATTAAAACTGAAAATATTTAGCCCGCTTATTGAGAGTACACCATTAATTAATGAGTTGTGAAACCAAGTATTCCCAGACCTTTTTGAACTTCATCAGCCGACATGAACAAGTTCCAGATTAAGCCTGTTCTGTGATTTTCAATCATTACTACTGTGGGGCCCTGATCAATTGCAAGATATTTTTGCGGATACCAGTCATCCTGGACGCTAAATGCATCGTAGAAGCCATATTCGCCCCATATTTTGGCTCCCAGAACATAATAGAAGTGTTTCATTGCATTCATTGACAGCTTGGGCGTATATGGAAATGAAGAAAGTGCAGCAGTAGGTGAAATTACACCGAGATCTGTAGTTTCTCCGGGACTATGAGCTGCATAGCCGGATGGAGAATAACTGGCAGTAAGACCCCAGCAATCCTTACTATAGCCGGCGTAATTTTTAGGGTTAAGGGAGCACCATTTCCAATTAATCAAAGTTTGATTCTTATTCTCGAGCCAATAGTCAGCATATTGATCCTTAAGATTTTGAGGATCTAATCCAAGATAAGAATATTGCGCCCAGAAAAGTGGACCTCCGTACTTCTCAGCTCCATTGTGTTTGAGTGTCAGTACATATCCGTATTCACCGCTTTTAGTCTCAATTGCACCTCCTCTTGCCCAGCCATCATGATATACCTTTGCTGAGATAGGATATGTAGGCGACGAAGCAGCCAGAACATATAGTATCAGACATTCATTATAGCCCTGAACAGGGAAATTCATTGCCCATCCATAATCCGGCGACCAGTGCCAGTATAATACATTTTCACCGCCTTTGGTAAACCAGCTCCATTCAACCTCTCTCCATAAGCTGTCAATATCAGACGCCAGATTCCTTTCCTCATTGGAACCCTCAATAAAGTATTGTCTTACAGCTAGTAATCCTTGTACAAGGTAAGCTGTTTCAACTATATCGGCTCCATCATCCTTAGGACTGAATGGTTTCACTTTTCCCGTTTCGCCATACATCCAATGGGGCCAGGCACCATGGAAGCGGTCCGCTTTCTTCAAAAAATCAACGATTTTGGAAAATCGTGTAAATCCTTCTTCCCTGGTAATAAATCCTCTTTCAATTCCAACAAGGATGGCCATCAGTCCAAATCCACTTCCTCCGGAGGTAACTACATCTTTGTCATTTTCAGGATAGATCCCATCAACATTAAACCTTTCTCTCGCCATACCCGAATTCGGTTCGGCTCCATCCCAGAAATACTGAAATGTCCGGTATTCAACAAGTGTCATCAGAGAATCATTCGTAAGAGTTAGTGTGTCAGAAACGGACACCTTTGAATCTGCAGATTTCTTATTCACTGAGGAGCAGGAAACTGCAATTAATAAGGCAAGTGAAAGCCAGATTGAATTGATTTTCATAATGTAATTTTGTATTAGCCTATTAATCAGGCACTACAAAGATAAATGAAATATAATAATAATAATGCGAAATTTTTTAATATGTAAGTCCAAATGCGAAAGGGAACAATGGATCTGCAGAATCATATGGACCATCTTCATTTCCTTTTTATCTGGAGACCATGAAGTTCGTTTGTTACTTTATCATGGATTACGACCGTTCCTCCTTCTGTCGGACCGGTCGTGATCCCCGGGGGAGACCTGCAAAGCCAAAGCAAACCCGCGCAATGCTGTGTTATTCTGTTTTACACTTAAGATGAGGGTGACATGAAGATTATATCGGGATTACGACCGTTCCTCCTTCGTCGGACCGGTCGTGATCCCCGGGGAGACCTGCAAAGCCAAAGCAAACCCCGCGATGCGGGGTTGTTTTGTTTTCAGCCTGACCTTATCAAAGCAAGCTTTGAACGGTCATGTTGAAAACAAAAACCCTTCGCCTGTTGGCGAAGGGTTTGCTTTGGCTTTGCGGAGAGAGGGGGATTCGAACCCCCGGTACAGTTACCCATACGGCAGTTTAGCAAACTGCTGGTTTAAGCCACTCACCCATCTCTCCAATAAAAATATGAACTTCGATGTGCTGCGGCAGTTTAGTCCCGATTCCTCGGGACTGGTTTAAGCCACTCACCCATCTCTCCAATAAAAATATGAACTTCGATGTGCTGCGGCAGTTTAGTCCCGATTCCTCGGGACTGGTTTAAGCCACTCACCCATCTCTCCAATAAAAATATGAACTTCGATGCGGTACGGCAGTTTAGTCCCGATTCCTCGGGACTGGTTTAAGCCACTCACCCATCTCTCCAATAAAAATATGAACTTCGATGTGGTGCGGCAGTTTAGTCCCGATTCCTCGGGACTGGTTTAAGCCACTCACCCATCTCTCCAGTAAAAATATGAACAGTTTTACAAAGTGCGACAAAAGTATGAAAACAAGTATAAAGTGCAAAATAAATCAAATTTTTATTTTAACACCGCTAACAGATCTGTAATCAGACTAAAATTTTCGCGTGTCTCCTCATCAAAATCTGAAAGTTTAATTTCTCCGGCTTTGATTTTTGATAAAAACCTGCTGAGTATAAAATTTCGTGGAAGTTCCTTCTCCTTAATATACACTGAGTTTGGAACAGTAATTCCTTCACGCGTGTTTAATATATAATTTTTGAAATCCAGTGTAGAGAGGATATCCTCTGAATTGAGAAATTTTTCCGGAAGACGGATAATAAACTCCCTGTCACTTCTGTCAGTATTAAATACAGTATTCTTTAGATGTTCTGCAATCTGATTTTCATCATCATTTTCAAAAAGCAATACAGCAATATCCATTCCCCAGCCTATGAGTATATTACACAAAAGTGGAATAGAAGAAACATTTGTTGAAGGTATTACACAGATTTTCCCTTTGAAACCGATTAAGTAAATTATTGCACTGATAATATAGAATGATCCTGTATCATTCACAACCAGATTGATCATGCTTGAACTGAAACTCTGGCCTGATACAGGATTACCAAGTATACTCTGCAAGGGAGTAAGAGTATCGGGTGTTGCAGTTGTTAACTGCAATGGATCCAGTATCCTTGTAGTGCTTCTTAGACTATCAAGATCATCTCTTTGGATAGCAAGCACCCTGTGAATTTATTTATCTCAACCAGATGAGGAGAATGAGTGGTATAGATAATCTGAATTTTATCGTTAATATCTTCAAAAACCTTCAGTACATCTTCCTGTGCCCTGGCATGAAGACTAACTCCCGGCTCATCGACCAGCAATACCAGTTTTTTATTTTCTATACTGGCAGATGCCTTAAGCTCAAGATAGAAAGATAAGAACCATCTCACTCCTCTGCTTCGCTGCTTGGGATACAACCTTTCTCCTTCATCCTTAATCCAAAATTCGAGATATGGTTTTCCGGCTTTTGTCCCATAAGAAGAATTATAATGATCCATTTCAAACTGAATATGAATTTTATTGTTTCTTCCTATAGATTGTTGCCAGAAATCCTGAAAATTACTTGTAAGATTGTGATTAAGGTTTTCAATTTTCTGTTTCAAAATACGACTTGAAGGTTGCTGAAAAAAAGAATAATCCAGCTGCGCCAGAGAAAGAAAATTCTGAGCAGCTTTATATCCCTCAACATTCTCATTACCACTACAGAATATCCTCCATATCGATCCTGTTAGGCAAAAGGCTGCCAAAATCTTCGAACATTTCAAAAACAGGACAGTATTCAAAATACTTTTCGCCCAAAATAATTGTATTATACTCGATTTTATTGACTTAATAGTATCATTTACTTTTACCTCAGCTTCTGCCTCGTTCATTCCATCAATAAAACACCCGGCAAGTGCAATTTGCCTGTCAAGTTCTTCTTTCTTCTGCTCCCTGGCCGCCTTGGTTTGACGGTAATCATTTAATGTATTTATCCAGTCCGGATCTGTCTCATCATCGATTGGCCTCATTAACAGGGTCATCTTCTGATGACGCTCTTCCAGCTTAACAGAAACGTCTCCGAGATGTTTGTTAAGAAGATCATAACTATCCCTGAGATGAATCCATTGATCGCCGGCCTTTTTTATTGAGGCTAGTTTTGCCAGTTTAGGTGTAATCAGCGCCTTCTGTTTTACTATTTCATTTAACCTGTTCTTCAGTCCTGGAAATTTCGACCCGTTTAATGCCGTTATTTCTTCATCTCTTCTTCCAAAAAGACGGAACCCAAACGCATGTTTTTCACCTGAATTCAGTTTTAATCTGATCTCTTCCTCTTCATTACTGATGACTGAGAGAAGATTTTCCATTTCAACTATTTCGTCCATTTCTGCTTCCAGCCTGACACATACATCATCGAGATATATACGCCATGCATCCTCCAGAGAATCAAGATATTGGCTTATTTCACCGCTTACACTTATAACTGATGACAGATCCTCTATCCATTTTCGTGTGAGCTCAACATGTGCTAGTCCTGATAATAATTCCTTTAGTTCAGTACCAGGATTTTGAGTAACCTGCAATAACCAACCCTGAGGAATACTGAATCTGCCACTTACTTCAGGAAGAGAGAGATCACTCCTTAATATGTCCTCACTAATAACACCAGAATAAAATACTTTTAATCCTTCTAGTATAGAAGTCTTTCCCGATTCATTTTGTCCGATCAGACATGTAATATTATCAGGTGAAAGATTTTGCCAGCCAGTATCTACAATCGATCTGAAGTTTTTAATTCTGAAAGCTACGAGCCTCATCATTTCTTATACAATTTATAACTGAAAACCGAATACCAATACATCGTCAATCTGCTGTGTATTACCCTTCCATTCTGAAAAGGTACTTTCAAATCGTTCTTTTTGTAATTGCATTGACAGGCCCTGAACAGAGCTGATCAGATTTTTGAACTGCTTATGTTTGAATTTCTTATTGGTCTTTTCTCCGAACTGATCAGCGAAGCCGTCAGAAAAAAGATAGAATGTATCACCAGGAATAGTCTCTATATTACTGACAGAAAAAGGAAACTCCCTTAAAGGTGCAACACCTATGGTCATCTTATCCGGTTTGAATTCAGTCAATTCTCCATTCCTGACTCTTACCAGGGGCCTGTTGGCACCTGAATACTGTAGCTCTCCTGTCGCACAATCAATAATACATAATCCGATATCGATACTGTCCTTTGCCCCTGTTCCCTGGTCAGTCTGATGAAGTGCCTTCATAACCTTTTCCCTCATCTGATTAAGAATTCTGTTAGCCTTGGGATTTCTCTCCGACTGAAATATTTCGTTAAGAAAACTTATCCCCAGATATGCTCATCAGGGCACCGGGAACGCCATGCCCGGTACAATCACCGGCAGCTATGCATATAAAATGTTTGTTACAGAAAGAATAATAGAAATCGCCACTTACAATATCGCGTGGAAGGAAAAGAACGAAGAAATCCTTAAGATACTTCTTAATAATCTCAGGATCAGGCATTAATACTTGCTGAATCATGCCCGCATACCGAAGACTTGCGAAATGATCATCTGCCTCCTGTTCATTATATAGGATAAACCAGGTCTATAGGTTCTTTTACTGTAACTGCCATATCAGGTTATTAGAAACACGACAATAAATATACACTATTTATTTTTTCATGCTACACCTGAATGGGCTTTTAACCTTATTTCTTTCCCAGGAGCACAACACTTTCAACATGATGGGTATGCGGGAACATATCAACCGGCTGAACACGGGTTACTTTATAATCTGATGATAGCAATGCAATGTCTCTGGCCTGAGTAGCAGGATTACAGCTTACATATACGATTCTCTGAGGGGATGCTTTCAATATTACTTTCACCACATCTTCATGCATTCCTCCTCTGGGAGGATCAGTAATTATCACATCAGGTTTTCCATGTTGAAGTATAAACTGCTCAGAGAGAACGTCCTTCATGTCACCGGCAAAAAAAGCAACATTATGCAAATCATTAATTTCAGAGTTGAGGACAGCATCCTTAACTGCTTCTTCGATATACTCGATACCAATAACTTTCCCGGCAGCATCAGCGACATAATTAGCTATGGTTCCTGTTCCTGTATACAAATCGTACACTATCTCCTTTCCTGTTAGTGAAGCAAAATCCTTTGTAATTCTGTATAGTTCCTGAGCTTGTTTTGTATTTGTCTGGTAAAAAGATTTTGGTCCGATTCTGAACTTTAGCTTTCCCATTTTCTCAATCAGATGACTATCACCTTTGTAAAGTATCGGATTCTGATCTCCCAGAGAGTCATTTTTCTTACTGTTAATTACATAAAAGAGGGATGTTATCTGTGGGAAACTATCTGACAGAAAGTTGAGTAACCCTTCTCTCTTCTCTGTATCGTCATAGAACAAAACAAGAATAATCATTACTTCATCTTCAAGAGTATTCCTGACAATAAGGTTTCTGAGAAATCCCTTTTGCTCTCTTAAATCAAAAAAGTCAAGGTTGTTTCTTTTTGAGTATTCCCTTACTGCATTCCTGATCAGATTACTGGGTTCAGGCTGAAGATGGCATTCTGTTATGTCAAGGACTTTGTCAAACAAACCCGGAATATGGAATCCAAGAGCAACTTCCCTTTCAAACTGATTTTCTGATTCAACCTCCTCTTTTGTAAGCCAGCGTTTATCGGAGAATGTAAATTCCAGTTTATTCCTGTAATAGATATTCCTCACTGGAACCAATGATTTCATTCAATTCAGGTAATTCTAACTTTCCAATCCTGGTAAGATTATCCTTTACCTGTTTTTCCTTATACTTTAGCTGAAGCTCATAAGGAAGATGCTGCCATTTACATCCTCCACAGACACCGAAATGTCTGCAACGTGGCTCTATCCTGTCTGCTGAGTATTCGTGAAATCTGACTACCCTTCCTTCGAGGTATTTTTTTCTTTTTCTTATTACCTGTATATCAACTACATCACCAGGTATGAGCATTGGTACAAAGACTACAAGATTATCAACTCTGGCAAGAGCATTTCCTTCAGAGCCAATGTCAGATATCTTTACTTTTTCAAGTAAAGGAAATTCTTTTCTTCTTCCCACTTATTTTGCTTTCAACTGTAAATAATTCTATTTCGCATTATTAAGATTCATCAGGAACACAATTCCCTGTATCATGCATGGCACAACTCCATCACCATGATCATAACCAGGCAGAATAACTTTTGTACAGATATTGTCAGCAGTGCCGGCCTGCAACATTCCGGTATACATATTTTCTGTTGAAATGGGATTTACCTGCGTATCATTTCCTCCATGAATCAACAACAATGGAATTTTACTTTTCCAGGCAGAAATACTGTTTCTGGTGAGTGCATCCCTGACTGAAGAATATTTTGATGAGGTAGAAAATCCCGCAAGAAAATCAGAATTAAGAAGCCCTGGTATTGAGGTTGTTAGCTGATTATTAATCTGATCAAGAGTAAGAACACCAGTATATAATGAAGATAATCTGGATGCATAAGGTTCATTTAACAGGTCTGTCACAGGATTAGTGAACTGATTATAAAAGCTGTAAGCATTTATAATATAACCAAGATATGCCGGCATGGGATAAGTTGTAGCATCAACCATATCCTGCAAAAGAAGCAAAATATTATAAGGCCCTGCACCACAGGCGCTGCCTTTCAGGTTGAAATCAGCAGAGTAATCCAGCTCGAGTGCTTTATCCAGAGCCAGAGTCGCCCAGCCTCCCTGTGAATATCCAAGAAGATAAAAGTCATTATTAAGGCTAATTCCGGGAAGTTCTGAATTCACAAGCTCCTTCGCTGCAAATAACATATCAACAAGCGACTGAACTGTCGGATCTTTAACCAGGTATGGATGAGGAATATCCGACGATGCACCAAATCCAGGATAATCAGCAATTACCACAACATAGCCCATTGAAGCTATTGCCTCTATCATCTGGTACGAAAAGTCAATAGGAAACTGACTCGGAGCATAAGCATTGACTGTATTGGTTCCATTCTGAAAAGACATTACAGGATATTCGCCGGGTGCAGTGGGTACTGCAACAAGCCCTGAGGCAGTAATTTCTTTTCCGCTGATTGTTGTCTTATAAATGATTGAATAAACATCAATATCGCTTTTAATCAATGGAATAAGTTGTGTTACTCCTTCTATTGATTCACCGATTGTATTTAACTGAGTAACGATGTAATCTTTTTTAAACGAGACTGCAAGCTCTTTGGAAACAAAATATTTATTATCAGGTATCTGATCATCTTTTGTACATGAGCTAAATGTTGCTGAAATAACAAATAATATGAACGAGGCTTTGATTATAAACAGGTTAGCTTTCATATATTAACTTTTTTATTGGGAAATTTAATACTCTCTCCTGGAAATTAAAACCGATCACAAATATAACAGTTAATAAAGGAATTTGATCAAATGACTTCCACATACGTTACTATATAAATGAATGCCTGAATACAACAAGGATATCCGAATATTAGTTGTACTATTATAAACTAATTACCAACAGAAAGGGTATCAAAATATGTGTTTTTCGCCGGAAGCCAGTTTTGCAGGAGGTATTATAATATCATCTGTTGGTGTTATAACCTATAAAAAGGTCCATAACCCATCACAGATACTATTTGCCACAATACCTGTATTTTTTGGTGTGCAGCAGATCGTTGAAGGCACTTTGTGGCTGACAATTCCAAACCCTGATTTTGAGGTACTTAAAAATATTTCCACCTACCTTTTTTTAATAATGGCTGATATTCTGTGGCCTGTGATGATCCCACTCGCTGTTTTGTTTATGGAGAAGAATGAACGCAAAAGGAAAATTATGAAAATTTTGCTGGGGTTTGGAATACTTTTATCATCATACTATGGAGTATGTATGCTATTACTGAATGTAACACCCGAGATAAGCGGTTATCACGTGTACTATAACACCGACTTCCCTAAATCACTTTCAATGGTTGCTTTCTTTATATATCTGGTGGTAACAATCACTCCTCTATTCATATCGAGCATTAAAAGGACCCACTTGCTTGGAATTCTTATGTTCCTTTCATGTCTTGTCACTGCGATATTTTTCACACAGTATCTTACTTCAGTCTGGTGCTTTTTTGCAGCTTTAATTAGCGGAGTGATTTACTGGATACTGCATGAATCGAAGAGAAATTTCCTCTTTGAGAAATCAGCTCTGTTAAAAAGCCTCCTGACGGCAGATGATAAATCAGGCGCCAACCATAATTAAGTTTCTTCGTTATATCCACTGACTTTTACATTAAATTATTGACTCCCTTATTCAATTTTAGACAAAAATAAATTTGACTTTTTCATCATTTTGACAGAAATTAGTATTTGAAATTTGTCTCGCAGCAAATTCAATTTATTCAAATACCTAAAATACTAACTGTCATGAAAAGAGCCACTACTCTCGTGCTGCTTCTGTATATTGAAGCTTCATTGTTTTCACAGAACCTTATTGTAAATCCAGGATTCGAAAGCTGGGATAAAATAAATAAGCCAACCGGCTGGACAACAGCTCAGAATTGTCTGAAAGACTCACTATTCGTAAGATATGACAGTTATTCATGTCGTCATGAAGGGGGAACAACTTCGAAATATCTCGGACAACGGATACCAGTGACTCCGGGAGATCAATATAACCTGTCATTTTTCTACAGAAACGATGTACTGGATGACGGAAATGGCTGCAGGATATGGTGTAACTGGGAATCTGCTGACGGGAAGCTGGATGATCCAGCCTCATTGTCAGTATTACATCCGTCATCATATCTGAATAGCTCTGCATGGACTGAATTTTCATTAGATATCATAGCTCCTCCGGATGCAGTGGCATTCTATCTCGAAGTACGAACTTATCCAAAGTGTATAACTTACTGGGATAATTTTACTTTTAAGGAAAATGTCCCGACATACAGAATTGATGAAGGTGCAGCAAAAATAATACTTTACCCGAATCCGGCATCTGACTACCTGACTATCTGCAATATACAGGATATACAACATATTGATATTCTAAGTCTTACAGGATCACTAATATGGTCCTCAGATCTGAATGGAGAACAAACTATAACTGTTCCTGTGACTGGTTTCAAGACAGGGCTATATATTATAAGAATGCAGGCAAGAGGAAGTACTATTACCAGAAGATTTGTGAGGAAAGGTGAATAGCCAGACGAAAGGATGAAGATTCCCTCTTTACTGACTCGCTTACTTTTCTTATCTTTGCACACATTTTTAATTTTACTATGGTTTCTGTTCAGGATATTTCAGTATCGTTTGGTAGTTTTGATTTATTAACAAATATTTCCTTCCTGATAAATGATCAGGACAGAATTGGACTTGCCGGTAAAAACGGAGCCGGAAAATCAACTCTTCTGAAAATAATTTCAGGTCTTCAGAGTCCAGCTTCCGGGCAAATAGACATGTCGAAAGATGTGACTATCGGATATCTTCCTCAGCAGATGAAGGTTGATGACACAACAACTGTCCTGAATGAGGCAATTACCGCTTTTTCAGAGATTATCGGACTATCGGAAGAAATAGAATTTATCTCATCAGAAATTACAAGAAGAGAAGATTATGAATCTTCGGAATATCTTAAATCTGTGTGATCATCTGACAGTTGTTGAGGAGAGGTACCGTATGCTTGGTGGTGCAAATTATATGGCTGAAGCAGAACAGACTCTGTTGGGACTTGGTTTTGAAAGAAAAGATTTTGACAGACCTACAAGGGAGTTGAGCGGTGGTTGGCGTATGCGTATTGAACTGGCTAAAGATCCTTCTTAAGAAAACCTTCGCTTTTTCTTCTTGACGAACCTACTAACCACCTTGATATTGAATCGATTCAGTGGCTTGAGACTTTTCTTGCCGGATATCCGGGTGCAGTATTACTTGTATCGCACGACCGTGCTTTTCTTGATAATGTAACCAAAAGAACCATTGAAATTTCACTAGGCAAAATATACGATTACAAAGCTTCCTGGTCGAAATATCTTGTGCTCCGCGAAGAAAGAAGAGAGCAACAGATTGCTTCTTTCAGGAATCAGCATAAAATGATAGAGGAGACTGAAAAGTTTATTGAACGATTCAGATATAAAGCAACAAAAGCGGTCCAGGTACAGTCAAAAATAAAGCAGCTCGATAAAGTTGAAAGGCTTGAAGTTGATGAAGAAGACAAGAGTGCAATAAACCTGAGATTCCCTCCTGCACCACGTTCAGGTACAGTGGTCGTTGAAGCAGAGAGTCTCTCAAAAAGTTACGGATTATTGCAGGTCCTTAATAAAATCGATATAAAAATCTCAAGAGGTGAAAAAGTTGCATTCGTTGGACGTAATGGAGAAGGAAAAACCACGTTTTCCAAAATAATAAAGGGAGAGATTGAAGATTTTACGGGTATTCTGAAATTAGGTCATAATGTTAAAATCGGATACTTTGCTCAGAATCAGGATGAACTGCTTGACGAGAACAGAACCGTTCTTCAGACTATCGATGATGTTGCAAAGGGAGATATCAGGACTAAAATACGGGATATGCTTGGGGCCTTTTTGTTCAGGGGTGATGATGTTGACAAAAAGGTTAAAGTGCTTTCCGGAGGCGAACGTTCAAGACTTGCACTTGTTAAACTTTTACTTGAACCAACGAACCTGCTTGTGCTTGATGAACCGACTAATCACCTTGATATGCGTTCAAAGGATATCCTTAAACAGGCATTGATAAAATTTGATGGCACATTAATTGTGGTATCACATGACAGGGATTTTCTTGATGGTATTGTAAGCAAGGTATTTGAATTCAGGCATAACAGGATTAAGGAAAATATAGGAGGAATATATGACTTCCTTCGAAAGAAAAAGATTGAAAACCTGAAGGATATTGAGAAGAAGGATAAGGCAGGAAGTAAAGCGATTCAGCTGAACCCTTCATCTAATAAACAAAAATATATTGAAAAGAAGGAGTTTGAGAAAAACCTTAGAAAACTTAAAAAAAAGCTGGAAGAGTCTGAGAACCTGATCGAAAAGATTGAAGCGGAAATTCTTGCAGTTGACAAGTCATTCATGGAACCAGGAAATTCTTCAGAAGCTCATGAAATTGATTATCAAAAATATCAGGATCTAAAGGAACAGCTTAATGAAGAGATGAATAAATGGACACTTTATAGTCAGGAGGTTGAAGAATTTATACAAAATAACAACTAAATATGGAATTACTTCAATTTGAAAAAGAATACTTAATCCATGTTTATGAAACCGGACCTGACGGGAGACTAAATCTATATTCCCTATTTAACTTTATGCAGGATATAGCTTCTGACCATGCTGTTAAACTGGGTTTTGGACGAGATGATCTGATGAGAAATAATCAATTCTGGGTTTTGTCAAGAATGTATGCGGAAATTGATAGTTGGCCGTTATGGGGAGAAACTATTCTACTCAGGACATGGCCTAATGGAACCGATAAGTTGTTTGCTCTCAGAAATTATGAGGTAAGTTATTCTGACGGAAGGCACATAGCTTCAGGGACTTCTTCATGGCTTATTCTTGACATGGCCACCAGGCGTGTTCAAAGACCCGATTCCACTCTTTCAGGCTTTTATTCCGATCTTACTCCTTCCGCTTCTCCAATAAGGTATGCATCTAAACTGGAACCGGCTTTAGAAGAATTGAAACTATCACCGGTCTTCAAAGTAAAAGTAAGCGATCTGGATGTTAATCTTCATACAAACAATGTAAGATATCTGAAATGGGTCAGCGACTACTATAATCTTGATTTCATAATGAAAAATGTTCCTCAATCAGCCGAAATAAACTATCTTGCTGAGTCTGTTTTTGACGAGGATATCATTATTAAAACATGTACCGATAATGAGGATAACAGCTATTACAAACATTCTATCTTCAGAACCAATGACAAAAAAGAACTCTGTAGAATAAGACTGGGCTGGAAAGAGCATAAAACCAAGTGACTGCATTACCAAAATGAAAAAAAGCACCTTAATAAGGAATATTACACTGCTACTGGCAATTACACTGTTTGCAGCAGTATTTACATCGTGCAGATCCACCCAGCAGGTGGTTGATTCCAAAGATCTTTCGTACCTCTATAATCCAACCAAAAATCAGATTAACCCACGGTATAATGTTTTAAATCTGAACGATGAGTCTTCTGTGTTGGCAATCAAGTTTTTTACCAGTGAGCTCTTTTTCTCTGAAGCAAATCCACAGGGTGTCCCGACCGCTTCATTGATGGTAACAGTAAAGCTTTATAATATAAGCCAGGGCAGATCTCTGGCTGATACAGCAGTGATGAATATAAGTATTGTAAAGGAGCAGGGAAAGCCTGAATATGTTTATACTGTTCCTTTAAAAGTTGAAAAAGGCATTGAATATATTGCGGAACTGAAAATCCTTGACAGATTACGACTGATTGTTATACATGCATTTGTTCCTTTTAATACATTGTCATATTACAATAAATACAATTTCCTTGCACAGGGACATTTTGGCAAGAATCAACTTTTTAATCCCGTTATCAGGAGGAATGAATATGTGAACCTGCTCTATACCAGAGGACATATCGACAGTATTTATATTTCATATTACAAACCATTTACAGAAATACCCGATCCGCCATCAATGCTATTACCTGAAAAGGTACTTGATTATGAACCGGAAAAGATAGTACCTCTTGCTTACTCAGATACTCTCCCAATGATGTTTCCGAAAGAGGGTATTTATATGGTCTCGGTTAAACAGGGATATTAAAGAAGGCTTTGTCTTTTTGAATATGGGTTCATCGTTTCCTGCAATGAATACCCCGGAAGCAATGATTGAACCACTTGGATATCTTGCTTCTAAAGATGAAACAGAAGCTTTAAAATCATCAGAAAAACCCAAAGTCGCCCTTGATAATTTCTGGATAAAATGCGGAGGAAATGTTGAAAAGGCAAGAGAACTTATAAGAATCTATTATACAAGAGTTCTCTATTCAAATTACTATTTCACTTCGTATAAAGAAGGCTGGAGAAGTGAACGTGGAATGATCTTCATTATTTATGGTCCGCCTGATAAAGTATACAAGAACTCAGAAGGCGAAAGCTGGGGGTACAAGAAACCTGTCATTAAATCCAAATGGGGCGGCAGATATACCGTAAGTGATGATTATCTGTACTTTAATTTTAAAAAGAGGGACGATACATTTTCCGATAATGATTTCTACCTTAGTCGTAGTGAATCGCTCGTAACATACTGGGATAAGGCAATTGCAAGCTGGAGAAAAGGTATTGTTTTCCGTCTCGATAATCCTGAAGATATTTAATCAGTGATGTTAATTTGACTGGCAATACTCCTGATACTCAAAATTTAACAGAAGGAAGACAGCCACAAAGATACTGGTTGTCAATACCTACGTTATAATAGTTTATTAAAGTAAGATACAAATAATCAAATGCAGAAAGAAACCGATTGTATTTTTGGATTGAGAGCAGTTATTGAAGCCATCAGAGCAGGCAAGCAGATCGACCGTCTTCTGGTTAAACAAGGTCTTCAGGGCTCACTATATCACGAACTAATGACCGAAGTCAAAGCTCATAATATTGTTTATCAGATAGTGCCTGTCGAACGGATTGAGCTGGTAACCAGAAAAAACCATCAGGGAGTACTGGCATGGCTCTCAGTAATTGAATATCAATATATTTCAAATCTTCTGCCAATGATATTTGAAAAAGGTGAAGATCCATTGATAATTGCACTGGATGGAGTCTCAGATGTCAGAAATTTTGGTGCAATTGTACGAACTGCCGAATGCCTTGGAGCACATGCTATTGTGATTCCCGAAAAAGGATCAGCAAGAATTACTGCCGATGCTGTTAAAACATCTGCAGGAGCACTTCATTCTTTTCCTGTCTGCAGGGAGAAAAGTATTGTCAGAGCAATAGAGTTCCTGAAAGAATCAGGACTTAAAGGTATTCTGTGCAGCTGAGAAAGCGGGTACTTGCTTCCGGAGTATCCCTGACAGGTCCGGCAGTATTGATTCTTGGTTCAGAAGATAAAGGAATAAGCCGGGAACTTATTGCACTCTCCGATCAGTCAGATTAAAATACCCATGACAGGCACTATAGGCTCACTTAATGTTTCAGTAGCTGCCGGTATTCTTCTTTATGAGATAATCAGGCAGCGATCAGCCTGATTTATTCAATTATACTCTGTATCCTCTGGTCAAGTTTCTTCTGGTCTTCAGTAAAAGATGCAAGACCGGCAAGTGTAAGTAGTGTATCAGGAGCTATCTTTCCTTCCTTAATTTTCTGCTCCCATCTTGAATAAACCGGTATTTTGCCATCAGATGCAATGAATCCCTTCTCCTCTTTAGATAATGAGGGGAACATATCATGACAACCTTCTTCCTGAGCAATGCAGATCAGATCATGAGCTGTGGCAGGAACTTTGGCAGCAAGCCTTTCTGAAAATCTGAGTACTTTACTGTCAACATCCCAGAATTTTTCAAGATGTGCATCTTTTGCATTATCAAAAATATTTACATCATAGTTTTCATGGGTTCTGGAAGTAAATTTTCCGCTTAAGCTCTTTATGCCCTTCAGCTGCAACTTTTGGTGGCATTGTGAAAACATCCACTCCTGCCAGAAGCTCAAGTTGAGTATGATGTCTCAGACTTGCGGCAATCTGCTTTGTCTGCCAAGGATTTTCAGCTGATACTCCTGTAACCCAGTTTTGTGATGATATTACTGCCTTCTCTCCTGCACCGGATCCATCTCCAAGTTTATTGTTTATAATAAAAGCTCCAATTCGGCCTAAAAAGACATTAACATAATCGGGTCGTGCTAACTCGTGTCACCAGAACATTTTCACGGGCGCTGAATCCTAGTGTAAAATTTATCCTGATTCCCGAATCCTTAAGAATTCTTGCTCCAATCAATCCTTCAGCTGTATAAGGAACTTTTACAATAAACTGTTCGGGACATATATCATGAAATCTTTTCCCGTATGACACAATTGATTTTATGTCGTGAGCAGTATCTGTATGCAATTCAACACTTACATATCCTCCGAACTTATGAGCGAGTCTTAAACCATGTCGGGCATTTAGAATAAAAGCAATCTCCTTAATCCTCTCCTCATGTGGCAGTTCTCTGACAATACTTTTTGCCTCAGAGATAAATACATCGTATATACCCTTCTGAATCTCATTATTAAGTAAAGTATTATTTGTAGTAAGAGCACTCATCTCGGCTGTCCAGTTAGCTTCTGCTTCTTCCATATCTCCGGTGTCAAGCCATAGTTCTGTACCTGTATTACGCAGTGATTCCCAAAAAGGATCTTTTTTACCTGTTACACGTTTTTCACTGAGGTTTTTCCAAACAAAGTCGCTAATTCTGGTATTAATGTCAGCCATGGTTCTTAATTATTGAGGTTAATTTCAACTAATTTATTTTGTTTGTCGTTGTAAGCTTATTCGTAATCGGATAGTTGCCTTTTAATCTAAAGTTTGAACTTATTCACAAATACTGGCAGAAATTCAGTTATCACATAAAAATATTTTCAAAATTACCCATTGATTGATTATTATAAATGCTGCCTTGTGCAAAGGTAATTGATTTTCCCGAGGTATTTCACTTAAGAAGATCGTCAGACTGAAACCTGATTCTTCATCATTAACTGTCTTCCCTAACCCTGCACCGTTATGAATCATTGTCAGCATAAGAAAACCTCATTTAATTTTTGTCAAAAATAGATAATTATTCAATCGGTATGTCCGAATATTTTTAGCTTTACTTCATTAAATAATAAAAATCACAATGAGAACAACTATAGCTACCATATTGTTCTGTATTTCTATCTCTGTATCGGGACAGATTAATCCCGACAAATATTTCACCGACAAAGTTTTAAGATTTGACTTCATGCTTGCCGGCAATAGTAAGAAAACTGTTGTATATCCTGTAGGCATGAAAGAAGAACCATTCTGGGCCGGCTCGAAAACAAATATGATAAATAAGTCTAATTCCGGTAACTTTGAATATGATGTATATGATGTCAATGAAAATATCCTTATTTATTCCCGTGGATTCTGTACACTATTCCAGGAATGGCAGTCTACTGAGGAAGCACAAAAGATGGAAAAGAGCTTTTATGAAGTTGCCACAATGCCTTTTCCAAAAAATAAGATAAAGTTTGTTCTTAAAAACCGCGTAAGGGATGGATCTTTTGCAACACTTTATGAAACGGAGATTGATCCTTCAGACTATTTTATAAGAAGGGAATCGCCAATAAAAACTGGAATTACCAAGATTTATGATGCTGGTGACCCACACAAAAGTGTTGATCTGGCATTTATTGCAGAGGGTTATACTGCCGATGAGATGGACAAATTCAGAGATGATGTAAAAATGATGGCAGATGCTCTGTTTGCTGAATCTCCTTTTAGAGAATATAAGGAAAAATTTAATATCTGGGCGGTCGAGGCTGTTTCGCAGGAATCGGGAACTGATATTCCCGGGGACAATGTGTATGTTAACACAGTATTAAATTCAAGTTTCTATACTTTCGGGGTGGACCGTTACCTTACCACCCTGGATATTAAATCTGTCAATGATTATGCTGCTGCTGTACCCCATGATAACATAATAGTACTTATAAACAGTAAAAAGTACGGTGGCGGAGGAGTATATAATTACTACAGCGGGACAACAACCGGTCATCCACTTTCAACAAAGGTATTTGTACACGAGTTTGGACATGGGTTCACCGGACTGGCAGATGAATATTACTCATCAAGTGTTGCATATGATGATTTTTATCCTCTGAATGTTGAGCCATGGGAGCCAAATATCACAACACTGGTTAATTTTGATTCAAAATGGAAAGATAGAATTAATAAAGATGTACCTCAGCCTACTCCTGCTGAAGAAAAATACAAAGATGTCATAGGTCTTTTTGAAGGGGCTGGCTATTCGGCTAAAGGGATTTTCAGGTCGGAATTGGATTGCAGGATGAAAAGCAATAACACAAAAGGATTTTGTGCTGCCTGCCGGGATGCAATTAAAGAAACGATTGAATCATACATAAAATAATCAAATAGGGACATACGATTGTATGCCCCTATTAAAACTGTTTATTTGCTTTTTCTGTCAATCACGTAAAACAAGTACCAGACTGAGACCACCGAAGAAGAAAATCATTGCAGAGTAATTTGCGTCCTCATCAAGGATCCCTGCATATGACAGAAGAGCTCCAGCCATTATGCCAACTGCTACTCCCATGGACAGCATACCTGCTTTTAATGTAAATTTACTCCAGCTAAAGTTTAACTTCATACCCTCCTTCCCTGTATTAAAAAGACTTGCATCAGCACCTTTTTCTATAAGGGCCATTCTTTCTTTGTTACGAATACTGACGTGAACATAATAAATTCCAAAAACTGTGGCGAAAAATGCGATAAAACCGACTAAACCTTCCATGACTTTTAATTATTAGTTTGTAACTCGTTTTGCATCTTAGACATTATCTTTACCAGGCCGGTTACAAAAATCCTTAACTTTTTTTTATTCAATCCGGTAACCAATTTATAACTTTGCTCGTCAAATGTGCAGATGAATCAGAAAGGCGACATAGTATATATTGAACAGGTACTCCAGGGTAAGGTCAACGCTTTTAGTTATATTGTTGAAAGACATAAAGATAAAGCTTATAATCTGGCCTTCAGAATTTGTGGCAATCACGAGGAGGCAGAAGAGATAGCCCAGGATTCATTTTTAAAAGCTTACCGCTCATTAAGCGGATTCAAAATGAAAAGCAGTTTTGCCACATGGCTCTACCGGATAGTTTACAATACGGCTATCTCGCAGGTAAGAATCAAAAAAAAAGGAATTCTTTCGCTTGAAGACTTTCCTGCAGATGCAACTGATTTCATAGGTCATAACTCAAGTGAAGAAGAAGCAGAGCAGGAATACAGAAGTTCTTTAGTTAACTTTGCTCTTCAGAAGATAAAGGAGGAAGAAAGGGGTTTGATAAGTCTATATTATTATGATGAGTTGAACTTTGATGAGATTTCTGCTGTTACCGGAATAAGCAAACCTAATATTAAGGTTAAGCTTTTCAGAGCACGACAAAAGATGCTTGAGATTATAGAAAAAGTAGAAAAGAAAAAAATTAATATATCATGAATAACCTGGAAAATGAAAAGGATTTACTGCTAGGTCAGTATATTAATCCTGAAAAGAGAGAGAAAGCTCCGGAAGGTTTTACATCAAAAGTGATGATGCATGTTCAGGAAGAGAAAATACCGAGAAAAAGTTATAGTAGTTTCCGTGAAAAATGGATGGTTCCTGCAATATCCTCCATTACGGTACTTTTACTTGTTGTTGCAGCAGTATTAAGTCCAACAGCAGATGCAAATTCATTCACTTTTACGCGTATTAAACATGATTAAAAAACTAAAAATAGCTTACCAGAACTTGATTTTATGTCACTTTTAAAGGTGAACTTACCGTCACCTTTAATATATGTTTTTATTGGAATTCTGTGCTTACCCTCGTTTGACAGAGCTCTTTACGGGGTATTCCACAAGGAAAATGAGATTGATAAAAACTGAAGGAAAGTTATTCAGAATATATAATTAAGCTGAGAGTTACAAACTCTCCACTTTTGATTTAAGTCCTTTGGCATTCAGCGACTTGCTCATAGCATTAAGAACCTCGGGCATCCCAATTTTTACTCCGCAACTACCTTTAAAATGTACAATAAGAGCACATTGTTCAGCCTGTACCGGATCATGGCCACAGATTTCCACCAATGATTTAATAACATGATCAAAAGTATTTATTTCATCATTGTATAGAATAAGGGACCCGGTTTCCCGTCCCCTCTTTAATTTATCATCCTTATGTAATTTCTCTCCTTCATTCCAGATTCTCAAATAACTGTTTAGCGGTCTCAACCGGAATCTCCCTCTTTCCAAGATATGCTACTACTTTTGCCTCCCGGTAACCATTTCTTACAAGTAGATCGGCGTACTCAGCCGCACTGTCAAAAGTAATAAATTTCCCGACCAAATATACTATTTTATCATCAGCTGTTTCTTCTATATCGAATCCTCTGTTTCCTGCCATCTTTCTAATCTCATCTACAACCTCATCTTTAAGAGGCTTTTCTGATCTGACGACCTCAACTCTGTATGAGAGTTCCGGAGGGAGTGTATCAAGAGGTGTCCCAACAGCTGATTCAGTAATTACTTTCAATGGTTTCTTCCCCCACTCCTTCTCCAATAACGCAGCTCTGTCGGCTGATATTGTCTTGCTGTCTGATTGTGCTATGACAAATGCATCTTTGAAACCTTTAGCCTTGACCTTCGTAAGGGACTTATTGGCATCGGAGAGTTTCCTGAATAAACCTGCATAATAATAAGTCTTATCTGTTCCCTTACTTTTAAATCCGTAAATAGGTGTTATCCCTTTAAAGTAGGCAGAGCTGACAGGATTACGGAATACTGCGATCTGGATCCTGTAAATAAGGCCTTCAGGCACTTCCCCATCAATGATTATCTTCTCCTTAGGATCATTACCCGGTTTGGCAAGAACCTCAAATTGTGAAAATACTTCAGGCTGCTTTTGAACCGCAGGTGGTATCATCTTTTCTGCCTCACCTTTACCAACACCCTCATTTACATCTTTTTTAGCATACAATTTCCTGATTGCTTTAACATTTTCATCCTCTTCTGAGGCTATGGTGCCGCTATTTACTGAATCCCTAACTTCCTGATGATTATCAATCCTTTGGCGACGCCGATACACGTGGATTTAATAAAGTCTGCGCTTCACTGCTTTTTTGTCCGGCAGCCGTCTGAAGGGAAGTAGCCAGCATTTCATTTTCTGATACCTGTTCTTTTAAATTTTGTTTTTCATCTGCTGGTAATTTGCCAAGTGCCACCTTCTGCTTTTCAACAACAGCAGAAACCGAATCAGCCTTATACTGCAGATTAACTGCCTCATCTAGCTTATTATCATAATCTTCAGGCAGATTGACCCTGGGTGAAACCTTATTCTCCTCAGGTTTTTTTGTTGCTGAGATGGGTGATTTTTCAGGTTTAATTGTTAGTGTATCAACATTGGTCTTTCCCTGCAATTTCTTCTTTGATCTGCTTTATTTCCTTCAATTTTTCCGGTCTTTGACTTGCATTGGCCTATGAAATCAGGCACTCCCATTGTTTTGGCTGCTTTTTTACCTGCCTGATCAGTATAAAAATTATAGGAACCAATTGCTCCTTCAAAATCACCAGCCATTTGTTGTGCCCGTCCAAGATAGAAATATGCATCTGAAGGCAATGTTCTTACAGTTGGAGCACCCTTAAGTGCCTGTGTAAGAAAATCAACTGCTTCATCCGGTTTTTGTCCGAGCAGTACAAGGCATACACCTGAATAATATTTATATAACGGGTCTTTGGGATATGTAATCAGCAACTGCTGGAATTCTTTGAAAGCATCTTCATAATTCCCTTTTGAAAAGGTCTCGAGTGATGATTGTCTTGTGGGTATTAATTTAACATTTTGTGAATAAACCATCAATAGATGTTAATCCGGCCACAATTATCACAAAAAACATCGTAAATGTGAAGCCTGATTATAATATTTCTTTTTAAATAACTCTTCACAAACAACTAATTTTCAGATTTTTAACTCTATATATAAATTCTTTTTCAAGCATTTTATGTTGATAACAATTGTTTGTTATTTTGCATAAAACGATTCAAACTTCGTAAATTTACCAATAATAACAAAATAAATAAGCAATGACAGAATTAAAGGAGGGCTCAAAAGCGCCTTATTTCGAAGGTATTGATCAGAATGACAAGGTGGTAAAGCTATCTGACTATAAAGGGAAAAAGGTTGTTTTATATTTTTATCCAAAAGATAACACACCGGGCTGTACTGCTGAGGCCTGTAACCTTCGCGATAATTACACTTCTCTTCTGGAAAAAGGATTTGCAGTGATTGGTATTAGTCCGGACGATGAAAAATCTCATAAAAAATTCTCCGCCAAGTTTTCACTGCCTTTTCCATTAATTGCCGACACATCAAAAAACATTCTGAATGATTATGGAGTCTGGGGTGAAAAGAAGATGTACGGTAAGAGCTTTCTTGGAGTGATCCGGACTACATTCATCATTGACGAAAATGGAGTCATTGAAAAGATAATAAGTAAAGTAAACACATCTGGTCATACTGAACAGATATTCGATATGTACAATTAATAAAAACTATAATATGAGCACTGAGAGAAAAGAAATTAATAAAGACAAACTTAAAGCACTTGAAGTTACTCTGGGGAAAATTGAAAAAGATTTTGGGAAGGGTACAATTATGAAACTTGGCGATCATGCCATTGAGGATATTCAGTTTATATCTACCGGGTCGATAGGACTTGATGCTGCACTGGGAATCGGAGGATTACCCCGCGGCAGGGTTATTGAGATATATGGCCCTGAAGCATCAGGAAAAACTACTCTTGCAATACATGCAATAGCCGAAGCACAAAAGAACGGAGGCATAGCAGCGATAATAGATGCAGAACATACTTTCGACAGAAATTATGCTGAAAAACTGGGAGTAGATGTAGAGAATCTTCTTATCTCCCAACCCGATAACGGAGAACAGGCACTGGAAATAACTGACAATCTTATCAGATCAGGAGCTCTTGATATAATTGTCATTGACTCCGTTGCAGCATTAACCCCAAAAGCTGAAATTGAAGGCGAGATGGGTGACTCAAAAATGGGATTACAGGCAAGGTTAATGTCACAGGCTCTGAGAAAACTTACAGCCAATATTAATAAAACAAATACTTCCTGTGTTTTTATTAACCAGCTGAGAGATAAGATTGGTGTAATGTTTGGCAATCCCGAGACAACAACCGGAGGTAATGCACTGAAATTTTATGCCTCTGTAAGGTTAGATATCAGAAGGATAAGTCAGATAAAAGATGGAGAAGAGATTGTAGGCAGCCGTACAAGGGTAAAAATTGTAAAAAATAAACTGGCACCACCATTCAGAAAAGCTGATTTTGATATTCTCTATGGGGAAGGCATATCACAGCTTGGAGAGATTGTTGACATGGGTGTTGACTTTGAGATAATAAAAAAGAGCGGCTCATGGTTCAGTTATGGTGACACCAAACTCGGACAGGGACGCGATGCTGTTAAACAGATACTTAAGGATAATCCTGAGTTGTATGATGAACTTAAAAATAAAATTACAGCAGCACTTAAAAAATAAAAACTACCATTATGAACAGATTTCTCCTTCTGGTTCTGGTTTCAGCACTATTATTTTCATATTCATGTAAACCAGGAAATCAGGCTGTTAATACTGATGTAACAGCTTCATTCAATAACGGACTTACAGCAGATGAGAAAGCAGGTGGTGTACTGACACCTGAGATACTGTGGAAATTCAGAAGACTGGGGCAATTTACCTTTCACCCGATGGAGCCTCAGTTCTATATACTGCTACCGATATAGACCTTCAGACTGAAGCCAGGTTAACAAATATTTTTAAGATCCCGTCAAATGGAGGTGATCCTGTTCAGCTTACTAAGGATGGGGGGACTTCTCCACAATGGTATAAATAACGGGAAATCCATAGCTTATGTTAATAATGGCAACCTCTGCACTATGAATGCCGATGGCTCTGAACAAAAGGTTATTACAGGAATAAATGATTTTGAAGCATTTCAGTATTTCTCCTGCTGGCAATAAATTATATTTTACAAGAAGAGTCAAGCTTGATCAGACTGCAAATGAAAAGTATAACCTTCCAAAAGCAAAGGTCAGAATTATTAATGATCTGATGTACCGTCACTGGAACTACTGGAGTGATTATTCATACAGTCATATTTTCGTGGCTTCCTTTAATGGAAATACTGTATCAGGATGATAAAGATATTATGGAGGGTCAAAGATTTGAATCTCCTACAGCACCATATTTTGATGAAGCTGAAATTTCATGGAGCCCCGATGGCAAATCAATAGCCTATACCACAAAGAGACTTACCGGAGTATCTGATGCCAAAAGCACAAATACCGATATATATCTTTACGACCTGGCTTCTTCAACAGAGATTAATATTACTGAAGGCAACAAAGGATATGACAAATACCCTGTATTTTCACCTGATGGGACAAAAATAGCCTATCAGAGTATGGAAAGAGATGGTTATGAGTCTGATCTTGACCGTCTGTTTGTATATGATATAAAACAGAAATACGTTCCTGGGTGACAAAAGGCTGGGATTTTGATGTTGAAAATATAAACTGGGCTGACAATCAAACAGTTTACTTTACATGTGCATATCTTGGAACAACACAGATATTTAAAACAGATCTGTCGGGAAAAGGAGTTGTTAAGGTTACTGAAGGAGTGCATGATATGGGTCCGCTGAACAATTAAATCAGGAGTACTTGTTTCAGGTATTGTATCAATGTCAATGGCACCTGAAATATCAGTGGTCGATATGAATTCAGGGGCAATAAAACAGATAACTTTCATTAATAAAGCTATTTATGAGTCGATCAAGATGGGTAAGGTTGAGGAGAGATATATTAAGACAAAAGATAATAAAGATCTGCAGATGTGGGTAATCTATCCTCCTGATTT
The DNA here is from genome assembly GCA_963741935.1 of uncultured Bacteroidales bacterium. Classification (GTDB taxonomy): domain Bacteria; phylum Bacteroidota; class Bacteroidia; order Bacteroidales; family VadinHA17; genus LD21. The sequence continues at coordinate 83,869 of CAVUJY010000003.1, read as the reverse complement.
TGATCCTGCAAAAAAATATCCGGCTCTTCTTTATTGCAAAGGAGGTCCGCAGGGACCACTTGGGCAAAGCTGGTCGTACCGTTGGAATTATCAGATTGATGGCAGCTAACGGCTATATAATAATTGCTCCAAACCGAAGAGGGGATTCCGGTTTTGGACAGGCCTGGAAAGAAGAGATCTCCGGTGATTATGGAGGTGCTAATATTCAGGATTACCTTGATGCAACAGATGCAATGGCAAAAGAACCATTTGTTGATGCCAACAGGCTTGGAGCAGTTGGTGCAAGTTATGGTGGATTTTCAGTTTTTTATCTGGCAGGCATGCATGCAGGAAGGTTCAAAGCTTTTATATCACACTGTGGAATGTTCGACTTTACAAGCTGGTATGGATCAACTGATGAGTTATGGTTTCCTGATAAAGATATTGAAGGACCATACTGGAACAATCCAAAAAGTTATAAATTCTCCCCTCACCTCATGGTTGAAAACTGGGATACTCCAATACTTATAATTACCGGAGCAAATGACTTCAGGATACCTTATACACAGAGCCTGGAGGCATTTCAGGCAGCCCAGCTACTTGGTGTTCCGAGCAGACTGTTATACTTTGAAGATGAATATCACTGGGTAACAAAACCTCAGAACTCTGTAATATGGCAGCATGAATTTTTTAAATGGCTCGAGACCTATCTCAAGTAGGAAAACCGAATAGTGAAAAAGAATTACAGATAGCGTTAATAAAGAAGTTGCAAAAGACGGGCAGTACCTGATTATTATTGATGCAGTGAATTTTGTTGACCCAAATTTGTTTTTATGATTTTTCGAATACTTTGTTATTATATTCGAAATTTTAATAATTCCATTACTTTATCTGTATTCTCGCCGATTGGAGCATCACCCTCTATCCAATTTATTTTTATTCCTCTGCGTTCCATACCTCTGAACCAGGTCATCTGTCGTTTGGCAAACTGATGAATTGCAATTTCAAGATCTTTAACCATCTGATCATAAGACATTTTACCTTTCAGATATAATGTTATAAACTTATATTCAAGTCCGTAATAAATAAGAGTCTCAGTACTGACACCTGCTTTAATAAGACCCCTTACCTCATCAATCATCCCCGCATCGAGGCGTTTCTTCAGGCGTTCCGATATCCGTTTGCGTCGTAATTCCCTGTCTATTGAAATTCCAACTATAAGTGAACTGACTTTTGGAAACTGTGTTTTGTGATTTACATGGCTTCTGTTATAATGCTCAATCTCAATAGCTCTTATCACTCTCTTTTTTGTATCAATATCGGTAGTGTTATGAAGATTTTTATAGGTAGAAAGAATCTCTTCAGTTCTTCCATTGTTTTTTTCTCAAGCTCAATACGCAGCCCGCTGTCAGGAGGTACCTCAACCATTTTATACCCTGAAATAATACAGTCGGCATACATCCCTGAGCCACCACATACAACAGGAAATATTTCCTTCTTTTTCAGGCTGGAATAGACTCTGTTGAAATCGCGCTGATATTCGAATATATTATACTTATAGCCAGGATCTACAATATCTATAAGATGACAAGGGACTATTTTTCCTTCAATCAGGTAATCTTCATAATCCTTTCCCGTACCAAGATTCATGTTTTTGTAGACCTGCCTGGAATCTGCACTTATAATTTCTCCACCCAGCTTATTGGCAATAGCAACAGCAAGAGCAGTCTTACCTGAAGCTGTTGGTCCGGTTACAAAAAGAAGATCATATGCTGATAAAATGTCAAATCCAGGTTGTAGCGTTAATGATTCAGGAAGTAAAAGCAATATACCATAAATTTACTTAATTTTGCCGGTCAATCGAATCTGAATATAATTTAATATATGAGAGCTGGCTCGGGAAATATCGTAATTAAAAATAAAAAGGCTTCTCATGACTATGAGTTCCTGGAAAAATTCATAGCCGGGATAAAACTTTCGGGAACTGAAATTAAATCGATTAGACTTGGAAAGGCAACAATAGCCGACTCATATTGCTTTTTTAATAGTGGCGAGCTTTATTTAAAAGGGATGCATATTTCTGAATACTGCTGGGGAAATCTGAATAATCACGATCCGCTTCAGGAAAGAAAGCTGCTTCTCACCAAAAGAGAATTAAGGAAGATAGAAAGAAAAGTAAAAGAAACAGGGCTGACAATCATAGTTATAAAAGTTTTTATTAATGACAGAGGTCTCGCAAAAGCTGAAATTGCTATCGCAAAAGGTAAAAAAGAATATGATAAGCGCGAGACCCTTAAACGAAAGGATGCCACAAGGGAAATGGACCGGATGCGAAAAGTCTGATCAGAAGTTTGGACTAAGCAGGTATCTGGAGTAGAACTTAACAATATGATTCTACTGCCTCATCGGAAGTATCAACAAGAGTAAAAAGGTTCAGATCATCTTCTTTAATATTATGCTCTTCGCCAAGCATCTCCTCTTTTATCCATTCAATTAATCCACTCCAGTATTTCTTACCAATCAGGATAATAGGGAACTTACCAATTTTTCGGGTCTGGATAAGTGTTATTGCCTCGAACAACTCATCAAATGTCCCGAAGCCACCCGGCAGTACAATAAATCCCTGGGCATATTTCATGAACATCACTTTTCTGACAAAGAAATGATCAAAAGTTATAAGTTTATCAGAATCAATATATGGATTTGGGCTGCTGCTCAAAAGGCAGATCAATATTTATTCCGACAGACTTGCCATTGCCTCTTGTTGCACCTTTATTGGCTGCTTCCATGATACCCGGGCCACCGCCTGTAATAACACCATATCCCTTCTGTGTCAGCTTGAAAGCAATATCTTCAGCCAGATTATAATATTTACTTTCGTGGTGTGTACGTGCCGACCCAAATATTGATACACAAGGGCCAATACGTGCAAGTTTTTCAAAACCCTCCACCAGTTCGGATATTATCTTAAATACTCTCCAGGAGTCTGTTGTATGTATTTCATGCCATGTTTTCTGCTCAAAAGCATCTTTAATAAGATCAGCTGGTTTCTCCATATTTATTGCAAGTAATTTTTTGATCTTTTCAAATATAGTTAAATTCTCATGCCTTAAGTTCCGTCAATCAGAAATTTTCCGGTATAGCTTTCTTCGCATTCTGCAAGTTCCTCAGGTGATCCGGAAAAAATAATATTTCCCCCGGCTCTTCCTCCTTCTTTACCAAGGTCGATAACATAATCTGACATCTTCACCACATCGAGGTTATGTTCAATTACTATTACCGTATTTCCCCTGTCGACAAGCTTATTAAGTACATCCAGCAGCACTCTTACATCTTCAAAGTGCAATCCGGTTGTAGGTTCATCAAGAATGTAAAGTGTTTTTCCGGTATCCCGTCGTGCCAGTTCAGTTGCCAGCTTGACCCGTTGTGCTTCTCCACCTGATAAAGTTGTTGATTGTTGTCCAAGTTTAATGTATCCAAGACCAACATCATGAAGTGTCTTTATCTTATGATAGATCGAAGGTACATTGGCAAAGAATTCCACTGCATTATTCACAGTCATTTCAAGGACATCGCTGATCGATTTTCCCTTGTATTTTACCTCAAGTGTCTCCCTGTTATATCTCTTTCCGTTGCATTCGGTACAATGAACATAAACATCCGGAAGAAAATTCATTTCAATTGTTTTCATTCCTGCTCCTTCACAACCTTCACAACGGCCACCTTTTACATTGAATGAGAACCTTCCTGCACCAAATCCTCGTATCTTAGCCTCTGTTGTCTGCTCAAATAGTTTCGGATATCAGTAAAAACTCCTGTATAAGTTGCAGGATTTGAACGTGGTGTCTTACCAATTGGTGACTGACTGACTTCAATTACCTTATCAAGCAGTTCAATACCAATAATTTCTTTGTAAGGCAGTGGTGATTTCCCTGAATTATGAAATTTCTTTGCCAGAGCAGGATGAAGTGTCTGATTGATAAGTGATGATTTACCGCTTCCTGATACACCTGTAATACATATAAGTGTTCCAAGAGGCAAACTAATATCAACATTATTAAGATTATGTCCGGTAGCTCCTGTTAGTTTCAGAAATTTACCATTCCCTTCCCTTCTCTTATCAGGAATATTAAACTTTCTTTTTATTATTCAGATAACAGGCTGTAAGCGTATTGGATTTCTTCAGTTCTTCAGGAGTACCCTGGGCCACAACAATCCTCCGTGACGTCCGGCACCCGGACCCATATCAATGACATAATCTGCTGAAAGGATCATTTCCTTATCATGCTCCACAACAATAACAGAATTACCTGCATCCCTTAATTGCTTTAAAGCTGCAATAAGCCGGCGGTTATCTCTCTGATGAAGCCCGATACTGGGTTCATCAAGAATATATAATACATTGACAAGCCTCGATCCAATCTGAGTTGCAAGCCTGATTCGCTGGCTCTCTCCACCGGAAAGTGTTCTTGCACCCCTGTTTAAGTGACAGGTATTCAAGTCCGACTTCAAGCAGAAATCCTAATCTTGCCCTTATCTCCTTTAAAATCTCCACAGCAATCTGCTTTTGTCTGCCTGTCATCTTTTTCTCAATATCAGACAGGAATAATGGACAATTCCCTGATATCCATTGCTGATAGCTCACCAATATTTTTGTCTGCAATTCTGAAGAAAAGAGATTCTTTCTTTAATCTTGTTCCCTTGCACTCAGGGCAAACATCATACTGAACATACTGGTCCCTGATTCTTGTGCCATTCTTCTTACCATTTATCGATTCAACATTCCCAACAAAATTAACAACACCTTCAAAAGTCAGTAAATAATTTGATGACATTCCCAGAGGAGTATTTGACAATTTTAAGAACCTCATCAGAACCATAAAGAACTTTATTGAGAGCATCTTCCGGAATTTCACTTATCAGGAGTATCAAGAGTAAATCCGTTTTTCTCAGCAATTGCTTCAATCTGCCAGAAGATCCATGTATTCCTGTATTTACCAAGAGGTTCAATACCTCCTTTTCTTATGCTAAGAGTACCATCGGGGATAAGCTTCTTTTCATCAATACTGGATATTTCTCCAAGACCATTACAATGAGGGCATGCTCCCTGAGGTGAGTTAAAAGAAAAAGTATGTGGTGCAGGTTCATTATATGATATCCCGGTTACGGGGCACATAAGATGACGACTAAAATATCGTGGTTCATTGCTTTCACTATCCAATACCATCATTATTCCATCACCCTGGTCGAGTGACATTATAATTGAATCATGAAGTCTTTTGTCAGTTGTATCCCCAACCATGAACTTATCAATTACAAGCTCAATAAAATGAGTTTTATAACGGTCAAGCTTCATCCCGGGTTTAAGCTCGGTAATTACATTATTTACCCTGTACATTCAGAAAGCCTTTTCGCCTGAGCTGTTCAAATAGTTCCTTATAATGTCCTTTCCTTCCCTTGATCACCGGAGCAAGAAAATAAACTTTTTTCCCTGAAAACCTGGTTTTTACAAGTTCCAGAATCTGATCATCGGTATATCTCACCATTTTTTCTCCTGATGCATAAGAATAGGCATCAGATGCTCTGGCATAAAGAAGTCTGAGAAAATCATATATTTCAGTAATGGTTCCGACAGTTGATCTTGGATTCTTATTTGTTGTCTTCTGTTCTATTGAGATTACAGGACTTAATCCGGTTATCTTATCTACATCGGGACGTTCCATACCGCCCAGAAACTGACGGGCATATGCTGAAAGTGTCTCCATATATCTTCTCTGACCTTCGGCATAAATTGTATCAAAGGCAAGTGACGATTTTCCGCTGCCACTTAAGTCCGGTTATTACAACCAGCTTATTACGGGGAATCGTTACATCAATATTTTTTAAGTTATGGACTCTGGCGCCAAGTACTTTTATCTCTTCCTCTATCACAGTCTTTCAATCAAAAAATCAGTTTAAAGTATCAGCTCTTTCAATATTTCTCATCCCTTCAGTCGGAATCTTTATAAGATACTCTTTCCCGGCTTGGAAGTCAGATAAGGCTTCCGCAGCCATGGATTCAAAAATTTCAAAATTTGTAATTTGTTCCGAACTTCTCAGCAAACACAGAAAAATCAGATACCGCTGTATCAACTTTTACTTCATAATATTTAAGTTCAGGATATAAATCTTCTTTATTCAGATTAAACCCATAATTAGCCGGGTCAGAAATAACCAGCTTGTATGCTACAGCCCTGAATATATATCTGGCAGTCTCTTCATTTAAAAGAAGATCATAATAATTCATTTGATTCTGAATTTCTATCTGCTCATCCATTCCGGCTCTTCCACCATTATATGATGCTGCAGCCAGAGTCCAGTTTCCATACTTCTCAAACGATTTCAAAATATATTCACATGCAAATTGGGTTGATTTTTCCACATCATAACGTTCATCAACAACACTATTTATCTCCATACCTTCTTCTCTGCCTGTAGCCGGCATAATCTGCCAGAAACCAGTTGCTCCTGCAGGTGAAATCATATTGCTGTATTCGCTTTCAGCAGCTGCCAGATACTTAAAATCATCAGGCACATTATTCTTTTTCAGTATCTTCTCAATTATAGGAAGATACCTGTTTGCTCTCTTTATTATCAGGATAGTTGAAGAGTGCCTGTAAGCACTTGTAAGGATCTCTCTCTCAAGGCTCTCTTTTGTGTCAAAATTATCAAGGGGCATAACTTCTCCTGCAAAAGTAACTACATCAGGCAATTTGAAATCCCTTATATTATAAAGAGAATCTGAAGACTGCGTCTCATTTGCCTGATCAACGGTCATACCCCTGAAACCCTGCACAATTGTAAATATGATAAAAATAACTCCGGTCAGAACAAAACCAGTAAATACTGTTTCCCTGCTTGGTATCTTCATAATAATTAAGGCTGATTAAAATAAACTGCAAAGGTAACAATTTTACACTTTATTAATAATTTTTATGAAGAGTAAAAGGCAGAATAACTTAAGCAGAAAACGCTTTACTGTCCTTTTCCGGAAGAAGTGCCTGCAATAAACCCTATGAGGGAATAAACCGCGCCAATAATAAGAATTCTGAATACAAAATTTATCAGAGTATCGCTAACTGAATGAGAATGACTGTCAATGTCGATAAATGAATATATCGAGTAACTTATACCAGCCAATAGGATTATCCATCCGGCAACAGACTGAGGAATATATAAAATGCCAATTCTTTTAAACCACGGAAATTTCATTTGTTTTAATTTAGAGTAAATAAATAATCATCATTATAACTGAAAAAAGAATAACTAATATATTGATCCATGTGTGTTTGATAAACCCGGGATGGTTATGGTTCCAGCTTTGAAGATATATTTTCCGGATTATTCCTGAATTCAAAATTATTAACAGGAGCGGTATTATAATAAAGATAAAAAGGGAGAAATATTTATCTCTTTCTTTCAACTCGTTCAGACTATCTGTAAGAGTGGTTCCATTATTGTACATACTTTTCATGATCAGCATAATTATTACATAGACCGGAATGCTGAGCCACCACCAGCTCACTACTGATCTGTCTTTTGCTTTCATCAGTGTTTCACCCAGCAAATCCTGATGTCTCAACTTTTTCACCCTGGGTTTGCTCATATGAATTAATATTTTTTCAAAGTTCTCCATACCTACAGTCAATAATGACAATAATCAAATGCAGTTGCATTTTTTACGAAGTTTTTCGAGTCCCCTTGAAATCAATGATTTCAATGTTCCCATTTTAATATTGAGAATTTCAGCTATTTCAGTATTATCTTTCCCTTCAAAGTATCGCAGAGAAATTACCTCCTGATATTTTACTGGCATAGTTTTAAGCTCCCTCAGAATCTCAAGAAACTGTTCATGCAATTGTAATTCTTCTTCAATTTCCAACCTGTCATCTTTAATATATTTACTGATTAGACTTTCGTCATCCAGATTAATCTTTTTAAACACTGAAATATATTTATTTCTTTTTCTGAAGTACAGGTTTATCTCATTTGTTGCTATACGATAGAGCCATACCTTAACAGAAATTCCTGTATAATTGAAATTTTTTATTCCTTTAAATGACTTCAAAAATGTTTCCGCGGCAATATCAGCACTATCATCAAAACTACCGGTTCTCCTTAGTATATATCCAAAGATCGGTTTATAGTACAGTGTAAAGATTTCTGAAAAGTCATCAGGATTGTGCTTTATCTTATCCAGAATTTCAGTTTCATTCATTATATTCCTGAATATGTCAAGTCAATAATACAAAAGTATTGGCTGAGTTGCATTCAAAAACATAAATCAGAGCCTGAATTTTAAGATAATATTCTTAAATCGATAAATGATCAGGCGCTGCAAAGCCTGGAGAATGAATCAGAATTTATAGGAAACACCAGAAAATATTCCAAAATAGTAAGGATGAATATCTGAACCTCCTGTCTGATTATATGGGTTAAGGTAATAGCGGATTGTAGGTTCAAGGTTCAGAGAAAGTTTTTCTGAAAAATTATATTCCATCCCCATCCCCAGTGTACTGCTTAATGAACCTGTATTTAAGCCCTCAGTTTTACCAATAGAGTACTTTGTTCCGTTAACCATAGTAAAAACGGAGTTGGATACAAGCATATTATATGATAATCCGCCAATAAGGTTTAAATCTATTGTCTTATCCAGAAACTTGTACCTCAGCATAACTGGTAATTCAAGATAACTGAAGTTTTGTCGCAGATTATCATTCATAGGTTGCAAACTTGCTTTTTTAGGGTCGAATACATCACTGGTAAACGATGTAATTATCCTGCTTCCATTATTACTGGCAACCAAAAAAACATCAGAATTATTTATAAAAACGCTTCCACGGCTTGTAAGAACATCAAAATTATGATCATTTTTTGTATTAGCATAATTTTGAAAACCTCCGAATGAATTAATACCTTCCAGCGTTTGCCCCATTGAAGCATAGTAAATTCCAGACTGAATACTGACTTTCTTGCTAATCTTGTAAGAAAAACCAAGACCGCCCGAATATGAAGTCAGATTTTGTTCCGAAGCCATTAGTTGTCTCGACAGTGCATTGCTGCCTGCATTAATTTCAGAGTAGTATGTGGGTGATGCCAGTGCTGAGATACTCCATCTCTCTTCGTGTTTTACCGGTATGACCTCCCTACTGTTTATCGGATTCAGAGTCAATATCTCAGTATAAGTTTTACCGGTTTCAGTTACAGGTTTTACGCGAGGATGCTTAACCGGTTGAGCATTTTTAGCCTGGAACAGTTCCCCCATATTTATGGAAACACTGCCAGGGTCCTGGACAATAACACTTTCGGGGGAAATGAAATTATCAGATAAATTTTTATCTGTTGTTATAATAGTTTGACTGATCTTAGCATTCTTTTTGTCGGCAATATTTAAAGTACCTACCTCAGGTTGCGCATAGACAGGATATGATGCTTCCATGTTGAGAGTCACCAGGGAATTATTATACCCGGTTAAAGAATGTGTTGTAAGCCTGTTGACTAAAAAACTTATTGATACGAGAATGGCAATTAGCGCTGCTGCTCTGAATAGGATTACAGGTCTGGCTTTCTTCTTAATTACCGGACGGATATTATCCCATACTTCAGGAGGAGGAAGCACTTCGTAATCTTTAAGCCCGTTCCTGAAAACTATATCAATATTAGCCCCTCTGTCATCCATTTACTGCCTTTTTCTTAAGTCCTGTATAAGATCCGACTCTCCTCTGAAGTATAATCCTTGCTCTTGAGAGATTTGATTTAGATGTACCCTCAGAGATATTCATCATACTACCTATTTCTTTGTGCGAATAGCCCTCAATTGCATAAAGGTTAAACACCATTCTGTATTTGGGAGGTAATTCTCTGATAATACTCAACAGGTCGTCAGCTCCCAATCCTGCATAATCATCATTATCGGGTTCTGCGTCGGGTTCCGGTATCTGATCAATATCATCAACTCTGTAAAGATTATGTCTGCTCCGGAACTTTTCAAGCGCCGTATTTACTGTAATCCTACGCATCCACCCATCAAAAGAACCCTCATGTTTGTAATGCCCGAGATTTTCAAATATTTTAATAAATCCTTCCTGCAAAGTATCCCTGGCTTCCTCATCATTACCTGAATACTGAAGACAAACAGCATATAACTTAGAAGCATGCCTTCTGTACAGAAGTTCCTGATCTCTTCTGTTACCGGCCAGACATCCTTTTATAATATTTTTTATCTCCGACAAGGTTTTGGGCTTGTTTAAGAAGATAAAATTATAAAATAATTGTCGTAAAAGCCAGCAATTCTATAAAAGATTGATGTAAATAGGAAACAATTGGTTGCGTAACATAACAGAAATTCTGACTGTTATTTACAGTTAGCTGTAAATAAGTTATGCAAACTCTCCGGACAACAAGTTAAAGGTAAGCACATTATCTAACCGCTGACTTACAGGCACATAAAATAAATTACTAAAGATGAATAACTTCACCGTAAGCAGCTGCAGCAGCTTCCATAATAGCTTCTGACATTGTGGGATGCGGATGGACAGCTTTTATGATTTCATGCGCTGTTGTTTCAAGTTTTCTGGCTACAACTATTTCTGCTATCATTTCTGTCACATTTGCTCCAATCATATGTGCTCCAAGGAGCTCACCATAAGTGGCATCAAATATAAGCTTAACAAAACCATCCTTTGCTCCTGCCGCACTCGCCTTTCCTGAAGCAGAAAATGGGAATTTACCGACTTTTATTTCATAACCTGCTTCCCTGGCAGCATTCTCTGTCATTCCACAGGAAGCAATTTCGGGACTGGTATATGTACAGGCTGGAATATTTTTGTAATCAAGTGGAACTGTCTCTACTCCGGCAATCTTTTCAACACATATAATACCTTCCGCTGAAGCAACATGAGCAAGTGCCGGGCCATGAACAATATCACCAATGGCAAAAACACCAGGTACTGAAGTTCTGTAATAATCATCCACAACTACCTTACCCTTTTCTGTCTTAACACCTGATTTCTCAAGCCCAATTCCTTCGATATTTGTTGTTACTCCAACTGCCGAAAGAACTATATCACTTTCAATTGTTTCAGTACCCTTAGGAGTCTTTATGGTGACAATACATTTACTGCCTGAGGTATCTACAGATTCAACAGATGAATCAGTCATTATCTTCATTTTCATCTTCTTAAATGATCTCTCGAGCTGTTTTGATACTTCCTCATCTTCATTCGGAACCAGCCTGGGAAGAAATTCCACAAGGGTTACCTCAGTCCCCAATGATTGATAGAAATAAGCAAATTCACTTCCTATAGCCCCGGACCCGACAACGACCATTGATCCAGGTAAATTACTCAGTGTCATTGCCTCGCGATAGCCGATAATTTTTTCCCCATCCTGTTTAAGGTTTGGTAATTCCTTAGAACGTGCACCGGTGGCAATAATAATATTATTTGCGCTATAATTATGCTTATTTCCATCCTGATCCTGAACTTCAACTACATTATTCGGCTCAAGGCGACCAAATCCTTTTATATGTACAATATTATTCTTCTTAAACAGGAATTGAATCCCCTTGCTCATGCCATCAGCCACATTCCTGCTTCTCGTTATCATTGCCGTAAAATCAGGCTTTGCTTCACCTGAAATTGCAATACCATAATCTGATGCATGAGTCAGGTAATCAAATACCTGAGCACTCTTAAGGAGTGATTTTGTGGGTATGCATCCCCAGTTAAGGCAGATGCCTCCAAGTTCAGCACGTTCTACAACTGCAACTTTCATTTTCAATTGTGATGCCCTTATGGCAGCCACATAACCACCAGGTCCGCTTCCGAGTACTATTAGATCGTAATCCATTCTGTTTATGCTTTAAGTTTTGTTAATTCACTCTTTAACTTATCCTTTACTCCTGTTAAAACCGCTGAATTTCACGATTCTCCGTTGGCAAAGATTGTAATATAGGTGATTTTTTCAAAATTTGCTGAGCTACTTTTGAAATTACCCAGATTAATACAAGTGTAAATATTATGGTGGCACCTACCGGAATACCTGCAAAATATGAGATGGTATATCCTGTAGCAGTACCTATAAAACCAGCAATAATTGACCACAAGACTATTTTAAAATATACTTTGGTGAACAACATGGCGATATTAGGGGGAATTGTCAAAAGTGAGATTACCAGGACTACACCCGCCATTCTTATATTCAAAACAATTGTAAGAGCTATGAGTGATGTGGTTACATACTTAAAAAGGTCGACATACGATGAATATGTTCGTGCAAATACTTCATCAAAGGAAATATAAAGGATTGTCCTGTAAAAAATTCCAAAATAAAGTATCAGGACTACCGACATAATGCCCAAAGCAATAATATCAGCCCCTGTTACGGTAAGGATACTTCCGAAAAGATAACCCATGAGATCGGGACTATAACCCGGAGTCATATAAATAAATATTATACCAATAGCCATTCCGAATGCCCAGAGTATCCCAATTGCAGAATCTTCTCTTATTTTATGGTTTACTGAAAGATATTCAACACCCAGAGCGGACAATATACCAAAAACAGCAGCTCCAATAACGGGATTAATTCCAATAAAATAACCTATCCCAATACCGCCAAAGGAAGCATGAGTGATTCCTCCGCTCAGAAAAACCATTCTTTTGGATACTACATATGTTCCTGCTAATCCGGCAGTTATACTGGCAAAGACAGCTCCCAGCAGTCCCTTGATAATAAACTCATATTGAAAAATATTTGCTTCCACTATTTATGATATTTAAGAACAGTATGCGGAACGTCGCCATGCGTGATAACCTGAATCGGGCAATTATATGCGAGTAAATCCTCATTTGATATCTCATTCGACGGATGATAATGCAGCTTTCTGTTTACACAGGCAAATGATTTTATATGCGCGGAAATAGTTCCAACATCATGAGATACCATAAGAATAGCCATTCGCTTATTAAGCTGTCTTAGTTTCTCGTAAAAATCATTTTCGAAAGTAGTGTCAACAAAATTACCCGGCTCATCAAGGAGCAACAATTTAGGATCGCCTATTATTGCACGTGCCAGAAATACCCTCTGCATCTGTCCACCCGACAACTCGCTTAAAAGGGATTCGGTTAAGTCAGATAGTCCGAGTTCCGCAACCACTCTATCAGCTTTTTTCCTGTCATCTCCCGACATCCTTGTTATAATTCCTTTCCTTATCATTAATCCCGAAAGAATTATATCAGTCACTGTAACCGGATAATTGACATCTCCTGTAGATATCTGAGGAAGGTAACCTATAAAACTTCTGTTTATAAGCTCTTCAGAGTAAATTATTCTCCCCTTATCTGGTTTTATTAATCCAAGAATAAGTTTTAATAATGTTGTTTTACCCCCGCCGTTTGGTCCGATTACTCCAATAAAATCATTTTCACCCACCGAAAAATTCACATCCTCCAATACAGTTTTTGATCCGTAAGAAGCTGACAAAGAATGCATTTCAAATAATTTCATAAAACCTGCCCCTTAATTAGAACTTTGAATTAAACTGTCATGGACTTTTCTGATTATATCTGTGGTCTCTTTCTCCCAGTCTTCAGATAAGGGATCAATAATTTGTATTTCAGCTCCAATCTCGGCAGCTATAGCCTTGGCATTCTTTGTATCATATTCTTTCTGAACAAAAATAGTCCTTAGTTTATCCTTTCGGGCTTCATCAATAAGTCCTTTGAGTCTGGAGGGTGTTGGTTCTTTGCCTTCAAATTCAACAGATATCTCATTAAGCTGATAATCCCGTGCCAGATATCCAAGATTAGGGTGATATATCATAAATGACCTGTTTTTAAAATCTGCAAAAAGTTGCTTTGCATTTGCATCGAGGAGCTGAATTTTTGATATAAGTACCTGATAATTATCTTCATATTTCAGTTTTGCCGATGGGTTAAGTTCACATTAGAAGATCTTTTACTGACGAGGCCATTATCATTGCACATTCAGGAGACACCCAGTAGTGAGGATCAGCGGCCTCTGTATGACCTCCTTCATGTTCATGCTCCGCTGCGAGTGGTTTTATCTTATCGCCAAGGGATAACCTGACCATATTTTTATTGGTTTCATAAAACCGCTTCAGCCAAACCATTTCAAAACCAAGGTATCCGTTACTGATGTATGCAACAGACCGGCGGAGCTGATTTATCTGTTCCGGGAATGGTTCATAAACATGAGGATCTGCTCCCGGAGGCACCATAATATTAACCTTAAAATCAGCTCCCGCTATACTCTCAACAAAATATTTAAAAGGAGCAATACTCACTGTAATAATCTTCTCATCCGTGTTTTGTTTTTGTGGCCCGCAGGAAAACAAAATCGGTAATAAAAGAAAAAGAAATAGTCTTCTCATGAATCAGGAAATCATTAATGAATGCAAATTTAACATATAACAGATCAAATAGTTTAAGAGTTGCAAATAAAAATGTTTAACTTCACTATCAGTCAAATACTCTCTGTCTTAATTTTTTACTTTTCTTAATACTTAAAGCTGAACCAGTACATGGAAGTACATTTATCATGATTTACCTATTCATAAATCATGATAAGGAAATAATTTCTTTTTATTTTTAAAGCACTGCTTAAATATAATAATATACGCTATTTTTGAGACTGTATTAACAAATTCCTTCAACCGTAGAATGAAGAATAAAGGCGAAATACTTGCTTCAGTACTGAAGAATTTTAAAGACTGCTATTTCTTCCTTCACAACACCAAAGAATTTAATGTAGTAGAAAAGATAATGAATGAAGGATTTATTTTTGAAAGTCAACTCCCCCATTCCACTGATCGTGTCAATCCCAACGAAACAATTGAAGTTACATATTTCCTCTTTCAGAGAAAAGATTACGGCTCATATACAATAATCATTGCGATACCCAGAGTTATATATGAGATATACACAGGAGTCTCCAATAATAATGATGTTGGTATAGAGGAGGTAATGACCATTTCAGATCCATATTATGGCGATAACGATGAATTGATTTATACAGTACCATCCAAACATATCCTGGGCTATTTTAATATTAAAACCACAGAATTTTATCAAAACAGAAACTGGGATCCGTTTTACAACAATACTCAATTCAGAAAATTTGAATAAAAGTTCCTCCAGACACTTGAAAAAATAGATACAACTATATAATAATTAATCATGGTGACGCTATTTCGCCTCAAAAACTACAGAGAAAACAAAGAATGTTCCACAAAACAATTAAGTAAATAATGAAAAAACTATTGAGATTTTTAATTCTGCCAATATTAGTTGGTGCCGGGTGTATTCAGCTTTCCGCACAGGGTCAGTATTCTGACTACAAGACAATGTCGCAGAAAATCAATGCTTTAGGCAGAGATTATTCATCATTATGTTCTGTAAAATCTATTGTTAAGACAGCCGGAGGAAAAGAGATCTGGGCACTGACTATAGGTAATGGGAATAATGACAGTAAACCAGGAATAGCAATATTAGGAGGAATAGAGGGAAGCCATCTTCTTGGCAGGGAGCTTGCACTGGGCTTTGCTTCAACTTTACTTAAAGAATCAGGCTCACCAGAAATAAAAGAACTTCTTGACAAAGTAACTTTTTATGTCTTTCCTGATGTGAGCCCTGATGCTTCTGATCAGTTCTTTTCTGCACTTAAATATGAGAGGATAACAAACACCAGATCAACAGACGATGACAGAGATTTTCTTTTTGATGAAGATCCTTATGAAGATTTGAACAAGGATGGTTTAATCACTCTGATCAGGGTAACTGATCCTTCAGGAAATTACCTTGAGAGTGATGCGGATAAGCGGGTTATGGTAAGTGCTGATATCTCTGCAGGGCAATCAGGCAAATATCTGGTTTACTCAGAAGGTATTGATAATGATAAGGATGGAAAGTTCAATGAAGATGGTGCCGGAGGAGTCGATTTCAACAGAAACTTCACTTACGATTATGAATCTTTTGGTCCTGGTGCCGGATTGTACCCTGTATCAGAGCCAGAAACAAAAGCAGTTGCTGATTTTCTTTATGATCATTTTAATATTTATTCAGTATTCTCATTTGGCCCTCAGGATAATCTTGGGCAACCACAAAAGGGTACCGGGAGACAAGCTGCTGTTTCTCAACCGGGGATGGCGCGTGGTCCGCGAATGGAACAAGGAGACAGAAGGATTACCTCAATAATGAAAAATGATGAAATCATTAACAAACTGGTTTCAGATAAATATCATGAGATTACCGGAGCAAAAGGAGCTCCTGTAACCAGAACAACACCTGGCAATTTCATGGATTGGGCTTATTATCACTATGGAAGATATAGCTTCAGTACTCCTGCATGGTGGTTCCCTGTGGAAAAAGGGAAAAATGAAGAAGTATCCTTTCTTAAATTTGCCGCAAAAAATAATATTAATGATGTTTTTGTACCATGGACAGAAATAAAGCATCCTGATTTCCCTGATAAGAAAACCGAGGTAGGTGGCATTAAGCCATTTGCTATGATAAATCCACCAGCCGATACCCTTGATGCTCTTATCTCAAAAAACTTTAAATTCATAACTGCAATTGCCAGTATGCATCCTGAGCTTGAGTTTCTTGATCTTAAAGCTGAGAATGCCGGTGAAAACATATTCAGAGTATCCCTGAAACTTCATAATAAAGGTATTTTCGCAACATGTGCTGATATTGGAAGAAACAACACATTTACCAGAATAATGAGGATGGCTCTTGATCCGGCTTCAGGACAGAGTCATTATCAGCGGGAAAAAAGTACAGAGAGTTAATCCCCTGGAAGGTGATAAGTCAGCTGAATTCAGCTGGTTAATAAATGGTAAGGGATCTCTGAAAATTACTGCCGGAGCAGTTAACACAGGGAATGTTACAACAACTATTGATCTCAAGTAAAAACATTTGAAAACTCCAATCATGAAAAAAATATTTTCACTTATACTTCTGCTTTCTTTTTCACTTCTGTTTGCTCAAATAGCAAAATCGCAGAATGAAGAACTGTTTTTCAAAGCTGCCGGGTCGCCGGAAAATCCGAAAGTTCAGGTCTCCTGGAACAAGTATAATACCTATGAAGGGGTGGTCGATATTTGTACCCGACTGGCAAAAGCTTACCCTGATCTTGTTACAATGGAGTCAGCAGGTAAATCATATCAGGGCAGAGACATAATTGTATTAACCATAACTGATAAAAAGGTTCTGACCCCTGATAGTAAACCAGGTTATTGGATTGACGGGAATATTCACTCTATTGAAATACAGGGGACAGAAATGGCTATGTATACTGCCTGGTATCTCTGTGAAATGTATAATACCAATGCATTCATCAAAGAACTGCTGCATGATAAGACATTCTATATTGCTCCTACGATAAATCCGGATGCAAGGGAGTATTTTACAAATGTAGGTGTCCCTCCGCGTTCAGGACTGGAACCATGTGATAATGACAGAGATGGTCTTTTCGATGAAGATGGATATGATGATCTGAACAATGACAAGAATATAAGCCAGATGAGAAGAAAAAACCCTAACGGTCAGTTCAAAAGCGATCCAAAAGATCCGCGCAAAATGATCCGCGTTGAGCCGGGAGAAAAAGGGGAATATGAATTACTTGGCTATGAAGGTATTGATAATGATGGTGATGGCCTGGTAAATGAAGATGGTCCCGGGGGCTACGACGGAAACCGTGACTGGGGATTCAACTGGGAGCCAAACTATGTTCAGAGCGGTGCTGCTAAATATCCTTTTACTGTTACCTGAAAATCAGGCTGTTCGCGACTTTACAATGAAACACAGGAATATTACAGCATCTCAATCGTTTCATAACTCAGGTGGTATGATATTAAGAGGACCTTCAATTAAAGGAGGCGGAGAAGAATCTTACAGCCGCTCAGATGATGCTGTATTAAATGCTTTAGGGAAAAAAGGAGAGTTAATCATCCCGGGTTATAAACTACTTACAATATGGAAAGATTTATATACTGTTTATGGAGGGGAACTCGACTGGTGGCATGGTGAGATGGGTTGTTTTGCCTTTTCGAATGAGCTATGGAACAGTTACCTTATGTTCTATGACTCCACTAAAACAGATCCATATGAATTTGATAAACTACTCCTCTTTGAGGATGCATTTATTCCATGGCAGAAGGTAAATCATCCTGTTTACGGAGAGATTGAGGTTGGCGGATTTAATAAAAACTTCGGAAGACTTCATCCAGGGTTCCTTCTGGAATCAGACTCGCACCGCAATGCAGCATTTTGTATATATAATGCATATCAGACCCCAAAGCTCGAAATATCTGATATAAAGGTAAAAAAACTCCCGGGTGGTCTTAAAGAGGTCACAGCTACTGTGGAAAACATTAGAATGATGCCAACACATTCTGCAAGTAATCTTAAATTTAAAATTGATCCGCCTGATTATGTTTATCTCGACGGAGGAAAGGTGATTGCAGGTATGATAGTGCAGGATAAGGATCTGAATATAAACCAGGAACAGGAGAAAAATCCACAAAGAATGGAGATCTCAAATATCTCAGGATATGAACGTGTAGATCTTAAATGGATTGTTAAGGATGGCAGTAAATTCACTATCAAGGTTGAAAGCGTCAAGGGTGGTGTGGCTTCAGCCCAATCAGAATAAAATAAGATGCCGAACATAAAAAAAGGGGACTGGTCATATTACCAGTCCCCTTTTTAACAGGAATGAAAACTGAAAATTAATATGTCTGAAGAGCTATTTTAAAGTAACCTGTAGCTTTCGCTGAGGTTATCATAAATTTCCATTCTCCCGTCTTATCCTGATTTTCAGTATCAGAGATATTAAATGACTTTCTCCAGTTAAGGTTTCCAAACTCATCAATCAGAATATCAGAATAGTTTTTACCGTTCGGCATCACAATCCTGATACGTATTTCACCTGATTTACAATCGCCCATTATTGACATTATCACATTTTTTGCAGTTTTATCAACATCAAAAGAATAATTCTTTGAGAAAGAGCTCTCTTTTACTGATTTTGAAAGATCCCAGGTAGTCCTTTCACCATCACCCTGTCCTCGTAAAAAATATGAATCTGAACCAGGGGTCATCATAAATGGTTCATCAAAATTAAATGATCTGTTTCCCCTTTGTGAGTATACCCGTACTCCGTCCCCGGCTCTGCCAACCTGCACATTCAGATCATTTAACCTGTTCTCCATTTCAGCTGCCTTCTGATCATGTAAGGCAGCCTCTGCTTCTGACTGAGCTTTTTTCTGATCGGCCATTGCTTTTTTCTGCTCTTCGATTGATTTTAAGATTTTCTGCTCTTTTTCAATTTCTTCCTTAGATTTCTCCTGTCCGTACAGTAGTTGAAAAGAAGATCCGGCCGATATTAAGAACATAATTAAAAATAAAACTTTTATTTTTTTCATGGTTGCCTCTGTTTTTGTTTAACAATGTAAAGATACGACAGCTATTTTAACCATTTTGTTAACACCGGGTTAACACAGGGTTAATGTTTAGTGTAGCAGAGAATGGTATCGATAAAATGAATAAATTTGGAAATAATAAAATCCAGACCATGAAAAAAAGAAAAACTGTACTCATACTCGGTATTACCTCAATTCTTGTTTTGATTTCGGTACAGGTATGGATAATAAATGGAATAAGGAAGCAGAAAGATGAGATGTTTAATCTTCGCTACAGGGTTTTCTCGCAAGATGCACTTTCGAGTCTTTACAGAAGAACAGGCAGCTATGGTTTCGATACGGCACGTTATATAATTAATGCCTACTCCGAACAGGCTGCTAAAGCCATTTCTGAAATAAAAAATGACACTGTACTTGCATCAAGGAAGAAAGATGTATTGGAATATATTACAAAAGCCCTGTACCAGGAACAAGATTTGTCTCCCTTTTTGTCAAACTATTTTGAAAGGCTTAATATTGATAAAAACTTCACTTTCAAGATAGTTATTAACAGGTTTGAACTGATTAATAATGATGTTAAAATTCCTGTCTATATAAGTGATATGTTTGCAAACCGCATGGATTACAGATCAGGTATTACTCCTCGTCATCCGTTCATCAGGAGAGCTTCTTCAGAAATTCTGGTAAAAGGTGATCACTCTGAAACAAATTACTATAGCCTTGATTTTGAATGTTTTATAGATTTTTCTGATAAACAGAACACCATATTAAAAGAAACTGCTGCCACTCTGGGAATGAGCACCATAAGTATAATTCTTGTCGGCTTAATGTTCTTGATAACATACAGAAATCTTACAGAAGAACAAAGACTATCAAATCTTAAGACTGACTTCATAAATAATATGACACACGAGCTAAAAACTCCTCTGTCAACAATTACCGTAGCCGGCAAAACACTTGAGATGGTTCAGATTAGAAATGATGATTCAAAGATTCTTGAGACAGCTAAACTAATCGGAAAACAAAGCATTCATCTGAACCAGCTAATAAATATGATTCTGGAGATTAGTATGTGGGAAAGAACCCAGTTTCAACTTGATAAAAAAACTGTTGACATCGAAGAAGTGATGAATGATATTGTTGCCAGTTTCAAATCAGGAGGAGGTAATGGGGCTACAATTAACAGTAAATATAATTTTGGAAACACAAAAGTCGATCTTGATGAAGTATATTTTACAACACTAATGAATAACCTTTTGTCAAATGCTGTTAAATACTCTGACAAGAAGCCTGTTATTGATATTGAAGGTTTTGCCGAGAATGATAATATCTATATTAAGGTTTCCGACAACGGTATTGGTATTAGCAAAAACGATCAGAAACATATCTTTGACAAGTTCTACAGAGCCTCAACAGGTAATATTCACAAATTTAAGGGATTAGGGCTTGGACTTTATTATGTTAAAAAGATTGCTGAAGCTCACGAAGGTGATGTTACTGTAAGCAGCAGACAGGGAAAAGGAAGTACATTTACTATCAAATTGCCAAAAATTTTATAAATATTGAGAGATGAGGTCCTTTACTATCCCTGATTATTAATTATTGGAAATAATTTAAAGTATCTGGTACTCAAAAAGTGATTAGTCAGTAAAATTAAAAGGTCGTATATTTACATTAACAAATCAGTTTTATTTAATTAATATCCGGAGTATGAAAGTATTAGTAGCCGAAGATGACAGGGATTTTGGGAATATCCTTACACAGTATATATCCATAAGTGGTTTTGAAGTTACCCTTGGTCGTGATGGTAAGGAAGCATGGGAATTATTCAATCAGGACAAATTTGATATCTGTGTACTCGATGTGATGATGCCAGAGATGGATGGCTTTACTCTTGCTGAAAAGATCAAAGAAACTCAACCTGATGTACCCATCATTTTCCTTACGGCAAAAAGCCTTAAGGAGGATATAGTCAGAGGGCTTAAAAATTGGTGCCGATGATTATATAACCAAACCTTTTGATCCTGAAGTATTAATTTTGCGTATAAATAATATACTTAAAAGAGCATACTCATCGTCGAACGATGAATATAAAGTTTCGGATACTGTTCTTAAGTATAATACATTAGAACTAATTTCCGGAAGTACTAAGGAGAAGCTGACTCTTAAGGAAGCCCAGTTATTAAAGTATTTTATTATTAATAAGAACAAAATACTGGCCAGAGAAGATATCTTAACAGAGATCTGGGGTGAAGATGATTACTTTCTCGGAAGAAGCATGGATGTCTTTATCAGCAGGTTAAGGAAGTATGTATCTGAAGATAAAAATATTGATATCCGGACAGTAAGAGGCACCGGCTTTATACTCGAAGAGCTTAAAAAAGAATAGACAGCAATCTGCTGATATCCCGTCTTAAAATAACAGATCTTAATCTGGTAAAATAAAAAGCCCCTCACGGTCAATCCGAAGGGGCTTTAATATCTCTTAAAAAACTATTTTACTTGTTCTTACTGAAAACTGGAGAGTGTATCAGAATTATTTTTTCGCATCAAGAATCTCTTTAACCTTATCATCAAGAGCCTGACCTCTGAGATTTTTAGCAATTATTACTCCATTTTCATCAAGAAGGAAGTTAGCAGGTATCGAATTTACTGCATATAATTTAGCTGCTGCGTTATTCCAGTACTGAAGGTCTGATACCTGTGTCCATGTAAGCTTATCATTCTCAATGGCCTTAACCCAGTCTTCCTTTTTCTGGTCCAGGGAAACACCAAATACATCGAATCCTTTCTTATGATATTCATTATACACCTTAACTACATTAGGATTTTCCTGACGACATGGTCCACACCAGGCTGCCCAGAAGTCAACCAATAACAGTTTGGATCCTACCTTTGAATAAAGTGATACAGGATTTCCGTTAACATCATTCATTGTAAAATCAGGTGCTTTCTGGCCAACTGCGACAGATTTCATAACAGCAAGTCTTTCTTTCAGGCTTTTAATCTGTGGTACAGCTGCAATAGTAGTGTCGAGTCCGTTTATCATTGATTCAATTTCCGGGGCATCCATTTCATAGCTCAGGCTCACAATAAGAGAAGGAGATACATATGAACCCGGATTATTTCTTACAAAATTTTTCTGTATCTCAGTCATCTTTGCCTGTATCGAATCAGCTTCATTTTCAAGCTCAGCTACTTTAGCCTTATCTCCGCTTTTACTTGCTGCCTGGTATTCCCCATAAAGTTCAGTGTACCTGTCAGAAAGAGGCTTCATAGATTCCTTTAAAGCCTCATTTTCATCCTGAGTTTTTGATCCTGTAATCTTTGCTTTACTCAATGAATCAAGCTTACCTGTGATGGTTATTTCAGAGTTTTCAAGATAAAACGGAAGCCTGTTCCTTGTTTTTCCTGCTACCAGTTGTACTACCTGAGGATAACTGATATCACCGCCTTTCATTTTAAACGAACCATTTCTTGATACAGCTGAATCAATCGTTAAAATCTTTCCTGCTTCTCTTTTCTGAAGCAAAAAAGTAACGCTGTCAGAACCATCAATTTTACCAATTATAGTATAATGTGGTTTTGATGTACATGCACCCATTACTGAAGCTATAACCAGCAGATAAATAAGTTTTTTCATGTCTTGTGAATTAGAATTTATTACAGTTAAATTATTGTACTTATAGGCCAAAGATATGAATTATTGTTAATCAAGGTCATCTTTTTATTGTATTTATCAAGTAATCTGACAGCTGCCTGATAGGATGTTATGGTGCCATCATATAATTGACTTTCGATCTGAGGTTTTAGTAATTTCACCTCTTCATCGTTATAAAATGAGTTATACAGATACTCCTGTATTGTACAATCCATTCTTTTAATCGCCTGTTGTTTTCGGACTTCCTCAAAATATCCTGATTCTTTGGTAAACTTTATATAATCCTGATATTATCTCCCAAAGCTCCTTTACGCCTGAATTTATACGGGCAGAACATGTAAGAACCTGAGGTCTCCAACCCGATGCTTTTGCCGGGAAAAGATGCAGCGCATTTTCAAAAGACACCTTTGCTGTATCAGCAATAATCTTATTAGGCCCGTCAGCTTTTGTAATAGCAATTAAATCTGCCATTTCCATAATGCCTCTTTTAATACCCTGAAGCTCATCTCCTGCCCCTGCCAGCATCAGAAGAAGAAAAATATCCACCATTGAATGTACCTCAGTCTCAGACTGACCAACTCCTACAGTTTCCACGAGGATAGTATCAAAACCTGCTGCTTCACATATTATAATTATCTCCCGTGTTTTTCTGGCAACACCCCCTAATGTTCCTGCAGCAGGAGAGGGTCTTATAAAAGCATCGGGATGTACACTCAGTTGTTCCATCCTGGTTTTGTCACCCAGAATGCTTCCTTTTGTATGCTCACTGCTCGGATCTATTGTAAGTACTGCAAGTTTTCTTCCTCCTGAAATGACATGTAAGCCGAATGTTTCTATAAATGTACTTTTTCCTGCTCCGGGAACTCCCGTAACGCCAATTCTTATTGATTTTGAGCTATAAGGAAGGCATTTTTCAATTATCTCCTGTGCTATTTCATAATGTTCGGGTAACGAACTCTCTATCAATGTAATTGCCTGACTCAACACCGTTCTGTTGCATGAAATTATACCTTCAAAGTATTCATCAACAGAATATTTCTTACGATACCTTCTGCCTGGTTTAGAAAGTACATCAGGATTAACGTTAGGTGGTTGAGGGATTCCTTCCTGTACTTTTAATGCACTTTTATATTCTTTTTTCTTATCCATCAGTTTCAACAGTTACTACAAAAATAGCAAAAGGGTCCCAGATTATTATCTGACACCCTTTCGAATAGTAAAATTAATCTATTTATTTACATGACTTATTTGACCACATTCGGTTGTTCTACGTCTGCAGACAACATAAGGACAACCTCTGAATTTTTTGGATCGTTTGTATAAACATAGATTGCCTTAGTTACTTTTCCATTATAGCCACCGGATGAAAACGTAGCCTTAATTGAACCAGACTCACCAGGCTTAATGCCAACACCCTGAGTTCCCTGTTGAATTGCAGTACATCCACATGTAGCTCTTATATTCCTGATCAGCAAATCACTTTTGCCTGCATTTACAAATTTAAACTCAACATTGTTCTGTGTAGAACCCTTAATTTTGCCCAGATCAAAAGTATTTGATTCCACCTTGAATACAGGGGCGTTCAACAACTCTTCTTTGGAAAGAGAAGAAAAATCTTCAACAAGATTTGCTGAAACATAATAATATACATTTTGCTGAACTACTCCATTAAGCTTTACCTTAATCATATCGCTTACATTTCCCCAGTTTTGATTTTTGGTTCCATCATAGGTTCCTTCAATCAATCCTTTTTGCCCCGGCTTTAGAGTTTCAGGATTGGCTTTCAGAAGAAGATGAGCCGGTAATCCTTCAAATTCAACTTTTACAGGTTCAGAAGAAGTATTAATTATCTGCATTACTCTCATCTTTTTCTCCGTCTTCTTGACGCTGGTAAATGCCATATGATTACTTTCAAACCTTACATCTACCAACCGGAAATGTGAATAATTCCTCAACTGTTTTTTCTCTTGGTGTGACTTCTCCTTTAATAACCAGAACAACCACTTCAGGTTTTGTATTTGTATAAACTGAAAGTGTTTTATTAAAAGCTCCCGGTCTGTTTTTAGGATCGTATATTGCAGTTACTTTCCCTTTCCTCCGGCAGGAATCGGTTGTCTTGTCCATTCAGGAGTAGTACATCCGCATGACGCCACTACATTCTGAATCATAAGTGGTTCTGTTCCTGTATTTGTTACAATAAAATCGAAGGTCTGTCGTCCCGCCTCTTCCTTAAATTTTCCAAAATCATGCTCTTTTGTTGACACATCCATTTTTGTCAAAGCATACTGTGCATTAACTGCTGCTCCAAAAATTACCAGTGAAATAATTAAGACTAATCTTTTCATATCAATATATAGTTTAAGTTTTATGAAAAATATTTCGCATGTCTGATAAAATTATATAGACTTTATCTGAACTGAATCAATTTCTTTCTAATAACAAGACAGTTCGAATATTGGTTGCATCATTCTCAACAAAAATCAGACCGAATGAAAAACCAGATAAAGTTTTGCAAAAATAATAAAGTTTAAGCTTTTTATATACTTTAAAACAGATTATCATTAGTTTTGCTGCCGGAGCCGGCTTTTTGGAATAAAATTTGTAACTAACTGTTCCGGTTTATCTCATGATCAATATATAAATGAGAAACATTAGAATACTGATTATCATATCTATAGTCTGCATTTTTTCTACAGATGCATTCGGCCAGTTCTATAATGGTCATCAGATGTCATTTGGCAAAAACAAAGTTCAATACTACGATTATTACTGGCAATACTACAGGTTTGATGATTTTGATTGCTATTTTAATGAATACGGTCGCGATCTGGCACAGTATACTGCAGATTATGCCAGCAAAAAACTTAAGGAAATTGAAGACTTTTTTGATTATACTCTCGAAAAGAGACTGATATTTATTATTTATAACAAAAATGCTGAGTATAAACAATCGAATATCGGGCTTGTAACATTTGATGAAGACAGCTATAATACCGGAGGATTTAACAGGATAATTAAAAATAAGGTAATGCTTTATTATGAAGGAGATCATGTAGCTTACCAAAAACAAATTGCAGCTTCAATAACAGAAGTTATTATCAATGAAATGCTTTATAATGCTGACGTAAAAGACAGAATTTCAAGTTCTTCTTTGATTTATATGCCCGACTGGTACTTAAAAGGGCTTATTAACTATGTTGGTAACGGATGGGACTATGAAGCTGAGAACAGGGTTAAGGACGGTATTAAATCAGGCAAGTACAAAAATATAAATCACCTTGAATATAAGGATGCAATTGATGCCGGCGAGTCATTCTGGAGATTTATCGGTAAAGTTTATGGTGATGCTCTTATTCCAAACATAATATACCTTACCAAAATCTATAAGAATGTCGATGATGGGTTCCTGTATGTCATGGGCAAAGACCTGAAAGACATATTAAAAGAGTGGCAGGCATTCTATGCTGAAGAATTTTCCGGTGATCAGGATCGTCCTCATGATGATGAAAATGTCATTAAAAAGTCAAAGAAAGAACAGATCTTTCAACAGGTAAAAGTAAGTCCCGGGAGGAGAATATATTGCTTATGTTACAAATGACTGGGGAAGGAAAAGGATATGGCTTTATAACCAGGCTACAGGCAAATCAAAAATAATATTCAGAAAAGAGCCTAAATTTGAGCAGGTTACAGATAATACTTATCCTGTAATGGCCTGGCATCCAAGCGGGAAGAATTCTGACTTTTATAACTGATGAGAAAGCAGATCTGGTAATGTATTTTTACAGAATCAATGAAAAAACTACTGAAAAAAGAAATCTGCTGTATTATGACAAGGTACTTGATTTCTCATATGCCCCTGAAGGATCAAGACTTGTATTTTCTGCTGTAAAGGATGGAGTTACTGACATTTACATACATACAATTGCTTCAGGAACAAATGAACAGATAACACGGGATGTTGCAGATGATCTGAATCCATCATTCCTGAAAGATTCTCCAGGAGAGATAATTTTCTCCTCAAACCGTGTTTCCGACACTCTGACAAACACAGGCAGTCCGTTTGAGAAATTATCCACAACATTTGATCTCTTTACATATGATCTGAATAAGAGAAGCAATGTTCTTGTAAAGCTTTATGAAGGGAAATATACCAACAGGTTTCAAGCTACCAGCATATCAAAAAACAAATTGACCTATATTGGCGACCAGAATGGGATATTTAACCGGTATCTGGCAAAATTTGACAGTTCAATAAGCTTTATTGATACAACCACACATTACAGGTATTTCATTAATTCCGTTCCTGTAACAAACTATGACAGAAATATTATAGATCAGTCAGTTGCAAACGGTTCAGATATATACGGAGAGATTCTTTTCAAAGACAGGAAATATGAATTAAGGAAAGGATCATTGAGCAAATCTTCAGCCAATACCTGCCAGACGATATGGTAATCAGCACCTTAAGAAAGGAACAGATCAGACTGCTGCATAAAGCTGACAGTATTGACCAGTTAAGACAATGGTTGATTGCCGAGGACAAAAAAAGAAGAGACACACTTACCAAACCTCTTTATGAATACTATATAAAGGATGAACCAATAGATATTAACCACTATATTTTTGAAAAAGAAAAACAAAACTATTATGATCAATTATGGCGTAAAAAATATATGGATATTGATCTTGATACCGGCATTATTAAGCTGCCGCTAATCAGGATCTATGAGACATCCTTCTACAATAACTATATAGCTAATCAGATTGATTTCAGCTTCCTGAATAATTCCTATCAGGTTTATAGCGGAGGAGCTCCTTATTTTAATCCCGGAGTAAACATTATGACACGATTTGGTGTTCTGGATCTTTTTGAAGATTACAGGGTTACCGGAGGATTCAGATTTTCCGGAAATTTCGACAGCAATGAATATCTGTTGAGTGTTGAGAACCTCAAAGGCAAATTTGATAAACAACTGATCTTTCACCGGCAGGTATATTATGTTACCTCAGGAGATAATGCCTTACTCAAAAACTATACCCACAACCTGTATCTTAGTTATTCCAAACCCATTACACCTGTTCTTGCCCTAAAAGGAACATTATCATACAGAAATGACAGGTACGTCTATTCTTGCTACTGATATGGCTACTTTCAACCAGAAAAATGTAACACAGAACTGGGTAAGCCTGAAAGGTGAGATTATTTATGACAATACCCGGAAAAGAAGCATTAATATTTATTTCGGAACAAGGTTTAAAATTTTTGGAGAGTATTATAAAGAGCTTACTTACAATAAGTCTGACATGTTTGTTGTGGGTATTGATTTCAGAAAATATACCAGGATTCACAGGGAGTTGATATGGGCAAACAGGTTTGCAGCCAGTTCTTCATTTGGACCCACAAAACTTATTTATTACCTGGGAGGTGTTGATAACTGGATGGGGTATCTGTTTAACAAATATCCTATGTTTAACAGTTCAATACCTGTTACTCCGAATGTTAATTATGGATTTCAGGCTCTTGCAACAAACATGCGGGGTTTTACTCAGAATATCAGAAACGGAAATAATTTTGCTCTCATCAACAGTGAAATAAGATGGCCTTTCATCAGATATTTTGCAGGTCATCCATTGCGTTCAAATTTTCTCAACAGTCTTCAGGTTGTTGGGTTTGGCGATATAGGAACTGCATGGTCGGGGAAATCTCCATGGTCAGGCAAAAATGGGTATGACACTGAGAAAATTGTCAACGGTCCTGTAACCGTGACTCTTGATTCCAACAGGGAACCAATTGTTGCAGGGTTTGGAGCAGGTGCAAGAGCACAGTTATTCGGATATTTTGTAAGGGCTGACTGGGCATGGGGTATAGAGAATCATTATCTGCTTCCCAGAATATTTTACCTGTCATTCAGTCTCGATTTCTAACAATCTCATGTAATCCAAAGAGAAATGCAGGGAATAAAGGATATTATTCAACTTAAGGCAGTTGAACTCAGGGATGAAGTAATAAAACTTCGCAGACATTTTCATCAGCATCCCGAATTATCGTACTCTGAAACAGAAACTTCTCAATACATCTGTAAATGGCTTGAGAAAAACGGAATACCATTCAGAAAAGGGATTGCAGGAACCGGGATTATTGGATCTGTTGAGGGTTTAAATAAAAGGGAACGAGTAATTGCTGTCAGGGCGGAAATGGATGCTTTGCCCATCACAGAGGCAAACCAGTCTGAATTCACAAGTCTGAATACCGGCAAAATGCATGCATGCGGACACGATGCCCATATGGCTATGGCTTATGGGAATGGCAAAGCTATTAAACAGTATGAGGGATAAGTTTGAAGGCACTATTTTACTTATTTTTCAGCCCGGCGAAGAGAAATCACCAGGAGGAGCTCATCTTATGATTGAATCAGGGGTGTTTAATAATCCCAAACCGGATCTTTTTATTGCTCAGCATATTCTTCCGGAGCTGGAAACAGGCAAAGTCGGGTATAAACCTGGTATTTATATGGCTTCATGCGATGAAATTTATTTAACTGTCCGGGGCAGAGGCGGTCATGCTGCTTTGCCTGGCTTGACAACTGATCAGATTTATATTGCATCCACACTGGTAGTCAGGTTAAAAGACACAATTGCTGCCAGACAGAGAACAAACAAAATTCCGACTGTTCTGGGAATTGGAAGAATTTCCGGAGAAGGTGCAACAAATGTAATCCCTGAAAAGGTTCATATTGCAGGAACATTCAGAACCTTTGACGAGAAATGGAGATTAGAAGCTCAGAAAATCATTAATGAGATAGCTGCAGAAACCGCCAGGGAATTTAATGTGAATATTGATGTGAATATTGAAAAGGGTTATCCTGTTCTGATAAATGACACTAAGCTGACAGAACGGGCTATATCTTTAAGCAGTGACCTTCTTGGTAGTGAAAAAATTGAACTCTACGAACACAAGGATGAGTTCTGATGATTTTTCATTTTATTCAGCACTGGCACCCTCCCTGTATTACAGAGTCGGGATCAGAAAAGAAGGAACTGAAATGAAGAAACTTCATACTTCGGAATTTGACATTGATGAAAAAGGCCTTGAGACCGGAGTAATAAACCTCAGTTGGCTGGTTTACAATTTCTTATCGCAGTAACACCGGCAATAAGAAAAACAATATCCTTATATATTTCTCATCTTTATTTTTGAATTAAAAAAATAAAGGTAATTTTGTGCCCTTAATGTTATTATGAATCAAAAAAAATAATTGAAATGGCTTACAAAATTAATGATGATTGTACTGCTTGCGGAACATGTATTGATGAATGTCCTGTTGAAGCTATATCAGAAGGCGATATCTATAAAATTGATCCGGATGTTTGCACTGATTGTGGTGCTTGTGCTGATGTATGTCCTGTAGAGGCAATTCATCCCGAGTAGTTTCGCAATTTATCTTCTAAGGCTGCACCATATACGATGCGGCCTTTTTTTATTGGGGACTGTATTTGGCTTTCTCCAGAATCCCCTGAATATCTGTATCATTCATCATATCCCCGAGCTTTACATTGGGATTTCTTTTCATATACGACTCAACTATTCTGAACCCGATCCATACTGCTGCTCTTCCGGGAGATTCATTTGTGAAATAACTGGTAAACGGAGCCTCTCCTGTAAGTTTTCGGATAGTAAACTGATCGGTATTAAATAAAAGGTCATGTTCTATAAGATATTGCCACATCTGATCTTCATTATTTAAACAGAATTTCATCTGACCGGGAGTGAATCCAAAAATCAGATCATCAGAAGTCTCTGGCAGCATACTCTTTTCAAAATATTTGAGCTTTCCATAATGAATCATCTCACTCATAACATTATCATCCTTATATTTCATGTTCGAAAAATCCCACTCTGAAGCTCCCCATCCGTACATACAATCAGGCACAATATTCTGAGGAGTCATCCTTTCAGCAAGATATTTGTAAATCTCAAGCATAGGATAATATTTACAATCAGCTCCAAGATAACGGTCGAGACCAATCCCCAGCACTGAATCTCCCGTAATGATGCTGGTATTAAAGCCTGAAATACATGTAAACACTGCAGGAACACTCCTTTCCGGGAAATAATATAGATAATGACGAAAAGCTTCATTTAGCTCAGATTCAATATTTCTGACTTCAGGAAATGTCTTCATAGTCAGGGCATAAACATCATTATTCTGCTTATCAGTACAAAACCTTACAAGCAAATCGGCAAAAGATGGATCATTGATGTCACCCGTATTAATGACATAACTAAATAGCTGAAGAAATCCTCCGTACTTCTGTTTAAGATAAGGAACCTTTGCAGCTATCTCATCAGGATCAATGGAGAACAGATCCTTTTCAAGTCTTTTGATCACGATATTTACATCAATGGATGAAGTATTAACACTATAACGATCCCTCTTACAGGTACTAACCACCGGAATTACCAGAATAAGTATCAGTAATATAAAAATACGTCTGTTCATAATATTCTGTTATATAAGTTGTCAAAAATAATCACTTTTTTGGTTAAAAGCTTACTCTTAATTTTGATACCAAAACTTCACTTAATATTTGCTATTTTTACAGTGTATTAGTTAAACAGAATGATTTAATTATGGACTTATTCAATTTATTTAAAAACAGGATATTACCTGCATTGATACTGTTGTTTTTAATAGCAGTTCCTGATGGTTTTGGCCAGTCAGAACAAAAATTTAGCCTTGGCATCCATGCTGACCCAACCATAAGCTGGTTCTCAACCGACATAAGTGAAATAAAAAATGACGGAGCCAGACCAGGATTCAATTTTGGTCTTACATTCAATAGTTACTTCTCCCCGAATTATTCATTTTCGACCGGAATTACCCTTATTAATGCGGCTGGAAGATTAACTGCCAAAGATTCTGTGGTGATGGAGTTCCGTAATTTCAATGAAACTGTTCAGCCTGGAAAGCCTGTTACATATAAGATTCAGTATCTGGCAATTCCAATTGGGCTTAAGCTTCAGACAAATCAAATCGGATACACAACTTTTTTTACTGATCTTGGTTTAGATCCGAAAGTAGTAATCGGAGGGAAAGCCGATATCCCATCGCTTGATATTAAAGGTGAAAATGCCATGAATGAATTAAGGTTGTTCAATCTGTCGTATCATATAACCGCAGGAATAGAATACTCGCTCGGAGGTACAACTGCAATATTAGCTAGGTTTGAATTTCGACAATAACTTCCTTGATATTACCAAGGATAATGCAAATCAGCTTAAAGACAAAGTGTCGCATAAAATATTGAGTTTCAGGATAGGAATTAATTTTTAAGCGTGGAAAATGAGAATATCAGTTGCGCAGTTGAATTATCATATAGGTAACTTTGAAAAAAACAGAGACCTGATATGTGATGCAATAAATGAAGCAAAAAAAGCAGGATCCGATATAGTAATATTCTCTGAACTCTGTGTGCCAGGATATCCGCCACTGGATTTACTGGACCGACTCGACTTTATCAGAAAATGTGATTCCACTGTGCTTGAAATAGCAAAAGAATGTAAAGGAATTGCTGCAATTGTCGGCTCTCCCACTCTTAACAAAAAACCTGAAGGGAAAAAATTATATAATTCAGCATTGGTATTATCTGAAGGCAAAGTCATTTTTGCTGCCAACAAGGCTCTTCTGCCTACTTATGATATTTTTGATGAATACAGGTATTTTGAACCTGAAAAAACCTTCAGTGTATTTCACTTCAAAGGATTTAAATTAGCACTGACAATATGTGAAGATCTATGGGATGAGCAGCCGTTTGATAACGAGTTTGAAAAATCCAGGCTATATACTGTGAGCCCCATGGAGGAACTTTCAAAACAGAATCCGGATCTGTTAATTAATATTTCCGCATCTCCTTTTTCCTACTCAAAAATAGAGACAAAAGAAAATATTTTCAGAGCAAAAGCAATTAAGTATGCTTTACCGGTAATTACAGTTAACCAGACAGGTGCAAATACTGAGCTCATTTTTGACGGAGCTTCCATGGTTATAAACAGAAAGGGTGAAATAATAAAGCAGCTTCCTTTTTTTGAGGAAAAAATTGAAACATTTTCATTTGATGAAATTATTTCAGAGGATGGTCCGAAAAGAAATTCAAGACCCGGTGTAATATCCCTTATCCATAAAGCTATAGTATCAGGGATACACGATTATTTTAACAAGACAAGTTTTACTAATTGTATTATCGGACTTTCCGGAGGAATAGACTCTGCTGTATGTCTCTGTCTGGCTTCGGAGGCACTTGGAAGTAAAAACGTAAGAGCTCTTCTGATGCCGTCGAGATATTCCTCCGATCATTCAGTGAATGATGCCGTATCATTGGCAAATAATCTGGGAGTTCATTACGACATAGTCAATATTGAGAAACCATTTATAGCCTTTGAGGAAGTACTCGCACCCCTGTTCAGGGGAAAAAACAGCGATGTAACAGAAGAAAACATACAGGCACGGATAAGGGCAATACTTCTGATGGCTGTATCAAATAAAGAGGGATGCATTTTATTAAACACTTCTAATAAAAGTGAAGCTGCAGTAGGATACGGAACACTTTATGGAGATATGGCAGGAGGCCTTTCTCTCATAGGCGATGTCTATAAAACAGATGTCTACCAGCTAGCTGAATATATTAACAGGGACTCTGAAGTAATACCTCAAAATACCATCACAAAAATGCCTTCGGCTGAACTCCGGCAAGGACAACTTGATATTGATTCACTTCCCGATTATAAGATCCTCGATTCCATTCTGTATCATTATATCGAACTACAGAAGCCTCCTGATGATATTGTAAGTGAAGGTTTTGATTCTGAGATAGTCAGCAGGGTTATAAGGCTTATAAACATTAATGAATATAAGAGATACCAGGCCCCTCCTATCCTTCGAATATCTTCAAAAGCTTTTGGGGCAGGAAGGCGAATGCCACTTGTAGCAAAATACTGAAAACCGTATTTACAAAGATCTCTTGTTAATCGCAGCGTACTTCACTGTCTGGCTTTTGTATCCCAATCCATAATATTCAATGCATTACAATCCATCTGGACTTTTGCAAAAAAACCTGGCCAAAAAACCTTAAAAATTTATCAATCAATACCTTGTGGTTAGAAAGATCTACTTTTAAACAGTTTCATCTTATCAAATAAAAATCTGGCTAAGTGAACTTTACAACTACCTGAATTTGAATATGTTAAAAAATGTTAATTTAATTTATTTTCAATTCTTTTATTAACTTTGATATGTTTTTAAACATAAGTATATCATGCACTATTCAGATGAATTTATTGAGACATGCCTTGAGAGTTCAACATCTATTTTCAAAGGTTTGAATCAGAAAGAGAAAGAGACTTTGATGGATCATCATATGATATCGGTGATTAAGAAAGGGGATTTATTATTCAGGGAAGGGGAGAAATCACGAGGGCTGATATTTCTGGCATCAGGAAAAGCAAAAATATTTAAACATGGCGTTGGTGGAAGAGAGCAGATTCTTCGGATGGTACAACAAAATGGATTTATAGGTTTCAGAGCGCTGTTCTCAGAAAATGTATGGTCTGCATCCGGGGGAGCGATAGAAAATTCAGTAATTTGTATTCTTGAACGAAACACTCTTGTTAAAATATTACGGAAAAATGCGGATCTTTCTTTTAAATTCCTTAAGCTGATAGCCGAGGAGCTGGGGTTTTCTAATAACAGAACAGTATCATTAACCCAAAAGCATATAAGAGGAAGGCTTGCAGAATCATTAATTATGCTCAGGGATACCTTTGGCCTTGAAGAAGACGGCAAAACGATTGGGGTAACACTTTCAAGGGAGGATATTGCACATCTGTCAAATATGACAACATCCAATGCTATACGTACCCTTTCAAATCTCGCATCAGAAGGTATTATCAGTCTTGAAGGAAGGAAGATAAGTATACTCGGGAGTGTTGACCTTGAACATATATGCGAATTGGGTTGATCTGATACCCCAAAGGATCATCGAATTCTACTCTCTGAAAAATACTCTTTTTACTCTTCCGGGTATTGAAGTAAGTACTTCATACGGTATAGTCTTGCATTTCTCAGCAAGCTCCTCTATTGGAATGTTTTCTCCGAATATTTCTGCTTCGTCACCCTCATTGGCATTCAGACCCGATATATCAGCCATGCACATATCCATACAGATATTTCCTGTAAGCCGAACCCTTTTTCCCTTAATAAAGACATTGCCAATCCTGTTTCCCAGCTTTCTGTTTAGTCCGTCAGCATAGCCAACAGGCAGAATTGCGATTATTCTATCAGAATCAGACACATCAGCACAACCATAACCTACAGGGTCGCCGGCAGGGATTTTTTTGATCTGTGATATTCTGGTTATAAACCTGCTTGTTGTACGTAGATTCATATTGGAGAAGTTACCAATTCCGTAGATACCAATACCCGGGCGCACCATCTCGAACTGATATTGAGGAAAACGAGCTATTCCTGATGAATTAAGAATATGTCTGATGAAAGAATAGCCAAGTTCTGAATGTATTTGATCCACAGCCTTATTAAACACTTGCACCTGCCTGTGAGTAAAATCATCGAGAGAAGAATCCTCACTGGCAGCCAGATGGGAAAATACCGACACCACCCTGATACACTCCTTAGCCTTAAGATCTACTGCCAGGTCACTAATCTCATCAGGCATAAAACCAAGCCTGTGCATGCCTGTATCAATCTTGATATGAACCGGATAGTTTATCAATCCATGCCTTGAGGCAATCTGAGTGAATTTTTCAAGTGAAGAAAAACTAAAAATCTCAGGCTCCAGATTATATTTAATCAGTACTTCAGCTGAGGCTGGATCAGGATTCATGACCATAACTGGTATGGTCACACCTGCATTTCTTAACTCAACACCCTCGTCTGCATAAGCCACAGCCAGATAACTAACCCTGTGAAATTCCATTAGAGCTGCAATCTCAGCAGGACCGGCTCCATATGCGAAAGCCTTAACCATAGCCATTATCCGCGTACCTTGATTGAGATATCGTCTGAACTCGTTAAGATTGTTCGATATAGCATCGAGATTGATCTCCAGGACTGTCTGCTGGGTTTGCTGTTCAAGCAGTTTGCCGATCTTCTCAAATTCATAAATCCTGGCTCCTTTAAGCAGAATTATTTCGTCCCTGAAATCATTGCCTGTAAAATTATGGATAAACTCTTCGGTGGTATAAAAAAATTCTGAACTTAAATCAAATAATGAGCTGTTTCTTACCAACGACTTCCCTATTCCGATAAACTTAGCAATCCCTGTCTTTTTGACTAATTGCGCCACCTCACTATAAAGTTCATATTCATCTCTTCCGGTCTGAACAAAATCGGATAAAATAAGTGTTGCTTTTCTTCCTTTCTGTGATTTAAGGTACTCAAGGGCCATACCAAGTGAGCCGGGATCAGAATTATAATAATCCTCTATGAGCTGGCAATTATTTATCCCGCCTTTCAACTCCATTCGCATGGCAACCGATACAAGGCCTGCAAGTCCCCTTTTTATAATTTCAGTATCAGTATCCAGAGCCAGGCACACTGCGGCAACGGTAACAGCGTTTTCAACTGAAGCTCTGTCGCTGAAGGGGATTTCAAAGTAACTTGTTTTGCCCTTATACCTCATTTGCAAAGTAGTATATCCTCCTGAGAGCTCATCTTTTTGTACAAATATTACAGCCTCATGATCCACAAATGACCAACTGATAAGTTCGCTCGTTTTAAACTCAGGATTACTGGTTATAAGATCCTTTAAAATAATCTGATCGCTGCAATAAATCAGGAGACTGCAGTTTCTAAAAAGCTTTAGTTTCTCCTCAGCCTTTACATAATTATCAGGAAAATTTTCACTGTGCGCGTCTCCAATGTTTGTGATGACACCGATATCAGGATCAATAACCTTTTGCAGTTTATCCATCTCTCCAGGAAAGGAAATTCCTGCTTCAAAGATTCCCAGCTTGTATTTATCGTCGAGTTTCCAAACAGAAAGAGGTACTCCAATCTGAGAATTGAAGCTCCGGGGACTTCTTATAACAGACGTAGTTAAGCCAAGCACATCAGCCAGCCATTCCTTTACAACAGTTTTTCCGGCAGATCCCGTGACTGCTATTACCGGTGATTTAAATAGCTTCCTTTTGTATGAAGCCAGAGTCTGTAGTGCAGAAATTGTATTATCTGTAAGAATAAAAGCTGCTCCGAAATATTTTTCATGGTTGTCCGGAAGTCTTTCTACAATAAATATCCTGACACCTGAGGTATAAAGGTTATCAATAAAAATATGACCGTCATGATTTTTACCTGTAATTGCAATAAAGCACCAGTCCCTCTGTAAAACTAACCTGCCTGCTGTCAGTAACAATGTCAGTAGCAGGCTGTTCAGATGAACCATATAATTTACCCTTAACTATTGAAGCAATATCAGATGAAAACATTCTCAACTTTTATTTCTTTAATGCATCGTTATAACAATTCCTGCACAAAGGTTCATAAAGATTTTTCTCACCCAAGCAATACAACCTGTTCTTCCTCTGATTTTCTGAATGAATAATTTGCCAGATTGCCGCAACGCATGCATATTGCATGAACCTTTGTTATATACTCGGCTATTGAGAGCAAGGCAGGCATGGGTCCGAAGGGCTTTCCCATGAAGTCCATATCGAGCCCGGCAATAATTATTCTTATGCCGTTATCTGCCAGCTCATTACAGACTTCGGACAATGGAGTTGTCAAAAAACTGTGCCTCATCAATACCGACCACATTAACATCACCGGCTAACAATAAAATTGCTGATGGATTATCAACAGGAGTCGATATTATTGATTTTTCATCATGCGATACGACCCTTGTCTCTGAATACCTGTTATCAAGAGATGGTTTGAATATTTCAACTTTAAGTCCTGCAAACTGGGCTCTTCTGAGCCTTCTGATCAATTCTTCAGTCTTTCCTGAAAACATAGAACCTGTAATGACCTCAATTGATCCTCTTTTGCCTCCCGGTCGTACTGAATTTTCAAGAAAGTCCATCTTCTGAATAATGTCTGTTGATGAAATGTAATTTGTAGTTTTTATCCATGATGACTCACGGAATAATCGTTACTTTTGCAAAATAAGGAAAATGGTTTGTTATATTAACATCAAATTGTATGGATTTCAATGCAACCATTGATTTAATTATTAAGGATCTCGAAGAGGCCCGTAAAATTATTGATGATCTGAAGAAATATCCCGGGGTTCCTGTACTTCAGGTTGAACTGGCGAAATCGAAATGCAAGAGTGCCGGAGAGGTGATCTCTTTGCTTAAAGAAATGAATTTCCCTGAATCATCAGTAACTGAAAAAAAATTACCGGTGCAGGAGACAAAGCCTGTATACCATGAAGAAGAGATAATTGAGATCTCCATTACTCCGGAAGAAGCAGTTACTGATCATAAATCTGCAGGCAGATAATATTATTGAACCCGGCGATTCGCAATCTGAAAAGAACGAGATTCCTGAAAAGCATAAAGACAATGAAACTCCCGGGTCAGCCGTTATTGAAACATCAAAGGAAAAACCAGCTAAAAAAACTGATTCAGCTATCATGGCCGATAGATTCAGCCACTTGTCAAACAGGTTCAATGAGCAGCTTGGAGGACATAATGCAGATGACGAGTCGTACAGGAATTCTTAAGTCAAAACATGTAACCAATTTATCAGAAGCCATTGGGATTAATGACAGATTTTTATTTATAAGGGAAATTTTCGATGGAAATCTGAATCATTACAGTGAAGCAATTACAAAACTGAATAATGTGAATAATCTTTCAGAAGCCAGAGATATCATATCGAGTTATACAGATGATAACAATGATAATGAAGCTGTTAAGCAATTGCTCGACCTCGTAAAACGAAAACTTCCTTCTCATGAGTAAACTTTTTCTGGTTCCTACTCCGATCGGAAATCTCAATGACATAACTTTCAGGGCAATAGAAATTCTTACTAATGCTGATCTTATTCTGGCAGAAGATACACGTCAGTCTGCAAAATTGCTAAGTCATTATAACATAAAAACGCCTGTTCAGTCGCATCATATGTTCAATGAACACAAAAGTGTTGAATCGGTATGTACAAAGATCTTATCAGGTCATGACCGTTGCTCTTATCTCTGATGCAGGTACACCAGGTATTTCTGATCCGGGCTTTCTTCTTGTGCGAACATGTATAGAAAAAGATATTCCTGTTGAGACCCTGCCAGGAGCCACTGCTATGATCCCTGCTCTTGTCAATTCAGGACTACCTAGTGACAGGTTCTGTTTTGAGGGATTTCTTCCACCAAAAAAAGGCAGAAATAAGAGGATGACAGCACTTGATTGATGAGACAAGAACTATGGTTTTTTATGAGTCACCATACAGGCTTGTTAAGACTTTGGATGAATTGGGCAACTTCTTTGGGCATGAACGTGCTGCTTCAGTATCGAGGGAATTGACAAAGATCTATGAAGAGACTATCAGAGGTACACTTCATTCACTTGCAGATCATTATAGGGAGAAGACTCCAAAGGGTGAGATAGTAATTGTTGTTGCAGGGAAAAAGATGTAACTTTATTTCCTCATTTTCGTCATACTGAAAATAAAACGTCTCTATGAGAAATTTGTTACTGCTGACCCTGATTCTGATTTTTACTCCATCAATTTCACAATCACAAATTTTAAAAGGAAAAATTACCAATCAGGCAGGTGAGCCCATACCTTACGCAACAGTTTATATTCAGGAACTGAAACAAGGAACGACATCCAATACAAAAGGAGATTACGAATTAAGATTACCTGCAGGGAAATACTCGGTGATATACCAGAGTCTCAGCTTTATGGCTGTATATGCCACAATAACAATTTCCAACAATACTATTGTAAAAGATGTGGTTCTCCCTGTTCAGTATTATGAAATTCCCGAGGTAAGAATAACTGCCTCGGGAGAAGATCCCGCATATATTATTATGCGAAAAGTTATAGGTCTCGCCCCTTATTATCTCAATGATATAAGTTATTACAAGGCAGAAGTATATCTCAAGGGCAACCTGGTTATAAACAGGATACCCAGACTTTTACAAAAATCAATGAAGATTGAAACAGGAAAAAACAGCGCTACTGTTTCTGCCGGAGGCAAGCCACAGCAAGAGGAAAGAACTCTAAAGGCCGGCGATTCGTTTCTTATGGAATCTATCAATGAAATGGAATTCACAGCTCCCGACAAATATGTTCAGAAAGTTATATCATATAACAGTACATTTCCGTCACAGGGGAACGATATATCACCAATGGATTTCATCCAGGCAAGCTTCTATCAGCCTGTAATTGCTGACGCTGCAATCTCTCCACTTTCACCTGCAGCGTTCTCTCATTATAAATTCAAATATCTCGGAGCCTCATTGCAGGGAAATTTTACAATAGATAAGATTGAAGTAATCCCTAAGCGCAAAAGTCAGCAATTATTTGCAGGTACCATTTACATAATAGAGGATCTATGGTGCCTTCACAGCGTAGATCTGACGAACGAAAATATGATCGGGACTATTAGGGTGCAACAGCTTTACATACCTGTGATGGATGGTATATGGATGCCGGTTAGTCATAAGTTTGAGATCTCCATTGGTATTATGGGTTTTAAAGCTGAAGCAGGTTATGGCAGTTCTGTCAAATATCTTGAAGTTAAACCAAACCTTGCATTACAGAAACCTAAATCCATTTCAACTGATTATATTGGAAATGCCGTAGCAGCTGCAGAGAAGCCTGATACAGCTGTTTCAAAAACGCAGAAACAGATTGATAAGATTCTTGGCAAAGATGAATTAACCAACCGCGATATGGTAAAACTTTCACGGTTAATGGAAAAAGAGTCGGAAAAGAGCATTCCTGACACCAGCAAGAATAGTCTTGAAATAAGGGATCACACAACACAGATAGTTGAAAAAGGTGCAGCAACAAGAGACAGTGCATACTGGGCTCAGGCCCGCCCCATACCACTGTCAGATATTGAGTTACGTACTCTGAGAGTATCTGACAGTATAAAAGCGTTAACATTAAGAGACAGGAAAGCTGACACGGCAAAAGCTCTTAAGGTTCAGAAAAAAGGATTCATCAAAACGATGAATAATATTGCATTCGGTCATTCATGGGCAGATACAACTGGGTTTAGATTTACATTCGACGGACTGATAGACTGGAAGAAGCTCAGCTTTAATACAGTAGATGGGTTTGATTACGGACTGAGTTTCAACATGTCAAAATCATGGAAGAACCATAAATCTGTTTCAATATATCCTGATATACGCTATGCTTTCAGCCGTGAACAGATTATGTGGAGGGTGTATGCAAATTACAGGTTCGACAGACTAAAACCCAAACAGTTTTATATAAGGACTGGAATCTCATCGAAGGATATTGCTAACGGTGGAAGTATAAACACTTTTTTAAACTCTGTTTCTTCTCTCTTTTTTAAGAGAAACTACCTTAAACTTTATGAATCAGAATATTTTACACTCGGATACACCACTGAGATAGCAAATGGACTTAATCTTGAACTGAGCACAACCTATGAGAACAGAAATATCCTTGAAAACAACACGAACTTTTCATTTATTAAAACTTCAAGAGCTTACACTGACAATATACCAGAAAATGATTATCTGCAGCCTGTATCAATTCCGGTTTTGCTTCGCGACCATAAACACTATGACTTTGTGACAAAAGTCACATATACACCGTTTCAGAGATACAGAATCCGCAATGGAGTCAAATCCCCGCGAGGATCTGACTGGCCTACTTTCAACCTGACATGGCAGCACGGAATAAATGAGTTCAGTGAACTGACCAGCAAGTATAAACAATTCGATATGATAAGGTTTGAAGCTTACAAATCCAAAGATCTGGGTGCTTTCAGTGAGTTTAAATGGAGAGTAAGAGCCGGTGGATTTGCTGACAACAGAAACATTACGTTCTATGATTTTTTCCATTTTAATGCTCAACCTACTCCGGTACTTTTAAATGATTATCAGGATGCCTTTATGAACCCTGCATTCTACAGTCTGAGCACACCGGAAATGTTTGGAGAAGTACATATTAAATATACAACTCCGTATCTGCTTCTTAAATTACTGCCAGGATTAAGCAATACTCTGATAAGAGAAAATCTGAGCCTTTCATACCTTGGTTCACGTTATCATAAAAACTATACGGAAATAGGATACAGTCTCAGTGAAGTATTGCTTTTAGGGGAGCTGGGTGTTTATGTCGGTTTTGAGGATATCAATTATAAAAGTATTGGAGCCAAGCTGATCCTGCGTTTTAACTGATTCATTATAAGCATATATAAAGACAATATAACCCGGAAATGCAATAGTTTTCCGGGTTATATTTTATTAGAGGTCAGGTGTTGGCCAGTAATCTAAGCAAAAGGAGGTTCGTCATTCATATCAGCCTCTTTGTCGAATTCACCTCCAAGCTTTCTGAGATTATCGTGATTCATTTTTGATCCAAGAGTGATACTTTGGGCATTATCCCTTGATCCCAGGGTCCATGTCCATATCAAAATCATCTATATCAACAAACTGTGCTTTTTC
Source organism: uncultured Bacteroidales bacterium (assembly GCA_963741935.1). Taxonomy (GTDB): domain Bacteria; phylum Bacteroidota; class Bacteroidia; order Bacteroidales; family VadinHA17; genus LD21. The sequence goes on along the minus strand of CAVUJY010000003.1, from coordinate 41,076 downwards.
TTCCCTGAACCGTAGCTTTACATCATCAACCGGACCGTTACGGTTTTTTGCCAGAATGATTTCAGCTATCCCCTTTGTAGACGATCCGTCTTCAAAGGTCGGAATGCCAAACTTGTCCTGCCTGTGTATAAAGACAACCATGTCAGCATCCTGTTCAATAGCACCTGATTCGCGCAAGTCAGAAAGAAGCGGTCTTTTGGTTCCACCTCTCATTTCAACCGACCTGTTAAGCTGTGAAAGTGCGAGGATAGGAATATTCAGCTCTTTGGCGATACTCTTCAATGATCGGGATATATTACTTACTTCCTGTTCACGGCTGCCAGCATTTTCAGGTCCTGACATAAGCTGAAGATAATCAACAATGACTATGTCGAGCTTGTGCTGTGCCATAAGACGGCGGCATTTTGCGCGTAACTCAAATATTGAAATTGCGGGAGTATCATCAATGAATATCGGAGCCAGAACAAGTTTCTTTATTCTCGCATCAAGCTGCTTCCACTCCTCCTCATTGAGCCGGCCGTTTTTGATCTTATCACCGGGGATATCAGTTTCTGCTACAATCAACCTGTTAACCAGCTGAACCGATGACATCTCACATGAAAATATTGCAACATTTTTACCATGATCAACAGCCATGTTCCTTGCCATAGATAAGGCAAAAGCAGTTTTACCCATTGAAGGACGGGCAGCAATAATAACAAGTTCTGCTTTTTGCCAGCCAGAGGTTAGTCTGTCAAGTTTTGTAAATCCCGAAGGTGTTCCAACAAGGGCATCTTCTCTCTTGCCGGCTTCTTCAATTTCTCTGATTGCTTCCTTAATAACCACATTAATCGGAGCCACTTCCCTCTTGATGTTTCCTTCAGCAATCTGGAAAAGAGCATTCTCAGAATAGTCAAGCAATTCTGTTACATCATAAGTATCATCAAATGATCTGGTCTGTATTTCAGTCGACACTCTGTATGAGTTCCCTCTGAATATATTTCTGAGCAACGATTCTTGCATGGTAATCGACATTCGCTGCTGAAACAACCTTTGCAGTAAGCTGTGTAAGGTAAACAGGACCTCCAACACTATCAAGTTCCTGGTGTGCTCTCAGCTCTTCTGTAACAGTATAAAGATCGACAGGAAATTCTCTGGCTGAAAGTCGATGAGATAGCTTTGAATATTTTCTGATGAGCCTCCTTATAAAAACTCTCCGGTTTAAGAATGTCCAGAATCGTAATCACTGCCTCCTTTTCCAGCATAACGGCACCCAGAACAGCCTCTTCCATATCATTTGCCTGAGGTGGCACTTTTCCAAAGTCAGGTATAGCTGTTATAGCAGGCCGTTGACTGCTTCTCTGTTTTGCAACCATTATTATATTATTGATTTATTGGTAATTAGGTAGTATCAATGTCTGTTTGTCGTGCAATTTCAAAGGTATGCATTACCATATTTAATAAGTCAAAAGCGGCATCTATTGTTACAAACAAACAGATGTTTAAAACTTGTTGAAAAGCTATTGATCGGATTAATGACAATAAATTCAAAACCATATGGTATTTTTACATTAAATACTACGGGATGATATCATTTCCTAAAGCTAAAATTAACCTGGGGCTAAGAATATTAAAAAAACGACCCGATGGCTTCCATAATATTGAAACCATTTTCTATCCTGTTGGTATAAGTGATGCTCTTGAGTTTGTTGTGTCAAACGAGCTGATTGATTCTGACCTTCTCACAGTCTCAGGTATTAATATCAGTGCTTTGCCTGAGAATAACCTGGTTATTAAAACTGTTAAAAAAATACGCGAGTCGTATCCGCTCCCATACTTAAAACTTCATCTTCATAAAGCAATACCGTCTGGAGCAGGCTTAGGAGGAGGATCATCTGATGCTGGCTGCCTTCTCAGATCATTAAACAGATATTTCTCATTAGAGATCGATAATGACAGATTAAGAGAGATTGCTCTGGAGCTAGGCAGTGACTGTCCTTTCTTTCTTGACTGCACCCCGGCTTTTGCAACCGGGCGAGGCGAGATATTCACACCGATAGAATCTGTTCTCGATGGACTATATCTGGTGTTGCTAAACCCCGGAACAGAAATCAGTACAAAAGAAGCTTATCTGAACTGTCATCCCGGATCTCCAGCTACAAGTCTCATGGAGCTGATCAATCTTCCGGTTGAAAATTGGAAAGCAACGATATTAAATGATTTTGAAGATTATGCATTTAAAAAATATCCAATAATCGGCGAAATTAAAAGCAGTCTGTATCACTCAGGAGCACTGTTCAGCCTTATGTCTGGCAGCGGATCAAGTGTTTATGGCATATTCCGTGACAGACCTGAAATTGCCTGAAAAGATTAAAGAATATATTATCTGGGAAGGTTTTCTTTAACCATTCCTTTGTTTTTATTCCAGCTCAATCAAAACTGTTCCTTTTGAAACTTTTGCTCCCTCTCCTACTGCAATTGATCTGATCTTTCCATCCATATTGCATTTCAGCCTGTTTTTCATCTTCATGGCATCGAGAATCATCAGATCATCTCCTTTCTTTACTTCCTGTCCTGGAACAACCAGTATCTCGAGCACAGTACCAGGGATAAAACTTAAAATTATTTTTGGGTTCTTCGGTGAATAAGGAATCCTGTTCTCAAATTTCGGGTTTATCCTTGTCTGATATAAACTGGTATTAATGTTAAGATATCCGAGCTTATCTTCTTTTGTCATATTGATCTGTAATTAGGTTTAGATGATATTGATCAGAATGGTGGAAGACCATGTTTTTTCTCAGGCATGAAGACCACTTTGTTAGCAGAAACCTCTATTGAATGCAAAAGAAATTTTCTTGTTTCCGAAGGTTCAATTACCGCATCAACATAACCTCTTGAAGCAGCAACATATGGATTTGCAAATTTTTCCTTATACTCCTCAACCTTTTGTTTTCTCATTGCATCAGGGTCGCTGGCCGTTGAAATCTCTTTTCTGAAAATAATATTTGCAGCTCCTTCAGGTCCCATTACAGCTATTTCGGCTGATGGCCAGGCAAAAACAAAGTCGGCACGGAGGTGACGTGAGCTCATTGCAATATATCCTCCACCATAGGCTTTTCTCAGAATAACGGTCAGTTTCGGAACTGTTGCTTCACTGTAAGCATAAAGCATCTTTGCTCCATGTCGAATAACACCGGCATGTTCCTGATCTACTCCCGGAAGATAACCCGGAAGGTCAACGAAGGTAATAATCGGGATATTGAAAGCATCGCAGTAACGGATGAACCTGGCAGCCTTATCTGAAGAATCAACGTCAAGCACACCTGCCATTTCAAGTGGCTGGTTAGCAACGAAGCCGACTGTGTGTCCACCCATTCTGCCAAAACCTATGACAATATTTTTAGCATAAAGCTCCATGATCTCGAAGAAATCGGAATTATCAACAACAGACCTGATTACATCCTTTACATCGTATGGAAGAGTTGGATCTTCAGGAACAATTTTGTTTATATTATATTCCGGTTTGGGTTCTCCTGGTTCAAAATCTCTTGCTTTCTTACTGTTATTCCAGGGAATGAAGGTTATTAGTTTCTTTAATCTGTTCAAAGCACTCCTCTTCGCTGTTCGCAAAAAAATGAGCATTACCTGTTACTTCACTATGTACCCGTGCTCCACCCAGATTTTCCATTGAAATTTCTTCACCAAGAACAGTTTTTATCACTTCCGGTCCTGTAATGAACATCTTTGAGATTTTATCGACTACAAATACAAAATCTGTCAGTGCCGGTGAATAAACTGCACCTCCTGCGCATGGACCAAGAATAACCGATATCTGCGGAATAACTCCGCTTGAAATTGTATTTCGGAAGAATATTTCACCATAACCTGCAAGTGAGTTAACCCCTTCCTGAATCCTTGCTCCACCTGAATCATTAATCCCGATAAGGGGCATCCTCATTTTAAGCGCATGATCCATTATCTTGGTAATTTTCCTTGAGTGCATCAATCCCAGGGAACCTCCTGCAACAGTAAAATCCTGGGCAAATATTGCAACCGGAGCTCCGTAAATTGTTCCTGATCCAATAATAACACCATCACTGGGAAGTGACTTCTTATCCATATCAAAATCACGGGCATCATGCTCAACAAAGAGATCATACTCATTGAATGAACCTTCATCCAATAATGCCATAATTCTCTCACGGGCAGTACGTTTGCCCATGGCCTTTTGCTTTTCTATTGCCTGTTCTCCTCCACCAAGAAGGACTTTTTCACGCTTTTCCTGGAACTCGCGTATTTTTTTATTAAGAGCCATTTTAATAAGTATTGTTTATCAGGATATTAATTTTTTAACCGACCAAATATAGAGGAACAATTTTAAAGAAATGGTGCGATTTATCAGCTATTTCGGTGCCATTTTATAAAGCACCAGAGCAATTACAGAATAAAGAATATTAGGGATCCACATGGCAAGCATGGGATTAAGGTTTCCTTTAAGCGAAAACTGTGAAGCAAATTGCAGAAACAGGATATAGGAAAAACTTAGCATGAGCCCGATGCCTATATTCATACCGATCCCTCCCCTGACCTTTCTTGAGGACAGGGAAACTCCGATAAGCGTTAATATAAAAACCGCAAAGGGATTTGCAAACCTTCGGTGCTTCTCAATCAGGAAAAGCTTAAGTTCTTCCGATCCCTGCAGTCGGAGAAGATCAATATAATCATTCAGCTCCCTGTAAGTCATTGTCCCCACAAATCCCGGGATCCCTTGAAAAATCATCAGGTTTTATCGTAAGTGTTGTATCAATCTCTTTTCCTTCTTGTAATAACTTCCTGTATTCCCTTTCATTTCACGTATGTAATAATTAAGGGCAGTCCATTTATGTGTTGCTGTATCATATACAACTGAACTGGCAGACAATTTGGATACAAGCCGGCCACTGTCAAATTTTTCAATGGTAAAATTCTGTCCCCTCTGACTCAACGGATTGAAAGTACCCATGTAAACCAGATATTTTTATAGGTCTGCCGGTGAATATTCTCCATTGGTCACCTTTCTGCTGGATGACCTGTAGTATTTATCTTCAAAAGTCATTCTTATCTGATTTGACCTGGGAATAATAAAATTGGTAAGGGTGAAAGTAATGGCTGCTATTACCAGAGCTGACAGAAAATATGGCCACATCATTCTCTTAAAGCTCATTCCGCTGTTAAGGATGGCAATAATCTCAGTATTTGCAGCCATTTTGGATGTAAAGAAGATTACGGCAATAAATACAAAGAGAGGAGCAAAAAGTGTAGCAAAATAAGGAATGAAATTCATATAATAGTCAAAGATTATAGCTTTTACAGGAGCAGACTTCTCCATGAAGTTATCAATCTTTTCTGCAAAATCGAATACAACAGCGATTGTAAGTATCAGTACAATACTGAAGAAGAATGTCCCCAGAAACTTTCTGATGATATATATATCAATAAGCTTGATCTTCAGATGACTTAAAGTCTCTCTGAAAGTTTTTTTACCATTGAGTCTTTCCATACTTTGAAATTACCCTCTTCAATTTTTTTTCTTGCTTTCTCAACCAGTCGTAAATAAAATGCCAGATTATGAATACTTGCGATCTGAGCTCCCAGGTTCTCTCCCGACATAACAAGATGCCTCAGATAAGCCTTTGTATATGTAAGACTTACAACCGACGGACCTTCCGGATCAATTGGACTGAAATCATCAATCCATTTCCTGTTTCTTATATTAATTGTGCCTTCGCTGGTAAAAAGCATACCATTCCTGCCATTCCGTGTAGGCATTACACAATCGAACATATCTATTCCTCGTTCAATAGCTTCCAAAATATTCACAGGAGTTCCAACACCCATCAGATAACGCGGTTTATCTTCAGGAAGTATCTTATTTACAATCTCTATAATTCTATACATCTCTTCAGCCGGTTCCCCTACTGACAAACCTCCAATAGCATTTCCTTCCATACCACAGGAAGCTATTTTCTCAGCTGATATTTTTCTAAGGTCATCAAATGTTCCTCCCTGCACAATCGGAAATAGAAACTGTTCATATCCCCAAACTGGATCTGTTTCCCTAAATCGGGCAATAGCCCTGTCAAGCCACTGATGGGTAAGTGTTACAGATTTCCTTACATATTGATAATCGCATGGCCATGGAGCGCATTCATCAAAAACCATCATAATATCAGCTCCTATAATCCGCTGTATGTCAACAGTGTTTTCAGGTGTAAAAACATGCCTCGATCCATCAATATGCGATTTGAATATTGCCCCTTCTTCAGTAAGTTTCCTGTTCCCTGTAAGAGAAAAGACCTGGTAGCCACCACTATCGGTAAGAATCGGCCTTGACCACGACATAAACTTATGTAAGCCTCCGGCTGCTTTAAGAATCTCAGTACCAGGACGTAAGATAAAGGTGATAAGTATTGCCAAGGATTATTTTTGCATTTATATCTTCCGCAAGATCTCTCTGAAGAATACCTTTTACTGTGCCAACAGTTCCAACCGGCATGAAAATTGGAGTAGGAATATCACCATGAGCTGTAATAAGCCTGCCTGTTCTTGCTCCGGATTCTTTATCCCTGCTCTCAACTTTAAACATAAACCTAAATCTCGTTTTTTGCAGCACAAAGGTAATTTATCCTTACGGCCTTATAAAATTATACTGAATATTTTTCTTTCCAGAATATTTATCAGCAAAAATCCATTGACATCATACTGTTAATCTGATACTTGATCTTAAAAATGATTGTCATGAATATAAAAATTAATACGGATCTACACCGAAAGACCTTAAGAATAATCACTGACATACAATATTTTACATTCTATTTTACAGGAATCCCTTACCTTGAATGAACAAAGCTTAAAGCCAATTTCAATAAAGAAAAGATAATTAGTATTAATTGTTTGGATATATTTTAGTGACATTCCGATTATCTTATTAATATTGCTGATATTTTGGAGGTCAAATGATACATCAGGGAAATCTTATACTTTTAGTAGTATTTTCAATATTTGTATTGGCTGCTGTTATTCAGTTGTTTTATTACCTCTATTACTATCTGGCCGTATACAACTTTAAACCAGATGAATAGCAAGATTGAAAAGAAAGGTGTTTCAGTTATAATCTGTGCCAGAAATGAAGCAGATAATCTAAATAATTTTCTTCCTTCAGTTCTTGAACAGGATTATCCTGATTTTGAAGTTATAGTAGTAAATGACTGCTCGGAAGACCATACCGATGATGTTCTGGGAAAATTTCTTATGCAGTATCCCAGACTCAAGATTTCAACCATAACCAAAGATCCTAAATTTTCACATAACAAGAAATTTGCCCAATTCATAGGTATCAAAGCAGCTAAAAATGAGATCCTGCTCTTTACAGATGCAGATTGCCAGCCTGAATCAGATAAATGGATCGGGCAAATGGCTTCTCATTTTAATGATAAAACTGATTTCGTTATTGGTTATGGCGGATATCTTCGGGAGAAAGGATTACTTAATAAATATATATGTTATGAGAGTACTGCGATTGCTATGCAGTATTTTGGTATGGCCATCAGGGGAGTTCCATATATGGGTGTCGGACGAAATCTTTCATACAGACGATCTGTATTTTTTGCAAACAAGGGCTTTGGATCTCATAACCATATAATATCAGGAGATGATGATCTCTTTGTAAATTCTCATGCCAACAGAGAAAATACAATAGCAGAATTCAGATGAAGGGTCACATACCCGTTCGGTCCCAAGTACAGGAATTGAAAGAATGGATAAAACAGAAAAAAAGGCATCTTACAACAGCTCCTTATTACAAAACCGGAGATAAATTACGTCTGATAACCGAACCACTTACACGAATGGTTTTTTATATAACATTTGCTGTCTTATTGTCCTTTAGCTTTATGTGGCCGTATGTTATTGGTGCTTTCTGTTTAAGGTTAGCAACTCAGTCAATAGTTTTTTCGCTTGTACAAAAAAGATTAAATGAACCCAGACTGGTAATATTATCGTTAATTTTTGATATCTTTTCCCCTGTTATTAACAGTATATTATATTTAAGCAACATACCCGACAGACCAGGTAAAATCAGATGGAAATAATACACGATCTATCGGAAAAAGCCAAAAACGATCTGATTCTTGTAGAGGAAGCAAAAAAAGGTAATGAAAAAGCATTTGCAAGCCTCATGAACCGGTACAGGGACTCTATATACTATTATGCTGCTTAAGATGGTCAACAATGCTTCGGATGCTGAAGATCTCACCATTGAAGCCTTTGGAAAAGCATTCCGTAATCTGGATTCCTACACACCAAAATTTGCGTTCAGCACATGGCTGTTTAAAATTGCAACAAATAACTGCGTCGATTTTATAAGGAAAAAGAAACTCACTCCTGCTCCGCTTGATCTGTTACAGGAGAATCTCGACACAGCAACAGTAAATATCCAATCCGATTTACCTGATCCGGAAGAGTCATTGATTAATCTTCAAAAAATTGCAACCCTTAAAAGTGTGGTAAACCAGCTCAAACCCAGGTATAAATCACTTATTGAATTACGCTATTATAAAGAATACTCATACGAAGAAATATCAAATGAGCTTAATCTTCCATTAGGTACGGTAAAAGCTCAGCTAAACAGAGCTAAAATATTGCTTTATAACATTTTAATAAAAACGGATAACAGGTAGTGCCAGATATTATTTTCAGATATTTTCCGGAATTAACAGATGTTCAGAAAGATAGGTTCTCTCAATTAAAACAGATCTATGAACATTGGAACAGCATGATCAATGTGATTTCCAGGAAGGATATGGATAACTTTACTGTTCATCATGTTCTTCATTCACTTGCTCTGGCTAAGGTGTTAAAGTTCTGTTCAGGAACAACTATCCTTGATGTTGGAACAGGTGGTGGATTTCCCGGAATTCCTCTGGCTATTATGTTTCCCGATTCTCATTTCTTCCTTCTCGATTCAATTGGAAAAAAGATTAAGGTGGTAAATTCGGTGGCGTCAGAGCTGGGACTCAGGAATGTAACCACATTGAGAAACAGGGTGGAAGATGAGAAAGGAAAATATGATTTTATAATCAGCAGAGCAGTTACTGATTTTAAGAAATTTGTGGATATTACCCGTAAAAATATCACAAAAGCAGAAAATAACACACTAAGAAACGGGATATTGTATCTTAAAGGAGGTGAATTAACAGAAGAATTGGGGCGATTCAAAGATGATACAACAGTATGGAATATCAATGAATTCTTCGACGAACCCTTTTTTGAAACCAAAAGGATTGTGTATCTGCCAGTTTGATTTTTTTAAAAAAAAACAGTCAAGCGGTTTTTATATTTCAAAAAAGTACTACATTTGCAGTCTCAAATCAGAATATTAGTCAATTAATTTAATTGAAAAGATGAAAAGGACTTATCAGCCATCAAGAAGGAAGAGAGCAAACAAGCATGGTTTCAGGGAAAGGATGTCAACCCCCAACGGCAGGAGAATTTTGGCTGCCCGCAGAGCAAAAGGAAGAAAAAAACTTTCAGCTTCACCAGAGCTTAAACTTAAAGGATAATATAGATTAAATAATATCATCTTAAAGGTGTCTTTTACAGACACCTTTTTTTTGTTTAATATGATCATGACTCAAAATCTTTTTCTATTATTCTTAACTTTACGCACTTTTAAAATAAGAGCATGGACAACCTTCTGAATTACATCGAGAATAAAGACCTTAAACTTATTTCTGATAAAATTGAAGCCGACAAACGTATTACTCCTGAAGAAGGACTGCTGCTTTTCAAAAAAGCTGATCTTCCTCTTCTTGGACTGCTTGCAGGCATAGTCAGAAGAAGGCATAATGGACAAAGAGCTTATTTCAATCACAATTTTCATATTGAGCCGACAAACAAATGCATTTACAACTGCAGGTTCTGTTCATACCATAAACAGGAAGGTGATCCGGACAGCTGGGAATATAGTCATGAAGAAATGCTGGATATTGTCAAACGTTTTGATAATAAAAATATTACAGAAGTACATATAGTTGGAGGTGTTCATCCCTCGTATGATTTGCATTACTGGGGATCACTTATAAAAAAGATCAAGGATCACAGACCTTCACTTCATGTAAAGGCATTCTCAGCTGTTGAGCTCGATTATATGATAAGGCGTGCCGGATGTACCATGGAGGAAGGATTGAGACTACTAAAGGAGTATGGCCTTGATTCAATACCTGGTGGCGGAGCAGAAATATTTGACGAAAAGCTTCGCAAAATGATCTGTGATGAAAAAGCATCCTCTGAACTTTGGCTGACAATACACGAAACTGCCCATAAACTAGGAATAGTATCTAATGCAACAATGCTATACGGTCATATTGAAAACTATGCTCACCGCATTGATCATATGGAGAGGCTACGCAAACTTCAGGATAAAACTGGTGGCTTCAACGCTTTCATTCCTTTAAAATATAAGAAATCGAATAACAGCATGTCATACCTCGGAGAAGTTAACATAATAGAGGATCTTCGGAATTATGCTGTATCAAGAATTTATCTTGACAACTTCCCTCATATAAAAGCCTATTGGCCAATGACAGGAAAAGAAGCTGCACAACTTGCGCTTTCTTTCGGTGCCGATGATATGGACGGAACAATAGATGATACCACCAGAATTTATTCTATGGCAGGATCGACTGAGGAAAAACCTGCAATTTCCACCGATGAGATATGTAAGCTTATCCGCGCTGCAGGATTCACTCCTGTTGAAAGAGATTCTCTTTATAACACTGTCAAAGAATGGTAATCTCATTATAATTTTATAAGTACCTTTACGTTATTAATAATGTTCAATTTGTAAGTATGAGTTTAAAGAACTTTATCCTGAGCAAAGTATTCCTTAAAAATCTTGGGATTGCAATCTCTATTGTTGTGGGTCTGATCCTGGTATTGCTTATATCACTTAATTTATATACCAGGCACGGACAGGCACATCCTGTACCGAATTTTATTGGTCTTACCAGGGAACAGACTATAGATCTGGCTAAAAAGAACAAACTGAGATTCCAGATTATTGACTCCGTTTACACAAACCTTGTCCCCAGGGGATGTGTTGCTGAACAGAGCCCGGAACCTGGATTTAAGGTGAAAAAATGGAGAAATGTTGTACTAACGATAAATGCTTTTCATCCTGAAATGGTTGCAATGCCAAATCTGGTAAACCTGCCTAAAAGACAGGCTTTAGCTTTAATAGAGAGTTCCGGACTTGACATGGGACAGCTCAAATATAAACCTGACCTATCAATTGATGTAGTTATAGACCAGCAGATTAACGGTAAAAGCATTCATGCCGGCGATTCATTGCAGAAGGGTTCTGTAGTTGATCTTGTACTTGGTAAAGGTTTAAGTAACCAGAGAACTTCGGTACCTGACCTGATTGACTTGAAACTTGATGCTGCAAAGAGTAAGATTTACAGTGCATCTCTGAATCTTGGTACATATATTTATGACAACTCTATTGTTTCTAAGGAGGATACTCTCCATGCCTTTGTCTATAAACAAAATCCGGAATACAGGGAAGATGCCACACTGCAACTGGGATCCGCAATTTACCTGTGGCTTACTGTCGATTCAGCAAAAAGATCTGTCGATTCAACTATGATCAGTCTCCCTGACACCATACCAGCTATTGATACATTAATTAAGTCGTCTAATACGCCCTGATGATTAAACAGATAATTCTATATTTTATCTTTCTTAATCTCTTTCTGATTATTACCCCAGCTCAGGAAGTTGTTACAGGACTTCAGTCGAACCGGATTCTGATTGAATCGGGAAAAATAATCTTGATAGAAGTGCCAAAAGTCTCAGTGAAAGTATTAACCTGCCCTTTTTCGATGATTTCTCAGGTCATTCAGTATTTCCTGACACTAAGAACTGGACTGATGACTATGTATTTATAAACAATACTTATTCTGACCGTCAGATCACAATCGGCATTGCAACTCTTGATGCAATTGACAACACCGGAAGACTATATTCAACGGCCTCTGCTTCTGGTTTTGAAGCCGACCATCTCACTTCCCAGTCCTATAAACCTGGCTTATACATCATCGGACAATATCTGGCTGAGTTTTTTTTATCAGGCCGGTGGTCTGGGTGATCCTCCTGAAGAAAAGGATAGCCTTACACTTCAGTTTCTTGCTCCGGATGAGAACAAGTGGTATTCGGTATGGAAAACAGACAGCATATCAGAACAGAGGTTCACTCCGGTGATAATCAAGGTTGACGACAGTCGTTTTCTGAAAAACGGATTTCAGTTTCGTTTTGTAAATTATGCCAGCCTCAGTCCAAATCTTAACGATCCTTCGCTGGCTGGCAACTGTGACATATGGAATATAGATTATGTACTTCTTGATAAGAACAGAAATGCTTCTGATACAATATTTAAAGATGTTGCATTCCGGCTTCCGATACGTTCGCTTCTGAAAAGCCATGAATCAATGCCATGGAGACAGTTTAAGGAAATTGAATTACAGGAGATGAGGTCTTCGATACCTATTCACTACAGGAATAATGATATTATTGTACGCAACGTCACCCGGAACTTTGAAATATGGGACGTGTATAAAAACACTGAGGCAGATGCATTTTCAGCAGGTGCAACAAACATTGATCCTTTAACCAATGTTGATTATAATGCTAACCTTATTTATACATTCCAGTCTCAGAACGAAGATACTGCATTATTCAGGATCACATGTTCTCTTAAGACAGATGAGTTTGATCCAAAGAGCAATGACACAACAGTCTATTACCAGGTATTTAATAACTATATAGCTTTTGACGATGGTTCAGCCGAAGGCGGTTATGGAATAAACGGACTTGGTTCAAGAAATGCCATGGTGGCCTGCCGTTTCGACTCGTATATCCCTGACACAATAAGAGCCATCCGGATATGTTTTAACGATAGCTATCTGGAATCAAATAAAAGAGCATTTGACCTGATAGTATGGGATGATAACAATGGAGTAGCCAGGTAATATTATCTATTCCAGAGAAGAGGTAATGGTTGAACAGGGAAGCCTGATAAACAGTTTTTATTCATATAATATCCCTGAAGGGGTGAGTGTGAACGGTAAGTTTTATATTGGATGGAGACAACGCTCAGAGACATTTCTGAATGCTGGTTTTGATATCAATACACCTCATTCCGACCGCCAGTTATACTGGCTCAACGGAGAATGGCTGCAATCGCAGATGCAGGGTACTGTTATGATGAGGCCTGTGCTCGGTGAGCCTTTAAGAACTACAGGTATTGATGATATATTCTATAAAGAAAAAAGTCAGGTCAATATCTGGCCAAATCCGGCAAATGACTATATAAATATTGAGAATTCTGAGCTTACCTTTCTAAAAGCTGCATGGATAACAATAATGGATTTAAGCGGACGTGAAATTAAGAAACTTCCTTATAATGAGCACATTGACATCTCTTTCCTTCATCAGGGAATTTATATAATTGTCACAACTGTTAACGGTAAGCCGCTTGGCTATAACAGGTTAATTAAAACCAGGTAAACTCCAAAAATGAAAGAAGAAGAAGATATAAATGACCCGCAGGAACTTTTTGAACACTACAGGTTTAAGGCAGATCCTGGTCAAACATTGCTAAGAATTGATAAATTCCTGGCCGACAGGCTTGAGAATTCATCCAGAACAAGAATTCAGAATGCAGCTAATGCAGGAAATATCCTGGTTAACAACAACACCGTCAAACCTAATTACAAGGTAAAACCAGGTGATATAGTGCAGGTTGTGCTTCCCACTCCCCCCCGCGAAATTGAACTTATTCCGCAGGATATTCCACTCAATATTGTTTATGAAGATGATGATGTTCTTGTAGTCAATAAAGAACCTGGAATGGTTGTTCATCCGGCTTACGGTAATTATACAGGTACACTGGTTAATGCTCTGATGTGGCACTTTAAAGATCTTCCGCTATTTAATAGCGGGGAAGCCAGGCCAGGGCTGGTACACAGGATTGATAAAAATACTTCGGGGATCCTTGTGATAGCAAAAAATGAGTTTGCACTTAACAGGTTGTCAAAACAGTTTTTTGACAGAACGACCGACCGAAGATATTTAGCTCTTGTCTGGGGTACACCTGATCCCCCGGATGGGACTATCACCGGTAATGTGGGCAGAAGTATCAAAGACAGAAAGGTAATGCAGGTATTTCCGGATGGAAGTGAAGGAAAGTCTGCCATAACACATTACAAGCTAATCGAAGATCTTGGCTATATCTCTCTTGTTGAATGTAAACTTGAAACGGGAAGAACTCATCAGATAAGAGTCCATTTCAGCTATTTTAAACATCCTCTTTTTAACGACGCTGAATATGGTGGTGATCAAATTCTTAAAGGGACAACATTTACCAGGTATCAACAATTTATACGAAACTGTTTCAAGATTCTTCCGCGACAGGCACTGCATGCAAAATCTTTAGCATTTGATCATCCTGTAACCGGGAAAAGACTATCTTTTGATTCTGAGATACCTGATGATATGGTTCAGGTAATTGAGAAATGGAGAAAATATACCTCGGGAAGGGAAAATGTATGATGTATTCTGAGCAAAGTGCTTAGTTCAGAAAAATCAATTAAACATTATATATTATTTGCCTGATCTTTATCTGTTAAAAGTCAGGAGCTAAATAGTTACCAGCTACCACCGGCACCTCCACCGCCAAAGCTACCACCACCAAAGCCGCCGAAGCCTCCGCCTCCGCCACCTCCGCCTGAGAATCCGCCCCAGCTTCCGCTCTGAGAACCTCTACCGGAACCCATCATTCCCAGAAGAAGCCAGAATGGCAAGCCACCGGAACCTATATTTTTGTTGTTTCCACCGCCCGATTTACCGGAGAAAATGGCAATAATTATAAAAATTATAAAGATTATGACACCAAAAGGAATATCACCTCTGGAACTTTTTTTGAACTTTTTCTCGTAATCCGCCGCAGTATATTCACCCCTCATCAGCGCCATAATAGTATTAGTAGCATCATCAAGTCCTGTATAATAATTTCCTGATTTAAAAGCTGGTATTAACTCATTATCAACAATATCAGAACATGTAAGATCTGGCAGAACTCCCTCAGCTCCATATCCCTGTGCAATAAAAACCTCGCCGCTTGAGCCAGATGTTTTTGGTTTCACAAGTATCAGAACACCATTATTCTTATTTTTCTGACCAACACCCCACTTTTCTCCAAGCCTTTGAGCATAGTCGCCTTTGTCATATCCATCAAGTGATTTAACAATTACGATAGCTATTTGCGTGGATGTTGAGTCGTTAAATGCATCCAGCTTGTGTTCCAGCATACCAGCCTCTTCAGAAGTAAGGATACCGGCAAAATCATTTACCAGTCGGGGTGGAACAGGTCTGTCAGGAATACCCTGTGCAAAGACGGAGTTAACTGATATGATGCAAACTAAAAATGCCAGGTATATGATATCCGTGATCCTTCTTCTTTTCATTATTTCTCCCCCTTAATTTTTTCGAATGAAATATCATCAGGCAACTCATTAACATCATCTTTCTGATATGGAAAATGCGTCTTAAGCTGGCTCCCGGCTTTTAATATTCCTTCGGCCAGACCTTCGGTGAATTTACCTTCACTGAATTTTTTCCTGAGTAACGCACTTATATCGTCCCAGAATCCTGCCGGAACTTTTGCATTTATTCCTGCGTCACCAATGATAGCAAACTTCCTGTCAGTTACAGCCAGATAAAACAATACCCCATTACGTTCCTTTGTTTTGTTCATCCCCAGCTTTTTAAAAACCCATGCAGCCCTGTCAAGAACATCACCAGTGAATGATGTTTCGATATGGACCCTTATCTCTCCTGAAGTCTCTTTTTCTGCTTCTTTAACAGAAGCAAGGATCTCAGCCTGCTGTTCTTTTGTAAAGAAGGATGATGCTTTCATAATTGATATTCTGATAGATTAAAATTTCACTTCAGGAGCTTTGTCAGCACCTTCATCTGCTTTAAAATATGGTTTGCCTGAAATCCGAACATACCTGCCAGGAAACTCTGCGGAAACCTCTTAATATAAGTGTTATATGATTGTGCCACTTCATTAAACTTACGTCGCTCAACTGAAATTCTGTTTTCAGTTCCTTCAAGCTCGACCTGAAGGTCACGGAAATTCTGAGTTGCCTTGAGCTCAGGATATCTTTCCACTACTACCATCAACCTGGAAAGAGCTGATGAAACCTGACCCTGTGCCTGCTGAAACTGTTGCAAATTTTCGGCTGTCATTTTTGTCGGATCAATTGTTACTGCTGTCGCTTTTGACCTCGCTTCTATTACCTGTGTAAGTGTTGATTGCTCAAAATTTGCTGCACCTTTTACTGTATTAACAAAATTAGGTATGAGATCATTCCTGCGCTGATAAGTTGTCTCAACATTACCCCATTGGCTTGTAACCGATTCCTGCATTGTCACCATTCCATTATAAACTTTTGTACCCCAAAGTACAACGCTTAAAACGATTAGTGCCAGAACAGCACCTATAATAATTGAAATTAAACATCCTTTTTTCATCTCTGAATAATTTAAAATTTATACAAAGGTAATATATCAAAATGATTAATCAATTTTTCATCTATCTCTATAACGATCAGGCAATCTTTCTGTCTTTAAATTTATTTCTTTAATTTAAGAGAACATATTTAATTAAATTTGTGGCTTAACCATATACAGGATATGAAGAGTATAGCAATCGTTGCAGGAGGTGATTCCTCTGAATTTGAAATTTCGGTAAAAAGTGCCGGTGAGGTAGCTAAGGCTCTGGCCTCAGGATACATTACCTATATTATAATTATCAACGGGACAAACTGGTACTGGGAAGACGAGAAAGGCAGGTATCACAACATTGACAAAAATGATTTCTGTCTTGTGACAGATGAATACCGTATCAGATTTGATGCTGTTTTTATTGCAATACATGGAACTCCAGGCGAGAATGGCTTGTTACAGGGATATCTCGATATGCTGAATATCCCTTATTCAAGTTGTCCTGCTTTTAGCTCAGCCCTCACCTTCAATAAACAGGCATGTAAACTCTATCTCAAAGAATATAAAATTCCAATGGCCGATGCTGTACTAATACGCAGGGGAGATAACCTGGATGCTGACAGCATACTGAAACTTACCGGTATTCCATGTTTTGTAAAACCAAACGACAGTGGTTCGAGTTTTGGGGTGACCAAGGTGAAGAAAAAGGAAGATTTGCTGTCAGCTATTGAGAATGCTTTCAGTGAGAGTAATGAGGTTATGATTGAGAAATTTATGGATGGAAGAGAGGTAGCCTGCGGGGTAGTAAAAACATCCGGCAAGACTATTATTCTTCCTGTCACAGAGATTATCAGCAAGAATGAATTCTTCGATTATGAGGCTAAATATACTCCCGGAAAATCTGATGAAGTCACCCCGGCCGATATGCCAGGTAAAATTACAGATGAAATCCAAAGGTTAAGTTCTCTTGTTTATGATCTTCTTGGATGTAAAGGAATTGTACGTGTAGACTTTATTGTTATAGGAGACAAACCTTTCTTTCTTGAGATCAATACTGTTCCGGGTATGACAAAAGAGAGCCTTGTTCCAAAACAGATGGACGCAGCCGGGATAACACCGGAAGAGATGTACTCGATGATTATTGAGGATTGTTAAAGGCTATAACGGCGTAACGGCACAATGGCAGAATGAGGAGGAGATTGGGAGATTGGGAGAAAAGGAGATGAAGGGACTAAGAGACAAGGTAACCGTGAGACTCCGTGAGCCCGTGGTGAAAAAAAGTTAACAGAGAACAGGGATCAGTGATTATTTTCCTCTTGCCATTTTTAATGCAGCAGTTGTTGTATAATATTTTGTTATCATCCCCGGAACTTCCCAGTCAGGTAATCTGCCCTCCTTCAAATACTCCAGAAATTTGGTTGTTACCTGAGCAAAGTGCTCTTCGTGCGACACCCTGTATTTCTTTGGTATATTAATTCTCAGTGAGTTATTATCAATTCTTTCAACTGTAAGACTGTCGTATGGCAAAGATCCCAAAACATTTTTCAACAAAGAAGTAAATTTGTCAGTGCCGGATCCTTTAATATTTTCAATGTATAATGTCGGGACAAAGTTTTCTTCTGCACCCTGTTTTATAACAAGGTCGCATCCTGTTCCATGCATAACTGAATAATGTGTGTCTCCACCACCAGGAGGTGCCTGGTACTTCCACTCAACTGATACTTTGGCAAATACACCTTTTATCTGATAAACCATCTCTCCGTTTGCAAAAACATTCAGATTCTCCGTCTTTTATATCCTTCTGCAGATAGGATGGAAATTCATCTAAGCCTGTGACTCCTTTAAACTCTGATTTAGAAATTTTTGTAGACCATCGTTTTGCCTCCATCATCTTAATATCCGATGGATTTAATATCTCCTCAGGGAAGCATTCCCACTGAATCAGATCAACGAGATGGGTAGTAACATCCACAATTCCTTCTCCCTGTTGTGTTACATCAAAATACCAGGCAGGACGAATGAGAGGACTTCCGGATACAATTTTGGAAAAATGATGAACACTTATTTTGGTTACTGCAGGGTTATCTTCCGTTCCTTTCATCAGTGTTCCAAAAATCTCGGTTTTATGTGAAAGCAACTTCTGCAATATAGTTGTCACCTCATACCGCTCCGTCATAATGTCATAAAGGAGCACCCCATTCTTTCCTGCTTCAGTGAAGGCAGCCTCAAGTACCGGAAAATCCTCAGGATCAATTATCATTGGTTTATCGGCCAGCACATTAAGTCCTGCACCGACAGACTTTGCTATATATTCTGCTTTCTTCTGATTGTTGCCCGATATCACAACTACATTACCTCTCTTCTCAGAAAGCATCTTATCAAGATAATCATCACCTGTATAGACTATTTCATTCCATGAGGTCGGATTGGATGACCTGTTGTTATATGACTTTATCCTGTCAAGATGCTGCTGGTAATCAGGCCCTTCAGGTGCATATACATAAACATCAGGTGATATCTGGCTGTACATACTCTTTTGAACAAGGGCTGCATGAAAATGGCCCGGATCAAGAGTTATCAGGTTTACCGGATATGATTTTTCAGCTGAAGTATCGCTTTTTACTGTCTGATCTTTTGTTCTACCTGATCCGCATGATGCAATAAACATGGCTGTCGGAATTAAAAGAAGTAATACTTTTTTCACAATTTTAGAATTTTAATTCGATTCTATGATTCAGTTCAAATACCTGGTCTGACAAATTTCTATCAAACAATCCTAACTAACAAAAATAAATAACAGAAAATTCCTGCTTTCAGAATGGCAAATCCATGAACAGCCAGACTTTAATATTCAATTAATACGGCTTTATCCTCAGCTAAAATCAACCGATTTATTCCGTATTAAACGATGCCATCCTCTTTGCATCAATTGAATCAGATCTGCAAATAAGGTTGCGGTCACCATAGCCATCATCAACTCTTCCTATTGCCGGCCAGAATTTGTTTTCCACACACCATTTCAATGGAAATGCTGCTTTCTGACGACTATAAAGATGGTTCCATGTATCATCTGTTAAAACTTTAACAGTATGCGGTGCATTATGAAGGACATTATCTTCTTTATCAGCCTTCCCATCTTTTATTTCCTGCGATCTCATTCCAGATTGATTTCAGGGCGCCAATAAATTTATCAAGTTCCTGAAGTGACTCAGATTCTGTTGGTTCAACCATTAATGTTCCATGAACCGGAAATGAAAGAGTAGGTGCATGGAAACCGTAATCCATCAGTCTTTTTGCAATATCAGCTTCCGAGATACCCGCTTCTGATTTAAAATTCCTGCAGTCAAGGATCATTTCATGAGCAACAAATCCCTCTGTTCCTGTATACAGTGTTTTAAACCAGCCTTTTAACGATGCAGCAATATAATTTGCATTCAGTATAGCATATTTCGTTGCGAGGGTTAATCCATAAGCACCCATCATCATAACATATGCATGAGAAATTGTAAGTACATGACCGCTGCCAAAAGGAGCTCCGGCAACAGCAGTTGTCCCATGACTTCCACCTGTCTTAACCAAGGGGTGTGAGGGAAGAAATTCGGCAAGCTTTTCATTTACAAGTATAGGACCCATTCCGGGACCTCCGCCACCGTGGGGTATCGCAAATGTTTTATGCAGATTAAGGTGACACACATCAGCACCAATATGACCCGGGTTTGTCAGCCCAACCTGTGCATTCATATTTGCACCATCCATATAAACCAGGCCCCCATTTGCATGAATTATATCCGTCATCTGAATTACTTCCGCCTCAAAAACGCCATGTGTTGAGGGATAGGTTATCATGAAACATGCCAGATCATTTTTATGCTCCTCAGCCTTAGTCTTCAGGTCGTCAACACTTATATTCCCTTTATCGTCGCAACATACGGCCACAATCTGCATGCCCGCCATAGCAGCACTTGCCGGATTTGTGCCATGGGCAGAGGATGGAATCAGAACAACATTCCTGTGACCTTCACCTCTTGTTATATGGTACTCTCTTATAACCAAAAGCCTGTGTACTCACCTGCAGCACCTGAGTTAGGCTGAAAGGAAACTGCACTAAATCCGGTTATTTCTTTAAGAGCTTCACCAAGTTCATCAATAAGCTGATAATAACCCAAAGCCTGATCTCCGGGAACAAAGGGATGTATATTTCCAAATTCAGGCCAGCTCATAGCAAATAATGAACTGGCAGGATTAAGCTTCATTGTACATGAACCCAGAGATATCATGCTGTGAGTAAGTGAGAAATCCTTTCTTTCAAGCATTTTAATATATCTCATCATCTCTGTCTCACTGTGATATCTTGTGAATGTTCCGATCTCCAGAAAAGACGATTTTCTCAAGGACTTTTCATCAAGGACCTTACAGTTACAAAATGAAGATACACTTTTCATGATCTTTACCTGCTGCTACTGCAAATATTCCGATTATGGTATCAATCTCCTTTATGGTTGTTATTTCATCAGTACTTATAATAACAGTGTTTTCGTCAGGGAAATAGAAATTCATCTCGAAATCAAGAGCAAGCTTTCTAATGACATCTGCAGAAATCTTACCCCGCAGATCTACTTTAACGTATCGAAAAAGAGATGATTTACCTGCCTGTAGCCTAACTTTTTAAGGTTGTAATTTATAGTACAGGCAGCATTATGTATATGATTTGCTATTCTTTTTAATCCTTCAGGTCCATGGTATTGAGCATACATACCCGACATTGTTGCAAGAAGAGCCTGTGCAGTACATATGTTTGAAGTAGCTCTTTCTCTTTTGATATGTTGTTCCCGTGTCTGAAGTGCCATCCTGAGGGCTGTATCACCCTGAGCATCAATTGATATCCCGATAATACGTCCGGGCATATTTCTTTTGAGTTCATCTTTTGTTGCAAAATAGCCTGCATGTGGTCCGCCGAAGCTCATTGGAAGGCCCATCCTCTGGTTAGATCCAACGACTATATCTGCACCCCATTCTCCCGGAGGTGTAAGAAGAGCAAGACTCATCAGATCAGCTGCCACTCCTACCAGCAAGCCGGCAGAATGTGCGAGCTCTGTAAAAGTTTTGTAATCTCTGACCTGACCTGAAGCTGCAGGATACTGGACTATGGTACCAAAAAAAGAATCATTCAGCACAGCCTGAGTATATTTGCCAAAAACAAGTTCTATTCCAAGTGGGTTGGATCTGGTCTTAAGAACGTCAAGTGTCTGAGGAAAAATATCATCGTCTACAAAAAATTTATTTGCCCCTGCTTTTACAGCAGTTCTCGACCTGGCATTAAACATCATGATCATCGCCTCAGCTGCTGCTGTTGATTCATCAAGCAGTGACGCATTGGCAATATCCATACCTGTCAGCTCAACGATCATTGTCTGGAAATTGAGTAATGCCTCAAGCCTGCCCTGTGAAATTTCAGCCTGATATGGAGTATAAGATGTATACCATGCAGGATTTTCCAGAACATTCCTGGTAATGACAGATAATGGAGCAACACCGTAATATCCCTGACCTATAAATGAACGAAACATTTTATTTTTCTGCCCAAGGCTTTTTATATACCTGAGATATTCATATTCACTCATCGCTTCCGGCAGATCAAGTGGCTTATCGAGCCTGATTGATGATGGTACAGTCTTTTCGATTAACTCATCGAGTGAATTAACACCTATGGTCTTAAGCATTTGAGGTAACTCATTATCGCGTGGGCCGTTATGACGGGTAACAAATTTTTCGGATGACATATATAATCGTTATTTTATCGAAATAAATTAGCAGTATAAGTACATGAAACGGAGGTGCAATGTTAAAAAATTCCCTGCAAATTTAATATGATTTATGTTATGCCAAATAGGGATTTGAGTTCATTTCAGTTTCGATGTCGGTTTCAGGGCCATGTCCTGAATAGACAACTGTATCAGGAGGCAGAACAAGTAATTTGCTTCTTATACTTTTTATGAGTGTATCATAGTCCCCTCCGGGCAGATCAGTTCTTCCGATACTGCCTGCAAAAAGGGCATCTCCGGCAAAAACAGAACTGTTTTTTGCACTAGTAAAAAGCATAACTTCCGGGGGAATGACCCGGAACATGCAGGGCTAATAATTCTGTAGCTCCAAATGTTATCATCTGATTATCTGATATATATTCCGCAGGCTCAGGAGGTTCCTCCATTATAAGTCCAAAAAGCGAAGCATGTTCCACAGCGCCTTTTCGGTTCATCTCATCCAATTCGCCAGAGTAAGGGTTTTAATCCATACTGTTCCAAAATAAATCTGTTCCCAAATATATGGTCGAGATGGCAATGTGTATTTAAGAGAAGTACCGGATGCAGATTTTTCTCACTGATAAAGTCAGTAAGTTTCTTGCATTCAGCTTCATTATAACAACCGCAATCGATTATAGCACAATCGCCGGAATTATCTGCCAGAATATATGTATTTACCTGGATCGGTGAAAAAACAAACTTATATATTTCCATTTATCACTATTTACCATTTACTGTTCCTTTAAGCATAGGAACAAAAATAAAATTCCCATGTTCAGAGTATTCATAACTTTCTGGTCCCGTACGCTCAACAACCGTCATTACCTGCGAATCAGTTCCACCTACCGGGATGATCAGCCTGCCTCCCGTTTTCAGTTGTTCCAGCAGAGTCTGGGGTATTTCAGGGGCTGCTGCTGTTATAATTATCCCGTCAAAAGGACCATACTGAGGCTTACCTTCATATCCATCGCCATAAAAAAAGTCGATTGAATAACCGAGCTTGTTTAATGTTACCTGTGCCTTGAGATAAAGCTCCCTGAATCTCTCAATGGTATAGACCTTCGCCCCCATCTCTGCAAGGACTGCAGCCTGGTAACCTGAACCTGTTCCAATTTCAAGTATCTTATCTCTTTTCTTAACTTTTAAAAGCGAGGTCTGAACAGCAACTGTGAAAGGTTGGGAAATTGTCTGACCTGAAGAGATTGGGAAGGCCTTGTCGATATATGCATGACTAAGAAATGCCGCATCCATAAACATATGCCGCGGAACATTATCAATTGCCCTTAGCACATCTTCATCATTAATTCCTTTCTGTCGGAGTTCGGCAACCAGTTTTTTCCTTTTACCCTTTGCCTCAAATGAGTCTGTCATCAGTTATACTGAACTAAAAAATTTTCACAAAAATATAAAAATAATGGTACAGCCGCAGATACAAACTTCACTCATTCCAGTATTATTTTCTATAATCCAAATTTATTGACAGGCAAATACAAAGGTCCCTGAGGACGAAGAATACTCTCATACAAAACTATTTCATTCACAGGCACTAACTGCAATTCAGTTTCCTTGTACTTTTCAGTGATTTCTCTCAGGGCAATAATATTTTTTAGTTTTCGAATCCTTCCAAGTGTAAGATGTGGTCTGAATGGGGTATCAGGCAAATTAACACCGCACTCATTAAGAGTCTTTTTTACTGATTGGTATAGTTTGATCAGCTCTTCTGATCTTTCAATCCCGGCCCATATCACATGCGGGTTATCGAGACTCTTAAAAACCCCTGATCCTTTAATCTTCAGATTAAATTTTCCAAATCCCTCACAAGTGTTTGCCAGTTCTGAACTTATAGCACTTATCTTTTCCTCCTGAGTATTGCCGATAAAAGCAAGTGTTATATGAATATTGCCGATGCTGGTCCATTTAATACTTTCATCTTTCAGAATTGATTTATAAGATGAGATCATTTCTGATAATTTAAGTTCAGGTTCCACTTTTACAGCAATAAATATCCTTTTCATTAATTGTAAGGCAGTTTAATTCTTCTACAATTTGCCGGCTTCTATATCCCGTATTATCATTTCAATAAGCAGATCATCACCGTAAGGATCATATTCTTCTTTCAGATTAGTTCCAAAAATACGGGCAATACCCTGCCAGAAAGCTGCAGTGAGTTTTCCCCTGTAATCACGGATCAAATCATACGAAGTATTCTGTGTCTCCCTGTCAATGAGCTTAATAAGCAACCTTCCCTGTGTAATTGTCATTGTCCTCATATCACCCTCATAATCTTTGAAAACATCTTTTTCGACATTCCTTATATATTCCCTTCTCTCTTTATCGGTTGTAAACTTCTTCATTTGCTCATTTACCTCAGACATCTTTCCCCTGACAAGAATAGCATATGGGTAGACTCTTTTTATATTATATATAAGCCTTTGATAACGCCTCAAATCGCTCTTCCTCTCCATTCGCGGATGTGCTATTACAGTAACCTCCTTGATCTCAATTTCAGGCATAGTAACTCCATTCCTTTCCACTTTCTGCAAAAGATAAAACTTGTCCGGCAGCGTATCATTTTTCCGCCTTAAAGTATCTTTTTGTCCCGAAGCTTCTGACACAAAAAGAATAAATACAAGGACTGATATAATGAGTCTCACTTACAGAATATTTTTACAAATGTATCAAATTATAGGCCATAAATTATTTTCAGAGTGCGTGGATATTTCAGGTATTTTAACAGAATATGAAAGCAGTATTTGTGAATACATACATTAAACGGTAAATTTGTTAAAAGTGTTACAATGGCATTATCTGTTGAAGATCTTGATGATCAGACAAAATACAGGCAAATTATTGCTATCCATTACAATGACCTTCTACCGTTTATTCTTGACTATTTAAAACGGAAATCAGGCATTTATGTTTTCTTCTGGGGAACATGTATTTTATTTTTTGCTACTTGCAGTAAGGATAAGGATTGATATTTCCGGCTATTTCCCAATAGGAAATATTATTTTACATTCCTTCATTGGCGCAGTGGTTATTCCTGTCTTATGTATTCCAATACATGAATTTCTGCACATTGTTCCTTACTTTTTTTTCGGTGCCAGAAGAATAAGAATCGGCATGGATCTTAAGCAATACCTTTTTTATGTAACAGCCCACAAACATGTTCTTAAAGCATGGCAATTCATAATTGTAGCCCTGACCCCTTTCCTCTTAATCAGTATCTTCTCCATAATATTAATTCTTCGGTTACCGGGCTTATGGAAATGGAGTCTGTCGCTTTTTCTGTTTTTTCATTCGACAATGTGTGCAGGGGATTTTGCCTTGATTAATTTTTATTATCTGAACCGGTCAAAAAAAATCCTCACCTGGGATGATGCCGATAAAAAAGAGGCCTATTTTTACGAGAAGATCTGAAAATGTAGTTATCAAGGTTGAATTTCTGACATTTGGGCTGATCACATTCAGTTTCTACTCATCGGGCAAAGTAACAGGATTGTAAAATAAATCTTCCCAGCAACGATTTCCACTTCTGGAATCTTGACTTTAAGAAAAGCTAAAACGCTGAAACACTTCTACATAGTTCAAAACTTTTCCTTTGCAATAGCAGGGATATCGTCCTCTTTTAAAACAGGTCTGATCCTGAATGAATATTCATATTTTTTCTCCATAAGCCGGTATTGAGGATGAACCATGGCTCCCCATGAATTATCACCTCCCACACCCATCTGTCCAAGGTCTATATTCAGATTAACAAAGTCTCGTGGTTTAACATCAATCGTATGGGTATTTGCTGTTAGAGCATCCTTCCTGTACATTGACAACCGGCCAGGCGATTCGAAATCATCATGAGTATTATTTAAAGCTTCAAAACAGAAGAGTGGATTACCGCTTACAAGGATTCCATCTCCATCATCATCGGTCAGAGTAAGCCAGCGGGTATCAGTCTTGTAACCATTCTCCTGCGGACGTATATACGGAGTATACTGATCAGCCACGGTACTTTCATATAATCCCACATCTGCAGAAGTCTTCCTGTCAGCATAATTTTCATGAGGTCCTCTTCCAAACCATTTCAGATTTGTAAACTCCACAGGAAGCTCCATCTGCATTCCCATTCTTGGTATCTCAGGTATATTGTCTGAGACTTTTGAGAACTGATTTTTAATTACAAGATCTGCTGATCCGTAAAGGGTATAAGATGTAGCATAGCCGGCAATCTTTTTCCCATTCTGGTCGGGAATTTCATAATTGAAGGTTACAACAACTTTATCCATGTCAGGCTGACTTATATTTGCCTTGGTAACTTTGGTTCTTTCTCCTGCTTTTCTCCAAACTCCCATCCTGCTGATCATATTATAACCATAGTCATTATCTGTAGGAGGCCTCCAGAAATCCGGTTCCATTCCCTTTTTGAAAAGCTCCCTTCCTTTATAATTAAATGATTCCAACCTGCCATTCTCCAGATCAAAAACAACTTTCATATCCTTACCAGTGACTTCACACTTTTTACCGACATTTTTAGTCTGCAGGACATCAAGATTATCTCTTTTGGCGAATACAGCTTTCCCTTCTACCGGCAATTTGAATTGTGCCGCAGCATAGACATGATCTTCCGGAACACTGTTCCACATATCACTTCTTGATACTCTTACATTCAGAAAATATTCAGCTCCCGGCAAAGGGACTATTTCTTCGATAGGCAGAAGTACTGATGACTGTGTTTTAGGTTTAAGATCAGGAATCTTAAGTTTTCCCGACTGAAGTATCTTACCATCAGAAACAACATCCCAATCAATATTAAACTCAGACAGATTTGTAAAATCGTACTTGTTTTCGATTTTAATCAAACCGCCGGCAAGATCGACTGGAGCAAAGCCAACATACTGATATACTCTTTTTACTTCATTAAGTCCGGGATGACCTGTTCTGTCGGGCCATACAAGACCATTTATACAAAAATTCCCATCGCTTGGGATCCCTGCTTCACCATAGTCTCCTCCGTATGCCCAGTACTTTTCACCATTCTCATCTGTCTTAAGCAAACCCTGATCAACCCAGTCCCATATAAAGCCACCCTGCAGTTTGGGATATTTCTCAATCACATCCCAGTAATCCTGAAGGTTTCCTGTTGAATTCCCCATTGCATGAGCATATTCAACCATAATCATGGGTCTGTCTTTATTAACATCTTTAGCATATGACTCAATATCACCTATTCGTGCATACATATCGCACCAGATATCTGTATGACGTTCAGGAGCATTAGTCTCCTTTTCTGCACGTTCATACTGAACCGGACGTGTATGATCCCTGCCTTTGATCCATTTATAACCCTTCAGAAAATTATTGCCATCGCCAGCCTCATTACCCATTGACCAGAATATTACAGATGGGTGGTTCTTATCCCTCTCAACCATACGCTGCATTCTGTCGAGATGAGCGGCTGTCCACTCAGGCTTATCGGCCAGGGTGACATCCTTATTGTAACCCATACCATGTGACTCAATATCAGCCTCATCAACAAGGTATATTCCGTACTTGTCACACATCTCATACCATAATTCCTGCTGTGGGTAATGTGAGGTTCTGACAGCATTTATATTATTGCTTTTCATTACACGGATATCCTTAAGGATTGTTTCCTCGCTTATTACATGACCATTAACATCATCGTGCTCATGAAGGTTTGTTCCCTTAAATAAGACTGCCACACCATTAACAAGAACCTGAGACTTAACAATCTCAATTTTCCTGAACCCTATTTTTGAACTGACGCTTTCTAATATTTTCCCGCCTTTATCTTTAAGTGTTAATACCAGAGAATAAAGATTTGGTTTTTCAGCAGACCATTGCTTAATCGCCGGTAATTCTTTTGTAACACTGAGACTGGCTTCTCCCTGCATCAGACTTACATTCTTTGTCTCTGTGAAAATCTTTTTATCCCCATCAAAAAGGGAGGCATCGACCGATACGCCGGGATTTGCATTCTCAGCATTTTTCAAGGCAACATCAATGTTGAGCAAGCCATCCTTATAGTCATGTTCAAGATTTCCAACTGCAAAAAAGTCTCTTATAAATGTCTTTGGACGTGCATGAAGAAATACAGTTCTTTCAATACCCGATAGTCTCCAGAAATCCTGATCCTCTAAGTAACTCCCATCGCTCCACCTGTAAACTTCAACAGAAACGGAGTTCTTTCCTCCTTTTAAATATTTAGTAATATTAAATTCGGCAGGCATCTTACTATCCTGACTATAACCGACAGGTTTTTCATTCACCCAGACATAAAAAGCTGAATTGACACCACCAAAATTGAGGAATATCTCTTTATTTTTCCAATCGGATGGAACCTTGAATGTCCTTTTGTATGAACCTACAGGATTCCAGTCTTGTGGTACAAATAGTTTATTTTTAACAGGTTGTTTATCGGAATTAACAGAAGAAGGAACATCAACAGAGCTAACCTGCGGTTTTGTCTTTGCTTCCACATCACTTTTATCGGGCTTCCCAAATATTTTCTCATAAGCAATGAATGGATAGGTTATGTTTGTATAAATTGGTACATCATATCCTTTCATTTGCCAGTCTGAAGGCACTTCGATATCGTTCCAGTCGCGTGTATCATAATCATCTTTAAAGAACCAGTATGGCCTTTGGTCAGGTGATTTAGACCAATTAAACTTCCATGTTCCGTTAAGGGAAATATAATTCGGCGAATTGGATTTTATTGCTTCCAATGCAGTCTCTTCATCGTTATAGCTTATCAGAGTTGCATGAGGAGCTTCGCGGTTTATATTAAACACTTCCGGATTTTCCCAGTCACGAGGTTCCTTCTCGTTAAACGCAACACCCTCATATTTTGAGTATTTCTTACAAGCCGACAATGACATTGCTATTACAATAAGATAAACAGATATTCTCTTCATATACTTAGAATTTTACAAAGCTAAAGTTATTAAAAAATGCAATTAATTCAATTCTCCATTATTGCAGGCTATGTCAGCGCAATAGATATCGCAAATTATCTTAAAATATCTTTAAGTCTTTCAATATCGGCAGGGGAATTAATATTGGTGAATGCTCTTATTGCCTCCTCACTTGTCTCAATGTCCATATAGTAAAGATTAACTTTCTTAAGAAATTCTCTTACAGCGAAATTTTTGCTTTGCCTGAGATAGAGATCAAGGGTTTCTGCTATGGATGTTTTATATATTGAATGCAGAGGTTCGATATCAGATCTGAACCTTGGAATCAGAATATCACACTCATGGCTTTTCATCATTTCAATCTGATTAATAATAAGTTCCCTGCTAAGCATTGGCATATCTCCGGCAAACACAAATACAGCATCGGAAGAAGATGCTTTTAATGCTGCGTGAATTCCTCCAAGAGGACCAACCTTCAAATAAGAATCACTAATGATCAGGCAATCAGAAAATTCCTGAAATTCTTCAGGTGTATTGGTTACTATTATTATCTCCTCAAAGAGACCTTCAATTGTATCGATTATCCTGGAAATTATCTTCTTCCCGTTTATCAGGATGTTTGCTTTTGTAATACCATTAAATCTTCTGTTGACACCACCTGCAAGTATCACGCCTGAAATACTTATTTTTTGCACACTTTCAGATTATTTTGTATATTGAATGATTATTTTTATAGAACAGAATAACAAAAGTAAAGAAATAATTCAGGCCACATAAAAAACATCCATTTAACATTAATACTGACTGCTATGGATCAAAACATCACAAAACTGTACGAAGAATACAGACAGGGAATTACTGACCGTCGTGACTTTTTAAAGAAACTTGCAATGATGGCAGGAAGTACCGCTGCAGCATTGGCACTTGCTTCCTGTTCTTGAAGACAATGGCGCTAAAGCCTCGTCTTTGGCTGGTGAAGATACAGAGCTTGTAACCGAATTTATCAAATATCCTGGTGCAGAAGGCGAGGTACGTGGTTATCTTGCAAGACCAAAAGCAGGCAACAAATTTCCGGCAGTATTAGTAATCCATGAGGTCTTTGGATTACAGCCTCATATTTTGGATGTAACACGACGCATGGCCAGTGAAGGATTTCTGGCTTTGGCTCCTGACGCACTTTCTGATATGGGAGGTACCCCGGCTAACGACCCTTCAAAAGGAGCATCTATGGTGCGTGAACTTAATATGGAAAAGACAACAAAGGATTTCGTTGCTGCAGTTGAATATCTGAAAACCAATCCTCTTTCAACAGGGAAAGTTGGATGTACCGGCTTTTGCTGGGGTGGAGGTATGACAAACCAGGTAGCTGTTGAATCACCTGATCTTAATGCAGCTGTTCCCTATTACGGAATGCAACCCACAGCGGATCAGGTCGCAAAGATCAAAGCCCCTATAATGGCTCACTATGCCGGAGATGATGCCAGAATAGATGCCGGGATTCCTGCTTTCGAAGAGGCTCTTAAAAAATATAAAAAGGATTACCAGATCTTCATTTATGAAGGGGCCAAGCATGGATTTAATAATGACTCAAGTCCGGAACGATACAATGAAAAGGCAGCAAAACTTGCATGGTCGAGGACGATTGCATTCTTTAGGGAAAAGCTTAAGTAGACAGATTATACCAGCATAACAGTTTTAAATAGCTGAAAACAGATCATCTCTCCACAGATGACATGTTTTCAGCTATTTTGTATTTTCCAGGCCTCAGCTATTGCATCAACAAACGGACGACAATGCCTGAAGAAAATTTTATATCCCGCACAGAGATAGTTGAGTCCCTTTTCTCCGTCAGTTGTTGTTAATATTCTGTTTTTCGGACACTCTCCGTTACACATCGATCTTACCTCACAACCAAGGCAATACCGTGGCAAAGTCATGGATTTAGATCTTCCAAATGCCTGTTGCGCATCACAGTCAAGATAATAAGAAAGGGGATGGTTATTAATATTACCAAGGAGGTGTGCATTGTCAACGAAATGATCGCACGAATAAAAATCACCTGTATGTTCCAGCACAGGAACGCCGCCGCAGTTCTTTTTAAATATACAAAGTGTATGTTCCTGATTAAATGCTGACCTGGCAGCCTCCTCGATTATCTGGATCTTTATTTCCCCTATATCTTTCTTAACCCATTCATCGAATACAGCACTAAGAAAAAATCCAAATTCTTCAGAGGGTACAGATCTGCTGCTAACCCCGGATGTGGAAGACGGTTCAGGTTCAACAAGCGGCAGAAACGCAAGATACCTGACTCCAAGGCTCCTGAAGAAATCATATAACTTAAGGGGAGATTTTACATTATCAGAGTTAACAACACAAAGTATCTCAGGAATTACACCGTGGTTCTTAAGGAGTTTAAATCCGCTAATTACATTATGGAATGTATCTTTATCATTCCTGGTTCTGCGATAAATATTGTGATACTCGACCGGTCCGTCAATACTAATTCCAACTGTAAATCCTTCGGAAGCAAAAAAATTACACCAGCTATCATCCAGTAATACTCCGTTAGTCTGAATACCATTTGTAATCACCTTCCCTGATGGCTTGTATTTCTTTTGAAGGTCAACAGCTCTTCTGTAAAATCCTATTCCGGCCATAAGAGGTTCTCCTCCGTGCCATGAAAAATTAATTGTGTTTTCTGTTGAAGCCTCAATATTCTGCCGTACATATTTATCCAGCATCTCATCTGTCATCAACGGATGTCCCTCCCCTTTAAACAAATCCTTCTTGTCAAGGTAGTAACAATATGTACATCTTAGATTACAGGCTGCCCCAACCGGCTTGGCAAAAATCTGAAATTCACGTGAAATATTCTCCATATGATTATTCAATCAAATAATTGACACATTATTTTTCATCCTGATCCCATTTGATAATATTCGCAGAGGCATTTTCCGGAATTGTCATCCTGATTCGCCATTCAACCGGATAATAGTTATTAAACCTCCTGCCCAGGTTTTTAATAAATCCCAGTCTGACTCCATTAAATGTAATAATATTCCACCCTGGAAATTCAATATCCATGTTGAACTGATCTCTTTTAAGGTAATTCATAGCCTCTTGAAAATCAATTTCTTTCTCAGGAAATGAGTTGGCTCTTAAATGATTTGACAAGGCAAGTTCATGGGAAGGCAGGTAATCGTGGTTCTTAACAGAAAATAGTTTTGTTCCGGCTTTAACCACTGAAAGTTTTTGAAAAAGCTGAAGATATTCATCCATACTACAAGGGAGAGCAACTACATCCTCTTTCCACTTCAGATATCTGTCTTTAGCAGAATTAAACCATTGATTTGCAATATCCGCATCCCCTTTTCCAGGAATATACTCATTTTTTCTCTGGTTTCTTACAGAAATATTTTCCTGTCTACCTGTTTTCCTTATCACTGAAATAAAGAACCCTTCTCCTCTTACCTTATCAGGATAAAATCCATACCCATATATACCCTGGTAATCAATCTCGGTAACACCTTTAAACGCTGTAATATCTAATCTCCCGCACTTTGCTTCATGTTGGTCTATGAGCCATCTGATATTCTCTTCATTCTCATCGGGATTGAAGGTACAGGTGCTGTAAATAAGTAAGCCATCTTCTTTAAGGGCCGGCCATACATCCATAATGATCCTTTTCTGCCGTTCAGAACAATGAATGGCATTTCCTTCCGACCATTCATTAAGTGCAATCTCTGTCCTGAACATGCCCTCTCCTGAGCACGGAGCATCTACAAGTATAACATCGAAATAACCCGGTAGTCTTCCGAATACAGCTGGATCATTCTGTGTGACAAGCACATTTGCCGAACCCCATTTTGTAACGGACTCTGCCAGTACCAATGCCCTTGATCTTATCACTTCGTTGGCTACAAGAAGACTATCACTATTTATAAGACTGGCCAGGTGTGTACTCTTTCCACCAGGTGCTCCGCACAGATCAAGCACCCGCACAGGAGCTGAAATTTCAGCTGTCTGTATCAAAGCCTGCTCCAGAAACATGCTTGAAGCTTCCTGCGGGTAATAACATCCTGCATGAAATAATGGGTCGAGTGTGAATGAAGGCCTTTGTTCCAGATAAAACCCATTCTCACACCATGGAACCGGATCACAAAACTCCGGTCTTATTCCCCCATTTTGAAGGATTAAGTCGTATACTTACAGGAGATGATTCTTTTAATGCTTTAAGAAGTGCCTGAGAATCAATATACTTTTGATCACTTATCCTTTTAACAAAGCCTTCAGGGAACATAAGGGAACTGATTTATTAAACAAATTTACAATCACTCAAAGAATCTCAATGTTAACTTTGAGTAGCACAAAGCTGCCAAATTCCTATTCTGCAATATCTTCACTTATATCCGTACCCTTATTATACTTTTTCCATAGATAGTAAACAGGAATACCAAGGATAACAATTCCAAGACCGGGGAAAGTATAATTGGGTTTATAAATTAAAAGAATTACCATTATTACAACAGTAGTAAGTATATAAATTGCCGGAACTAACGGGTATCCGAATGCTTTATATGGTCTTGGTATATCAGGTCGCTTTTTTCTTAGTATAAATATTGCCAGAATAGTAAGTGAAAAAAAGATTAATACAGCAAATATCACATAATCAAGCAGATCACCATATGTTCCTGACAAACAAAGCAAAACAGACCATATACCCTGAACTATTATTGCAAATCCAGGAACACCATTTTTATTTATCTTACTTACCTTCTTAAAGAAACAGTCCATCCTTTGCCATGGCATAATATACTCTTGGACCAGCCATAATAAGTCCATGATTGCAGCCAAATGTGCTTATCATGATAAATACAGCCATTATGATCGCTGCATAATTACCAAATACCACACTCATTGCCGAAGTTGCAACCCTGTCATCGGTTGCAAACTGAATACCACGGCTTAAGACATTAGCACCATCGGGAGATCCGGCCAGAGGCAGTACTTTAATATAAATAAAATTAGTAAAAAGGTAAATAACTGATACAAGCAGAGTTCCAAAAAACAGACTCAGTGGTACGTTTCGTTTTGGATTTATTACTTCACCCGCCAGATATGTAACATTGTACCATGCATCTGAAGCAAACAGAGAGCCTACAAGTGCAGTACCAATAGCTGTAATCAGGCTGAAGCCTACAAGTGGGATAATCTGGTTTCCGGGTCCAATCTGACTTGCATTCCAGAAAACCTCTTTATTTATCTGCCAGGAATTATTCCTTTTGTAGCCAGAAAACCTACTGCAATAAATCCAAAAAGAGCGATTACCTTTGTAGATGAGAAAAAATTCTGAACTGTTTTACCTGTTACAATACCTCTCGTATTCAACCATGTAAGAAAAGATATCATTACAATGGCAATCAACATCGTTGAATTAATATTAAGGGAGCCAATGTGGAATAGAATATTCCTTTCAGAAATCCAGGGAAACAGAACTCCTGAAAATTTCGCAAAAGCTACTGCAACAGCAGCAATAGAACCACATTGTATTACCAGAAATGTTGTCCATCCGAACAGAAATCCGATAAGAGGATGATATGCTTCACGCAGATAAACATACTGTCCACCTACCTGAGGCATCATTGATGCAAGCTCACCATAGCTTAATGCACCAATAATAGTAATTATCCCGGTAATAAGCCATACAACCATTAACCAACCGGGTGATCCTACATTTCTTGCAATATCCGCACTAACAATGAAAATTCCGGATCCAATCATTGCACCTGCAACGATTGATATTCCATCGAATAGATTTACTCGCTTCGTCTCTGATGAAGGTGACGTCGGAGTGGATCTTGCGGACCTCGAAGATTTTTTGGCGGCCCGGCCGAGTTGCCGGTCCCCGCGCATCTTGGTCTCGTAGTTGTCGCACTCTTCCCACTCGGGTCCGAACTGGCCCTTGTTCCAGCGTTCCTCGATGTCTCGGAGCAGCTCGATACCGAGCTTGTAGGGGTTGAGCCGGCCGGGCTGGGTGGCCATGGTGCCGGAGTGGTGGTCGGCATAGTCGACGAGTTCGGAGGGGTCGAGGGTACGGGTGGTCATGATGGTCGAGTGCCAGAAGGAGGCCCAGCCCTCGTTCATGATCTTGGTCTGGCCCTGGGGGGCGAAGTAATAGGCCTCCTCGCGAACGATCGCCAGCACGTCGTGCTGCCAGTGGTTCAGGGGGGCGTGTTGAGCAGGAAGAGAAGCACGTCGCGCTCGGGGGTCTCGGGGAACTGGCGGGCCTTCTGCTTGTCTTCTTCCTGCTTCCTGGCCTGCTCCTGGAGGTATTCGCGAGGGTTGATGTAGGAGTCCATGTAGTCCTTGGACTGGAATTTCGGCACGCCGGCGGTCGGTTCCTCGTCGCCGTGAAAGTCGTATCGGCTGGAGGATTCCCGGCGCTTGATGAAGGGGGAGTGGATGTCGATGAGGTTCTCGAGAGAGAGGCAGGAGTCGACGAAGTCCTCCACCACCTCCTCGCCGTACCGCTCCATGTGGTTGCGGATGCGGTTGCCGTGGTTGGCCATCTCGTCCATCATCTTGCGATTTGTCTGACTGAAGCAGATGTTGTTCTTGAAGAAGTCGTTATGGCCATAAACGTGAGCCATGACGAGCTTCTGGTCAACCATCTGATTGCAGCGCAGGAGGTAGGCATAGCAGGGGTCGTTGTTGATGACCATCTCGTAGATTTTTTGCAGGCCGTAGCGGTATCCCTTGGAGAGTTGTTCGTACTCCATGCCGAACCGCCAGTGGGGGTAGCGGGTGGGGAACCCGCCGAGGGCGGCGATTTCGGAGAGTTCGTCGTAGTCCAGAACCTCGAAGATCGTCGGATAGAAGTCGAGCCCGTAGGATTTCGCGTGGGCCTCGATCTCGACCTGGAGGTCTCGGAGGACGGCGGGCAGGTCGTGGTCGGAGATCATGGATGCCATGGGATTCACCTCGGGACGGGTTCCGGGTCCGTGGGTTGGATTCTCAGACCTTTTCGGTGGTGATGAAGCCTCGGGCGGCCGATTCGATCATGCTCAGGGGCACGAGAAAGGGTTTGCGGGTGATCTCGATTTCGATCTCGTTTGAGCCGTGGGGCGCGTGGTAGCGGCCGGCGAGTGCTCCCAGGGGGGATGACCCGTGGAAGGTGCCGGAGTTCTCGTCTCCGTCGCAGGTGCCCTGGCCGGCGAGCTTGCTCAGCCCGCGCGTGAAGAGGGCTTTTCGCTCCTCGGGATTGCTAGGATAGGGGACGCGGATGACGGCCATGGGGTTCACCGGGGTTAGGCGTTCCGGCGGGTCAGGAGGTCGTCCTGCACCCAGCGGCGGAGGTCTCGAATCCAGGAAAGCGCGAGATTGTCGTCGTCGGGGCGGTTGATCCAGGAGGTGACATCGGAAGCTGTCAAGGGGGCGAGAGACACGCTCGTGGAGACTTCGGAATAGGTGCGGTCGGTGTGCAAAGCCAGAATGCGAAGCGCGGCGTCTTCCCAGATCCAGAGTTCCGGGACCCCGAATCGCCGATAGATTTCGAGAACGGAGTCGGCGTGGTGGGTGTGGACAATTTCGATGACGAGGTCAGGAGGTGGGTCTGTGCGTAGGGAGATCTCTCGCTTCCCTCGAATCTGAGGAGCCTGGGCGAAGTAGAAGGATTTGTCCGGCTCTGCACCCGCCTGCTTCTTGCGTCGTCGAAATGTTGTTGATCCTGTCGTTTCAAAGGGAATGCTGAGTCCGACGGCCACCTCGGTCACGAGTATGGCCAGTCTTTCGCTGGAGTATTCGTGGATGCGAGAGGGAGACACGAGAGTCAGCCTTCCATCGAGATAGAGAAGCCTGGGGTTGGCCTTCCCACCCCGGCTTCGGTCGAGCGTGCGATAGACCTCCCATCCCACGTGCGGCATGTCAATGCGCTGGTCGGCGTCGAGGGTGAGGATTGGGGATTCGGTCGATGGCGAGGACACCGTGTAACTCCGGACGATTGGGTTTGCGAGCGGTCTCTTCTGAAATGATCTGGCCGTTGGCTCCAAGGATTCTGTTTGTTTTCCGAGAATCGGCGGAATTGGTGAAATCCCAGGTTCTGAGGGCTCAGGAGGGTGGTTCGGGGTTCTGGGTGCGGGGGATGAGGACGTCGCGGACCCACTGGCGGAATTCTAGGGCCCAGTCGGTGTCGGTGTCGGTCTCGGGGCGCGGTTTGGTGATCCAGCCGGCGATTTGCTGAGCGGAGAGGAAGGGGAAGGCGCGGCTGGAGGGGGATTCCGAGAAGTGGCCGTCGTCGCCAAGGGCGAGGATTCGCAGGGTCGGATGTTCCCAGACCCAGACCTCGGGGACCTGGATCCGGCGGTAGACCTCGAGGGCTCGGGAGGCGTCCCGGGTGTTGACGACCTCAATGGCGAGGTCGGGCGGCGGGTCGATGCGAAGGTCGATCTCTTTCTTGCCTCGGATGCGCAAGGCGTTGGCGAGGTAGTAGGAGAGGTCGGGCTCGATGCCGCCTTTCTTGCGACGGCGCCGGAAGGTGGTGGAGCGAGTGCCGATGCAGGGGATGCGGAATTCCTCGGTGATGACGGTAATGAGGCGTTCGAGCAAGTAGCCGCTGCCTTCGTGTGCGTAGCCTGGGGACACGAGTTCGAGGCTCCCATCGAGATAGATGAGGCGGGGGTATCGGCGGTCGCCCTTGAGGCGGAGCATCTGGCGGTAGCCTTTCCAGCCGATATCGAACAGGTCGACGCACTGGTCGGTATCGCGAGCCGACGAGGCGAGGCTCTGGGATTCGAGGGCGGAGGACATGGGAAAGGCTCCGGCGTTTCGGGATTGTCAGCGGCCTCGGCCGAGGAATTCCTTGATGGAGTCCATGATGCCTTCCTTGTTGCGGATCTCGGAGAGGGCGAGGTTGGGGAGTTCCTCGAAGGCTTCCTCGAGTTCCCGGTAGAACTCTCCGGAGCCGTAGGGGCTCTCCACCTGGCCGTAGCCGAAGAGGTTGCACTTGGGGAGGATCTGGTCCTGGAGCAGGCTGATGCACTGGTTGTTGTCCTCACCCCAGTTGTCTCCGTCGGAGAAGTGGAGGACGTAGATGTTCCAGTCGGCGGTGGGGTGGTCGGCGTCGATGAGCTTGTTGGCGAGGTTGTAGGCGGAGGAGATGCGGGTGCCTCCGGATTCCCGGGTGTGGTAGAAGGTATGCTCATCCACCTCCTTGGCCATGGCATCATGAATGATGTAGCGGGTGGTGACGCCATCATATTGGGATTTGAGCCAGGTGTCGATCCAGAAGGCCTCGATGCGGACGATTTCTTTTTGCTCGTCGGTCATGGAGCCGGAGACGTCCATGAGGTAGAAGACGACGGCGTTGGTTTGGGGGAGGGCGATGGGGTTCCAGGAGCGGTAGAGTTTGTCCTCTCGGACGGGGATGACGCGGGGGTCGTCGCGGTTGTACTGATTGCTGGCGATTTGGCGTTTGAGGGCTTTTTTGTAGGTGCGTTTGAAGTGGCGGAGGGATTCGGGGCCGGCCTGGCGGATGCCGGTGTACTTGTCTTTTTCCTCGACGATGTTGGCGCGGCCCTTGGGCTCGATGCGGGGGAGTTCGAGGCCCTCGCCGAGGATTTCGGCGAGTTCGTCGAGGGTGAGTTCGACCTCCAGAATGTGGTGGCCGGGGGAGTCGCCGGCGGCGCCTGGCTCGTCGCCATCGGGGGCGCGGCCGATGGGGG
Source organism: uncultured Bacteroidales bacterium (assembly GCA_963741935.1). GTDB lineage: Bacteria > Bacteroidota > Bacteroidia > Bacteroidales > VadinHA17 > LD21. The sequence continues at coordinate 2,034 of CAVUJY010000003.1, read as the reverse complement.
TTCCTACGTCACCGGGGCCCTGTCCGACGCCTCCGGAGTTTCGGGAGCCGTAGCGGAACTCGGGGATGTCGATGGACGGCATGGGGATGGAGACCAGCTCGCCCCCGGTCTTGCCGATCATTTCGCCATGCGAAATATATTTGCGGAGGTCAGATTTGATCTTGCCTCGCACGATTTGTTTGAAGCGGTTGGCGTCCCGTTCGATCTTTCGTACCACGGCCAGGTCCTCGCCGTTGCGGTTTGAGAGACACGCCGGCGCATGGCCGAGCGTCTCCTGTTCCAGCCCATGCCCGATAGCGCAGCACGGTGTGCTCGCGCCTTGGGCGGCCCGACAGAGTTTGAAAACCAAAGATCAGAGGAGGGTGAAAGCGGCCGGAAATCGAAGGGGCGGGTGTGAATCCGTGGCCGAGATCGACCCAGGAGCCAGAGGCTAAAGGACCCGCTCAAACCTCTACAGCAAATTGTATTCCGGGAGTCTGCTTTTGTCCAAGTCAAAGTGGGAGGGAATTCGGGGTGTCAGGGGTTCCGCAAGGTTTTTGGGGGAGGGGAAGAGAGCTCACGCAAAGGCGCCGAGGGCGCGAGGAAATCAAAAATTCTTTGATTCTGCACCATTGGTGAAAGGTTCGCTCGGATTCAGGGTTCTGAGGGGGTTCCTGGAGGCCGTTCCACAGTTCGAGGTATTTGTCCTGGACGTAAGGGTTGAGTTTTTCGACGAAATCTCGGGGTAAGTTCAAGGTCTGGATCAGGGCGACGACATCGGCGAAGTCCTTGAGGCGGGCGAGGCCGCCGGTGAGGCCGGAGGCGAGTTTGAGTTCAACGAGGGCAGGGAGCGTGAGGAAGCGGATACCGTCGAGCTCGATCGACGCCTCGGCGGGGTCGGGGAAGGCGACGGGTTTGGGTTTGCCGTCTCCGGGGTAGTCGCCGGTGACGAGGAATTCGATGCGGACGCCGGTCTGGGTGTCGCGGAGGTTCTTGCTGTTCGTGAAAGGTGGCAAATAGCCGAGACCGTCGAGCCGGTCGTGGATCAGGTTAGGCCGTCGAGGGTGACGAGGATGTCGACGTCGACGGTGAGGCGGCGAAACCCGTGGGCGTCCAGAGACATTCCACCCGCGACGGCATAGGGGATGTTGAGGTCCTTGAGGCGTCGTGTGATTCGTTCAAGAGTTTTGAAGACCTCGTCCGTGCGCTGAAAGTGGCGGTCGCCCTCGGCCATGCTCCAGCTTCGGTCGTTTCGGAGACGTTCTTCATAGGGAACGAGGATGGTTTCGGAGGTGGATGACATCAGGAAACCTTATTGTGTTTTACGATGAAATGCTCAGCCACCCGACGAGGTGGAGCCAGGCAATCCCGAGTCCGACCATTCCGTATCCGGTTCGGTGGAATCTGGCGTTGGGCCGAGACATCCGATGTGTTCCCCAGGAGGCCCAGAGGCCCTGACGAAAAAGGGACAGTTTTGATATGAGAAGACATAGGACTCCGACCCACATCATCGCGACCGAGCCCAGGCCGAAGGGCCAGGGATGCCGCAGGATGAGCGGAAGCACGACCGCCAGAAGACCTCCGCAAATGGCCAGGATGGCGAGAAGCGGCATTTCGATCAGCCAGACGTGCTGATGACTCGGTTTCGATTTGCTATCGATCGGCCAAAACACCGAGAGGTCTCCGGCGATGAAGGAATGGTGGGCGGTGCCCAGCCTACGAAGAGGGAAGGGTCGGAGCTTTGAGAAGAGGATTCGCCCGAACCGCCCCCCCCCACGCCAATCCTCCCCCACAAGGGGGGAGGGGTCAGATCAAACGGAAGACGTTTCTCCTTGCAAACCCATTAGTGACTGCCGCGTTTGACGTCGCCGCGGGCGAAAATGCTCGCGACGTAGTTGAGGACATCGGTGGCAGAGTCCTCATCGTAGCCGTAGTTGCGTTTGAGTCGTTCCTTGACGATATCAATTTTTTCCTGGGTGTCCTTGTCGACGACGGAGGAGACGAGGGAGGTGAGCTTGATGGTGTCCTTCTGGTCCTGGAACAACTTGAGTTCGA
>CAVUJY010000002.1:0-281012 GCA_963741935.1 uncultured Bacteroidales bacterium | reverse complement strand
TAATTCTGGAAGGGAATTTTTTGTGGTCATTTTCATATTGTTTCCACTGATAATTATATCCTCCCAGGTCAAGGCTGGCAAATGCTGGTTCAGTAGCTGACCATGTCATACCTGGGTCGATCCCAGAATTCACATATGGCAGCAGTTACAGGCCGTGTACTGTCAAGTGATCTTACTTCCCCTGACCAGTTGCTCTGCAATACGCTGGCCTGATGTATCGGCTCTTTCATAAATCTCATTTCCTATGCTCCAGGCAATCACACTGGGATGGTTACGGTCACGCAGGATCATCGATTGCAGATCCTTTTCCAGTTGTCTTTGAAATAGTTACTGTAATCCTGAGGATTTTTAGGATGTTCCCACATATCAAATGCTTCGTCGATTACGAGCATTCCAAGCCGGTCGCAGGCATCCAGAAATTGTTTCGAAGGAGGATTATGACTGGTTCTGATAGCGTTATATCCGTTGGCTTTCATTATTTCAACACGTCTCTCCTCTGCACGGTCGAAAGCTGCAGAGCCAAGTAAACCATTGTCATGATGCATGCATGCACCCTTAAGCTCAAGAGGAATATCATTAAGGAGGAATCCTTTCTCTGCACTGAATTCAAGAGTTCTTACCCCAAACAGCACTGAATAGCTGTCAATTATCTTCCCTTTTACCACAATTTGGGATGTGGCCTTATACAGGTGGGGATTGTCGATTGACCATAGAGAAGGGTGTATCATCCTGAGCGACTGTTTGTCAGTAAGAATTTCATCCGGGCCAATATCTATCATTTTCTCCTTCCTTTCAATAACCTGGTCATTCAGGTCACTGATAAGAGTCACAAGCTTTCCTTCGGAATTTTCTGGTTCCATTGTTCTTCAGTTTAACAGACAACTGAATCTGAGCTGTGTCCTTTGAAAGTAAGTTTGTTGTAACAAACAGACCGTTTTCAGCTATTCTGAGCGGATTGGTTACAGTGAGCCATACGTGACGATATATCCCTGATCCACTGTACCATCGACTGTTTTTCCCGGGATTCTTTACCTCAACAGCAATTATATTATCAGATCCGGGGATCAGCAACCCGGTGATGTCGAAAGAAAATGGGGTATATCCATAGTAATGATTTCCTGCCATTTTCCCGTTCACCCAAACAGTGCTAATCATATATACACCATCGAAACATAAGGATACATTTTTCGATATTGAATGAATTATCCACCATCGAAATGTTTTCTGTACCAGCCTGTGCCGCCTTTTACATGACCAGTGGAAATGCCCCCTTCACTCGTTTTGGTAAAGGGTCCGATATGATCTTCATTATCGTTATCGGCAAAATTCTCAATACTCCAGTCGTGAGGAAGATCTAGGGTACGCCATCCGGAGTCGTCGAATGAGGGATTCTCTGCTCCCGATACACTGTCGCGCATGAATTTCCATCCTGTGTCAAAGGGAAGATTCCGATTATTGACAGACTCGTTATTTTTAGTGCCTGATTTACAGGATAACAGCATTAAATATATTAATAAAAAAAGTGGTATCGCCTTGCTTTTCATTGCGATGGTATTTTAGAACTATAGTAAAAATAAAACAATCTAATTACACTACCATATAATCTTGGAAACATCTGGTTTATAACGAAGGCTGTTTTATTAATACCTGAGTTGCTACTCCCGATTAGCATTGAACTACAGTATCCTGAAAAAAATGTGGTTTCAAATATTTGTTTATTAAACAGATATAGGTCTTTATTTGTTATATATATGTTTTATGAGTTAACACTTTTGTTTTTAAAGGCATATAGATTTACAGTATTTAATTAACTAAAAATTCAGAAAGATGAAGAGAATTATTCTTTTAACAATGTTGCTGATAACAGGAACATTGATTTATTCACAGCCGGCAACAAATAAATTTATGCCGATAACTACAAGTTCAAAATCAGCATTATCACTATATTATAAGGCAATGAAATATTATGATGACGTTAATCTGAATAAGGCACTTGAAACTTTTCATGAAGCTCTTGCTCAGGATAAAGATTTTTTCATGGCAAATTACCAGCTGGCATTTTACTACCTTCTGAACCGGGACGAAAATGATTTTGTAAAGTACGCTCAGGATGCAATAAATTGCAAAGAAAACCTTAGTGACGGAGAGATGGTTTTGAAAAATGCATTGGTCAGTTTGAAGCAGGGTCATACTGACCTTGTCGGTTTTGGGAAGAAGCTTGTAGGAATGTATCCGAATGATCCGGGTTCTTATAGTAACCTTATTAATTTTGAATCGCTGTCAGGTGATTCTACTGCCATGGTTGAAACCTTAAAAGAGGCAATAGAAGTTGCTCCCGATCAGGCAACGTTCTATAATCAGCTGGGGTATGCATATCTAGCTCTAAAACAGGGAGATAAGGCGAAGGAAGCATTCGATAAATACATTGAGCTTGAACCGGAAAATCCAAACGTATATGACTCGAAGGGTGATTATTATATGTATATGAAAGAATATGACAAAGCTTATGATTCCTATATGAAAGCTAATTACATGAACCCGGCTTTCAGTAAGGATAAGGCAGAATTAGCAAAGCAGCTTTATGAAAATACTACAGGAAAATCACTGGGTATAATTTCCATTTAATTCTGTTACCTTTTCCAGTTAGAAAATAGTTGGTGCAAAATAGCCAGTGCTTATTTTGATATGTCCCGGCTTTCTGTCAGGTAAAACTAACTGGGCACCTATTGAATTGCGAAAACTCTACGTGTTTTCTTTTACAGACAAAAAATTTGAAGTATCTGTTTTGAGCAAACTGTAAGTTTTTGCTTTAAGTCAATAAAATAAAAGTTAAAAAACTTTGATCATATAAAATTTATTTTGAACTTTGTAATTCAAAGTACTTTTAAATATGAAAAATGATATAAATTCGCTCGAGGATTTAAAAGCGATCAGGAAAATGATGGAAGAATCCTCCAGATTTCTTTCACTTAGTGGCCTTTCAGGAGTATTTGCAGGGATTACGGCAATTGCAGGAGCACTTGTTGCATATTTTTTTATTCTTGATAATGGAAGCATTCGGTATGAAGACTATTTAAGAGTTCTTTCTTTACAAGACACATTGGTTCTAAGATGGCAGCTTATGGTGGATGCCGCTATTGTACTTTTAATAGCTATGGCATTTGCACTAGGTTTATCAATTAAAAAGGCAAAAAGGGGAGGGAAGAAATTTTTGACTCCCACCTCCCTGAAGCTGCTGATAAACCTTCTTATTCCCCTTGTTACCGGAGGCGTATTTATTATTGTACTACTGGTTCAGAACAATATTCAATTAATAGTTCCATGTTTTCTTATTTTTTATGGTCTGGCTCTTGTCAGTGCAGGTAAGTTCACTTTTGATGAAATTTTTTATCTCGGAATACTTGAAATACTGACCGGCCTTGTATCCGCCTTTATTACAGGCTGGGGTCTTATATTCTGGGTGTTTGGTTTCGGTATCTTACATATTATCTACGGTCTGGCAATGTACAGAAAATATGAGGTATGAAAGATCTTATTTCGAACATAAACAGGATTTTTGAAAGCAGGATAAGATTGGGGATTATGTCAGTTTTAATGGTTAACGAATCCTATGATTTTAAGAGTCTTAAAGAGACTCTGGAAGTAACTGACGGGAATCTTGCGAGTCATCTTAAAGCTTTAGAGGAAAAGGGTATGATAAGAGTTCATAAACAATTCATCGGCCGAAAACCAAATACAAGCTACTCGGCAACTGAAGCTGGAATATCCGAATTTAAACATCATTTAAAAGCTCTTGAAAAACTGATCCGGGAACATTAGTTTTATTTTGTTCCAAATTTGTAATTGTCAATATTATTCAAATAATTATGAAAGAGAGAATTAAAGAGTTCATTAACAATCCTGAGAAACTGGAGCAATTATATCAGGATGACAAAATCGCTTTTAGAGCAGGTTTTGAAGAAGCTTATGCAGCGATTGATAAATATGAATTGTCAAAATTCTGGAAGATCAGACTGGATTACAATAAACTGCCGGAAAAGATTAAAAAATCTAATCTGCAGGATATTTTCATAATGATACTTGCTTGTCTGATAACTGGATTTCTTATTAAAATTCCGAATATTTTTAACATCAGGATGACTGAGATTTTTTATTGGAAAAATGCAGGTATAATTGTATTCTTCGGACTGACTTTTTATACTCTATCGATTAAGAAAATCTATGAGATAAAACGGCTTACACCTGTAATTGTTACTTATTTTGTTCTTACCCTATATGTTAATCTTTTACCATCAGTCACGGATAGTGACTCGATAAATCTGGTGTATTTTCATTTGCCATTACTGATGTGGTGTATTTTTGGACTGGTTCATATTGATTTTAATATAAATGATAAAATCAAACGAATTGAGTTTATAAGATATAATGGTGATATGGCAATTCTTATGGCATTAATAGTTATCACCGGTGGTATTTTGACTGGCATTACTGTTGGCTTATTTGGAGCAATAGGGATTAATATAGAAAATTTTTATATGAAAAATGTTGTAATCATTGGGGCAGTTTCAGTGCCAATTGTGGCAGCATATATTCTAAAGAATTATAATGAGTTAACGAATAAGATAGCTCCAATAATAGCCAATATTTTCAGCCCGCTGGTTTTGCTTACAGCCATAATATTTCTTAGTGGCCCTCGCAATTTCAGGGAAGGATCCCATACAGCGATCGTGAATTTTTACTGATGTTCAATATTATGCTGCTGGGCGTTATGGCTGTAATCGTTTTTTCCATTTCAGAAACATCAATAATCAGAAAACAGAAATTCAATGAAATGACCTTATTCATTCTTTCAATAATAACAGTAATTATTGACTTAATTGCCTTATCAGCAATTTATTATCGTTTGGGTACATTCGGCATAACACCAAACAGATTAGCTATTCTTGGTTCAAATGTCCTAATTTTAGGTAACCTGGTTTTGTTAATTATTGATTTGTATAAAGTAAACTTCAAAAAGGGTTTGATCAGGGAAGTTGAGTTAACAATTGCCAGGTACTTACCTGTTTATCTGATCTGGATAATTTTTGTAGTATTTGGCTTCCCTCTGATTTTTGGTATGAAATAGTATAAGCAGGAAACCTTACTGAAAAAAGTTAAAAGAGGCAGAGTAATTTCTGAGATTTTCGCTTAGTCACCGGATATAGGTTATGTAGCCTGTTGTTTTGCTGTCTGTTTTGATTCTTAAGGAATTGTTACTTTCAGAAAATCAATTTGAGATTACTCAACTTATCTGTATAATTCGGAATGAGACATGGATTATTGCCATTAATTGATTTTGCCAAAAGCTTTATCATCAATCCATAAAATCCTTACTCCTTTTATGCAGGAGAAATAGACATCGTAAGTTCTGGGCTTACCTTCTATATCTGAAAAACTTATCTGCCAGTTGTTTGCCATCGAGAAATCGCCGCCCGACTTTACACTTTGAAATTTAATATTTCCAACAGCACCACTTGCAACACCAAGATCCCATTGATAATTATTGTCCAGGACCGAACTGGAAATTTTCTTTCGATGCATGTGTATCCATGCCTGCATCAAACCCGGTATTTGCATTTACGTATTGAATTGTACCTGAAAAATCACTGGTCCATTTGCCCGAAAGATCAGACGCCGCAACTGCAAATTTGTTATACGATAGCCATTTTTTCCATTCTCTCCCATCCTGAAGAACCCTGGTGGTAAGGGCCAAATTCCTGTTCAAATGATGTTTTAGTCCGGAGTTATAAACTCAACATACTTACCTCCACCACTGTTATAATCTTTTTTAAATAGCACCACATGAACCTGGCGTCCTGACGATTTTTCAACCATATCAGCTTCTGCAAATTCTATGGGTTCCCAGTTGGTGAGTGGCTTAAATTCGAAATTGGATGCAGAACTGTATTTAGGTGCAACCAATACATTCCATGCATTTTTCAGCCCATCCATCACTACTGAATTGTATGCATCGGCCTGCTTATTCGGGTAATGTATCAGGACTTTGATATTTCCTTTTGTTACCTGTACCCAGTCGTCCTGAACAGAACTTGTCCATCCATCATCAAAATTAGTTGTGGTGAACGCGAATCCGGCATTAGAAGCCTGCTGATAAGTTGGCTTAACCGGCTCAGCCGGAACAGTTTCTTTAGGTATCCCCACTGCATTTTTGGTTTGTGGTTTCTCTGTTTGTGCCATTTGAATGTTGCTGTTATTCTCTTTAGTTCCCGAGGCAACCATTTCGGAGGCCTTCGAAAAATACAAGATTACTCTCTTTTAAATTCCCCGAGAAATACATCAGAATCTTCTGATTTTCTTTTTGTAGCCAGGCATATTGTTTGTCTCCATCTGCCACCGAAACATTCCAGCCCAATTCAGAGAGTTTTTGTATCAGTATATTTTGATCAAATCCACTGGAACTGGCAGCCGGCAATGTAAATACCTCAGTATTCGACACTGATCGATTAGTTTTTTTACTCTCCATTTCCATAAGCATATTCGCAGCAGACACGCTTAAAATTCTTTTATCCTGCAGACTCCCGGCAGGCAAAGAAATGCCTGTTAATTCTGATTGAGAGGCTGGGACCAACTTCTTCTGGGCAAAGGAATTATATGTTGTAAATAGGACCAGAAACAGAATGAATATCTTTTTCATCTTTGACAAATTTAAGAAATATGCTTAATTTTTATTGTTTTGATATTTCAGTATGGACTTACCGGGGTGATTGGGTATTGCCCTGATTTAAAATTGCTTCTAACGGCGACAGGGCCCCTGGCTGTTTAATCAGTTTTGCAACTTTAAGCATGTGAGGATAAGTGCCTTTTGGTAAATGCACGCAGATTAACTGGGGTACATCAACGCTTAGCTTGTTGTTAAAATATTCAGGGTTTAGTGTGACAATATAAGTTCTTGAGAGGTCCTCTTTGCTTTCCGCAAAGACATCAAGTTTGTCTAAATATTCTGTTAAATCCTGCTGCGGAATATGTTTCATAGGGATAAAAATTACTAAAACTGCGACTAAGCCATTCCTGAGGTTTGCCCTGATATTTTATAACTACTTCCTTTGCCGAATTTGCATCAGAATCTACTTTTTTGAATGTCTTTGTCCATTTTCTCAGGACTATTGTCCTCTGCAAAACGTTTTCTTTCAAGTGCTTCTTTTTCCTGAGTATAATTTTTATCGTATTGTTTTTTAATTTTCACTTCGTCTTCAAACTGCTTTGCCTGTACGGTATAAATTTCCGGATATTTCCTTCTTCCGTTTTGTTCTGTATGTTTCAATATCCTTTAGCATTTGTTGCAGATATTCTTGCCTGGTGATGGGAATAAATACAGGTTTGTCGCTGTTGCGGATGATGATATAATCATGTTTTGAAGTATAGGTGTCATCGTTGTTTGATTTTGCACGCATCTCATAGAAATCAATCCGTCCATCAGCTGTGATCTTTTTCAAATATCTTAAAAGCAGGTTTCCCGTTAATTTAAATACGCCAACATCTTCACACATACCTGAGGCAAATACATTATTAAAAACCACCTGAATATAAGAGCCGCTTTCAGCTTCAGTAATTATGTTATTGCTGTTGTCGTTGCAGTAATAGGCAAAAAACCTCATTTTACAACTGTAGTATCCTTTAATAGCAGTTGCCCGGTAAAACTGTTTATCATATGAAGCACTCAGGGAGTCCTCCGGGAGATTGGTAAAATCAATCGGATCAAGAGAATATTCATTACTATAAGAAGTTTTGCACCAGTAAATCCTGTCAGCATGTTTTTTATCCAGCTTTCTGCTTTTTCAAGATTTGGTTTCATTTTGGATATGTCCCAGTGACTTTGGTTTAAGATTACTGGATACTGCCCCGTTAAAATCGTCCTGCCCCCTGACCAGGTTGATGGTTTGTTTGCCGCCTGGGTTTCGCAATCCTGGCTAAAATTTACCTGCACTGTTAACAGGCAAATCACTGGATAGTAGCACTATTTTTTTCATCAATGAATAATTTTATTTTAATGCTAAGAAAGTAACTGTTTTTGATTTATTGTACTGATTCTACGATTTTCAATTGCCCGACTTGATCGGTTTTGGCCCCGGCCTGGTAAATTTATTATTACAATAACACTTCAGTTGATTAAATTGTTTGTACCAGACATAAATAAAACTTACATCCTCTTGCTTTGTTATAGGGACAATGCCCTGTATGAACTGTAGCTGTCGATAATAATCTGGCCTAACGCTTAGTGTCTATTAGCTTTGAGAGGTATAGTTTTTAATATTTTCGTTTTATATCATGTTTTAAGCGGCAATTTATTGACTTACAATAGAATCTTTCCTCAAAAGACTTTAAAATCTGTATTTCTCTGAATTAGAACAAACCCTTTTCAAAAGAATCGATTAAATCACCTGATATACTAACACTGGAAGCATGAGGAGGCAGATTTCCTCTCGCAAACCACCCTGCTTCTGAAATTTCCTTCTCATAAATTATTATATGTTGGTTATCATCTGCTTCGGCAGTAAAGCCCAGCATGAGTGAAGAGGAGAAGGGCCAGGGCTGGCTTTTGTAATATTTCAGGTTCTTAATATCCAATCCAACTTCTTCTTTTACCTCTCTTACAACTGTTTCTTCGATTGATTCTCCAATATCGACATAACCGGCAATGAGTGCATAAAAATCACCTTTATAGTTTTTGCCTTTTGCCAGCAATATTTTATTGTTACATGTGATTGCTACAATGACAGCGGGTAATATTTTTGGAAAAATAACCCGGTTGCATTCGGGACAAACAATTGCTCTCTCATCTTTTTTCAATTCAGTTCTGGAGCCGCATCTTCCGCAATATCTGTTATCCTTGTACCAAGTCATCAATTGATGGCCTACGGACCCGATCCATGCAAACTCTTTGTTTTTCAGGTTTCGTAGAATAAAAATATCATGGAATTCAAATAGAGGATGACGAAAATCAAAATCAACTAATCCGAAACAATGGTTGGAATGGATTGAAAATAAATAAACCGGTGAATCAGGGAATTCAAGGAAATCCATTTTCCTTGGAATTTCATAATCAACTCCTGTTTTCTTTAATAATATCTGATTATCCTTATAGCAAAGCAGAAAATCTTCGTCAACTATTTCATGATGTTGGATATATGTGTTATCGAAAATGCCCGGGCCTATTTCATTAAACATAAATTTTGTTTTTAATATTTCTATTCTGCATTATACAAGATAATTAGTAGTTCAGGAGTAGTTTTTTAAACTTACCTGATGGTTAAATTCTTTCCACTCCTGAATCACAAAACTACCACTTTTTTAAACTGTTGATAGAAAGTCACACTCAGGCTTCCTGGAACAGTGAGTGGGAGTGAATTCATCAAACACTTTACTGCTACGCATTTTTCACCAATGACTTTTACCTTTTCCATATTTTCGTAATGGTAAATAAGATACCATTCATTTTCTTTAACACTCTTCACAAGTTCAGCATCAATAAACCCATCTTGTTCTTTCTGGAAATCATTTAAGATATCTGCTTTTGATAAATCAGCTGTTCGTCAGTTGTAGTTTCCAACACCTTGAATTTTACAAATTCTGTAATAATTGTCTTCATAATTCTTTTGATTTAAAAGTTAATGAGACAAAATTAGGAGGTAATATATTATTGAAATAGTATAAAAACGACAGCTAGGTTAATTTTCCTATCTGTAATATGGAATCGTTTTGTATGAACAAAGGTTTTGGGCGTATTTCCTGCAAAACGCTTGAATTCCCTGATGAAATGCATCTGATCAAAATAACCATTGTCATAGGCTAAGTCAGATAATTTCGAATAATCGCTAAAAAGAAGTTTGTTTAAGCTTTTATGAAACCGATTAAGAGTACTAAAAGTATTAGCTGATACTCCAACATATTTATTGTACATGCGTTCCATGTTGCGTATGCTGATGTTGTTCCGTTGACAAAATTCAGCTATTTGCATAGTGTTATCGCTTTGTCTGAGAGCATTAAAAATTTGTCGAAATATTTTCGGAGTTTGGTTGCCATTAACAAGAAGTAAAACCAACTCATTTTCGAGAATCGTTAATCGAGCAGAAATATCGGGAGCATCTTTCAATCGTTCACTGATATTTTTTGCCAGCTTAAATCCAACTTCTCTGGCTCCCAGGAATTGATTTTTAAGTTCAGAAACAGGAATTTTTAAAAAAGGGTAAAACCCATCAGGGAAAAAACAAACTCCAAGCACATCGACCTTGCCGTTTAATTTTAAATGGGCATTCTTAAAATGATCCTGTAAGCCTGAAAAGTATATATCTTCAAGCAATAGATCAGTACCAGGAGAGCATAACAGAATGAGGAGTCTCATTCAAATTGAATCTCAGATTAATATTTCTCTGAGGAATTATCTTGTGGTTAAGCTGAGCATGCTCCATATGAATTTCCCAGTAGAATTTGATATAATTCTTAAGTAAAGGGTGTTGAACGGAGTATCTTCTTATTTCATTCTGCATCTGAAAATGAAAGTCACCTTAAGGTCGATTAACAGAAATATAAAATTATTAATTAGACTTGCAATTTGCAATATTCTCTGTTCAATATTTTTTTAATGCAGAATATTCCTGGACACTCATATCAGTTTATTTCAACAAATTACAACTAACTGTAAGTAATTGCTCTTTTTATAGATTTTTAAGAAATACTTATTAAAATATTAGTTAATTTTATAAAGCCTGATGATTATAATCCTCATTGGATTATAACTATTATTGATTCTTTAAATCTCACGAATGGGTTAATTATTAATGCAATACAAAATTGTTCGGATATAAGGGGAAATAGTATTAAATAACAGAATCCCGAAGGGAAAAAATAATTTGTAGACAAAGTCAGGTTTGAAATTTTAAAAATGGGAGAAGTAAAGATAAAAGAGCCTGACTAATTTAAGTGTTGTCTTATGGGCTGTTATATCTTATCTCATCAATTGAATATATAAGTTTAATTATTTAATTTTTAACTCTTTGATTAAAATGAAACAATTATTTATCTTAATGTTGCTGGTATCTTCGTGTGGGTTGATTACTGCACAACAAAAAGCACCAGCCGGGCGGATGCAGGTTAACTTTGCTGAACAGGAAGCAATAATGAAAAAATTCACAAACTCATTTGATTCCCTGACACCTATGCAGAAGAATATGTTTTTTACTAATGTGAAACATATTATGGATCCCGAAGTTACGCAAATTGATCCAGGCAAAATCGATAGTGATCCACCCTCAGATGCTATAATTTTATTCAATGGTAAGGATCTTAATGAATGGGAAGAAGTCACATGGGGAAGAGGTGGCCCTGGTGGAAAGAAACCGGTTACGTGGATTGTAAAAGATGGTGGTATGCAACCGACAGTTCCTCAGGTACAGCACAGACAAAACGTGTTTTTAGAGATTTCCAGTTACACATAGAATGGAAGACTCCGACTGGTTTGCCGGCAACAGTTACAGGGCAGGACAGAGGTAACAGCGGTATAATTATTCAAGGGAATTATGAAGTCCAGATACTTGATAGCTACAGTAATCGTACTTATCGCAACGGACAGGCAGGTGCTGTATATATGCAATATGCTCCATTGGTAAATCCGAGCAGAAAAGAAGGAGAATGGCAAACATATGAGATCATTTATACTGCTCCTCGTTTTAAGGATAGCGCAACATATTTTACCCCTCCGAGAATAACTATTATTTATAACGGAGTGTTGGTTCAGAATAATGTAGCTATACAAGGCCCTACTTTTTTCCCGGGTATTCCACAATATATAATTAAGGAACATGGAGATGGCCCAATACAGTTACAGCAACATGGTAATCCGACAACATTCAGAAATATTTGGATCAGAGAATTGTAAATAGAAAAGAAACAGGTGAAAAAAATCGCCTCATTCATCTAAGTAATTTCACACCAGAACAATTTGGCAAATCAATTGATGAATTGAGGCATTGGGCAGAGGCAGGAAGAAAGCAAAATCTGGATTAGTCGATTAATGCTGTCAGTAGTTTTGTGGGGTACAGTTAATAGAACAGTAATGTCGATGAGGAGGATCTCTGTTTTCTCAGACTCATCTCGCTTTGTTACGATCATATTGCTAAAAGAATAGAGTAAGTATACCATTATAAAACAATAGAATCTAATTTAAACTTAGTTGTCATGAAATCAAACAGACGTAAATTCATTCAGAATCTGGGTGCAGGCGCTGCCGGATTAACTCTTGGGACTTCAGCGCTTTCATTAACCTCTTGCACTTCGCCTGCCGTAAAAAAGGAAGATGAAGATGGTCAGATACTTTTTATTGGTGACAACATTGCAGTTGCTGATACCACATATGGGAAAGTGAGAGGCTTTATTCACAGGGACATTTATAATTTCCTGGGAATACCTTATGGAGCAAATACATCAGGGAAAAAACAGATTCATGCCTCCACAAAAGCCTGATCCATGGAAAGAAGTTTACCCTGCTGTCTACTGGCCTAATTCAGCACCACAATTACTGGATAATTTTTATGCAAACAGATATCTGGCCTTTACTGACTACTGGCATTATGATGATGTAAGTGAAAACTGTCTTGGGATTAATGTATGGACCCCGGGATATAAAGACAACACAAAACGACCGGTATTACTTTGGCTTCATGGAGGAGGATTTACTAGTGGAAATTCGATTGAACATCCGGAGTACCATGGTGAAAATTTGAGTCGTCAGGGAAATATTGTTTTTTGTTCTCTGAATCACAGGCTGGGGCCGATGGGTTTCGCAAATTTTGCAGGAGTCGGAGGTGAAAAATTTGCAGCATCCGGAAATGTTGGTATGCTTGATATAGTTGCTGCCCTGGAATGGATTCGTGATAATATTTCAAATTTTGGAGGTGATCCGAATAATGTAACTATAATGGGTCAATCAGGAGGAGGCGCAAAAGTTTGTACTCTTACTGCAATGCCATCCGCTAAAGGTTTGTTCCATAAAGCGGTTGCATTAAGTGGGAATACGCTTAGTGGCGGGCATAAGGATTCCTCTGAAAAACTTGGATCATATATTCTTAAGGAAGCAGGGTTGTCGGTATCTCAAATTGATAAACTGCAGGAAATGCCCTGGAAGGACTATTATGCAATTGCTAATAAGGCCAGTGCAAGATTAAGAAAAGAATCCGGAGCAGCTGGTATGATGAGAGGATTTGGCCCTGTCGCCGATGGAATATACATTCCTCAACAACCTTTCTATTCCAGTGAATTATCATCAGAAATACCTATGATAATCTGTAGTACATTTAATGAAAGATCACCAAGTTCGTTCGACTCATCACTTGAAAATATTACATTGGATGAAGCTAAAGAGTTAGCCAAAACAACAAGAGGCTTTGGAGTCTCTTTGGCTGGAAATGCATCAAATGTCATTGATGCCTATGCAAAGAATTTCCCTGACAAAAAGCCAATAGAAATATTATCAATGGCTATAAGCAACAGACTGCAGACTATTGCGACGGCAAATGCAAAAGCACAGCAACAGGCCCCAGTTTATCTTGCCTGGTTTGGCTGGAATACTCCTCTCTTTGATGGAAGACTGAGAGCCTTTCATACTATGGATATTGGTTTCTGGTTTTATAATACTGATGTTCAGATTTCTCACACAGGGGGAGGTGCAAGACCAAGGAGTTTAGCTACAAAGATGTCAGACGCACTTGTACAGTTCATGAAGACTGGCAATCCTAAAGGAGCCGGACTTCCTGATTGGCCAAAGATATACAATGGCAAATGGAGAGACAATGATTCTGGATGATAAGTGTGAGGTAAAAAATGATCCGGATAAAGAAGCCAGAAAGACTTTGACTTCAATTTGAATTGAACATAATCAACAGAATAGTAATAAGTTAAGACGATTTCCCTCCGAAAGTGGTATTAGGGGGAGGTAATAAATAAAAGGAACGGGGAACAGATGAAAGGATTGCACGTCACTCTGTTCTTCGCTTTCCTCTTCTGGTATCAGCCCGGAGAATCCGTCATGTAACAGCTTGTGAGAAAAATGGGAATTGAGAATGAAAATGTGTTCATTTGTCAACCTGCCTTGCGAAATAGAGAGTGTCCCGATTACATTCGTGAGGTAGTGAGTTAAGAAATGACTTTAAGAGATCAAAACCTCTTTGGTGAAAGTCAGTGTTTTTCTAATTACTTATTTATCACGCAAAGAGTTATACAAATAATTTGAGGCAATGCTCTATATTAATTTTTAATATATTTGAAGAGGGTATAAAATAATACTATCAGAATTGCAAAAGAAAATCATTACCAGCTACTCACATTAGTTGGAAACTATAACATTAAATAAAAACAGATGAAAAAAATTCTAAAAGCTGCGCTTAAGGTATTGCTGACTCTGCTTGGGTTGGCATTGATGATTATTGTTTTTGGAGCAATTTATATCAATAGGCAGTTTTTACACATTGATAAAAAGGACAAGTTCAGTAAAGCTGAAATAAAAGAAATCTCATATGCCGGTTACACATTCAAAGATTTAAACCGTAATGGTACTTTGGATATTTACGAAGATGCCCGACAACCACCTGAAGCGAGAGTGAGCGACGCTTTGTCGCAAATGAATCTGGAAGAAAAAGTAAGGCTTGTAAAAGGATCTGGTATGGCCTCTGGAGTTGGTTTGGGATCAAAGGACGGAGTTGCCGGTGCTGTTGGTACAATCGTTTCTGTCCCGCGATTGGGGCTTCCTTCAATTAATCTTTCTGATGGTCCTGCCGGATTGCGTATACAGCCCACAAGAAAAAACGACACTAATACTTACTACTGCACAGCCTTCCCAATTGGAACTCTATTGGCATCGACCTGGAATACAGAGTTGGTGGAACAGGTAGGCAAAGCTATGGGAAATGAGTGTTTGGAATATGGTATTGATGTGATCCTCGGACCTGGCGCCAATATCCACCGCAACCCTTTGTGCGGAAGGAATTTTGAATATTATTCAGAAGATCCGATGTTATCCGGAAATATCGGCGCTGCCATGGTAAATGGCATACAATCGAACGGTATAGGAACCTCAGTAAAACATTTTGTGGCAAACAATCAGGAAACAAACCGTAATAATAACAACGTTATTGTTTCTGATAGAACAATGCGCGAGATATATCTTAAAGGATTCGAGATCATTGTAAGAAAAGCTCAGCCCTGGACTATTATGTCGTCGTACAACCTGGTTAATGGCACACATGTATGCAGCCAGTAAAGACCTGCTAACTGATATTCTACGAAACGATTGGGGTTTCGAAGGATTGGTGATGACAGATTGGTTCGGCGGAACAAACCCGCCGGTTGAGTTGAGTGCCGGAAACGATCTGTTTGAGCCTGGTACCCGAAAACAATATAAAAGCCTGATGAAAGCATCGAAAAATGGTGACCTTACGGAAGAAGACCTCGACAGATCAGTGAAACGTATTCTGAGGCTGATCATAAAATCGAAGAAGATGGAAGGCTATAAATACAGTAACAAACCCAATTTGAAAGCACATGCAGAGGTTACCCGCCAATCTGCTTCTGAAGGAATGGTGCTGTTAAAAAATGAAGCCACTCTGCCAATAACAGGGGTAAATAGTATAGCCCTGTTTGGAGTAACTTCGTATGCTTTTATAGCAGGCGGTACAGGATCGGGAGATGTGAACGAAGCTTACACCATTTCGCTTAAGGAAGGCCTGAATAATGCTGGATTCAAAATAAACGAAGCTTCCGAAAAAGCATTTTTGGACTTCAAGGCAGCTAATGAGGACGCCTTTAAGACTGGTGGTATGCTAAAGATGATGAACTCAAAACGTCCCCCTGAAATGCTTCCATCTAAAGAATTACTGTCTGAATCTTCAAATACCGCCGATATGGCCATCATAACTATTGGACGGAACAGTGGCGAAGGTAAGGATCGTGTAAAAGAAAACGACTTTGATCTTTCAAATGAAGAACTGAAACTGATTAGTGATGTTTGTGAGAGTTTTCATGCTGCCGGAAAAAAAGTTGTGGTAGTATTGAATATTGGAGGGGTGATTGAGACTGCTTCGTGGAAAGACAAACCCGATGCCATTTTACTTGCATGGCAAGGTGGACAGGAAGGGGGAAATTCTGTAGCAGACATACTGAGCGGTAAAGTGAACCCAAGCGGCAAACTTACCATGACATTCCCTAATGCTCTTGAAGACCATGCTTCGAGCGCTAACTTTCCAATGGACGGAACTCCAATGAGTCTCCTTTCTATGTTTATGTTTACCAAAAAGGAAAAAGCAATTGAAGAGCAGATTAAAAACGTAGATTACACCAAATACGAAGAAGGTATTTACGTGGGGTATCGTCAATTTGATAAAAAGCAGTTGGATGTCTCTTATCCATTTGGTTATGGTCTGTCATACACAAGTTTTGAATACCAAAAGATGAAGGTGGAAGTAGCCGATGAAATGATTAATATTTTCGTTTCAGTAAAAAATATGGGCAAAGTAGCTGGTAAAGAAGCTGTTGAGATCTATTCTTCAATACCGGAGACAAACATCGACCGGCCTGTACAGGAGTTAAGAGCTTTTGCCAAAACACCGCTGATCAACCCGGGTGAAGTGGTTGAACTTACCATGAGCATCCCGGTATCTGACCTTTCGTACTGGAACGAGAATACTTCATCATGGACCGTGGAAGAAGGTGTTTATAAAATTAGTGCTGCAGCCTCATCGAGAGACTATCGACTCAGCCAGGAAATCAAATTATAGCGGAACGTTGTGAAAGATCTAACCTGATATTAGTTGAAGATATATTTTAAACAATAAAATTTATTAAGTCGGAAATGTCTGATGTATAAGTTTTTAATATCTTAAAATTGGTATTGAAGAATAGTATAATAGTGGTTTTATCAGGTTATTTTTTTTAGTCTGTTTCCCGAAGGGATATAATTGTTTTATACTTTTGTTTTAGCATAGATTCACCATAGAGATTGTTATGTTCTGGAAAGTTTGATAGATCAGTTAATTAGGTTCAATTGAAATAAATATTCAATGCCAAAAGCTGGAAAAAATGCATTTATCAGACGGAAAATGGATGACTTTACCAGCAGGTTCAGTCTGATGTTCCGTGCAATGAAATATAAAAACTACAGGTTGTTTGTAGGAGGTCAGAGCCTGTCACTTATAGGAACATGGATTCAGATGGTTGCCGTTACATGGCTGGTCTATAAGATGACAAATTCAGCATTTATTCTTGGAGTAGTTGGCTTTTCAGGGCAAATACCACTTTTTATAATAGCTCCTTTTGCCGGAGTCATTGCTGATCGCTGGGATAAAAAACGGATATTGCTTATTACTCAATCTCTGGCATTGGTTCAGGCCCTTATCCTGTCCATTTTAGTCTTTACAAAAGTGGTCATGATCTGGCATCTGATTGCACTTAGTATTTTTCTCGGGATTATAAATGCATTTGATATGCCTGTCCGTCAGGCATTTGTTGTTGATATGCTCGATAATAAAAAACAGGATTTAGGGAATGCAATTGCTTTGAATTCATCAATGGTAAATGGCGCCAGGCTAATAGGACCATCCATTGCGGGGATATTGATTGCAACTGTTGGCGATGGATGGTGCTTTGCAATAAATTGCCTGAGTTATTTAGCAGTTATAATTTCTTTGCTTAGAATGGAGATAATTATTATTCCTGAAAAAAGAAGCCAGTCTCATGTTCTTACTCAATTAAAACAAGGGTTTTCGTACACTTTCGGTTTTAAACCAATAAAGTATCTGTTATTGCTCTTAGCATTAGTCAGCCTTATAGGGACCCCAATGACTCTTCTTGCACCGGTTTTTGCAAAAGATTTTCTTCATGGGAATGCAAGTACATTTGGCTTTCTTATGAGTGCCTATGGCACAGGGGCTCTTATTGGTGCAGTTTATCTCTTAAATAAGAAGAACGTTTTGGGACTTGGCAAACTGATTGCATTTGCTGTCATGGTTTTTGGAGCCGGGATGATAGCTTTTTCCCTGTCAAGAGTCTTGTGGCTCTCTATCATAATAATGATGTTCTCAGGAATGGGGATGATGTTACATGTTGCTTCTACCAACACTTTGCTTCAGACTATTGCCGAGGAAAATAAGAGAGGACGTGTAATGAGCTTTTACGCTATGGCATTCAGGGGAATGTCTCCCTTTGGCAGTCTCATAGGCGGAAGCCTTGCCGGCCTAATTGGTGCCCCTGTTACATTGATCCTTGGAGGGGCAGGTTGCATAATAGGTGTTGTTATCTATTTCATAAAACTCCCTTCTATGCGTCCATATGTAAGACCTATATATGAACGTATGGGTATTTTACCGGAAGTGGCAACTTCAGTTGAAAAGGCATCTGATATAAGTACTTAAGTTTGCAGTAAATTCTATTATTAATAAATTTTAGAAATTTTACTCTAAACCTGAAGCAGCTTAACATTTATTCACCTTCTTATCAAATTATAACTCCTCCCTGTTAGTTTTTATTTCTACTTTTGAAAGCTGATAGTCATTTTGAATAATAAAAATCTATATGAGAAGAGTATTTACATTGTTAGTTATTCTTTCCGGATTCTTTTCGTTGCAGGCCCAGAAAACCGAAATTCAATATTTGTCAGGTCTCGATAAAGACCATACTGTTCAGTGGGATTTCTTCATTAACAATGGAATGAATAAGGATAAATGGAGCAAGATCGGAGTTCCTTCAAACTGGGAATTACAGGGTTTTGGTTCCTATTTATACGGTAAAGTAAATAGAGAGATTAATGAAACAGGACTGTATAAATATGAGTTCACTGTCAATAAACTTTGGAAACAGAAAAAGATCTTCATAGTATTTGAAGGGTCTATGACAGATACTGAGGTAAAAATAAACGGGAAAGCTGGCAGGACCGATTCATCAGGGGGCCTTCTACCAGTTTAAGTATGATATTACAGAACTTCTGAATTGGGAAGGGAAGAATCTTCTGGAAGTTAAAGTAACTAAAGAATCAGCAAATGAGAGTGTTAACAGGGCTGAAAGATTATCTGACTATTGGGTATTTGGAGGGATATTCCGCCCTGTTTATCTGAAAGCTGTTCCTTTACAATTTATCGACAGAGTTGCAATTGATGCAAAGGCAGATGGTTCATTTTATATGGACGTTTATACAAAAGGAAAAGGAAATGCAAAAACTGTTACTGCTCAGTTACAGACTCTTGATGGTAAACCTTTCGGGGGCAAGATTTCTTCAATAGTTAATAAGGATTCTACAGGGAAAGCAATAATCAGAGGATCTTTCACTAATCCCGCTCTATGGAATCCTGAGTTCCCTAATCTTTATCAGGTTGTTGTAAGTATTAATGCAGGGAAAAAGACCATTCATCAGATGTCACAAGAAGTTTGGATTCAGGACTGTTGAAGTAAGACCAGAAGATGGAATCTATGTGAATAATCAGAAGATAATCTTCAAGGGCATTTGCCGTCATACATTCTGGCCTTCATCGGGAAGAACCAGCAGCAAACAATTGCTATAGACGATGTCAATCTGATGAAGGATATGAATATGAATGCTGTAAGGATGAGTCATTATCCTCCGGATCAGTATTTTCTTGATGTTTGCGACTCAATGGGTATGTTTGTGCTTGATGAACTGGCAGGATGGCAGGCATTTTATGATACACCAACTGCACAAAGGCTGGTAAAAGAGATGGTTGAACGCGATGTGAATCATCCTTCAATAGTTTTATGGGATAATGGGAATGAGGGTGGTTTCAATAAGGATGTGCGCAGTGACTATGCTCTCTATGATCCTCAGAAACGCACCGTTATTGAACCATGGTCGATTATAAACGGCACCAATACAAAGCATTACCCGAAATTTGACTATGTTAAAAATGCGCTTAATAAAGGGAAGGAAATATTCTTCCCTACCGAGTTTCTTCATGGATTAAATGATGGTGGCCTTGGAGCCGGACTTGATGACCAGTGGAATTTCATGCTTTCCAAACCATTGTCGGCAGGTGCATTCCTTTGGGTTTTTGCAGATGAGGGTGTTGAACGCCGTGATAAAAATGACTCGATAGACGTACAAGGTAACCTTGCTCCTGATGGTATTCTGGGTCCTTATCACCAGAAGGAGGGGAGTTTCTATACTGTTAAGGAAATATGGTCTCCTGTATATTTTAAACCAACACAAATCGATCAGGATTTCAATGGTAAGCTTGAGGTAAGCAACAGGTTTTTGTATAGTAATCTGAACCTTTCCAAATATTCTTTTGAACTGGTAAAATTTGGGAATAGTTTTCCCAAAGTTGCAACTGTTAAAAAGACCGGAACTATAAAATCACCCGATATTGGTGTCGGTGAATCTGGAGTTTTGAACCTTGAACTTCCCGGTGACTGGAAAAGCTATGATGTTTTATATGTTACAGCAGTTGACCAGTATGGTCGTCATATAAACACCTGGTCATGGAATATCATGAAACCTCAGGATTTCAGTTCACGTGTTGTAAATTCATCTTTCATATCCCCTGTAACTGCTTCTGATCATAACAGTCAGCTTACTGTTTCATCAGGTAAAACTGCAATAACATTTGATAAATTATCCGGATCAATAACCTTGATGAAGAGCGATGGTAAAAGCATTCCTTTCGGAGGGTTTCAGTTTGCAGGATTCAACCGCACTTTTAAAGAAATGAAGAACTATGCGAAAGGGGAAGATTATATTGTTGAAATATTATACGATAGTGCCTGTTATGCAACCTGGACCATGATGAAGGAAGGCTGGCTGAAGCTCGATTACGGATATTCTGCAAAAGGATCGCTCGATTATGCAGGTATTACATTTACTTATCCCGAAAACCTTGTGACAGGCGCAATACTTATGGCTAACGGGCCATATCGTGTATGGAAAAACAGGTTGAAGGGAACGCAGTTTGGAGTTTTTGAAAAGAAATACAATAACACGGTTACCGGACAGTCATGGGATTACCCGGAATTCAAAGGTTACTACTCAAATTTCTACGCTGTACAGATCCAGACCAAAGAACTGCCCATTACAATTCTTACAGCTACAGATGATCTGTTCCTGCATCTTTTTACTCCGGCAACAGCTACCAACTTAAGAGGAGTAAGGGGAGGTATGATGCCACCTTTCCCATCAGGTAATATATCTGTTTTACACGGTATTAGTCCTATCGGCACTAAGTTTTCAAGTGCTCAGGCAGAGGGTCCTCAGGGTGAGAAAAATAGTTATAATGGTGAATTTTTAAGGGGTACGATATATTTCAGGTTTGGAGACTAGTGTCATGTCAATTATGATATGACGTAATTATTTTGTATATTTGGCGAAAAACGCCATGGAGAAATATAAAGTAACATTGACAAAAGACGAGATCAATGAATTGATGGACATTATCAACAAAGGAAGCCATACATCTCAAAAGTTCAGAACCGCTTACATTCTGCTAAACTGCGACGAGGGGGAATATGCTGATAAAGTAACTAATAATCAGATAAGTAGAATCTTAAAAGTGGGCATGAGGACTATAGATAGAACAAAGAAGAAGTTTGTAGAAGAAGGATTTGATGCGGTTTTGGAACGAAGACCAACCCAACGGGAATATGAGCGTAAAGCAGATGGAGATTTTGAAGCACATCTTATTGCATTATGCTGTAGTGAACCACCGAAAGGATTTGCTAAGTGGTCGCTTCGTTTACTCGCAGACAAGGCCGTTGAGCTTAAATATGCGGAAAGTATATCCCACGAAACCGTACGAAGAGTTTTAAAAAAACGACTTAAAACCGTGGAAGGTAAAAGGGTGGGTAATCCCGCCAAAGCAAGATAGTCAGTTTGTTGCACAGATGGAACAGGTATTGGACATATATAAATTACCATACGATAAACATTTTCCTGTTGTTTGCATGGACGAATCGCCAAAACAGTTGATAGGAACAACTCGCTTTGAAGATCCTATAGATGGTAACAGAGAGAAGCGAGAGGATTATGAATATGTTAGAAATGGAGTTTGTAATATCTTCATAGCTAATGAACCTTTGAAAGGTAAGCGTTTCATCAAAGTCACTGATCGCAGAACGAAAACAGATTGGGCAAAATTTATCAAAGAAATTGCAGATGAACATTATCCTAAAGCAGAAAAGATAACATTAGTAATGGATAACTTAAATACACACACGGCATCATCGCTTTATGAGGTATATGAACCAGCTGAGGCAAAAAGAATCTGGGACAGATTTACCTTTACATACACCCCAAAGCACGGAAGCTGGTTGAACATGGCAGAGATTGAATTGAATGTTCTTCATGGACAATGTCTTAGCAGACGAATCGATAATTTTAAGGAAGTCAAAAGAGAGGTCAAAGCATGGTCGGAAATCAGGAACAGCAAGAAATCAAAAATAAACTGGCAGTTCACAACAAAAGATGCCAGAATAAAACTCAAGAAACTTTATCCGTCAATTAACGATTGACATGACACTAGGAAGAAAATGAGGAACAGTGTTAGTACAAGTACAGACCAGTTTAAAGTATTTCTGCGGGTATAGTTTGAGAAATTATCAGGTATGTTTTTCTTGTGCCTGTAAATAAGTCTCAGGCTTAAAAGCCAATAGATAAATAGCGAAAGTATAAAAAATGAATAATATATCTTATTATATATTGAACGGATTCTCTGATAAGTCAGACGAGCTGGTTATTGGCACTAAATTTACAATTGAACGATGGAAACATATGATCAGGAAAGGTACCAGGTGCAAAAGATAAACAGGAATTATTCTGAAATATTCTACTACCTCAAAAGGAAGAAGGCGTGCTCCGAGGAAAATCGCGATCAGGGCCAGCCATGTTATTAAGAAATTAAAGCTTATATGCCGTGGGCGTTTAGCAATAAAGAGCACTATCCCGAAAAGCGATTGAACAAATCCAATAATGACAATTATCTTATTCACTTTAGTATTTGCAGGTAAATCCTTATAATTATTCAAACATTGAAATCTAGATCATTTATCTCAATTTTCAAATTGAAAAGATTAAAAAATGAAACCTCATGAAAGGCAATAATCAATTCATTAGTCAGGGTAATACATGAATATATCTCTAGGTCAATTTTATAAGTGTATCACTGGATTCCCTATTTTAGGCATTGTAGGGTTGGGGGCAAAAAATAAGGATTAAGTCTCGTTTCTATCGACTTGATCCTTTTGGAGATTATTAACAAAGAAAAAGCCTCGTTAATAAAGCAACAGGGCTTTTTCTTTTTTGACAAGAGGTCTGAATTATCTAACCTCGATACGGTGAAGGCTTTAATGGAAGTCGTTTAATCACTGGTATTTCTAATTCCATAAAAAGGGAATTTCTTAATTTGCAATAAATTGCATGGCTAAAAATAAAAATATTGAAAAAATTGTCAGTTCTTTTTAAAGTTGCTTTCCCGTAAGTAATTTTAACATATTTCCCATCATCTTTCGTTTGCTTACTTTGTCGCTCAATATGCCCAGATACAACATCGCAGCATTTCTGGGAGGGATCGTTTTTTTAGTTTTTCCTATCAGTCTCAGCGCTTCTGTTTTACAAGTAGTAACACACAGGCCGCATCCAATGCATCGATAAAGGTCAATAATTGCTTTTTTATTTTCAATCTGAATAGCCTCCATCTGACACCTATTAACACAAATCGTGCAGCCAGTACACAATTCTTCTTCTACTTTTGCATAAAAGTTATGCGCAATTAATTCAGCAGGTTTTTCATATTTTTTTGCTGAGGTCAGCACGCCACAGCAACACCCGCAGCAAAGGCAGATACAAAATGGTTGAAGTGAATTACCGGGTTGCAGTACCAATCCTTCCCGTTCAGCCCGGTTAATTATTTCCATGCACTCGTCTTTAGTAATGGTTCTGGCCTTCCCCCTGTCTAAATAATTTTTCGCATCAAACATCAAACAAACTTCGATATCTTTAGTTTGTTTGCAGGGCTTACCAAGTATTGCTTCCCCTTCCTTGCATACACAATTTGCCACCTGTATGGACTTGCTTGTCTTCTTTACAATTTCCCGCATATTATCGTAGGTGGCGATATTAAATTCAGGCACAATAGCCTTCATATGGGGACTTGTACGTAACTGCGGCAATGAAGACCTGAAAAATTCATCATCAAAACCCTCATCGAAGTACTGATGAACCATCTCCATCATTTCCTTGCTTAAGTCACCTACCTGATGTTCAAACATCCCGATGGCAAGCATTGCATTACTATATTTGAATGGCTCCATACGAGACCTGTTAATAGCACCTTTCATAAACATATCATGAAGTATTCTTGCTACCTTTTCGGTCTCATACGAAATCTTGAATTTTTTTTCAAGTCTTTTCCTTACCGTTTCCACGGAAGCATTTCCCAGGCTCAGGCAGAGAGCCACTTTTACCTCAATAGATGTAAAAAGTAATTGAAGAATCCTTAATTCTACTCCTGAATTTGTTTTAGGATACCCAATGGGCAGCTTATCAAGATGTTCCTGTAACTGTCTGTAATATGTAATTTCTGAATCCATGGCTTAATTATACGAAATAAAGTATAAAGGGCAAAACAAAAAAGCCCTGTTGCGAATGAGAATGTATGAACTTAAAGGATGTTTTGAAGCCCCCTTTGGGGGGTTGGGGGTAAAAAAAGGAGAGGATTAAGCCTCGTTTCACTCGGCTTTTTCCTCAGGGGGTAACAGCCCAAAGAAAAAGCCTTGCCGCACCTTTGGCGCGGACTACGGGCTTTTTTGTTTCCATCCCTTCAGCAAGCAAGCGGCCTTCGGTCTGAAAACAAAAAAGCCCTGTTGCTTTCGCAACAAGGCTTTTCCTTTGTAGCGGAGACAGTTGAAATATCTAACCTTGAATTGCTTAAAGACATTTTTAAGTTATTGGAAATCATAGAGTCTGTGAATTAACGAAAATTCCCAAATACTGCAGAGATACTGCTTTTTGAAAATACTTGTTAGATTTGTTGTCATCAGGAATTTTACAAATAATAAAACTTATCGGATGATGCAGGAAGGATATTATCTTTTTGATCTTGACAACAAATCTTTTTTATCATTTATCGATAATCTGACTGGAGATGCGATAAAGTCGAACAGCGATTACGTTATTTATAAGCGTGGTAGGGAATATTACGATACGGGACTTGTAAAGAATGTGAGTTTTGACAGTGCAGAGAACACAATATCAGCAATTGTAAAAGGAGGAGAAAAGTATAAAGTAAGTATCTTTCCAGAAAACGGCGAAATTAAAGGTTTTTGTACTTGTCCGTACCAAGATGTGTGCAAACATATTACTGCTGTGCTAATATTTATTTCTGAAAAAGGAATTGAAGAAAAACCGGAGTTGCCATGGCCAAAAACCAACAGGGATAATAAAAATTTGCTCTGGAAGAAATATCTGGATTCTCTAAGCCACGAAGAGCTTACTGTGCTGGTTGATAAATATGCACCATCGCAATATAGAACAGAAATTATTAACCGAAATTCGGGTAAACCTGAGGCAAAGGTAATTTTCAGAAAGACATGGAATAAAATCGAGAATTTATTCCAGGATGAAGAATTGCTGTTCTCCCCATCTGAGTTTGAAGGCGCTCTATTAAATAGCCTTAATAAACTAAAAGGCTTTGAATCTCATTTGAAAGATGAAATAGGGAAGCTTATTCTGTTTATAATAGAGGAAGTAAATTCTGCATTTGACAGCGGTTATTTGTATCTTGAGGATTATCAGGGTGATGATTTCTTTGAATCGGTAGAATTCTGTGATTTCGTCTCTGGATTTGTGAGTCAGCTTGAATTTGTCGAAAAAATTGAGTTCCTCCAGGATTTGGATGAGTCACTCAATTGTATGGAATACAGTACCTTTGAGCAGATAGGGCTGGATTTTTCAGATTATTTTCATACTAATGAAAGGAAAATGATTGGTGAGTTTCTTTAAAAAATGTTGACAGGCTCTCTATTTCATTTATATCGAGATTGTATAAGGGAATTTCTGACATATTAAAAGAGCCCGGGAGGATTAAACTTTTAAAAAGACTTAAGGAGGAAAACGAAACTGATCTGATAGAATACTGCACGATACTTATGTCAAACGAAAAGGATGAGGAAGCCTTCAAAGAACTGGAAAATATAATTTTATCAGACCGTGCAATTTGAAACCCCGGGATCAATCTTCTTTATCTTGAACTTTCAGTGATTCTGGGCAAAGATTTAAGAACCGCTGCTTTAAGAGCCATGAATAACTGTCCAATTGCAAAAGTTCTGCTTCAAATAAAACGTATGAATATCAGAGAATATTCTGAGATTTCAGACATCCTTAAAAACAAGAATCCTGAAGAATACCTGATCTGTCTTGAAAAGGAAAAATCATATTCTGAGGCAGTTGATTTTATAAACAGTGGCAAAATTAATGAAGGCCAGGCGTTTGTTTTTTATATGCGAAACAAGATGCATGTTGCCGGAGATGCCGAAGAATTCTTTGTAAATCGAATTAAGAAAGAACTGCCATTTACCGGGGAAAGCCATTATTTGAAAATTGCCGAGGCACTTGACCAGATCAGTGCGATTAATATGGAAAGAGCGGTAAAGATTTCCGGGGAGCTTAGGACACAATATAAAAGAAGAACAAGTCTGATAAAGATGATTTCCGATTTTGAGAAATAGGAGAGGCTTTGACTCTTCAGATTGTTTTCAGGTTACTTTTGATTCTTTCTTTTAAATCATTTTACTTCGGCTCTTTCTGCCTATTTATTACATGATTTTATATGTCTTCAATAATTTTCTTGTCTTTTTTGATATTATTTAGTCTCAACATTCTCACCTATACATATCTGTAAAATATAGTAGAATTACATTTTGCTTATCTTAACAGGCTCAAAACAGCTTTTAAGAACATATGAGTTTTACTCCAGATAATATAACCATATTCAAATCTCTTTTCCAGGGCAGGCAGGATGTATATGCTACCCATTGGGAAAAAGACGGTAAAAGTGGGTATATGCCTGCTTACAAAGTTGATTGGACCGATTACAGAGAGCACACAGCTAAAGGAGGAACATTTAAGGATTATCCTAAGAAACAATATCAACTTTTTACAAATGAAGTTATCCTTCGCCATTTTCACGGAAGCGAAACCATTGGAATATATCCTCTTTTAGAAGATAATACTTCATATTTTATTGCAGCCGATTTTGATGATGAAAATTGGGAATCATTCTATTTTTAAGTTGTATACAACTAGTATTAAATATGATATACCTGCATATATTGAACGTTCCCGCTCCGGTAATGGTGGACATCTATGGATCTTCTTCGAAGAAAACCTTCCTGCAGAGCAAACCCGGAAATTAATGTTTGAACTATTAAGAGAGGCTTCAATTATTTCACCCTTTGAAAAAGAGCCAAGTTTTGACAGGTTATTTCCCAATCAGGATTTCCATTCGGGTAAGGGCCTTGGCAATCTGATTGCATTGCCTTTAAACGGCAAAGCTCTCCAGAACAAGCAATTCCACCTTCTTAAATCCTGGTACTTCAGAACCATTTGCTGATCAATTTGAAGCTATAAGAGGTTTTCGAAGACTATCAAAAGCTGATTTCCTGATTCTGTATGAAAACTTTTTCGAACAGAAACCACAGGAGTTCATGAAATCAAATTTTCCCTCAGACTCTCATAATGAAATTGAAATACAAATTGACAGACTCATTTACCTTAAACGGTTGCAGCTAAACAAAAAGCTTATTGAATTTCTCCGTGACAATCTGAACTTTCTCAATTCAGATTATCTGGTTAAAAAAAATCATGGGTAGAGCAACTTATAACCTTGAAAAATACTTCAGGTTAATTGAAGAAACTTCAGATGGAGTAATTATTCCCAGAGGTTTTGTTGCTACACTTGTCAGTTTCTGCAAGCATGAAAAACTTTCGTTTAAGATTATTGATAATCGGATAAAAGCTTAATTTCATAGACTTTGATTCGGAAATTGAATTATTGCCACATCAGGAATTAGCCATTGAAAAGACTTTGGACAAAGATTTTGGAGTAATTGTTTCTCCTCCCGGTTCAGGTAAAACTATTATCGGGCTTGAAATTATTGCACAAAAAAGACAACCAGCCTTAATCATTGTTCACAGGAAACAATTATTTGACCAATGGATTGACCGGATCCAGAGTTTCCTTAAAATCCCAAAAAAGGAAATCGGACAGATTGGCAATCAGAAATTTAAAGTCGGCAAAGAAATAACTGTTGCGATGATTCAATCTCTTGCACGGAATGATGAAATCGATAAAATATCTGATTGTTTTGGAATAATTATAGTTGATGAATGTCATCATATTCCTGCCAAATCATTCAGGGAGGCAATTGTCAACTTCAATTCATTCTATTTGTATGGTTTGACAGCTACTCCAAAACGTAAGAATAATGACGAAAAACTTATATATGTTTATATCGGGAATATTCTATACAATGCTAATCAGATAGATCAGATTAAAAAAACCTTATACAAGATTGAGATTAATATCAGGTTAACAGACCTTTATGCTCCATTTGATTACAAAATCGATAAATACGAAACAATTTCACGAATTCTGATTCATGATACTCAGCGTAATTCTCTTATAATTAAAGATCTGGAAAACAATATTGGCCGATTTAAATCAGTTTTAGTACTTACTGAGCGAAAAGCCCATGTGGAGATATTGAACCTTTATCTTAAAGACAAATATGAGACAATATCCATTTATGGGGATGATTCCGAAAAAAGCCGGAAGAGTAAATTGGAACAATTAAAACAAGGTCATTACAAAATTGCAATTTCAACAGGACAATACTTTGGCGAAGGTATTGATCTTGATAATTTAGAATGCCTTTTTATCGTTTATCCTTTTGCTTTTGAAGGGAAATTGATTCAATATATTGGTCGGATCCAACGTTCGGGAAAACCACCAGTAATTTTCGATTACAGGGATTCAAAAATTGATTATTTTGAGAAGATGTTTAAGCAAAGGAAAAGGTATTATAATAAATTACTGAAATGATATGTCCGAAACCAACCGCATAGAATATAAACAAGAACTTACTGATAAACTTGATATTGAAAAGGAAGTGATTGCTTTTCTCAATTATCATGAAGGAGGAATAATCTATTTTGGTACTGATAAGAATGGTACTGTTATTGGTATTAGCATGATTTGGATGGTGATATGTTGAAACTCAAAGACAGGATTAAAAATAATATCCTTCCATCTTGTATGGGACTATTTGATATTCAAGCCGAAAAAAGAGACGGGAAGAAAATCATTAAAATTAATATTGCCAGTGGATCGGAAAAACCATATTTCAAGAAGAAATTATGGAATGACCGAAAAAGGTTGTTTTATCAGAAATGGAACTGCAGCCGATCCCATGCCACAGAAAATGATTGATGAGCTTTTTGCAAAACGAACCAGAAATTCTCTTGGAAGAATCAAATCCCGGAAACAAGATCTAAAATTTGAACAACTAAAAATCTATTATGAAGCAGCAGGTCTTACAATTTGAATGAGCACTTTGCCATCAAATCTTGAATTGCTCACTGAATCACACAAATATAATTATGCTGCGTATCTTCTTTCAGACAATAATTCTACTTCAATTAAACTTGCGAAATATAGTAGTACTACTCGAGTTGATTTATTTGAGAATAATGAATATGGACATTCCTGTCTTGATCCGTGCTGCGAAACAAGTTCTTGATAAAATTGAATTGGAAAATCCAACAGCAACAAAAATTACATCAAAAGAAAGAGAAAACAAAGATTATGGGATCCTATTGCTATAAGGGAAGCTATCATTAACGCTTTTGTCCATAATGATTTCACAGGAGAAGTGCCTCCCAAGTTTGAAATTTTTCCTGATAGAATTGAGATTACTTCTGCTGGTGGATTACCGGATGGATTAAGTCAGGAAGAATTTTCCTTGGCTTTTCTGTACCCGGAATAAAGAACTCATGAGGATTTTTAAAGACTTGGGATGGTAGAACAGCTTGGGTCTGGTGTACCTCGTATACTTGAGAGTTATGAAGAAGATTGTTTTACATTTTCAGACAACTTTTTTAGGATGACCTTTCCTGCACAGAGAGACCTTACCCCCCAAGTTACCCCCCAAATTACCCCCCAAGTTAAAACTCTTATTTCAAAAGTTTCAGGAGAAATGTCTCGAATAGAATTACAAAAAAGCCTGGGTTTATCAGATAAAAGGAATTTTAATAACAATTACCTCATTCCAGCATTAACACTTGATCTAATTGAAATGACAATCCCAAATAAACCTAATAGTCGTAATCAAAGATACAGATTAACAAAATATGGTGAGAAAATGAAACTATAGCTAATCCTGACCACTACTTCCGAGTATGGAGTGGAGATGTAACTAAAGAGTATATCTAACTTGCCATGCAACTGTTAAATAACTGATATTATGTGATATAAACATGTAGCCTCAATTTATAAAAACAAATTTAAGCTAAGGGGTCAGTCAGAAATCGAACCTCAAAAGTGAGGGCTTAATCCTTAGCAAAGTCAAAATTTAAGAGTACTTCAGAGGGTATAAATAAAAAACTCCCTATCAAAAATGATGAGGAGTCCTCTTTAGTAGCGGGGACAGGATTAACCCTCACTTCGTTCGGGTTGATCCTCAGTGGGATGCTTAACAAAGAAAAAGCCTTGCAGCCGTAGTTGGCGCAACTTGAATACAATAATGCCGGAGGCATTTAAATCCAATAGCCACGGTTACGTCCGTGGTCGGATAAATAGTTGATCTATCAACCCCGGAGGGTGTTGAATATGAGGATTGCTCGTCACTTCGTTCCTCGTGATCCTTTGGAGATAACAGCCCAAAGAAAAAGCCTTGTCGCACCTTTGGCGCGACTAAGGGCTTTTTTGTTTCCATCCCTTCAGGAAGCAAGCTTCCTTCGGTCTGAAAACAAAAAAGCCCTGTTGCTTTCGCAACAAGGCTTTTCCTTTGTAGCGGAGGGAGGATTCGAACCTCCGACCTTTGGGTTATGAGCCCAACGAGCTACCACTGCTCCACCCCGCAATATATTTTTATCAAATTATGTCAAACAACTGAGCCCAACGAGCTATCCCGAGTACTCGGGACTCCACCCCGCAATATATTTTTATCAAATTATGTCAAACAACTGAGCCCAACGAGCTATCCCGAGTACTCGGGACTCCACCCCGCAATATATTTTTATCAAATTATGTCAAACAACTGAGCCCAACGAGCTATCCCGAGTACTCGGGACTCCACCCCGCAATATACGAGGTGCAAAGGTAATAGTTTGAAAACAATTACCAAAACAATTGTGAGTTTATTTTAGAACAGCATCCGTATGCTGGTAGTCAGATACATGAACTCAGGAATATGGTGATATTATTAAGTATTTTGTTTCCACTTATCCGACTTCGGACTACCATATTCACAACAATTTAAATTTTAATTATTAAGTTTGCTCAAACATTTGTCAGGTTGGCTTTGTTGAGGATTAAGAGATATCTCATTATTTTAAAATCATTTACCATGCCAAGAGTATTTAAAGCAACAGAAATAGAAAAAGAGGATAAAGAGGTAAAACGTGATTATCTCGACAGGCATATGCCTCATGTCTTTTGTCCTGACAATGTAAAAAGGGGAGAGAAATTTGAAGTGAAGGTTAAGCTGGGCGAAGATTATCCTCATCCGGATGATCTGACCATTTTATAAGTGTTATTCAGCTCTGGAACAGGGAGACACTTCTTGCTGAAGCCAGATATACTGCAGGGGTTTATGGAAGCATACCTTCACATTTTGAAATCGATTTTTATATCGTGGCTCCTGAAGTCTCAATGAATCTTTCAGCCATGGCAGTTTGTACAAAACATGGACTATGGCAGAGTGAAGATAAGCCGGTTAAAGTAATCTAAACTGTAATAATTCTCTTTTTCCATCAGTTAACCAAATTGATGATGCAGGATTATTATCTTTGCAGGCCGATTATTATCATTAAAAATGGCTAAAAGACGAAAAGAAAAAAAAGAACTGGCGCGATAAATACAGGTTTTCTGTTATAAATGATCATACTTTTGAAGAAGTCTGGAGGATCAGACTGACCAGGTATAATGCATTCCTTCTGATCATCATTTCTTTTTCTGTTTATTATAGGAGCGACTGCTTCAATAATTTCCTTCACAAATCTCAGAGAATTTATTCCCGGCTACCCTGATGTAACCATGCGACGTAATATTCTGATGAGTGCCATAAGACTCGATTCTCTCGATCGGGAACTGGCATTAAGAGATAAATATTTTGCCAATCTTAATGCTATTATCTCCGGAAATAAACCTGTCGAGACAGCTAGTCAGGCAGGACGCTTCAAAAGATTATAAAGCCATTAACTTCAATTCTACACCTGAAGATTCTCTCTCAGAGCCAAGGTAGAAAACGAAGAAAGATTTAATCTGTCTCTCGGACCATCATCAACCGAATCAGTAACCAGTCTTGCCGGACTTACACTTTTTCCCTCCTGTAAAAGGTATAATTTCCGGGAAGTATGATATCCGGACCAAACATTTTGGAACAGACATTGTCACAAAGCCAAAAGCATTTGTTTCATGTGCGCTTGATGGGACAGTCATTTTTACAGGCTGGACTATGGAGACAGGTTTTGTAATTGAAGTACAACATCCGAATAACCTTGTCTCAGTATATAAGCATAATGCTACATTGCTAAAGGAAACAGGCGATCTGGTTCGTGCAGGTGAAGCAATCTCTGTTGTTGGCGATTCAGGTGAAATGTATACTTCAGGGCCACATCTCCATTTTGAGATCTGGTATAAAGGAAGTCCTCTGGACCCTGAAAAACATATTTTATTTTAATAATCAGGGTACCAGGTATGCCAGAAAGAATTGCATTGTTGGGATCTACGGGATCAATTGGCTCACAGGCACTTGATGTAATATCCAGGTATCCTGACAGATTTGTTGTAGAATCTCTTATTGGCGGTAAGAATATCGACCTTCTTACGAAACAGGCAAGACAATTTCTTCCGGACTCTGTTGTAATAGGAAATGCTGATCACTATACACAACTAAAGGAAAATCTTAAGGATACAAGTATAAAAGTATATGCTGGCAGTGATGCAATTGAACAGGTAATGACATCATCAAATATTGATGTCGTAATTGCTTCAATTGTGGGTTACTCAGGATTACGGCCCACAATCGCTGCAATCAAAGCCGGTAAAAAAATAGCTCTTGCCAACAAGGAGACACTCGTTGTTGCCGGTGAGATAATAGGCAGGCTTGTAAAAGAATCAGGAAGCATAATAATTCCTGTTGATTCAGAACATTCAGCAATATTTCAGTGCCTTGTTGGGGAAACAGGTAATCCTGTTGAGAAAATAACTCTTACTGCTTCCGGTGGGCCGTTTTTTAACTGGACAGATGAGCAACTTAAAAATGTTAAGCCGGGTGATGCACTCAGGCACCCGAACTGGGATATGGGCTGTAAAGTTACGATCGATTCAGCTTCTCTGATGAATAAAGGCCTGGAGGTTATTGAAGCAAAATGGCTTTTTGATCTTAGTCCCGACCAAATTTCAGTAATTGTTCATCCTCAGTCTGTCATTCATTCCTTTGTACATTTTGCTGATGGCTCGGTTAAAGCTCAACTCGGAGTGCCTGACATGAGAGTTCCTATATCTATATGCCTTATCATATCCCGACAGATTAAAATCTGATCTTCCCAGGCTTGATTTTAATGACTATAATTCACTTACTTTCAGTCAGCCTGATACTGAGAAATTTCGTAACCTGACTCTTGCATTTCATGCTCTTAAACAAGGAGGCAACATGCCTTGCATCTTAAATGCAGCTAACGAGGTGGCAGTGAATGCATTTCTTGAAGAGAAAATTGGATTTTTGCAAATGCCGGATGTAGTAGAATATGCCCTGGAGAATTGTACCTATTATCCCTCTCCCGATCTGGAACTCCTTGAAGCATACTGATTGTGATGCCAGGGATACCGCTATCAATTTTATTAATAAACTTTAAAAAAAAAGGATGACCATACTTATAAAAATACTTCAGTTTGTGATGAGTCTTTCAATTCTTGTAATCATACATGAATTTGGCCATTTTACCTTTGCCAAGTTATTCAAGACAAGAGTTGAAAAATTTTATCTTTTTTTCGATCCATGGTTTGCCCTTTTCAAATTTAAAAAAGGGGAAACAGAATACGGAGTTGGCTGGTTGCCTCTTGGTGGATATGTGAAAATATCGGGAATGATTGATGAATCAATGGACAAGGAGCAGATGAAGCTTCCTCCTCAGCCATACGAGTTCAGATCAAAGAGTTCAGGTCAGAGGCTTTTGATAATGACAGGAGGGGTGCTTTTTAACTTCATCTCTGCAATGCTGATCTATGTTTTTGTCCTTTTTGTCTGGGGCGAAACCTATCTGCCAACTGCAAATGTCAAATATGGAATTGTAACTGACTCCGTTGGCTTATCAATGGGTCTGAGAAATGGAGATAAGATTCTGTCTGTTGACAATCAGAAGGTAGAGAGTTTTTATCAGATAACTCCTGATATCGTTTTAAATGACAGAAAAACCATTCAGGTAGAGCGCAATGGAAATGTTGTAAATATCGATATTCCAAAGGAAATAATACCAAAAATGTTAAAGGGGAAGGTTGATATTGAACCCCGTACACCTTTTGGCCCTTTCATAGTTGCTTCTTTTGGGAAAGAATCTCCGGGGAAGAATGCCGGAGTCCGGCTTGGGGATAAAGTGATCGGCCTTGACGGCAAGCAATTCCCGTATTGGGATGAATTCCATACTTATCTCGAGGATAACCGGGACCGTACTCTGGAGCTGAACCTTTTGCGTAATGGAGATACCCTGAATCTAAAAGTAAAACCTACAGCAGATGGTCTTCTTGGTATAAACAGGTCAACGACTTTTCTTGAAGACATGTTCCCGCTCAAAACAATAAAATACGGATTTCTTCAATCCATTCCAGCCGGTATTAATAAAGGATTTAAAACCATATCAGATTATCTTAAACAATTTAAGCTACTGTTTGCCAAAAATTCCAAAGCTTATGAATCTCTCGGCGGGTTTATTACAATTGGAAACATTTTTCCCGGAGTATGGGACTGGCATTCTTTCTGGAATCTCACTGCATTTCTTTCTATCATCCTTGCAGTTATGAATATTCTGCCTATTCCGGCGCTGGATGGAGGTCATGTAATGTTTCTGTTATATGAAGTTATTACAGGCAGAAAACCAAGCGATAAATTTCTGGAATATGCTCAGATTGCCGGAATGATTTTGCTGCTGGGATTGCTTGTGCTGGCTAACGGGAATGATATTTTGCGGCTTTTAAGAAAATAAATTTTAATTTTTATCGCTACTTGTATATAATTAAACAATTTATAACTTTGCACAAATTCTAATACTTAAAGAAATGGGAAAGCTTGGTTTAACAGAGATTTTGCTGATTTTAGTTGTTGTGGTTCTTCTTTTTGGTGGTCGTAAAATACCTGAACTTATGAAGGGGATCGGTCAGGGTATGAAGGAATTTAAGAAAGCATCCAAATTTGATGCCGGGGATGATGAAAGTGAGATTGCTCACAAAGAAAAAATTTAGTTCTGCTATATTTACAGAAAACCTGCATTACGATGCAGGTTTTTTTTTGCTCTTAAGTATTCATTTTATAATCTCTGCTAACATTAAATATTTACTTTACTGACATAGAAAAAACGTATCCCCAAAAACAGAAATAAAAGTGACAAAAATTTATTTTGCAGCCAGCAGCTCGTATTTTTGATTTCTTCTCCCGGAATAAATCCTGCTTCTTTAATTATCGATTGCATCTCCTCTGCATTAAAGCGGTTTGATGAACCGGCAGAACTTACTACATTCTCCTCTATCATTATTGACCCCAGGTCATTGGCTCCAGCGTGAAGGGAAAGCATTCCTATCTCTTTACCCACAGTAAGTATCGATGCTTGTATGTTTTTAATATTGTTGAGCATTATACGGCTTATTGCAACCATCCTTATATAATCAGGACCACTGTAGCTGCTTTTAACTCCGTCTTTCTCTGATAGCCTCGTGCCTGCATCCTGGAATGGCCAGGGGATGAAAGTTATAAAACCATAATGGCCTGCAGGTTTCTTGTCCTGCAGATCCCTTAGTTTTATCAGATGTTCAATTCTTTCACTGATAGTTTCAATATGACCATACATCATTGTGGCAGATGTTGGAAGATTCAATATATGTGCCTGTTCCATAACCTGCAGCCACTCTTCTGATGAAGCCTTTGCAGGTGAAATTACTTTTCTCACTCTGTCGGATAGAATTTCAGCTCCTGCACCAGGTAAGCTGTCAAGTCCCGACCCGATAAGTGATGAAGAACTGAATAGAAAGAGATTTTCTCCTTTTTTGCCAGGTATACAATCTCCGGTGGTCCCAGATGCATGAAGTTTTAAGGTGGGATATAATTTCTTAAGATGCCTGAAAAGATCGGGTATAGAAATCCAGTCCGAGATCCGGATTCATGCCACCTTGTAAAAGAAGCTGATCTCCACCCAATGAGTATAATTCGTCAATTTTTTTTATATACTCTTCTTCAGAAGTTATATAAGCATCGGACGACCCTTTTTTCCTGCAGAAATTGCAAAATGAACATTGGGAAAAACAGATATTGGTTATGTTTACATTCCTGTCTATCATCCATCCTGCTATATTCCCCGGATTATGCTTTTGTCTTAACTGATTGGCAATAAACATCAGTTCCTCAAGAGGAGCATCCGTATAAAGGATGGTTCCTTCATCAGCAGTCAGAGGGATAAGAGCAAGAGCTTTTTTGTATAACTGTTGTAAATTCATGAAAATGAATAAATTAATGTTGAGTGGGTTGTTCTAATTACAGCTGTTTCAAGCCTGTTACTAATCGATACAAAGGTAATGGTTTGAAAACGAATCAATCAATAATTTAATTAACTTTACATCTTCAAAAATTTCACATAATAATTATGAAACCTCTTATAGTTAAAACTTCGCAAGCATCAACTGATCAATCTGTTATTTGTATAATGGGAGGTAACAAATTGCCGGATAATCTCAATCTTACCGGATCAGAAAAGGAGTTTGCTCTCAAAGGGCTTGTATCAAAAGAGGACTGCATTTTTATTAATTCATATACCAGGTGTATCTATCTGATTCCTGTAAAGGAAGGCATCAGTGGTTATAAAGTCAGGGAAGAGCTTCGCAAGTCTGCTGCAAATATGAAAAAGCTCATAAAAGATAACAATCATAAGGAACTGGTTATTACTTCGGAGAATACATATAAAGGTGCAATTGAAGATTTTGTGGAAGGGCTGATTCTGAGTTTCTATTCATTTGATAAGTATAAAACCAAAACACCTGATGAACAGAAGAAAAGCTATCCAAACAAGCTTCTTCTTCAGGGTGATATTAGTGACAGTGATATAAAATGGCTTGATGAATTGACCAATGCTGTCTACTTTGCACGTGATCTGATAAACGAACCTGTTAACCATCTTAATGCGACTGGATCTGGCAGATGAAATAAAAAAAATAGGCGACATTGCAGGTTTTAAGGTAGAAGTACTGACCAAAGGGAAAATAGAAGCTCTTAAGATGGGAGGACTTCTGGCTGTTAACAAAGGAAGTGTTGATCCACCTGTATTTTGTATACTTGAATGGCATCCCGATAATTGTGTTAATAAAAAGCCATTTGTACTTGTCGGAAAAGGTGTTGTTTATGATACCGGTGGTCTTAATATTAAAACAGGTGAATTTATGGCGGGGATGAATGGTGATATGGCCGGTGGCGCAATTGTGACCGGGATATTGTATACTGCTTGCAAAAGCAGGTATTCCTCTTCATGTTATTGGGCTTAGTACCATCAACGGATAACCGGCCGGGCGGAAATGCCTATACACAGGGAGACATCATTACTATGTATAACAAGATGACTGTGGAAGTCGGAAATACAGAT
This sequence comes from uncultured Bacteroidales bacterium, assembly GCA_963741935.1. GTDB lineage: Bacteria > Bacteroidota > Bacteroidia > Bacteroidales > VadinHA17 > LD21. The sequence goes on along the minus strand of CAVUJY010000002.1, from coordinate 242,857 downwards.
GCTGAGGGAAGACTTATACTGGCTGATGCTATCAGCTATGCTTCAAAATATCAACCTGAACTAATAATCGATATAGCCACTCTTACTGGTTCTGCCGCAATGACTTTCGGCAATCAGGCCATTGCTCTTATGACAAACGCCGACAGAAAATATATTGACCTGCTTAAGGAATAGCGGAAATGAGGTTTATGAAAGAATCGGAGAATTGCCATTCTGGGATGAATATGGCGAGTTACTGAAGTCGGATATTGCTGATGTGAAAAGTATTGGCGGACGTGAGGGAGGAGCAATAACAGCTGGAAAATTTCTTGAAAAATTTGCAGAATATCCACTTGATTCATCTCGATATAGCAGGAACAGAGATGCTTAAAAAAGATGATTATTACAGAATAAAGAACGGACCCGCTTCAGGATTAAGACTTATATCAACCTTTTTAAAAAGAGTTGCAGAGGAATTAAAAGAAAAGAATTAAAAATCTATGGAAAATAAAGCAATAATTGCGGGCATCTCGCACGGAGATATTAATGGTATCGGGTATGAAGTCATTATCAAGGCACTTTCTGATCCTACAATAAATGAATTCTGCACTCCTATTGTTTATGGCTCACCAAAAGTGGCGGCATATCACAGGAAAGCATTAAATATTAATAATTTTAGCTTCAATAACATACGATCGGCAGAAGAAGCTCATGCCAGAAAGGCAAACATGATTAACTGCCTCGATGATAATACCAGGGTTGAATTAGGCAAATCAACCCAGCAGGGAGGAGAGGCTGCGCTGATTTCTCTCGAACGATCAGTTGAAGATCTTATGAATGGTAAAATAGATGTCCTTATAACAGCCCCTATCGACAAAAAAAATATACAGTCTGAAAGATTCAATTTTAAAGGACATACCGAATATCTGAAATCCAAGGCAGGTGTTGAGGAGGTTCTTATGTTCATGATAGGGGAGAGTATGAGAATAGGTGTGGCTACCGATCATGTACCCATAAGCAAAGTCCCGTCACTTATAACAGTTGAAACTCTGTTACGTAAAATAAGACTGATGAATCAGTCACTTATCTTAGACTTTGGAATACGCAAACCCCGTATTGCAGTTCTGGGACTGAATCCTCATGCAGGAGATAACTCACTGCTGGGAACAGAAGAAGCAGAAATAATAACACCTGCTATAGCGGAAGCACAGAAAGAAGGTATTTTCGCTTTTGGGCCATTTCCTGCTGATGGATTTTTTGGTGCCGGATCATTTGCTAAATTTGATGGCATACTTGCAATGTATCACGATCAGGGGCTTACTCCCTTTAAAGCATTATCCTTCGACTCAGGAGTAAATTTCACAGCAGGATTACCTTTTATCAGAACTTCACCTGTGCATGGAACAGCTTTTGCAATTGCAGGTAAAGGTGAAGCCTCTGAAAATTCATTCCGCCAGGCAATATATCTTGCCTGCGATATCTACAGAAACAGACAGCTATATTCGGAGATTACCAAAAACCCTCTCAAACATCAGGACATTGATATTCACAGTGACCGGTATGATGAACTCCTCCGGATATTTTCAATGCTGAATAATTGTTATGATAGATTATATTAAAGGAGCAATTACCCACATCACTCCAACATTCCTGACGCTTGAAACTAACGGAATCGGATATTTTATAAATATCTCAGTAACAACATTTTCTAAACTTGAAGGCAAGATCAGAATTTAAGGTCCTGATTCATGAGATAATAAGGGAGGATGCCCATCTGCTATTTGGATTTGCAGATCAGGAAGAACGTGATATTTTTCAGTTACTTATATCTGTTACAGGGGTAGGTGCAAATACTGCGAGGATGATGCTTTCTTCACTTACCCCTGATGAAATTGAAAAGGCTATCATCAGATCCGATGTGAATATTCTAAAGAGTGTTAAAGGAATAGGATTAAAAACTGCGCAGAGGATTATAGTTGATCTGAAAGATAAACTAGGTAAACAGGCAGGAAGTGGTGAAATATTTGCCTTTGCAGACAATACAAGACGCGATGAGGCGTTATCTGCATTAGTTATGCTTGGATTTGCCAAAAGCGCTGTCTCTAAAGTCCTTGATAAAATAGTCAGAGATGAAAAGAACCTGACAGTTGAGGATATGATTAAGAGAGCACTCAAAAACTTGTAATTCAGAATTATAGCCGGATTGGGATCAGGAATATCATATAAAAATCTTCTGGTATTTTCATATCTTGTACTGTGCGCTTCTTTTATCTTAAAGACTACAGAAGCAAGTAGTCAGGGTGCTTTACCCATTACAGGCCAATCTGATACAACCCGAAAATCGATTCTGAAATTAAAGGAAGATACGGGAATCCCCTGGGAACCAAAGCAAAAATCGCCTCTCTTCCTAAATAATCCTTCGAACTATAAATCAACGGTAATATATGATCCTGTTAAGAATGAATATATTATTTATGAGAAAGTTGGGTCTTTAGATTACAGGACACCTGTTTATATGAGCCCTGAAGAATACCGTAAATATCAGTATGATCAGGCTATGCGTGATTATTGGGAATCACGTATCTCAGGTAATGAAGCAGGATTCAGGTCCACTTTAATACCTCAGATGGAAATAGGTGGCGCTGCCTTTGATAAAATATTCGGAAGCAATACTATCAATATTATACCACAGGGATCAGCAGAACTTATTTTTGGTATTAATATCTCAAGAACACAGAACCCGACTCTCCCTGTTAAGCTCCAGACAATACCCACCTTTGATTTCAAGGAAAAAATCCAGATGAATGTCACCGGTACAATTGGTGACAAGATGCAGCTTGGTATTAATTATAATACCGATGCTATGTTTGATTTTGAGAACAGGACAAAGCTGCAATATGCAGGGAAGGAGGATGAGATTCTTAAAAAGGTGGAAGCCGGGGATGTTACCCTACCTCTTACCGGAACACTTATTACAGGAAGCTATAGTCTTTTTGGACTTAAAACGGAAATGCAGTTCGGAAAGCTGACAGTTACCACTGTTCTCTCCCAGCAGAAAGGTCAATCGTCAGTTGTTGATGTAAAGGGAGGTGCGCAATTGACAGATTTTGAGATTATATGCTGATGAGTATGAAGCTAACCGCCACTTTTTCCTTTCACAATATTTCAGGGACACTTATGATGAATCTTTAAAAAACCTTCCTGTTGTAAGTTCAGGAATTAATATTGAACGCATTGAAGTATGGGTAACAAATAAATCGAGCCGTTTTGAGGAAGGCAAGCAACAGGAATATTGTAGCTTTTATGGATCTTGGCTGAAAATGGAAAGCATATTTTTAATAAGGTACCTGCTTTTCAACAATCGCCAGGGAGCTTTATATATCCTGATAATACTACTAATAATCTTTATGAACAGCTGACTACCTCTTATGGAATGATCAGGGATGTTGACCAGGTAACAAATGCATTTGATCCTCTCTATCCCGGATTTCAGATAGGAAGGGATTTTGAAAAGATCGAAAATGCAAGGAAACTTAATGACAGAGAGTTTGATTTTAACAGACAACTGGGCTATATTTCATTAAACACTGCTCTTAATACTGATGAGGTTCTGGCAGTAGCCTATGAGTATACACTTGGAGGGAAGTTATATAAAGTTGGTGAGTTTTCAACTGATGGTATCAGTGCTCCCCAGACACTGATTCTTAAACTGCTTAAAGGAACCACCCTTAGCCCAAGGTTACCTACATGGAACCTGATGATGAAAAATATCTATTCCCTGGGTTCAGGAAAACTTGAAAGTAAGGATTTTGAACTTCATGTTCTATACCAGGATGATAAAACAGGAAATTCCATAAATTATCTCCCCGAAGGAAAGCTTGCAGATAAGATTCTTCTCCAGGTTATGGGACTTGATAATCTTAATTCCCAGCTTGACAGGGAATCCGATGGATTTTTCGATTTTATAGATGGTGTAACTGTTATGGTTGACAGAGGAAAGATCATGTTTCCTGTTATTGAGCCATTTGGAAGTCATCTTAAAAAGATGATCGGAGATCAGGCTCTTGCCAGTAAATATGTTTTTCAGGAGTTATATGACTCAACACAGACAGTTGCACGTCAGATGGCTGAAAAGAATAAGTTTTTACTTACAGGACAATATTCCTCCGAATCAGGATCTGAGATCAGATTAAATGCAACTAATATTCCCCAGGGAGGTGTGAAAGTAACAGCAGGCGGCGTGCCTCTTACTGAAAACGTTGATTATACTGTTGACTATAATATGGGAACTGTAAGGATCATTAACAGTGCTCTGATTGATTCACAGACTCCTATTCAGGCTTCAGTCGAGAGTAACCAGTTCTTTGGTTTCCAGACAAAAACACTTATCGGTACCCATCTCGACTACCGGGTATCAAATAATTTTGATATTGGAGGAACAATACTTCATCTGACTGAAAGGCCATATACCCAGAAGGTTAACTTTGGAGAGGAGCCAATATCCAATACAATATGGGGACTTAACACTTCATATAAGACAGAATCCCAGTTTCTTACAAAATTAATTGATAAAATCCCGCTTCTTAACACAAAAACTCCTTCATCAATCTCATTTTTTGGTGAATTTGCAAATCTTATTCCCGGGCATTCAAAGGCAATATCAAGTGCAGGCAATTCCTATATCGATGATTTTGAAGCCAGTGAAATACCTCTTGATCTTAAAGCCTTTAATGCATGGAGTATAGCCAGCGTTCCACAGGGGCAGGACCAGCTTTTCCCGGAAGCCAGATTTAATAATAATCTTGTAAGCGGATATAACCGGGCTAAATTGGCATGGTATGTTATTGATCCTCTTTTCTTACGTAATGGTTCATCAACACCTGGTTATATAAAGCAACATCCTGAAGAACAATCCAGCCATTTTGTCCGGGAGGTTTTTGAGGATGAGATTTTTCCTTACAGAGAGAGTCCCAGCGGTATTCCAACAAACATAACTGTGTTAAACCTGGCATATTATCCGGCAGAAAGAGGGCCATACAATTATGATACTGATCCGGGACAATTATCCGCGAGGTTAAATTCTGATGGAACGCTTAATGATCCTAAGTCACGGTGGGGTGGTATAATGAGAGAGGTTCTTACAAGTGATTTTGAGACCGCAAATATTCAGTACATAAAATTCTGGGTCATGGATCCTTTTGTTGAAAATCCTACTCAGGAGGGTGGTGATTTATATATTGACCTTGGGAATATTTCAGAGGATATATTAAAGGATTCAAGAAAGAGTTTTGAGAATGGATTGCCAGGAACTCCTGATATAAAGAATGTTGATACAACCGCCTGGGGGCGCGTACCTACTGTTCAGGCAGTAGTCCATGCTTTCGATAACGATCCGCTTGCAAGACGTTACCAGGATGTTGGTCTTGACGGAATAGGTGATGATGACGAACTGACCTTTTTCAATGATTATCTTCAAAAGGCATCAGTTATTACAAGTCCGGAAGCATTTCAGGAGATACAGAAGGACCCTTCGGGTGATGATTTCCATTATTTCAGGGGATCTGATTATGATAATCAGCAACTGGGGATACTTGACAGGTATAAAAAATATAACGGGCTGGAAGGGAACTCTCCTACTTCGGAAATGTCAGCTGAATCATACCCTACCTCAGGTTCGACTTTACCCGATATGGAAGATATTAACCGCGATAATACTCTGAGTGAAACAGAAAGTTATTATCAGTATAAAGTAAGTATACGTCCCGGAGACATAAAGGTGGGTTCAAATTTTGTTGTTGATGAAATTGAATCACCGGAAATCAAATTTCCAAACGGTGATAAAATCAAAGGTAAAATGGTACCAGTTTAAAATTCCTATTACTGAATATCAGAAAGTTATCGGACCAATAAAGGATTTTAAATCCATACGTTTTATGAGGATGTTCATGAAGAATTTTAATGAACCTGTCATAATGCGTTTTGCAAAGCTTGATCTTGTAAGGGCTGAATGGAGAAAGTATAATATATCATTTATGGAGGGAGGCGAAAGAGTGACTATACCTGAAGCAACAGATGGAACATTTCGACATCAGCTCTGTAAGTATTGAAGAAAATTCAGGAAAAGAACCGGTAAATTATGTGCTTCCTCCCGGATTTGACCGTATAACTGATCCTCAGAATCCTCAGTTGAGGCAGCTTAATGAACAGTCGATGGTGCTCAAGGTACAAAATCTCGAAGATGGTGATGCCCGTGCTGCTTTCCGTAATGTAACTCTTGACATCAGGCAATACAGAAGACTAAGGATGGAAGTCCATGCTGAGGCTGAAATCGGACAACCTCTTCAGGATAATGAACTGACTGCCTTCATAAGAATAGGTTCTGATTATAAGGGTAATTTTTACGAATATGAAATTCCTCTTAAGCTTACAAAACCAGGTCACTATGATAATAATTCTGATGAAGAAAGAGCACTGGTCTGGCCTGTTGAAAACAGTTTTAATATTGATCTTTCGCTGTTGCAGGAAGCAAAACAGGAGAGAAACAGGCAGATGCTGGAACCAGGTTCTTCATTGAGTGTCTCAGATGTATTTGTATATTCAAACGGAGGAGCCAGAATCTCTGTTTCAGGTAACCCGAATCTTAGCAATGTAAGGGTCATTATGATAGGAGTCAGGAATCCGATTAAAACCAGGAACAGGACAGGTGATGACGGTAATCCTAAATATGGCGAGGTATGGGTCAATGAGCTACGGCTGAGCGATTTTATTGAAGATGGAGGATGGGCCGCCAATGCCCATATGCAGGCTCGTCTTGCCGATCTTGGTACAATTGACATGGTGGGACAGACAAGTACTCCGGGATGGGGAAGTATTGATAAAAAAGTGAATGAAAGAAGTAAGGAGCAGATTGTAAAATACGATATCTCTTCCAGTGTGGAGCTTGGTAAATTTTTCCCGGAAAAGATGGGAGTCCGTATTACCTGTTTATGTGGGTTATTCTGAAACCAGAATTAAACCACAGTATAATCCGCTTGACCCGGATATTCCTCTTCAGGATGCACTTGATAATGCTAAAAATAAGGCTCAGAGAGATTCAATAAGATCTATTGCTGAGGATTTTGCACGAAGGAAGACAATTACCATAAGCAATGCAGGAATTACAAAAAGAGGTGAAAAGAGTCATCCATGGGATATAGCCAACCTGAGTGTAAACTATACATATAATGAGATTTACAGCAGCAATACTAAAACCGAAATTAATCTTGAAAAAAATTACAGGGGAGGTATAAATTATGATTATCAGGCCCGGCCTGCTAATATCATGCCTTTTAAAAATGTGAATTTTCTGAATTCTAAAGTATTCAGAATAGTAAAGGATTTCAATTTTTATCTGTTTCCTAAAAGCTTATCGTTCCGAACTGATCTTAGCAGGTATTATAATGAAATTAAAACAAGAAATATCAATAATCCTTATCTGCGTGTTACTCCATCATTCAGGAAGGATTTTGAGTGGAGCCGGATCTATGATTTTAAGTACGACATTACACGACAGCTGAAATTTGATTTCACCGCCACTAATCTTGCCAGAATTGATGAACCATCAGGGGGAGTTGACAGAAAGAGATACAGTAGTACTTATGGTTACTGGCGTGATTCAGTTCTGATAAACCTGAGAAACTTCGGAAGAACAACCAACTATAATCATTTCATTAATGTAACATATACGATACCTGTAAATAAACTCCCGTTTCTTGAATGGCTTAATGCAAATGCACGATATGGGGCTGATTATACATGGCTTGCCGGTCCATTGTTTCCTGATAGTCTGAACATTAATCTGGGTAATTCTATTAAGAATCATAATGAAATGACTTTGACCACAATGGCCAGCCTGACTACACTTTACAGCAAATCAAAGTTTCTTAAGAAGATTGAAAATAATACCAGACCTGATGCCAACAGGAGAATGAAGTCTGAGATGAAGACTGTAACATATACAAAGGACAATGTGAATTTTGCTGCAAATGCTGTTAAGTCTATAACTCATAACCTTAATACAAAAGATGTTACAGTTAAGGTTGTTAATAAGAATGGGACACCGGTTAAAGGAAAGCTGGTCATAATAAGTGAAAACAGGGTTAATTTCACAGCTTCTGAACAGACAAATGGAGCCAAAGTTATTGTAGAAGGACGTGTCAGAGTAAAACGGAATCCGTTAATTATAGCGGGTGAGTATATGATTAGGGCATTGATGGGTGTAAGATCAGTTAGTCTGACTTATACTTCTTCGCAGGGGCAGTTCCTTCCCGGCTATACTCCTGAGACCAAATACCTGGGAATGTCTGATTATAACAATATGCTAGCCCCGGGATGGCCATTTATTCTGGGTATCAGTGATAATAACTTCTTTGACAAAGCCGTAAATTATGGATGGTTGTCAACAGACTCCCTCTTAAATACTCCGGCATCATATTTTAATAAAACAGATATATCTGCCCGTAGTATGGTGGAACTGTTCCCCGGTCTGAGAATTGATATTAATGCAGACAGAAGATATCTGGAAAATGTAAGTGCTTATTATATAGCTGATTATAATGGGCATTTCCCTGACAGCACCCGAAACCGCGTTGTTTCAGGAAATTTCTCAATATCAATAATATCATGGGGTACGGCTTTTGAGAAAATTTCAAAAAACAATGATTATGTTTCACCTACTTTTGAAGCATTTAAAAATAACATAATTACTATTTCTGAACGCAGAGCTGAAGAAAGACAAAAGATTGATCCTTCTTATAATCCTGATATCGATCCTTCAACAGGATTGCCCATTGAAGGACCCTACAAAAGTGGATATGGACGTACATCAAGCGAAGTACTGATACCTGCATTTGTTGCTGCATATACAAAGAGCAGTGCAAGGACAGTCGGACTTTCCCCTTTCCCTTCAGCATTAAGAATGATGCCAAACTGGAGAATTAATTTTGACGGATTATCAAAGTTCGAATTTGTTAAGAAATTATTCAGATCGGTAAACCTTATGCATCAGTACAGAAGTACCTATCAGGTCGGATCATTTATAACAAATATGAATTATCATGGCAGATGGTAGTGGCATAAGCAGAATAAGGGACCTTCAGAATAATTTTATTCAGCAGTATCAAATAAATGTAGTCAGTATTAATGAGCAGTTCAGTCCTCTTATAAATATTGATCTTAACTGGATAAACAGTCTTACAACCCGGTTTGAATGGAAAAAATCACGTACGGTTTCACTTAATCTTGCCAGTAACCAGATTGCAGATGCCAGGATTAATGAACTTATTTTTGGAGCAGGTTATCGTTTTGATAATGTGCAGATTATACTGAAAACAGGAGGCGGTCAGCGAGCTTTGAAAAGCGATCTGAACATCCGGCTCGATCTTTCAATACGCGATAATAAAACTGTTGCAAGAAAACTTGTTGAGGATGTTAACCAGCCTGTAGTCGGACAAAGAGTATTTTCTATAGGTGCAACGGCAGACTATGTACTTAGTGACAGGTTTAATCTTCAGATCTTTACTGATCATTCCATGAATAACCCGTTTGTAGCCAGTACATTTCCAACCTCAAATACAAACTTCGGGTTCAGTCTTAAATTTACTCTTGTTCAATAGGAGTATTCCCTCCGAATAAACACTTTGTTGCTGATCATAATTTCTGAAATAGCAGGATCTTGTAGATTATCCAAAATTAAGATATCTCCAAAAAAGTGGTATTTTGGAGAATGATTATCCAACCATTTCTTTAATTTTGAATAAGCCTTTGAGATTTTCTTAATTATTTATGAAATAATTTATTAGTGATGAAAAAGTCAAAACCAAGACTCTCCTTTTCGCAGATTTGGAATATGAGCTTCGGATTCTTTGGAATCCAGTTTGGATTTGCACTTCAGAATGCCAATGTCAGCAGGATTTTTGAGACTCTTGGAGCAAAAGTGGACAATATTCCAATCCTTTGGATTGCCGCCCCTGTTACAGGTCTGATCATTCAGCCAATTATAGGACATATGAGTGATAATACCTGGAACAGGTTGGGCCGCAGACGGCCCTATTTCCTGACCGGTGCAATCCTTGCGTCGCTGGCTCTGATCTGATGCCAAATTCGCCTGTGCTGTGGATTGCTGCCGGCATGTTGTGGATAATGGATGCATCTATTAATATTTCTATGGAGCCTTTCAGGGCGTTTGTCGGCGATATGCTGCCATCAGAACAGCGAACCAGGGGTTTTGCAACACAGAGCTTCTTTATCGGTACAGGAGCAGTTATTGCTTCCTTCCTTCCCTATATTCTTACTAACTGGTTTAATGTCCAGAATACAGCTCCTGAGGGTCAGATACCTCAATCTGTGAGGCTCTCATTTTATATTGGCGGTGCCGTATTTATCGCTGCGGTGCTCGTTACTGTTTTAACTACTAAGGAATATTCACCGGAAGAGCTTAAAGATTATTCTGAAGAGGATTCTGGCCGTGTAAGTAATGAAAACGCTGATGATACGGCTCTTGGGAGCGGTATTTTTTACAGGCGGGGGATGTATTGGATAGCAGCAGGCTTGATCACCAGCATTGCCATCTATCATTTTGGTCTTGAAAAAGAATTATATATACTTACTGTAGGATCCGCTGCATTCGGGCTGATCCAGGTTATAACCGGACTCCTTATCTCGGGAGGAAATTCACAAAGCGGGATGGTTGTTGTTTTACGGGACCTCTTTACAATGCCAAAAACAATGGGGCAACTGGCAATTGTGCAATTCTTTTCATGGTTTGCCCTGTTTTCAATGTGGATATATACAACATCCGCAGTTACCAGCCATATTTATGGTACTAGCGGACACTACCAGTGAACTGTATAATAAAGGGGCTAACTGGGTAGGGATTCTGTTTGGTGTTTATAATGGCTTTGCGGCACTGGTGGCATTCCTTCTTCCTGTGCTCGCAAGATGACAAACAGGCGAATAACTCATTCCGTATGCCTTATTGCCGGGGGACTTGGACTCATCTCAATAATGTTTTTTCATACACCCAGGTTGCTTATTGTTTCCATGCTGGGCGTAGGACTTGCCTGGGCAAGTATACTGGCCATGCCTTATGCTATACTTACGGGTTCTTTGCCCGCAAAAGAAAATGGGTACTTATATGGGAATTTTTAATTTTTTTATTGTCATCCCACAAATTCTTGCTGCTAGCATTCTGGGCTTCATGGTCAGGGACCCTTTTAAGGAAGAAAGTATCTATGCGTTTGTTGCCGGGGGTATATCGATGTTTATCGCTTCTGTGCTGATACTTTTTGTTAACGATGTGGATGAAGTAAAAGCTGAAAAGAAATGATGAAGATCAAAGCCTGTATTTTTGATCTTGATGGTGTCATTGTTGATACTGCAAAATATCATTATCTGGCATGGAAAAGCTTGCCGATCAGTTGGGTATCGGCTTTAATGAAAAAGATAATGAAAGACTAAAAGGGGTAAGCAGAATGGCATCACTTGAGATCATACTTAGAACTTGGAAAGATTAGACTTACTCACAGTCAGAAAGATATATATGCCACACTTAAGAACAACTGGTACAATGAATTTATTAGTAAGATGACCCCTGAAGAAATTCTTCCCGGTTCAGTTCAATTTATCAGCCAACTTAAGAGCAGGGATCAAGGTTGCCATCGGTTCGGCAAGTAAAAATACTCCCCTGATACTCGAAAGAGTTGGAATAGGCAATTTTTTTGACGCTGTAGCCGATGGTAATATCTCGAAAAAGGCGAAACCTGACCCGGAAGTTTTTCTGAAAGCTGCCGCTATGCTTGGAGCAGATCCTGCCGGATTGTACGTGTTTGAAGACGCTGTTGCAGGCGTACAGGCTGCTTTTAATGCAGGGATGATGTGTATTGGCATTGGCTCTACTGATGTTCTGAAGGAAGCCCGCTATGTTGTTAAATCGGATTGTATGAGTTTAGCCTTGATAAACTTAAAACAATCAAAATAGACACTCATGATATGAATAATCTGATAAAAGAAGATGAGTGGCTGATCATTGAAGAAGGATTTCATCCGGAGATCAACAGGGAAGCGGAAGAGCGTTTTTTCGATCGGGAATGGCTATATGGGACAAAGAGCCAACTTTGAAGAAAAGTATTCAGGTGACAGTATGCAGGGAAGTTATGTTGCAGGGATATATTATCCCGACAAAACACGTGTGGGGTGGTGGAAAAATGGCTATCCGGAATACTTTGGTAAGGTGCTTAATGCCCCTAACTGGATTGGTATCAAGGTAACTGCAAACGGAACAGCAATTGATCTGGCTACTACGCAACCATCCTCTTTTATCAGGATATTGAATATGAAGGAGGGCTACCTGGAACGCTCATTTAAAGTTTCTGTTCCTGGAAGCGGGGAAATTGAAATTGTCTCCCGACGTTTTGTAAGTATGGCCGAGCCTGATCTGGGTATTATCCGCTATCATATCAAGTCTGTTGACTTCAAAGGAATAATTGGGTTTTCTTCATATATCAATGCTGATGTCAGAAATGAAGACACAAATTACGGTGAAAAATTCTGGGAAGAGGTATCCCGAGAAGTTTCAGCAGACCATGGGATAATTACTTCCAGAACATTAAAAACTGATTTCCACGTATCAACAGGTATGCATTGCATGTTTTAAAAGATGGCAAAAAAACAGTTAAAAGCTCCATTGCAATCGATAAAGTAGAATACGTGGCAAATGAGTTTTCTGCCATTATTAATCCCGGCGAAGAGCTTACCCTGTATAAGTATGTGTCTGTTCTGTCTTCGCTTAATAATCCTAAAGACAAGTTGTCGGAAGATGTAAAAAGCCGTCTCGGGCATGCCAGGACTGAAGGTTATGATAAGATTTTTCTTGATCATAAAAAATGAATGGGCAAGGATATGGAATGCATCCGATGTGGTGATAAAAGGAGATGTTGCTGCACAACAGGCAATACGATTCAATATTTTCCAGCTCAACCAGACTTATATCGGGGATGATGAAAGGCTTAATATCGGCCCCAAAGGATTCACCGGCGAAAAATATGGCGGAGTACCTATTGGGACACTGAAGCCTATTGTCTGCCTTTCTTTGTGTAACTGATCAACTGGTATCGAAAAATCTTTTGCTGTACAGGTACAAACATTTGCGAAAAGCATCGAGAATGCTGAAAAATTAGGGTTCAGGGATGGGGCAGCGCTGTATCCAATGGTGACCATTAACGGAGAAGAGTGCCATAACGAATGGGAAATTACCTTTGAAGAAATTCACAGGAACGGCGCCATTGCCTATGCCATTTATAACTATATCAACTACACCGGCGATAGAGAATATCTTGCTCCTTATGGATTCGAAGTATTGATGGGCATTTCCCGTTTCTGGAGTCAGCGTCAGCTTGTCGAATAAAAGAAGAAATTTGTTTTGTTGGTGTTACCGGCCCCAATGAATACGAAAACAATGTGAACAACAACTGGTACACTAATTCAATGGCAATATGGACATTGTCGTATACAATAAAAAGTATAAGCAAACTTGAAAAAGAGAATCCGGACAAACTCAGAAAGGTATTCAATAAGACTCAATTCAGATTCGTTGAAGAGACAAAAAGATGGGAGGGAATTATTGATAATTTGCATCTTCCTTTTGATAGGGAACGGAATGTATTTCTTCAACAGGACGGCTTCCTTGATAAGGAATTAAGAAATGCAAACACTCTTCCTCCCGATGAAAGACCCATAAATCAGCACTGGTCATGGGACAGGATCTTAAGATCATGTTTCATTAAACAGGCTGATGTTCTCCAGGGATTATATGTGCTGGAAGATCAGTACGATACTGCAACAATTGAAAGAAACTTCGAGTTCTACGAACCGATGTGTGTTCACGAATCATCATTATCAGCCTGCATCCATTCAATAATAGCATCGAGGATAGGTAAAATAGAAAAGGCGTATGAGTTATACCTGCGTACGGCACGACTTGATCTTGATGATTATAATAATGAAGTTTCAGATGGCCTTCATATCACCAGTATGGCAGGTACATGGCTGGCCATAGTCGAAGGATTCGGAGGAATGCGTGTTGACAATGATAAAATCAGGCTTAACCCCCTGATACCTGGCAACTGGCAATCATTTTCATTTCATGCCCGCTTCAGGGGAATCCTTTTCGAAGTAACTGTGACTGCCAGAAGTGTTACTGTGAGAAATATCTCAAAAAAACAACTAAAGATTGTCCTAAATGGTGGTGATTACCTGGTAGAAGGTGACGAAAAACTTGAAGTTGACCTGAAAACAAATTAAATTTGATGAATTGTTAACGATCAGAAATCAAGTAAATAATAAATTTCTTAATACTAAATACTATGGATAAACTACATGCCGGATTGCTGGTTCTTTTACTGGCCACCGTATTAACTATTGCAGGTTGCACTCTTTTCGCAGGTAAAAAAGAAATTAAACCATTTGTATCCGTAGTAATACATCCGGAATGGTCGAAGAATGCTGTTTTGTATGAAGTGAATATCAGGCAATATACACCGGAAGGGACTTTTAATGCGTTTGCAGAACACCTGCCACGGCTGAAATCGCTTGACGTAAATGTTTTATGGTTTATGCCTACATTCCCGATAGGGATCATTAACCGTAAAGAAGCGATTGGGTAGTTATTATTCCGTAAAGGATTATTTGGGTGTTAACCCTGAGTTTGGGACACTTGATGATTTTAAGTCACTCATAGCACAAGCTCATGTTCTTGGCATGCACGTTGTTATGGACTGGGTTCCTAATCATACATCATGGGATAATAAACTCACTGTTGATCATCCCGACTGGTATGTTAAAGATGCCAGGGGAAATTTTACTCCTCCCAATGGCACTGACTGGACCGATGTTATTCAGCTTGACTGGTCAAAGCAAGGTTTGCAGGATTATATGCTTGATGCAATGAAGTACTGGGTCGTTATGGGCGTTGATGGTTTTCGTGTCGATCACCGAAAATACCCCAAAGGAATTCTGGGAAAGGGCAAGGACAGAACTTAATGCAATACAACCTGTCTTGCTTATTGCTGAAATTGAGCAGCCCACATATTACCTTGAGAAAGGTTTTGATATGAACTATTCCTGGGAGCTTTATCACCTGATGGTGAATATAGCACAGCGAAAAGATAGTGTTAAGGCGCTCTCAAAATATTTTGATAAAGAACGGGCAACATATCCCAATAATGTTTACAGGCTTATGTTTCTCACTAATCATGATGAAAATCCATGGGGAATTATTATTGACTCATTAATGGGGCCGGCGCAGAAACCATTTGCTGCTCTTATTTTCACCGCTCAGGGAGTTCCAATGATTTACAGCGGACAGGAAGTATGCCTGAACAAGAGGCTTAAGTTTTTTGTAAAAGATACAATTAATTGGGATACATGCAGCCTTACAGGTTTTTACAGGAACCTGGTATCATTGAAAGAGAAAAATCAAGCTTTGTGGAATGGTGATTTTGGGGGAGCCATGGTTAAGATCCCAACTAATAAGGCAAATAAAGTTTTTGCTTTTTACAGGGAGAAGGGTGATAGCAGGATAGTTGTATTCCTTAATCTCAGCAAGAAGAATGTTGCTGTAAAGCCTGAGGTGAAAAACATTGGCGGAGATTACTTGGAATATTTTACAGGAATGAAAATGACTCTTCCCCTGAATGATTCTTTAAGAATTGAACCGTGGGGATATAAAGTATTTATCAGGTAAAAATGCAATTTGCAAAAATTAAAATGTTATTTATTTCCTTAATTAACCCCCCTTTAGGTGGGATGGGGTGCATTACAAACAGGTTGAAAAGGATCTTTTCTAAAACAACAACTTTTTTTTTACTAATATTTATCATCAGTTTCCTGCTTCCAGGTTGTAGCAGGGCTGAGTCAAGAATACCATCCCTGCTGACAGCACACTTGCATCAGTTCCGGGTTGGGCTAAGGAAGCTATCTGGTACCAGATCTTTGTGGAAAGGTTTCGTTAACGGAGATACCTTCAAACGATCCCACCCCTGTTGATATGTATGGATTCATATCCTCAATATATTCCATCAAACTGGGCTATTACACCCTGGGGACATGACTGGTATGCACGTGACCTCTCACTTGACTACTCTCAAAGTTGGTGGTTTTTCTCAAAGATACAGGCCAGACGCTATGGAGGTGACCTGCAGGGTGTATTGGATAAAATTGAATATATACAGTCACTCGGCGTTACTGCTATTTACTTTAATCCTCTCAATGATTCTCCTTCTTTACACAAATACGATGCAAGGAATTATGCCCATATTGACAGGGATTTTTGGTCCCGATCCGGGGGGGGGATGCTGGAGATAATGAACATAGGAGATCCACGATGATCCTTACTCATGGAAGTGGACCTCTGCGGACTCCCTGTTTCTCTAAAGCTGGTAAAGGAATTTCATAAAGAGGTATAAGGGTGATCATGGATTATTCATGGAACCACACAGGAAAGGTTTTCTGGGCGCTGGAGGATGTACATAAGAATGGCAGGAAATCAAAATATGTCGAATGGTATGTTATTCTTCAATTTGATGATCCTTCCACACCTCAGGACGAGTTCAGGTATGAAGGCTGGGGAGGTAATAATCCGTGGATGCCGGTCTTTAGAAAAGATATTATACCTCCCGGTAACAAAACCATGCCCTTTGAAGGGAATTTCCATTCTGAATCGCTGAAGCAGCATATTTTCAGTGTCACAAAGAGATGGCTGGACCCTGATGGTGACGGGAACACTTCAGACGGAGTGGACGGATTCAGGCTGGATGTGGCCGGCGAAATTCCAATGGGCTTCTGGCGGGAATATCGAAAAGTAGTACGTTCTGTGAATCCACAGGCTTACCTGGTAGGAGAGATATGGTGGCTCGAATGGCCCGATAAACTGATGGATCCGACGATCTACCTTCAGGGCGATCAGTTCGATGCAGTAATGAATTACAGATGGTACAGGATCGCCAGAGGTCTGTTCGGTCAGGCTGAACCTGTATTGAAGCCTTCAGGGTTTGTTGCTGAGATCAACAGTATTGACAAAGGTATAAAGTCTGATTACCTGGAGGCAATGATGAATGTGCCATCAACCCACGATTCGCCCAGGTTATCAACTTCATTATATAACAAAACATTGTATAAATTCAAGGCTAAGCCATCAGATAATCCGGATTATAAAATAAATAAACCTGATGAACTTACCAGAAAGGAGCAGATAATGCTTCTTATTCAACAGTTCACTTTTATCGGAGCACCGCAGATATGGAATGGAGAAGAGGTGGGCATGTGGGGAGCTGATGACCCCGACTGCCGGAAGCCCCTGGTGTGGGACGATCTTACCTACGAAGATGAAAGAGCCAATTATGATCCTTCAAAAAACCGACCTGCAGATATTGTTAGGCCCGATACAGTGTTGCTTGGATTTTATAAAAGTCTTTGCAGGATGAGAAAAGATAATCCTGTGCTTGGTTATGGAGATCTCTCTTTCATGATTGCTGATGACGAAAAAATGCTTCTAGCCTATAGCCGGAAGATGAACAATGATGAAATAATAACCATTTTCAACTGTTCTGAAAATCCGCAAACTGTAAAACTGGATGTTAAAAACAACAATGATTACAAGCAGTTACTTTCAGGCAGTTCAGGCATATTACAAAACAAAAACAATTTCATTGAACTCAACCTTGAACCTCTTTCTGCTATGGTTTTGAAAAAATATTAGGTATTATTTTTTTATAATCTTCACGGTTGTTGATCGCATATTAGCAGATACATTTACAAAATAGATACCCCGGGGTACAGCTGTTCCGTCTGTAGATATTCCATTCCATTTTACTGATTGTACCGCATCCGGAGAAATATCTGTTCTTATCTGCCTGATCATTTTCCCTGTAATGTCGTAAATTGAAATAATTGCTGCAGAAGGAGAGCTGTTTTTGATCTCAAAGTTAAATTCCCAGGGTGAAGGATTAGGATATACTGATACAGAAAGTTTGTTAACGGCTTTCATGTTGTCATTTACCCCCAGCAGGTATTTTGGCGATTCAAGTTTTACAGTAGTGTATAACCTGTACTCTCCAGGTTGAAGAGTAATAGGATTGTTAACGTTTTCAACAGTAAGAGAGTCATTTGTAAAGTATTCATACCATTCTCCGGTTACAGGGAAAGCAGGTGTTATGTTGGCAACAGTAATGCCGAAGTTACCCAGTATATTAACATCCATTGTCGAATGGATCAGTTGAATACTTTTTAGCGGGGAGGCAGAGAATATGAATAGTCTGAAGTACTGAAAGCAGGCTGGGTTAACCTTAGATTATTAAGCGCCTTGTATATAAGATATAGCCTATGCCGGTCAGGATCTTTAAAATATTCCCATTTAATAGGTTTTTCTCCTGTTCTACCGTTGAAATCTATTGAAATATCATAACCTAGTTCACCGAATTGCCAAATCATTTTAGGTCCAGCATTTTTAGCAGAAATGTGGCATCAAGCTCCACTCTTCTAAGTGCGATTATTGTGTCCTCTGTGTTATAATCAGAGTTCAAAGCGCCGTAAGTGATTGTTTTATACATAATACGTTCTTCATCATGACTCTCCATATAACTGTCAAGATTTGGATCGGTCCAGCCAACTCCCTGTGCACTTACAGCTGTGAGATCAGAAGCATAACCCATTGCAGCTTCTGCATAATTATAATTATTATTACCCAGAGCAGCATCCCGTAATCAGAGAGAACGATTTCTTCACTGTTGGTTGTAAAATGCTCGAGAATAACATAAGCGTCGGGTTTTACTTTCCATATCTGATCAGCCATTCTTTCCAGTATTGCAATCCTTGACGGATCATAAGCCATTCCGTCACCAGGAGTATTGGTAAATCCTTTTGTGAAATCGAAACGGAAACCATCAAATTTGTACTCTGTGAGCCAGTATGCGTTGATCCTGTCAACAAGAACCTGTGTTGATGGACTCTCCATGTTAAAATCAGCCCCCCAATGGTATATGGGGTTTGGTGATTGTGCATTGAACCAGGGATTTGGCAGTTTCATGTATATCTGGTCGGATCCTATATAGTTAAGATAAAGCTGAACGAAAGGCGACTGTTCATAACAGTGATCCAATGCAATATCCATTATAACAGCTATGCCGCGGCTATGGCAGCTGTCAATAAAAACTTTAAGATCATTTTTAGGACCATAATATTTGTCAGGTGCAAAATAAAACGATGGATTGTATCCCCAGCTTATATTTCCTTCAAATTCGTTAACAGGCATAAGTTCAATTGCATTTACTCCAAGGTTACTCAGATAATTCAGTGTGTCTGTCAGTGTTTTGTAATCATGGTTAGCTGTAAAATCACGAACAAGAAGCTCATAGATTATAAGGTCTGATTGCTTCGGTGGAGTAAAATTGTTTGTTTGCCATCCGTAAGGAACCTGTGCAGTCTGGAGTACAGATACAATTCCCGAAGCAGTATCTTTAGGATAAGGGATAAGATTAGGGTATGTGGATGAAGAGATATATTGATCATTGTCCGGATCAAGAACCTTATCGCAGTAGGGCTCACCGATATAAAGAGAAGTATCTACAAGATACTGAAAGCGATATTCCTTACCGGGTATTAGCCCTTTTATCTCTACCCAGTATCTTTCGGCGTCAGGTGTTCTTTTCATATAGCCCTTATCGCCGGGCAGCCACCCGGTAAAATCGCCTATGGCAAAAACATAACTCTTGTAGGGCGCATGCAAAACGAGAGTAACTGATGAATTGCTTGTATAATTTATTCCGTCAAGAATACCATCGGGTAGTGCTTCCGTTATTAAAGGTTTTCTGACATAAAAGTAAAATGAGTCTGCCTCAAAGGATGGCTTATCCCACGCTACAGCTTTAACCCAGTAAGCTCCATATTGGTCAGCGCTGATTGTGTCAGTAACAAGATCAGCGGTCTTACCTGATTTAATGAATACGTTATTTATATAAAGCGAAACAGAATCAGCAGATGTGGCTGAAACACTGATCATTACATGACTATTGAGTTCAGATACAAAAGATGAACTGGCAGGGAGAGTAAATGTTACATTTAAGCCCACCTGAAAAACAGCAATAAAGATATCCGGTCTGGTCTGAAGATTAGCGTCTGCATTGCGGAAGACCAGGCAGATCTGGGTTACAATTTCAGATACGGACAGCGAATAAAATGTCTGTATATCTGGCACAATATCAAGCTCATACAAATAATTGCCAAGGTAAGTCAGTTTTGGTTGTGAAGTGTTATTTCCCCATATACCGATAACATGCTGCCATGTTGTCCCATTAATGGTGACGCCGGTATGAACATACAGGTCTCCTGTAAAGTTATGAAGATCTCCTGCATCTTTTGAGGAATCATAAAATATTCTGATCAGTTTTCCAGCTGTTGGTACTGAAGGACCTGTTGTAACCATCTGACCAACAAGTATGTTTCCCGCTATAAAAACAGTTGCTATTAAGGATATCAGCTTTTTCATCAGACTAAAGTGTTTCTCAAACAATACAAACTCTAAGCGATTTTAATAAAGGAGGCTGCACTTTTAAAAGGCAGCCTCCCGGATTAATTGGAATTTAATTAATGATGT
This sequence comes from uncultured Bacteroidales bacterium, assembly GCA_963741935.1. Classification (GTDB taxonomy): domain Bacteria; phylum Bacteroidota; class Bacteroidia; order Bacteroidales; family VadinHA17; genus LD21. Next base: position 222,195 of record CAVUJY010000002.1, on the reverse strand, counting down.
TCAGTGAGGCTATTCTCTCAGTTCATGGTAATTGTGATGCAAGCCCCCATGGGTCCAACGTAACTGTATAAGTGCCAGCTGCTGCTATCTGAATATTTGCTCCACCATAGGTTAGGGCACTTAAATTCCCTCCAAGACTTACTGTCCAGGCACCATTTGCCCTGAATTTAAATGCTCCGGCGGCGGGCACGTCAATAACTGCTGTGAATACCTGATTTACCGGATCCCACGTCATAACAACATCGCTGCCCCAGCTGTTAAAATCACCAATTACACCCCAGCTGTTTGCGCTGTAAGTATATTGGTTAGGAATACTTAAATTAAGGGTAATAGCATAATCAGCTGTTAGAGTTATCGGAATATTCGAACCTCCGGCATCTAACGTTGAACCATCGGCTGCGGTACTGCCATAATTTGGATTTGGTGCATCCCATGAATCATTAGCACGGAATTTTAACGCCCCACCACTTGTCAAATGCACTGCGGCGTCAAATGTTTGACTGCCTGCATTAAATGTCAATGGCGTATCTGTACTCCATCCGCCCGGTGTGGCATCTCCGATAATACTCCATTTTGTTAATAAATAGCTGTATGTCATTGTACCCAGATTAGCCTGGATCAGGTAATAACCGGCAGTTGTTACAGGTATATTCTGTCCCCCGCCAACATTTGATAAGATACCTTGCAGAGTTCCGTCATCTCCATAGGTGTGAGCATTATCCCATGAATGGTCTGTGACAAGCTTAAATGCACCTACGGTAAGATACACATATCCCTGGGCAGTACCCCCAGTTGAAGGGGTTGAAATAATATAACTGGCAGCATCGCTGTTAGTCCAGCCATTATAATCACCAACAACCCAGAATTCGGTAATGTTAGCAAGAGTAGTAAAAGCAATGTCTGCTCCATAAGCCGTACCTGCGCTGTTCGTTGCGTATGCACGCAGATGATAGGTAGTGAACAGGGTTAATCCGGTCATGTCGCTGACAAAGACACCTGTGTCCTGACCTCCTGAAATAATATTGTCTGTAATGTCGGGATTGGCTGTAAGACCCCATGCCAGACCCCTGGCAGTAACAGGTGCGCCTCCATCATAAGTTACATCACCACCTGAAATAGCTGATACCTGTGTGATACTTGTAACAGCTGTGGTTGTAACTACAGGAAGGTCAACCAGGGTGGTAAAATGCATTTCAGGGCCATATCCGGTGCCTGCGCTGTTTGTAGCATAGGCCCGAACATAATAGGTAGTGTTTCCTCTCAGGCTTGTAAGGGAACTTACAAATGCTCCGGTTCCGGTTCCGTCAGAAGTCTTGTTTCTAGCTATAGTAGGATTATGAATTTGTATCATAACAAATCCCACGTGCTGTTACAGGAGAACCACCACCAACAGTGACGTTTCCTCCCCCGGTGGCTGAATTACCTGTAATGGCTGTAATTGTACCTGTTGTAAGTGTAGGTACGACTGGCAGTGTTGTAAAGGTTACACCTTCACCATACTCTGTTAAATTTGCACCAATACCATAGGCTCGTGCAAAATATTTTGTAGCATAATTAAGGGCTTTCAGGGTAACATTAAATGTTGCACCTGCTTCAGAACCAGTATATATTACCTTGTTGTCAGAAGTTGTAGGAAGAGTATCTGTTCCGTAACAAACACCACGTTCTTCAAATCCGCTTCCCTGGGCAACAACAAATCCTACCACTGTTGCAGAGTCAGACGACAGGTTTAATACCTGTGAAGTGGTAAGCTGAGGAGCCAGCATTACATTTGTAGTGTCCTTGGTACAGGCAGTATAAATTAGTATTGCTGCTACAAAGACTGCTAATATTCGATATATGGATATTCTTTTCATATATGTCTTTTTAAAATTTCATTAATCAATTGTTTTATTGATAATCAATGTTTGATTGCTAATTTACCAATGTTAGTGTACCCACAATAGTAGGCCCAATGGTCAGAGTGATATAATAGGTTCCTGCCACAGTAATTGTTATATTTCCGCTACTTCCATTATTCCATAAATTGGTTAAACTATCATACTGTGGATTAGCATCATTACCCCATCCAATATTGACAGGACTCCAGGCATCATTCATCCTGAATTTAATACCGCCTACAATCAAATCAGCAGTAGTATACCAGTAGCCTCCCTGTGAGTTATAATCCATCTTCTGATCAGGGATGCCCAACCATTGAAATCGCCGATTACGCCTATCATGTTAGGTGCCAGATTATAAGTTAGATTGTTAATGTCAATGGCAAGCAGATACCACCCGGCCGAGGGAGCTGTTATACCTCCTGATCCGTTTGCAGCAAGTACTCCTCCTGTAAGGCCATAAGAAATACCTGAATCAGGGTCAGTTAGTGTAAAGGGGTCGGCAGGATCCAGTTTAACATAACCAGTATAATTTCCGTCATCTGATGCTGATTCGATTTTTTGTGAAATACCCGAACCTATGAGTTCAAGACGGGGCAGTCCATAGATAGTAACACTTGCTTGCAGCGAAGGAGAGATAATGACTATGGGTGTGTAGCCGGTGCCTGCATCCTGAACCAGGACAGACCTTATACGGAATTCGAGTTGAGAGGCTGTATCAGCCGGATAATGTTTGATCAGCAGACCGTTAAGCTGGCTTACACTGAATTTAAGTGCCTTATTCTGGCTATTAAAAGCCAGGATAATTGGATTTTTAAATTGACCTTCTGCCGTATCAACTTCCAGAAAATAATTTACAGAGCCTGAAGCCCGGGTTGACAGGAGTTCCCACAAATACTAATGTGTCCGAAGCGTTCGATCGCTGAAGATTCAGGTTTGGGAGTGTGGTAATTGCAGGAGGGACCGGATTGGCTGGCATTTCAACTTTTATTTCTTCCTTCTGACAGGAGAATAAGAAGCCCAACAGCCAAATGAAACTCAAATATATTGTTAATCTTTTTTTCATTGCTCTATACTTTTATGGATTAATTGTATCCTTGGTTTTGTTTAATATTTGGATTGGAAGAGACTTCGTTTCCCGGAATCGGAAATACATTCAGATTTTTAGAGGTTTGCGTACCATTTATAACCCCGCCTTTCCACGTCCATAAATAAGTGCCATTGGTAAATTGACCAAATCGAATCAGATCAGTTCGCCTCTGGGCTTCATAATAGAATTCACGGCCACGTTCGTCGAGAATATATTTAAATGGAATACCATTGGTTGTAGCCTGAAGCTGATTAGCAGTTACTGTATGATTGTTGTCGCCAAATGCCCTGGCTCTGATAAGATTAACATCGCTTACAGCTTGACTTACATCGCCACCTGTCATTTTCAGGTTTGCTTCAGCCCTCATGAGGTATGCATCGGCCAATCGGAAAATAGGGAAATCGGTACTTGCATAATTAATATTATAATCAGCCGCCTGGCTGCCATCGGCATTATTATTTGTAAATTTAAAAACGCCTATACCAAAGGGAAATGATGATGAAGCGCTGGGAATAGTCCAGTGTGCCAGCTGCCTGCAAAAGACTCTCTTATCCAGGCACTGTTTAAAGAATGGATCAGTGCTCGGCACAGGCACATTGCCATAGGTAGCCAGCGTATCTATCAATACATTAATAAAATCACGTTTCGTTCTGTCCCTCCCAGTTGATATTGCCTTTAGCACCAAAACCAAGAGTATCTTCATTGATGTATGTGCCATCGCAACTTGATGAGATGATAAATGTTGTACCAACATAACCCTGTGTATAAACGCCATCCTGAACCCATGAAAAAATCATTTCCTTATTGTTTACAAAGTCGTTATCAGCTGAGAAATTATGTCTGTAATTAGTAGCTAATGAATAGACGCCGCAATTAATAACACTATCGCAATAAATTTTACAGCTGTCATACTTTGCAATACCTCCTGTTTGAGTAACCAGTATCTCCGGTATAGATTTCCGCGTTGAGATATAACCTTGCAAGAAGCATCCATGCAGCAGCTTTGTCGGCACGGGGTAGCAAATCCCGGATCGCCTAATTGACCTGAAATACTCTTTAGTTCGCTTACTACATAATTAAATAAAGCTGGTCGTTGAATCTGTTCAGGGAAAAATTTTCCAACTTCATTTGCTTCGGTCGTGAAAGGAGGATTGGCAAACAATCCATTGCATACCAGTAAGCCATGGCTCTCAGGAAGCGTGCTTCCGCATTATACTTCATTATATCAGGATCAGTATTTCCTTTCGTTATTCTGATAAAATCATTGGCATAAGTTACACTAGAACTAACCTGTCATAGAGTGCCGTCAGAAATGGATTTTGCGAATTCCATGTCTGTGTATTAAAATCAGCAATACCGGGATCACCCCAGCTGCATATAACTTCATCAGTGGTTAACTCCTGGCAGTTCCAAAAGGCACGCATGGTAGTAAAGAAGTTAGGATCTGAACCTGAGCTTATATCGGCTCCGTTATTGGCCCTGCCTCCCTGCCTCCTATTATAAAACTTGCATAAATTTTCGCCAAAACTTCCTTATATTCAGCGGATTGTTGCCTAAGTTTCCTGACAGTATAATATTAGGATCAATCGGAATCACAATAAGATCCTTCACACACGATCCGGTCATCAGTGTTGAAAGAACAATTCCTGAGTATTAAAATCTTCTTATTCATATCTTTATATTATTAGATATATTAATAGGTTAAACTTATACCAAGCATAGTAAGTTCTTGGCCTTGGATAGAAGTTATTGTCAACTCCTCCAGTAACTTCAGGGTCAATACCTTTATACTTCGTGACCGTCAAAAGATTTTGAGCTGTTAAGCTTACCCTTGCACTAAGTTTGTTAACAATGTTGTCGAATTTATAACCTGCACTCATGTTATCGAGTTTTAAAAATGATGCATTCTAACGATAGTAATCAGATTGTAAACTGTCGTTTCACGAATTTTGTAGTCGCTAGATAATGTTGGATCATTATTGAAAGTATCCAATCTGGTACAGTTGATCATAGGAAGCGTATGCAGCGACCTGATTATAAACGTAATTCCCAAGACTATTCTGCTCGCGGAAGCAGGAAGCATCGAAGTTCTTATAGGCAAAACGAGCAGACAGACCAATTACAGTAATCAGGGTCAGGATTATGGTCAATGTATTTATCTGCATTATTCCCGTTTACAGTACCTCCAAGACCTGACAGATCAACATACAGACCTTCGATCGGGTTTCCGTTAGCATCGTATACCTGTCGATTCAGGAAGAACGAATGGGCAGGGTACGACCTTGACACCTGTTTAGGACCGGTAAAGCTTCTCCGCCTTCAAGATGGCCGATAAATGTCGGATCATCAGTTATGATAATTTTAGTATTTTGTTTTCATTATATGATAAAGTTTAATCCAATTGTAAGGGACATATCACTCTTAGAAATCGGTGTAAGATTTAGATTCAATTCTGCACCATTGTTTTCCTAACTTCCTACATTTGTACACAATGTATTGGAAAAGTTGCTTCCGCTTGGAATAGTAGCATTCTCCAGCAAGTTATCGGTTACACGCTTGTACACATCAATTGAGCCATTAATGCTGTTCTTGAAGAACCCAAAATCCATACCGATGTTCTGTGTTGCTGTTTGCTCCCATTTGATGTTGGGATCGTACGCGTTAGGGCGTAAAGTAGTGATAAATGTTCCATTGGGCCCCATTGGATAATAGGCGCCTATAACAGAGGAAATATATTGCGCTTGCGCAGGATAATCGCTTCCGATATCCTGTTGCCCTGTAAACCCCAGCTTAAACGTAATTTTAAATCACTTATCACGTTTACATTTTTTAAGAACGATTCTTTGCTAATTTTCCAGGCAAAAGCCACCGATGGAAATAGTCCCCAGCGATTTTTTCCCGATAAATCGTGATGAACCATCATCACGAACAGTAGCTGTAAGCAGATACCTGTCGTTGAATGTATAATTCAATCTTCCAAAAAAGGAAACCAGGTAGTTTTCTGTAATAAACTCAGTACTGTCAACCATCTGGTAAGGATGTGTGGCGTCAGTAACACCTCTTTTATAATCATGTCCTTCCGTTTAAAATGCTGCCAGGAATAGCCTCCTGTAATGTCTATGCTACTGTTAGGGCTTGTAATGTCCTTCTTATAGTTCAAATATTAAAATCGAGAAGTTTGTTATAATTTTTACCGTCATAGTTATCGAGCTGACCCCATCCGTTTGTAAGTGCACTGGGAGCAGTAGTTGGTAAATTATCATGGCCCGAGCCTGAAGTATAGTCGGTAGCCATATTCAAATTTGCTACCAGTCCTTTAACAGCAGGAAGTGAGTATTTAAGTTCTATGTTGCCTATAAACCTTTGAACCAGTGATTTATTGTCAGTTGCTAACAGCTGTTCAATAGGGTTGGGTGTTCCAAGGGTGGCTCCGTAATTGTTCCATTGAAAATACCCGGCTGAATTGGGATTTCCGTCCATTATAACCTGGGTTGGGTCCATTGCTACAGCTGATCCAACTGCGCCGGCATCAGAAAAGTTATTATTGGTGTTCATGCCTTTGGCATTGACATTGACTTTTAAAGTATTGTTAAAGAAGGATCGGGTTCAAATTTACAGATCCCGTCAATCTTTGCATATCCGTATTCTTCAGGATACCATTATCATCGGTATAAGATACAGATACACGATAAGGCAAAATTTTATACGATCCGGTCAAACTTAAATTATGATCCTGTGACATTGCAACTCTGAAGATTTCCTTTTGCCAGTTCGTGTTTTGAGATCCAAGAGGCCGGGTTAGCTTTCTACTCCATATAAAGCCTGCTTATTGTAAGCTATTTGTCTTACCTGGTCCCCTGAAAAAACATCTGTATATTTTATGGCATTGGAAACGGAAAGGCTTCCATCGTAGGTAACCCTCAGTTTACTGCCTTCCTGGCCCTTTTTTGTGGTTATAATGATAACCCCGTTTGATGCCCTTGAGCCATAAATAGCAGTGGCAGAAGCATCTTTCAAAACAGTAAATGATGCAATGTCGTTAGGGTTAAGAAATGATAGGAAGTTGGAGCTTCCGGCAACATGATTGTTATCAAGAGGTACTCCATCCACTATAATTAAAGGACTGTTGGAGGCATTCAAAGAAGAACCCCCGCGAACCAGAATGTTAGCTCCACTTCCAGGGGCACCTCCATCAGTTGTAATAACAACACCGGAACTTTTTCCAACCAAAAGATCCTGTGGTGAAGTAACAGCACCCTGGTTAAAATCCTTTGCATCGACTGTAACTATTGAACCAGTAGCATCAGCTTTTTTAACAGTTCCGTAACCAATAATCACTACATCACCAAGTTTTGACAATGAAACTTTCATCGCAATATTAATGGTGGTCCGGCCGTTCACAGGTATCTCCTGTCCGGAGTAGCCCAAATAAGAGACAACCAATGTGGAGCTTGGTGCAACAGTTATACTGAATTTGCCATTTGCATCAGTTATCACCCCGTTGTTGGTGCCTTTTTCCTGGATAGTTACTCCAATCAAAGAAGAACCATCTGCTGCGTCTGTAACTTTTCCAATTACCGTAATGCCCTGAGCAATAATTACTCCAGAGAATATCGTCCCCAGAAAAAGTACAGACAGAATTGAAAAAATACGTTTTTTCATAAATTATCCGGTTTAAAATGTTAAAATAATTATATCCATGTAATTTTAAGATTGATAATCAGCTCTTTAATTGAATTTAGTAAAATGCTCTAAATTCTTTAATCGAAGAATTCACCCTATTGCAAGAAAATATGAGAAGCTTTAATATGACTATCGGATACCAGAGTACAGGTATTGGTATCATACAAAATTACCTTAGCATTAGATATCATTCATTAATATTGTGTTAAGAAGACATTAAGAATAGATTAATTGTATTAGTAAAAATTTAATTTTCTCCATTTCAAATCTATTAATATTTTGTTTTTATAATCGTCTGAATGCATTAATAATAAATCACTTAACATACTGTTCCGCAAACGTTTGAAATAATATATCACATATAGGGCTTAATAAAAACATAAAAAATGTTTAATAGTATATAAACGTGAATTCCATCTAAAATATCGAAAGCTTTAAAAGGACATCGTGATATAAGTTCTGAAACAAAAAAGAAGTAAGGGGGCTGGTTGATAAATGGCATTATGAACCCGATCAGGTTGCAAAAAGTCTTCAACGTGGCCTCAACCACACAATAGGTGCGATTGTTCCAAAGATTGTGCGCTATTTTTTTTCGACGGTTATCAGCAGAATTGAGTACCTGGCTTATGATTCAGGTTATCATGTTATGCCAGTCAAATGAGACATATACAAGAGAAGTAAAATCTGTCGACACTTTACTTTCGAGCAGAGTGGATGGAATTTTAGTATCTGTTTCTAAAGAAACAACCGATTTTTCACACTTCAGAAAGATTCAGGAGGATGAAGTACCGTTGTTTTTTTGACACGATTTGCAACTAGATTGAAACAGACAGGGTAATTGTTGATGATGAATCAGGTGCCTCCGATGAAGTAACACATATGATAAAAACAGGCTACAAAAATATTATTCATTTGGCAGGTCCGCAGAACCTTCTTATTGGCAGAAACAGGAAAAAAGGATATATCAGAGCTCTTAAGGATCATCAGGTGCAAGTTGCGTAAGAGAATATTTTCAGATGTGACAGTAATATTGATGCACGAAAGATAGTACCTGACTTATTAAAACGAAAAGAAAGACCTGATGGATTTTTTCCTGTAAATGATTTTTCCTCTGTTGAAACACTTAATATTATTAAGCACAATGGATTCAGGGTACCTGCCGAGGTTTCGGTTGTAGGATTTGCCAATGAGTGATATCAGATATAACTGATCATGCATTATCAATAGTTGAGCAAAATGGATATACAATCGGAAGAGAAGCAGTAAGACTATTGATTGACAGGCTGGAGAAAAAACTGGTTCTTTCAACACGCACTATTATCATTAAGACTGAACTGAATCTTAAAGGAACCACCAGGAATCAATAATCTGATTGTTTTTTAAACATAATTTTTATGCTTGAAAATTATGCTATTTTTCATCATTGATAAATAAAAAAATCTTTATATTTGGCTTACCTGAATAAATGAAAATTCTGATATTTAATATAATATCTAAACCCATTTCTGTTATGAACGTTCCGGTAAATTTATTGTACACAAAAGACCATGAGTGGCTTCGGGTTGAAGGAAACATTGGTTATGTTGGTGTCACTGATTTTGCTCAGGGTGAATTAGGAGACATTGTCTTCATCGAAATTGAAACCGTGGGAGAAACTCTGAATAAAGAGGAAGTATTTGGTACCATAGAAGCAGTCAAAACTGTATCGGACATGTTCATGCCGGTAAGTGGCGAGATTCTTGAATTGAATCCTGAACTTGAAGAATCTCCTGATTCAGTAAACAAGGATCCTTATGGTAAAGGCTGGATGGTAAAAATCAAAATCACTGATCCTTCGGAAGTAAAAGAACTGCTTTCTGCTGATCAATATAAAGCTCTGTTATAAACCTCCGGAGAATTCTATAGAAGAATAAAAGGCATAGCTTCGAGCTATGCCTTCTTATTTTTTATTTAGTGATATGTGGAATAAGATTTAAGTACTTTTGATTGATCAAAGAGTCTTCTTTACTTCAAATTCCTGATAACCTTCAACTATATCACCAACTTTTATGTCGTTGAAATTATGAATATTGAGACCACATTCGTATCCGCCGACCACTTCTTTCACATCATCCTTAAATCTCTTGAGTGATCCAAGTTCACCAGTATAAATTACTATCCCATCACGAATTATCCTGACTCTTGTATTCCTTGTGATTTTGCCTTCTTTAACATAACATCCGGCTACTGTTCCAACCTTTGTCACTTTGAATATATCCCTTATTTCAAGTGTGGCTACAATTTCCTCTTTGACTTCAGGTACAAGCATACCTTCCATTGCAGATCTGATCTCTTCTATTGCATTATATATGATTGAGTAGAGCCGTACATCAATCTCTTCTTTCTCAGCCAGTTTCCGTGCACTCACGGACGGGCGGACCTGGAATCCAACAATAATTGCGTTTGAAGCTGCTGCCAGCAGAATATCAGATTCGGATATCTGACCTACAGCTTTATGTATAATATTAAGCTGGATCTCAGGTGTTGACAGTTTAATAAGTGAGTCGCTCAGCGCTTCAACTGAACCATCAACATCACCTTTTACAATAATATTAAGTTCCTGGAAGTTGCCGATCGCTATCCTTCTGCCGATTTCATCAAGTGTAATATGTTTCTGAGTTCGAAGACCCTGTTCTCTCTGAAGCTGTGCTCTCTTTGTTGCAATATCTTTTGCCTCATGATCGTTTCCATTACATTAAACTTATCACCGGCCTGTGGAGCTCCGTTTAATCCAAGTATAAGAGTTGGAGTTGCAGGGCCAACGACTTCAACCTTATGTCCCCTTTCATTGTACATAGCTTTTACTCTTCCAAAGCAACTTCCTGCCAGCACAATATCACCAATTCTAAGAGTTCCGGCTTTAACCAGTATAGTTGAGGTAAAGCCTCTTCCCTTATCGAGAGATGATTCAATTACTGTACCAATTGCAGGTTTGTCAGGATTTGCTTTTAGATTCAAGCATTTCAGCTTCGAGCAGAATTTTATCAAGAAGCAGATCAATATTGAGGCCGGATTTTGCAGAAATTTCCTGTGATTGATATTTGCCACCCCAGTCTTCAACGAGATAATTCATTGCTGCCAAGTGCCTCCTTAATTTTTTCGGGATTAGCTGAAGGTTTATCTATTTTGTTGATTGCAAATATTATTGGAACACCTGCAGCCGAGGCATGGTTTATTGCCTCCTTGGTTTGTGGCATAACTCCATCATCAGCAGCAACAACAATTATTGCAATATCTGTTATCTGAGCACCACGGGCACGCATAGCAGTAAATGCCTCATGACCCGGAGTATCGAGGAATGTGATCTGTCGTCCGTCATCAAGCTTAACTCCATATGCACCTATATGCTGGGTTATGCCTCCGGCTTCACCTGCAATGACGTTTGTATTTCGTATATAGTCAAGCAGCTTTGTCTTACCATGGTCAACATGACCCATAACTGTAACAATCGGAGGACTGTGGCTTGAAGATCCTCTTCATTATCTTCCTCTTCTCTTACTGCTTCCAGTAATTCAGCACTTACAAATTCTACTTTATATCCAAATTCATCAGCAAGAAGGGCCATTGTTTCAGCATCGAGGCGCTGGTTTATTGATACAAAGAGCCCAAGGTTCATACATGTTGAAATGATTTCTGTAACAGGAGTATTCATCATTGAGGCAAGTTCATTAACAGACACGAATTCTGTAACTTTCAGAATATTCTTATCCTGTTCTATCCTGTCTTCTACCTCCTGATGTTTCTGGCTTATTGCCTCTCGCTTATCTCTTCTGTACCTTGATCCTTTTGATTTACCCTTTGTAGTAAGTCTGGCAAGTGTCTCCTTAATCTGTTTCTGAACTTCTTCTTCATTAACCTCGGCTCTGACAGGTCTTTTCTTTATAACCTTCTTAGTTCCTGGTTTATCTTTCTTATCGGTAGGTACAGGTCTTACAACAGGAGGAGTACCCTCTTTTTCTTTTAGTATCCTCTTTCTTCTTTTCTTTCTTCTGAAATCAGAATCTCCGTTAACCCTAACAGGCTGGAATGGAGTGGATTTCTTTTTTTCTTCGACTGGAAGATCTATTTTCCCAACAACCCTTGGGCCTGCTAATTTTTTAAAATCAGTTTTGTAAAGAGAAACAATATCTTCTTCGGGTTCAGGAGGCAATTCTTCTTCAACTGAATTGTCAGCTGGTGATTCCGCTACAGGAGACTCAGGAATTTTTTCTTCAACAGGTTCCTCAACTTTCTTAGGTTGTTCTTTAGTCTCTTCCTCTTTCTTAATTTTTTTATCTTCAGTCTTTTCCTGTAGGTTTTTCTTCTGGTTTCTCGTGCTTTGCCTCTTTTTTTACAGGTTTTGTCTTCTTGGTCACTGCATCCAGATCAATTTTCCCGACTATATGGAAATCAATATTTGTTTTTGGTTTTTTCTCTTCTTCAGGTACCGGAGTGGGCGGAACTGTTTTTTCTGATTCCAGGACTTTTGACAGGACTTTTTGCCTCTTCAGCGGGTTTGTCAGGTTGTTTCTCCTCTTCTTTTTCTTTTGGAGGCACTACAGGTTTTCGACTTTTGGGACTTAAAGTCTTTTCCAGATCAATTTTCCCTACAAGTTTTATATCAGGTTTCTTGATCTCAGTTTTGAGATCCATGGTTGTTTTAACGCCAGAAGAATCCTGAACAAGTACATCTTCTTCAGTTTCAGCATCTTCAGTATTCCGCATTTTCTGAAAAATCGTCTATGGAGACAGATTCTTTCTTTCTGTGCAGATCTTTAAGGATAAGCTTTTCAGATTCCTTTTTAACACTGATGTCTGTGCTATATTCTTTTACAAGAAGAATATATGCTTCATGCGGAAGTTTTGTATTTGGGTTCGGATCAAGATCGAACCCTTTCTTATGCAGAAATTCCACAATGGTGGAAATTCCTACATTAAATTCGCGGGCAGCTTTGCTTAATCTTGTAACCTTAATATCCTCTGTCATAAATATGCTTTGCCTTTATTTTAACTTAAAAACATTCTGATTGTTGAAAACAGTTAATTATTATTTATTCAAATTCAGCTCTTAAAATATTAACAACCTCCTTAACGGTTTCTTCTTCAAGATCTGTTCTTTTAACAAGATCACTTATTGAAAGGTTCAGGACACTTCTGGCTGTATCGCAACCGATAGCCTTAAGTTCTTCAATTATCCAGTCTTCAATCTCATCTCCAAATTCTTCAAGATTTACATCTTCCTCATCTTCTCCGCCCGGTTCCCTGTACACATCAATTTCATAACCTGTAAGCTGACTCGCCAGTTTAATGTTAAGTCCGCCTTTTCCAATAGCCAGTGAAACTTCATTTGGTTTCAGGTATATCTCAGCTCTTTTAGTCTCTTCAATGAGTTTAATTGAAGTTATTTTGGCCGGACTGAGAGCTCTCTGTATAAAGAGCTGGTTGTTAGAAGTATAATTGATTACATCAATATTTTCATTACGTAACTCCCTTACAATACCATGAATCCTTGAACCCTTCATTCCAACACATGCACCAACAGGATCAATCCTCTCGTCATATGATTCAACTGCTACTTTAGCACGTTCACCTGGAACTCTTACAATTTTTTTGATAGTTATCAGACCATCAAAAATTTCCGGAACCTCAAGTTCAAATAGTCTTTCAAGGAATACAGGAGATGTTCTGCTCAGAATAATGAAAGGTGTGTTGTTCCTCATCTCAACCTTTATCACAACAGCTCTTATAGAATCGCCTTTGCGAAAATGATCGGATGGGATCTGCTCACTTTTGGGAAGGATAAGTTCATTGCCATCATCATCGAGAACAAGTATCTCTCTCTTCCAGACCTGGTAAACTTCTCCGGTGACAATCTCCCCGATCCTGTCTTTATACTTTATGTAAATATTATTCTTTTCAAGATCCAGAATCCTTGCTGTAAGATTCTGTCTTAAAGACAATATTGCTCTTCTTCCGAAATCAAGAAATTTGACTTCATCAGAAACCTCTTCTCCAACTTCATAGTCTTCATCAATCTCTTTGGCCTTGGAAAGAGGGATCTGTATAACAGGATCAGTAAGTTCTTTATCTTCAACAACAACCCTGTTCCTCCATATTTCAAAATCACCTTTGTCAATATTGACGATTATGTCAAAATTATCAGCCGATCCGTACTTTTTTGCAAGCATACTTCTGAATACATCTTCCAGAACGCTCATCATTGTAGGGCGGTCAATATTTTTCAGTTCTTTAAATTCCGAAAAGGTGTCGATCAAATTAACATTTTCCATTTGGTGTAAACCTCTTATTATTACTTAATTGTTAAAATAACTCTTGTAGATTTTATCTGGTCGAAATTGAAAGAAATATCTTTCAGTTCTTTCGATTTCCCTTTAATTTTAACCTCAGATTCAATTTCAAATCCTCCTTCAGTGACATTTTTAAGATTGCCGGTAATTTTTAGTCCTTCATTATCAACTACTTCTACCTTTTTGCCTTCATTCTTGTAATACTGTTCTATTACTCCGAAAGGCAAATCCAGACCCGGAGATGATACCTGTAATTCGAAATCCTCTTTCTCCCGGTCGAGGTTGTTTTCAATATGCCTGTGAATTGAAGCACATTCATCAATTGTAATCCCTTCATTTTTATCGGCAAGCACTATAATTCTGTTCGCACTGCTTACTTTAACAGCTACGAGAAAGAGTCCGGTTCCCTTAATAAACTCCTTAACTAATTCTTCTATTGTCTGTTTTTCTATCATCTGAAAAAAACTGAAACAAAATAGGGGACTCTGGTCCCCTAGGTCTCAATTACCTCACATTTCGGATGCAAAGGTACATATTAATATTAATTCACCAAAATAATTAATATTAAAATTGAAGGAGTATGCTTGTGGTTCAAAGATGTAGCATCAAATCAGGTAATCATTCCGATATTTGTAATTATAATTGTGGCAGTGGAAATATTTAAAATTTAACAATTCTTGCAAAGTGATTCCGGAAGAATTATATGATGAAGAGGACAGAGCAATTCTGGCTGATTGTACTTTATGTCCAAGAGAGTGCGGAGTAGACAGGTTCAGTGGCGGAGCCGGCTATTGTGGTGTCGACGCAGGGTTGAACATCGCCTCAATATGCATTCATAGGGGAGAAGAACCAGTAATAAGCGGAATTAACGGCATATGTAATATCTTTTTTACCGGATGCAATCTTCACTGTTCATTTTGTCAGAATCATGAGATTAGTCACCCGGGTTTTAGTCTTCATAGATCAGAAAATGATATAGAATCAGTTCTCAGTCAGATAGAAGCTATACTTTCACAGGGAATAACTTCTGTGGGTTTTGTTTCCCCTTCTCATATGGTTCCTCAGGTTAAAGCTATTATTAAAGGCTTGAAAAAGAGAGGAGTAAATCCAATAACAGTCTATAATACAAATGGTTATGATAAAAAGGACACAATAGATAGTCTCTCTGAGTTAATAGATGTATATCTTCCTGATTATAAATACGTTAATCCTCAACTCTCAAATGAACTATCTGATGCTTCCGATTACCCGGCGGTTGCACTTAAGAGCAATTAAAGCGATGTATTTTCAGAAAGGGTCAACTCTTAGGACTGATGAAAACAACGTTGCCGAAAACGGATTGCTTATTCGGCATCTTGTATTGCCAGGCTATGCTGAAGAGAGCAAAAAGGTATTAAGATCTGTTGCTGAAGAACTGTCCCCCGGAGTCCATGTATCATTAATGTCTCAATATCATCCCACCTATCATGTAAGAAATCATCCTGATCTTAATCGTGCTTTATATAAATCGGAATATGAAAGTGTTGTGAAAGTTATGGAGGAGCTGGGATTCCGTAACGGATGGGTTCAGGACATGGATAGCTATCAAAACTACAGACCTGATTTCAGTAAAGAAAATCCGTTTGAATAAAATATAATTTCTCTGTACCCGGGTACCTTCATTGAGTAGCCATATTATCAATATTTTACAGAAATTCCAAGAATTTGAGATGGTTCCTCAGAGGTTAAGATTTTACATGAATTTTTCCCGTTTCTGTAGATTGTAGAGAGCTGCCAGAAGAAAAATTACCGATCCTGTAGCAAGTATGATCCTGTTCTTAAAAGTAATTATTGCCCATGTTGTCTCATTTACATCCCATGGAAGGCTAAAAGGATTAAGAAACAGGTTCCACTGGCTTCTGCTAAAGTTACCGGTATCACTAATCATCATAAAAATCAGTCCGAATATGATCATTATAACTGCAGTACCATTTCCGTTTCTGACAACAGTTGACAGCATAAAGGCCATCATGCCAAGAAAAATTACCGGCATCATTACCTGGGCTGTCATGTTAAGGACCCTGAACTTAACAATTAGTACTGAGGAGAGGTAAGTAAAGGCGAGCATTATAACCGATGCAATTAGAAAAATCAGTACTATCCTGACCAGCCATACTTTATATCTGTAGTTAGGAATCCCGAACAGAATTTCAATGGTACGTGCATCCTGGTCATTCTGAATCCCGAATGCTGAGGGATAAAATACCAGCAACACGCCTGAAAACAGAAATACGCCATAAAGGTCACCCATTCTTGAGACATCATTTGAAAAAACATAAATAACCGATAGTCCAAGGTAGAATAATACAGAACCTGCAAGAAACCAAATAAATTTGTTGGCAAAGATTATTCTGAGGTTATAGACAATCATCTTTTGCACCAGGGTCCAAAAGTTATATAATTTGTACGTTTTCATTTAGTTACATTATCGTTATTTACAGATGTCTGAAAATCTTTTCTTCTTAACAGCCACAGATATGCATCCTCAAGATTTGGAACAGCATTGATTGCTCCTTCCCATGGAGAAAATTCCGATATTACTCTTACCCTGACATTTTCTCCTTCCGACATATGATGAACAACAAGATGCTTATCAACAAAAGCTTCCAAAATCATGTAGCAGGTATATTGAATTGCCATACATGACCTTCAGCTTCTTTGGTCATATCAATAGGCTTTCCGAAATATCTGAGTTTACCTTTATTGAGTACTGCAACCTGGTTACATGAGCTTGAAATATCCTCGATGATATGAGTTGAGAATATTACAACCCTTTCGCGGCTAAGTTCAACAAGAAGGTTTCGGAATCTTATACGCTCTCTTGGGTCAAGACCGGCCGTTGGTTCATCAACAACCATAATTCGGGGCAGGTGAAGAAGAATCTGGGCAATACCCATTCTCTGTTTCATGCCTCCCGAATAGGAGCCAATTTTATCATTCCTGCGTTCTTCCATATGAACAGCTTTCAGTACATATGTAACCCTTTCATCCCTTGTTTTGACATCAATTATGTTCTTAAGCATTGCCTGGTAGTGAAGGTATTCGTGGGCAGTCATATTTTCATAACTACCGAATTCCTGAGGAAGATAACCTATAAGTCCCTGCAATTCTTCGCGCATCTTTTGAGTGTCGAGGCCATTTATCCATACTTTGCCATAGCTCTGTTCCAGTATTCCGCAAATGATTCTCATAAGTGTTGTTTTGCCGGCACCATTAGGTCCAAGTAATCCGAACATCCCATTGCCTATTTCAAGCGATACACAGCTCAAAGCCTTGAAAGGTTTCTTCTTTTTACCTATCAGCGGTACAGCTGCCACCAACTTGTAAATAGTTTTTCTTAATCCTTTGAATCGTCCTTCGAGGCGGTATATATCAATATTCTCACGGGTCAGTTTTTGTCCGGTTTTATAAATGAAAAGTGCTGTGAACCACAGGAAACCCAGGATAAGGACTACTACCAGATTTTCCCATTTTAACTGGAACCATATCAGGTTAATAAGTGGAACAATCCAGAAAATTGCGAAATCGACCAGACCTGAAAGCTTCTTTAACCAGATCTTTTTGCCGTTTGCTGTAAAATTCGAAAACAGCTCACTGAAGTTGTTCCATATAGCAGAAAGGAAGAACCACGTTCCTATACTCAGGGTAAAGATCCAGAATCCCTTATTGAGATAGAAATAAGTGAAGTATATTATAAAGCCAAGCAGAGGAGCCTGCCATGCAACCTGACCCATATCTTTCCATGTCCTGAATTGTCTTTCAAGTCCCAGTCTCTTACGGATTCTGGCACCGGCTTTCCATTCTCGTGCCCATCGATTTTCCCTCTCATAGATCTTTACCAGGCTTTGTATACGAATATTTATATGCTCTTCCGGAGAAATTACGGTTTCCTGTGCTTTTCTGAGGCTGTTCATGACAAACCATGTGGTTGCAGGGATCAGAATAACAACCAGAATAGTCAGTGATAAGCTGCCAGAGAAATTTATCTATATTGGTGTAAATCAGAAATATCAATACTCCAAATATGACAAATTGGGTGACTTTGGTTTTCCAATCCAATGAGTAAATCCACTTAAGAGCAGATTCTAGACCTATATAAAATGTGGGAATAAATATCAGGGTAAGTAGTGTACTCAGTGTCAGACCCCCGATTACTGTAATGGCAAAAGTTGCCCCGATTACCGATACGAACTCAGCTTTGCCCATAGCAAGGGGTATCATAGCAACTATTGTTGTCGAAGCTGTAATAAGAATTGGGCGTAACCGTGCAACGCCTGCGGTCATCAGGGCTCTGTGCACCCTGTTTCCTCTTTTTCGCAGAATATTGGTATAATCAATCAAAATGATTCCATTGTTAACAACCACACCAAGCAGGATCAGAAATCCCATCAGGGTATTTGCATTAAGAAGTGAATTGCCGGTAAGGATAAGGGCAATGAGTGATCCCAATGCTGCCAGTGGAATACTGAACATCAGTACTACCGGTGTTACCAGCGATTCAAATACAGATGCAAGTATCATGTAGATAAGCAGAAATGCAACACCAATCAGGTAGTAGAAATCTTTAAGTTTATTGTCCTCGTGTACAACCTCAACAGCTATACCAGAAGGTATATTAATTCCGGAAATTATTGATTCAATACCCAGTCTTGCACCTGCCAGAAGATCCTTTGAGTTTTTAATCTCATCTTTAAAATTATATGTTACAGTGATTCGCTTTTCCTGATTTTCCCTGTGAATATTACCCATACCCGAGGAGAAAACAATATTGGAAAGTTCTTCCATTTCCATTGATGAACCATTACTGCCAGTAACTTCAAGATGTTTCAGATCTTCAATAGACTTATCTTTGTTTTCTTCTTTTACACCTGCTTCATCAGCATATTTTATAATAATATCATAGTTCTCTGTTCCCTGTTTGAATGTTGCACCTGAAGAATATTCACGTCCGAAAGTTGAAAGCGCTGACGACAGATTATTAAGAGTAAAATTATTTCTTCCCATATAATCCATGTCGAACAGAAGATGGACCTCAGGTTTATTATCCTGAACGTTCATACTTGAACTATTAATAGTTGACTGGTCATCTATATAACTTTTTATATCATCTGCCAGCGACTTCATCTGTTCAAAATGCTGTCCTTTGATAATAACACTCTCTTTTGCTGATCCAATCCCAAGAAGATTCATAAAATCAGAACCAGGGTTTTCTGTTTCTCCTCCACCACCTCCTCCACCTGAGAACCCTCCGCTTGTTGATAGTTCATCCATACTTATTTCCGCAGAGGATATATTTTTTGTTTTTTCCGAGATATCGTTCTTTATTTCGGGAAGACTTCTTTTACTTTTTTTATCCCAGTCTTTTGAAAGATTGATAGTTACGGTTGCCTGTTCCTCCTCTATCCTGCTTACAATATCTTCTTTTTCCGGAAGTGAAGCAAGCCTTGATTCAATTTCTGAAACGACTGCATCTGTTTTATCAAGGGTAGATCCTCCGGGCATTGTAACCGATAGTCTGAAATTTGGTGCTTCAACTTCCTGTGTTGTATTAATACTTAATGTAAGACTTATTAAGAGTGAAGCGAAGAATACAACAAGGGTTCCGATTATAGTTGATGGCAGGTCTTCTCATGCTTGCCTTTAGAACAAGGTGATAAGCCTGTATTAGTCTGTCGTGGATTGAAAGTTTCTTAAATATCTGTGAATTACTTTTTGATGATCGCGAAAGCAGAAAATAAGTTGCCATAGGAATAAGCAGTAATGCAACTGCAAGAGAAACAACAAGAGTTGAGATAATTGATACGCCAATATTTTTTCCAATCAGTTTTACCAGTGAATTACCTGAGAAAAGGAAAGGCAGAAACACTATTACAGTTGTTAGTGTTGCAGCAAATATTGAACGCCATACTTCGCTGGTACCCTGTTTAACCGATATGTCAGATGCTTTGCCTTGTCCTGCCAGCCGGTAAATATTTTCAAGTACCACAACAGAATTATCAACCAGCATGCCTATAGCAAGAGCCATTCCTACAAGAGTCAGACTGTTAATTGATACATTGTAAGCATAGAAAAAGTTAAATGCTGCATATACTGATACGGGTATTGAAATCGCAATTATAGTTACCAGTCTGATATTTCGCAGGAAGAACCAGAGTATAAGAACAGCAAGAATACCTCCGGTAATTGCAAGATTAATTATCTGATTGATGTTCTTCTCCATCAGCTCTGCAGTATTGTTCTGAACAACTATCTCTACCCCGGATGATGATAATTGCTTGTTTAAGAGTGCGACCTCCTCGATTGCTTTATGCGATAAATCAATAAGATTTGACTGGTTATCATTAACCAGTGTTACTGTTACTGCATCCAGTCCGTTTACCCTGCTGTAGGAGCTCTGTTCTTTGACTCCGAAAAATATCTCGGCAACATCTCTTAATAAGTACCGGCCCGTCGGTTTTAACGATAAGATTTCCAATTTCTTTTACATCGGTATATTCTGAAGTAACATTTACAAACAGCTCATTGCTTCCATCGACTACCTTACCGACAAAAGTCTTGTTTGCTCCATTGTTATTGAGCAGGTTTCTTACCTGGCCATGGATATTCCATTAGCTTTGCAGGCTTTTTCGTTTAACCGGATCTCAATTGAGTTTTCCTGTCCTCCATATACCTGTACACCGGCAATGCCATCTATATTTTCAAATTCCGGTTTTATCTCCCTGTCCGCAATATTTCTTATCCTGTCTATTCCTCCTTCTCCTCTGACCTGTAGTTCCATGAACTGATTGGTCAGTTGCTTAAGATCAATTTTTATAACATTTATTATAAACTCGGGAGGAATAGTAGCTCTTAACAATATCAATCTTTTCCTGCAGTTTGAGATTAGCATATTTGAGATTGGTATTCTGATTATAATAGATAATTATTGTCCCACTCCTCGAGGAGATATTCGACTCAATTTTCTCTATCCCTTCAAGAGTTCCAATTGCTCCTTCTATTGGTACTATTGCCTGTGTCTCAATATATGAAGGATCCATTTCCAAGTGGAGTGACTACCTGTACAATAAGAGTAGGAAGTTCAGCGTTGGGAAATAATTCAACAGACAACTTTTTATATGAAACATAACCAAGCATTGTCAGGCCCAGAAAGAGCATGCTGATCAGAGTTCTTCTTTTTAAAATAAAATCCATCGTTAGTCTTATAATAAGAATATATAGGTCTATACTGTTACTTTCCCTGCACCAGTCAGCCAATTGCTGAAACTATCCAATACCCAGTATACACAAGGAATTACAACAAGTGTCAGAAGGGTGGAAGAGACAAGACCTCCAATTACAGCCAATGCCATTGGAGCTCTTAGTGAAGCACTATCCCCAATGCCAATAGTCAGTGGAAGCAGTGCAAGTATTGTTGTCAGACTGGTCATTAATATTGGCCTTATTCTCTGTGTTCCTGCAAGAATTATTGCATCCTTTTTAGGTATTCCTGTATCTCTCAGCTGATTGATCCGGTCTATAAGTATTATTGCATTGTTTACAGCTATACCGCCAAGCATTATTATGCCGATGTATGCCATCATATTAAGTGACTTGTCCAATAAGAAGAAAGTCAGCACAGTACCGACACCTGCCAGTGGAACTGTAAGCATGATGATAAATGGCTGTATAATAGATTCAAATTGGGAAGCCAGAACCATGAACACCAGAATAACCGAGAGTAAGAGAGCAAAGGATAGATTCGACATCGATTCCTTACGTTTCAGCTCCTCCCCGGTAAACTCCATTTTGTAATCAACAGGTAATGTAACAGCTTTGAGTGAGGTCTCGGCGCTCTTAACAATCTGGTCAAAAGGAGTGTTGCCGTTTACCATAGCATAGATGTAACATGTTCTCGCCTGGTTTCTTCTTGTAATTTCTCTCGGACTTACAATTTCTTTAATTTCGGCAAGTTCACTCAGGGGAACTTTTACTGTACCGGCTGTTATCATCAGGTCACGCAGCTGATGAAGCGACAGATCACCCAGTTTTATAGTAATATCTTTCATTTCACCCTCTTTTTCGAAACTCCCGGCTGAAGCTCCCGTCAGGTAACTTTTAATCTGATTGATTATACTTTCCACAGTTACATTATAGTAACTTGTTTTAAACCTGTCAATTTTTACTTCAACTTCAGGAGTACCTTCATCAAGTGAAGTTGTAATATTATATAACCCCGGGTTATTTAAAAGTATGGACTTTGGAATTCTTAACAATTTGTTCAAGTTGGGTATAATCATCACCTGATATCTCAAGTGAGAATGGAGCTTCGGATGTTCCAAGTGATGATTGAAGTGCAGTCTCTTCTCTTGTAAAAGATATTTCAATATCCGGAATTGTTTTCAGATAATTACCTATAAGTGAGATTGCTTCTTCAGTTCTGGAAGCAAAATCATCGGTAAGAATTATTTTCAGAGTGGCCGTGTTTTCACCTTTAGCAACCGATGACTGATTCAGAGATGGATGTATTATCGGCACCTGCCTGGCAATATATCATTTTTATTTTGTCACCAAGCAGTTCCCTTATAACCGCTTCAGTCTTTGAAGCAGTGCTCTCAGTACGCAACAGACTTGTCCCCTCAGGCAATTTAAGATCAAGAGTGAATTCAGCAGATTCGGATTTTGGCATGAATTCACTTCCCAGTTTTGGAATCAACAAGGCAGTGCCTCCCATCAGAATAAAGGACAGAATAATAATGAGGACTCTCTTTTCTACGATCTTTTCGAGAATTGATTTATACCATCTGAAATTTATCGGTGGCCTGGTATCAACTTTTTTCTTTTTGTCGGAAAACAATGTTGATACCAGCATCGGTATTACAAGCATAGCAACTACAAGCGAAGATATAAGTGAAAAAGCCACTGTCCAGGCCTGATCCTTAAACATTTCACCGGATGCCCCATGGAGATAGACAATAGGAAGAAAAACAACAATTGTAGTTATTGTTGAAGCCGTTATTGCTCCTCCGACTTCACCTGTTCCTTTAATAACTGCCTCTTTTAGAGAGCAGTCCTTCTTCACGGTTTCGTGTTATATTCTCCAGGACTACTATTGCATTATCAACCAGCATTCCCGCACCGAGAGCAAGTCCTCCCAGAGTCATTATATTGATGGTAAGATGATTGAAATACATCAGATTGAAAGTAGCAATTATCGAAACTGGTATGGCTACACTTATAACCAGTGTGGTGCCTATTCTTCTCAGGAAAATATAGATTACAATTATTGCCAGCAGGATACCCAATATCAAAGTATTTTGTACTTCGCCGATTGCATTATGTATATAGCTACCCTGATCCTGAACCTGAATAAACTCATACCCGGGCAAGAGCCTTTTCCAGTTCAGTAATTGCTACATTCAGACTTTTCACAACGTCAACTGTATTGAATTTTGGCTCTTTGTAGATGGATAATCCAATACATCTTTCTCCATTGATTGTTACAATATTCAATGGATCTTTATTTTCAAATTTAATTGTCGCAATATCTCTGAGATATACCGGCACACGGTCAGATACTGATGCGTTTGTCGATCCCTGTGCTGCAGCTGACGGAGTTGTGGCGACCTGTTTGAAGCCGACCACTATATTCTCCAGATCATTAATATCTTTCAGAACACTAACTCCCTTAACAATATACTTGAGCCCCATGTCGACAATGGACCCTCCTGATACATTTCTGTTGTAATTGGCTATCTGAGCTGCTATGCCATCTGTTGTCAGTCCGAATGAAGCCAGAATGTATTTATTGGTTTCAATAACAACTTCACTTTCCTCTGTTCCGGAGAGCTTCACATCAGCTACTCCTTCAATCCTGACAAGTTCATTCCTGATATAATTTTCACCAATCTTCCGGAGTTCATCCATATTGCTGATACTGTTGTTCTTCAGACCAATAATCATAACCGGAGAAGCATTGGGGTCATACTGCGAAATTGAGAAGTCTTCCAGATCAGAATTCTGACGGAAAGAGTTAAGTTCTTTCTGAAGGTCGAGAAAGGCCTCATCCATATCTTTATTCCAGTCGTATTCAACTGTTATGGTAGCAGATCCAACCTGCGAAACAGAAGAAACCTGAACCACATCACTCTGGCGCATTGACAGGGATTCGATCTGATCAACATAGTTCTTCTCAATCTCCTCAGGCGGTTTCTCCCCTGCTTTCAGTTCAATATATATCTTAGGATTATTCAGATCGGGGAAAAGGTCGGTTCCGAGCTTACCAAAAGAGATAAACCCCAGAAGGACTATCCCCAGCACAAACATTAAAACCGTAACGGGGTATTTTACAGCAAATTGGGCAATCCTGTTCATGTCAGTTATTTAATGATTTTTACCTTTGACCTGTTGCTGAGGGTTTCAAACCCACTCGTAACAACACGTTCATTTTTGGCGAGACCTCTTGTGACCTCAACATCGGTCAGATTCTCCAGTCCGGTTTCAATGATTCTTTCAACAGCAACACCACGGTCCACAACAAAAACTGTCTTTCCTCTCTGACGTGACAGAATTATACTCTTGGGAATCACAATAACAGAATCTTTATGATTGGTAACTATATCTGCTTTTACAAACATTCCCGGACGCAGAAGGTAGTCAGGATTATTAATTGAAATATATCCTTTGAAAGTTCTTGTATCAGCATTAATTGCAGGAGAGAGCTGAGTTATATTACCTATGATTGTATCCTCAGGAATTGTATAATTTGTCAGTTTGACACTCTGTCCGGGTTTTATTTCCGATATATATTTTTCCGGTAGCTGTACATCCATATACATAACATGATAATCCATTATCTTGGCTATAACCGAACCTGTTTCCACCTGTGTACTCTGGGTATAATAAGGAAGGTCCACTATAATACCGTCAATAGTTGCGACAATTCTTGTTTTTTCAAGCTGAAGTTTTGAATTTTCAACAGTATTCTTAGCATTTTCGTAGTTAATACTTGCTGTCTTCAGGTCATTAAGTGTTACTCCGCCTTTCTCATAGAGTGACTCCTGTTTTTTAAGTGAGCTTTCAGTAAGCTCAAGGTTCATCTGGTTTGTTTCAAGCTTAATAGAATTGACATACTCTTTATCTTCGAGCCTGGCAATAAGTGATCCTTCTTTAATTTTGTCACCAAGTTGCCATAATTTCCCGGTCTGAGGATTCTTCTCAAGATAATATGAGGCAGTTATTTTAGCTTTAAGTTCAATGTCACCTCTGGGAAAAGCTGTTCCTGTGGTATTAATGAATTCCTCAATTGATTTGAGTTTGATATCATCAACTGATACCGGGATTTCAACATCTGCATTAAGGTTCTGATCCTGATTTCTGCAGGCAGAAAATATCATTAACGAAACTGCGATTATGAAAATACTTTTTTTCATGGTTATATTGGTTATGTATTATTTATCTAATGTTGTGACAGGAGTAACCGCCTCTTTCTTCTCAAAGTCATAGAGAGTCTGTATCTTAAGATTAAGAAGTTCAAGCTTATAATTTATGAGTGAATTGGTATAACTAAGCTTTTTTTC
Source organism: uncultured Bacteroidales bacterium (assembly GCA_963741935.1). Classification (GTDB taxonomy): domain Bacteria; phylum Bacteroidota; class Bacteroidia; order Bacteroidales; family VadinHA17; genus LD21. The sequence goes on along the minus strand of CAVUJY010000002.1, from coordinate 196,622 downwards.
CGAGAGCTGGTTCTGATAAATATTCAGATCCATTCCTGTAAGGTCTCCGTTTTTATATTTTTCCAGGTTCAGGTCATATGTAAGCTGAGCATTAATAACATTCTGTTTGGCTATTTCTATCTGATTCTGGAGGTTAAGAAGATTCCGATAGACCTTCCGTGATACTCAGTATTATATTATTCTGTTCTTCCTCATATACAATATTTGCAGTTTTAATGGAAGCCTCTGTAGCTTTTATCCTGGAGTTCCTTTCTCCCCAGTCCCAGAGAGGAATAGTAAGTGACAGGGCAACTGTTTCGTTATCAGTTGGATTGGCATAAACATTCTGGAATTTCTCATTATCTCCGAATAGTCCAAGAGAAAGGCCCAGGCTGCCTTTGAATTCATTCAGTGCCTTAGTCTGAATAAGATCGAACTGTGAAGTTTCAATATCTATTTTACGTTGCCGTAATTCCATCCTGTTAGCCAGTCCCTGGTCAATTGCAAAAGATATATCGACAGATACAGTATCGACATTAATATTCGGGATGACAATAATATCATCATACAGGCTCATCCCTATTAGAAGTTTGAAATCATCCTTTGCATTTTCAAGTAAGACCTGTTTGTTTTCGAAATCCGATTTAGTGGTTGCAAGGTTTAGTTCTGCCTGAAACATCTCTTCTCTTGGTGAAATGCCGGCATCTACTTTATTTTTTGATACCTCGTAACTTTTTTGCATGTTCTGATAGGCCTGATTGGCTATATCAAGACTTTGTTGTTGCTGGTAAACATAATAAAATGCCTGGGCAACCTGTCTCTCAAGGCCCAAAAGCTGAATGGCATAATTAAGCTCAGCATTCTCGAGGGCCAGTTGCAACTCCTTTAATGAAAGTTTGGTGCGGTTATATGTGAACAAAGGCTGATCGAGATTCAACGAAAGATTATTACTGAAACCCTTTGTTGTGGTTCCTGTATATTCGCTGTAAGAGTCATAATATCCCAGCCTGTTGGTAAGTGAAATTCTTGCATCAGTAAGTAGGATAGGTTGGGAAACAGTAAAATTACCATAACTTTCTGTAGTTTTCCTTGAGTTCCATTTTGATATAAGATCATTGAATGACCTGTCCTGTGTATAACCGATGGGATTAAGAGTAAGTGAGAAGTTCGATTTCAATGCGGCATTCTGTGCATTAAGATTCTCCTGGCTTCTTGTCAGACCCAGCCGTGTCTTTTTCATTGACGGGCTGTTCGATTCCGCCACCTTAAGTGCCTGATCAAGTGTTAATCCCTGCTGTGCAAAACTGTTCATCCCGGAAGCTAAAAGCATCATTAATATCAGAAGAGGTGATTTGATTATTTTGCCAAAGTGTTTCATATTCATATGTTTAAAGCCAAATTCATTCTTGATTAAATACTATTTTCTTACCATTAATTTCTTATATCAGGCATGAAAATCAATTCTGTTTCACCCATTTAATTGCATCGCCAATAACAATTCGTCCTGTTGATTGATTCGTAAGAACAACCTTTGCGGTATCAGGAGAGAGATAGTATCTGCCCAGATTATTCCATCCTCCTTCTGCATTCTCATAATCAAGTGTTATCTCTTCTATCCCTTCATCGTGGTAAATCTTATAGTGCATATCTTTATAGGTATTATCCCTTTGTTGATTATCCTGCTGCCTGGATGCATCGGGAGCCCCCGGACCACCACCTCTCCGTACCGTCATCCTGGATGTTGTTTTCCCGATATATGAGTAGATGTCATAATATCCAGGTTCCCTGATTACTGTCTCCCATGTAACCGTTTTATCGCCTGTTCCTGCCCTGGTATAAACTGCTGACCTGATATATTTTCCATAATATGTAGTTAGAACAACAGGCTGCCAGTACTCCGGGGTATTCCACATACTTATCTGCATATAGGTATCTCCGGTTCTGTTTTTAATACCAAGAAGCTTCTTAAGCGGGCTTACAGTGCCTAGTTTACTCGAGATAAATCCTGGATCTTCATTGTCAACAATTATTTCAGACGGATCAGTGAACGCCGGCATTGTGGCAAGAGTTTCTTCACCTGAAAACTCAGGTGTGCGACCATTGGTTTTTCCTATTTCATTTATCGGAATATTAATTTCTCCGGGAATGTTTTTGGCAGACAGTGTGTTAATCATCATTGCCCTTGGCTGAGCATCCAGTACTATCCCTATCTTTTTTGATTCATGCGGACCCATCAATACAATTTTGGAAATATCCGATGAGCTCATTCCTCTTCCCTGCATTGATATTGTAAAATTACCTCCGCCACGTCCGCCACCTGATTGAAATGTGCCGGAGAATCCCTGTGCGCCGCGCCCTCCCGGACCTCCGGTTCGGAATGAAATATTGAATAAACCAGCTACCGGCTCAGGATTTGTGGCTGTGAAAGTAACCTGGTATCTCGACCTGTCTCCTACGACAATCTGATTTGCTTTAACATCAGTAAAGAGAAATCCCGGCTGATCTTTTCCATCAAACCATTCCTGCAGATAAGGATAGAAATTAAAGCCAAATTTGTCATTTACATCTTTGTTGAACTGTAGAATATCAACACGTTGAAAGCTGTGTTTATTTATATATCCTGTAAACCATGTCTTAAAATCATCAATACCTGCCTTTGACCTGAGAAGATTAAAGAACCAGTCACCTTTTACAGCGAGAACAGTTCTTATTGTATCACCACCCGGGTTTTTTGCGAGCAGATCTTTAAAGCTTAACTCTTTAAGAATAAGATTTGCATTATCATTATCTGAGAGGGCTCCACTGGAAACTACGGGAGACTCCCGGAGGTCCGGTCTGCGGCAATTGTTGCAGATGAGACTCAAACACTGCATTAATTACCGGATATTCCGTTGGAATAAAAATTATTTTTAAAGAAATAGAAGCTTGGCCCCAGTCGGTATCGGGTAGGCTCGTTGGTAGCAACACCATTAACACGCCTGAAATTTTCACCACTTATAAAAGTATTCCTTATAAAATCATTAAAAAGTCTTACCTGTAACTCTTTATCCGTGATAACCTGGTTATTTCTCGACATTCTTTTTTTCTGCCTGCTGAATCTTTTAGCAAAACCGGCATTCTGAAGCGTTGATAGTTTTTCCGGAAGCAATACCATCGATGGCTGAACTTCGGCCCTGGTTTGTGTATTGTTTTTGGGATAAGAATAGAACTGAACAGGTACTTCTATGAGTGTAAGAGTGCTGAAAGGGTATTTAACAGAAAAGTTTGTTTCAAGTTCTCTCATAATTCCTGATACCATACTAGGTATTGTATCCTTTAACTCAGCAAGATCTTTTTTATAGTAATCATGGCCGGGGAAATAATATGTAATATATTCCACTGAATCTACCTTAAGTGTATCAGATTTATAATTACCCATAGCCAGAGTCAGTCCTGTTAGAGGACTATCAGGGTTAAACAGACTGTAGCCGTCGGCATCCTTCACACGTCCCTGAGAAACAGCTGTTAGTCCATTTTCTTTTTTGACACGCAGGTGATAATTAGTGAAATCAATCTTTATCCGGGCAGGATTTGACGGGTAATAATTTAGAGCAGACACAGGATACCAGTGTGTTTCCGGGGTTAAAAGGACATAGTTGCTCTCCAGGAAAGCCTGACGTTTATGTACATTAAGCATTATGATCCGGTAAGGAGTTTCCTTTATGTTATCACTGTAATTCGGGTAACAAAATGATTCATTTATGGTTCCTTCATATGAAATCACAAGGCTGTCTCTTTCTCCGGGTTTAAGTTCTTTCCCCGGATCTATTTCAATAATTTGATTTATTCTTTTATACGGCAGATCCTTCCCGGCAGAGCTTATTTTTTTAATATTTAATGCAGGATTAAGTGAAAAGAGATATTTAGTCAGAGAATTCCTGTTATCATTAATAATTTTCAGGTCTGATGTCGCTTCAAATGATTCCCCTTTATGGATGAAATCAATTGACATATCTGTTGTGCTGGCAAATTCTCTGTTCTCGAATGTTTTGTTGGTATCAATTACCAGTATTTTATCGTCAACAGCCTTATTGTAAATAGAATATGTATTAAAAGCACAAATTCCACCACCTAAAGTGAAGATAATCAGTAATACAATTGTAAGCGACTTATGTATTCGCGATTGGGGCAGCCGCTTGAATAACAATATTGTAGCTGATATAAGTGCAAGTCCAAGGAAAAGATAGAGCAGCCTCTGGTTCAGGATAAAATGAATATTGTCGAAACCGATTACTCCTGATTTAAAAACCGGAACACCAAAAGCCATATAGTCAAAGATGGATCCCATTCTGAACCACATATAGAACATATCCAGTGCGGCTATACCAAGAAGTAACAGGAATGTTAAAGCCTGATTCCTGATTAATGACATTAGCATAAAGGCAAGGCCAAGGCTGAAAATAATAGTGGGTACACATATTATAAGCAGATAGGAGATATATGACATTATATCTATTGACATGCTCTTTGATATTATATTCATGAGCATGCCGATAGCAAGTATAACAATATCAAGTCCGATGAAAAGCTTCAGTATTCCCCATGTTTTCCCAATAACATATTCAAAGTTCGACATTGACCTGGTATAGAGGACCTCACTTGTGTCGACCTTCTTATCCCGCTTAAGAAAATCGGCTGCCAGAAATATTATAACGATTGCCTGTGCTATATTAAGCAGATAAAGGTTTATCAGTGGCACTGATGACGGAATGGAAACAAGTTCCCACGATTCATCACCGACAGGTGAGAAGAGACCAATATTCAAAAAAGTGAATATGAACAATGCTCCAAGCGAGAAAAGCCTGAAGAACCAGCTTCTTCTCAGGGTTTTTGCTTCATATTGAGCAACCATCCGTATATTATGTAGAAAGGCCATAATAATATTGTTGTTATTCAAGAATATCAGTATGCATCTTATGTTCCATGAAGTAAACATAAGCATGTTCAATATTTGGGATCAGGCTGGTAGAAGTATATTCAGGTATGTCATCCGAAACGACCTGCACTTCCCATCCTGTTTCGACCGGTATCGTGGAAATCACATTATATTGCTCCTTAACCTTCTCATAATCATATGGATTAAGGTTGAGCTTGAATACATGACCTTCAGCATGTTTTACAAGGTTTTCAGGAGAACCGGAAAAGACCAGTTCTCCTTTATTTAGCAGTGCCATGCCCTGACAGGTGGATGAAATATCTCCTACTATATGAGTAGATAGTATTATAGTCACGTCATGTTGACTTAATTGAGAAAGGATATTTCTGAATCTGATCCTTTCATCCGGGTCGAGACCTGTTGTTGGTTCATCCACAACAATGATTTTGGGATTACCTATCAGTGCCTGGGCAATACCCAGCCTTCTTTTCATACCCCCCGATAACCTGTTAGCCTGTCGGTCTCTTACCTCCAGAAGTCCAACCTGATCGAGCAGTCTGTCGACTTCCTTCAGTCTCTCCTTCCTGTTTTTTAATCCGGCAAGTGAACCTGAATAATCAAGGAATTCCCATGTTTTCAGTGAGGTAAAAAAACGAAAATCCTGTGGCAGATATCCAAGTACTGATCTGAGCTCCTTTCTGTATTTCTGAATATCTTTGCCGTCAACCAGAACAACACCTGATGTGGGTTTCATTAAAGTTACCATAATTCTCATCAGGCTGGATTTCCCGGCACCATTCGGACCAAGAAGTCCAAACATTCCTGTTCCAAATTCAAGGTTTATATCCTTTAACGCGTGATTGCCGTTTGGATAAATCTGATTTAGACCCTGAATCTCAATTTTCATAAACCTGTTTTTTGAAGTTTTTGTATGATCATTTCCTTTGACGCTTTAAAGACGTCATTTATTTCAAATGTGGCATTAAAAATATATGTTGTACAACATAAATAGCAAAATGCCTTCAAATACACTAATAGCTGTTTATAATAATGTTACTTGTAGAATCTCTTTTCACTGAAATCTCTCCAGGTTGTTGTGTCAATAGTTTTGACCGATCTGATAACATCCCTCTGATAAATTTTGGAGAGAGATTAAGGTCTGCGATTGAATTCTGAAGTATCAGACTAACTGAATCGATATACATTGAATTAACTGTAACCGTAGAGTGGTTTTTTGCCACCACCTTCATATTAGCAATTGAAGTTTTATCCGACTTGCTAAGCATGAAATTTAGTTTGCTGTTTTCCAGGACCAGAGAAATGTTTTCTGATTTGACTCTTGTTACAGAGATAACTGAATTGCTCATGTTAATTGTTTTTAATCCTTTGGCTACATGCACAGTAACAAATACCAGAGATTCAGGTTTCTTAACATCCTTTATTCTCAATGTATCTCCATGTAGTGTATAATTTATCTTGAGAAATGGCTGATCCTTTAAAGTTGATACTTTAATATAGGAAGAATCACTTTCAATGATAGAGATGTTATGACAGTCAGTTATGTAAAGCACACTAATTGCCGCTAAGTCTGTTCTTTCTACTTTTAAATTGTTACTAAACTCATCTGTTTTTATTCCGGTAATCCGGACACTTATTGTTGCGACAAGAATGATGAGTGCAATAAAGCAGGTCAATGAAATAAATATGAACTTACTTGTTTTCATCTGATCCGGTATTAAATGTTGTACTGAAATATGGTTTAAGCTCTTCGAAGGTGATATTTAAAATTTTTGTTTGTCGGACTATTAAAGGGAGTTCCACATTGAAAAACTCATCTCTTTTCCACCTTTGAATTATGTCTCTCGCTTCACTGTTTACATAATATCCCACTCCTCGTTTATTGTCAATTATACCACGTGTCTGCAGCTCGGTGTAAGTACGCATAACTGTGTTTGGGTTAACCCCCATCTCTGAGGCAAGATCGCGAACAGAAGGAATCTTCTCCCCCGGAGGAAATTTTCCCTCCATTATTTTCTCCGAAATGCTGTCGGCAATCTGAAGAAAAATGCCTTTTGTATTTATAAATTCCATAATTACACCTCCTTCTCTTTAAACCTGAACCAGCTTATGGCGAGTAGTGACAGATTTACTATTATACCTATAATTGAGAGAAAAATAAAAGTGTCTTCCTTAGTATGGATAAAAAGAATTCCCCTGCCCATTACGGTATACTGTTTCAGATTCAGTACCCATGACATAAAATAGGTCAGTAATCCAAATCCTGCGGCAAGAACAGATAAAGTAAATAATGTTTTTATCCTGGGCGATTTTGAAAAATGACATGCCCCTGTGAAGGTTGCAAAATAAACAAACAGGAAGAATTGAACAATTGCAAATATGTTCCACCCTCTTGCTTTCCATCTGGTTACTATTTCCTCAAAGCCCCTGCTAAACGAAAATTCATAATTGGCAAAACTCGGGAAAAAATGATGTGCAATTGCACCTTCAATATTTGCTACAAGCCAGAATAGCGGAGGCACAATAAGAATCAAAATGATAATTCTTGTTAAAAATTCAAATATAAATTTTTCAGAAGCACTTGCAGGAAGCAACAGGTAAACAAGACTTTTTTCCTTTGAACGGAAAGCAGGGAAAGACTGACCTGTATATATGCCTCCAATTGAAATATAACAAAATAGGAAAATAAACATATAAGAGATGTTTGTCCATGTTTGAAAGTTATTCACTGATTGAAGTAAAAACAAAAACACTGCCAGTATTCCCACGGCACCAATAAGGGAAATTGTAATAATTTTTTTGTTGATTATAAGCGACTGCCTACACAGTAATAGAAAGCGTTTTGTTGAGAACATATTTTTTGTCTCCATGATTATTCAATTTTTTTACCACTTGTAATTGCGTTAAAAAGTAACTCGATATCAACATCAGTATCGGCATGTTTATTTGGTACCATAAGGCGGTATCCCCCCGGGACTGCCTCACTGTATATAGCCTCATCACGGTCGACCGAATTGCCTGAGATGAAACCGACCTTTTGAGAGATATCCGCTATAGTTTGCTGGAAGATCATCATCCCGTTATCAAGTATAAGGATCTTGTCGATAAGATTTTCAACATCTTTTACCTGATGTGTAGAGATGATTACAAGTTGATTCTCATCAAGTGAGCCTGCCAGAATTTTCCTGAATAGCACCTTCGACGGAATATCGAGGCCATTTGTCGGCTCATCAAGCAAAAGGAGCTGGCAGTGTGTAGCCAGGGCAAAAGCGATTAGAAATTTCTTCTTTTGTCCATGTGAAAGACGCTGCAGGTTGTCACCGGCATGGAGTGCAAATTCTGAAAGAATATTATCCATCATTGATTGATCGAACTTAGGATAAAAAGGGGTATAGGCTTTACGGTATTCATCAATGGATATTGCAGGGAAATAGAACTCTTCAGGAACAAAAAAGAGATCATTGAGAAACGAAACATCCCTTTTCCCTGGTGTGTGGTTATGGACATTCACTGTTCCCGACTGTGGGTGAAGGGATCCTGCAATTAGTTTTAGCATAGTGGTTTTTCCAGCACCGTTTTTTCCAAGAAGTCCGGTAATGCTTCCCGCTTCGAGGTGCATCGACAGACTGTTGAATAGAAGCTTCTGTCGGGGATAAGCAAAATTGAGGTCTTTAATCTGGATCATAATTTGATTGTTACTGTTTTAGTGTACTACATAACTAATACAGTACAAATATAAAACTAATTGTTTCAGATTACCAAATTTATTTTGAGGAAAAGATTATCCCATTTAGCCCATTTCCCTGAAATAATGCCTGAATTTCAAGATATATAACTCTATATTTGACAAGTTATTGGATGGTATATGGTTTAAAAACAAATATTTACATAGAGGAAATCCAGAGGTGTCACTGATGTACACAGAGAATTCAGGGAAGAATTCCTATGTGTGCCTCTGCGTATTTTCTGTGTAGCTATGTGTAAGTACATAATAAATAGATTATTAGTTGTATAATTTAATTCAGAAACAGTAAGCTGACTTGGTATAAATGAATCAAGAGGCTATTTCATATTATTCATACTTCCTTCGTCAGACTTCTCTCACCTGTCTTCTGTCTTCTGAGTTTCTTCCTATTGCATTCTGAAACTTATTCCTATTTTTGTAGATAAAATTTTTCATGTGGTTTATCTGACTAACAAGCGAAAAATAATAAATGATCCGGTTTATGGTTTTATAAATATTCCGGGAGATTTTGTATTTGACCTTATTGAGCATCCCTGGTTTCAGAGGTTACGAAACATAAAACAGCTTGGATTAACGAGTTTTGTATATCCCGGGGCAAATCACAGCCGTTTTCAGCATGGTCTTGGAGTTCTTCATCTTATGGATCTGGCAATTAGCACTCTCAGATCGAAGGGGGTAGAAATCTCAGATGCAGAGGAAGAAGCTGCTTTTATTGCCATTCTTTTGCATGATTCCGGACATGGCCCTTTTTCACATGCACTTGAGAATTCTATAATAAGCGGGATTACTCATGAAGACCTGTCTCTTCTTCTTATGAATAAACTTAATGAAGAGTTTGGAGGAAGGCTAAGTCTCGCAATTGATATTTTCAAGGGTAATTACCCAAGACGGTTTCTTCATGAGCTGATCTCCGGGCAGATGGATATGGACAGGCTCGATTACCTGAGAAGGGATAGCTTTTTTACAGGGGTGATTGAGGGTTCTGTAGGTTCCGACAGAATAATCAGGATGTTGAATGTAGTCGACGACAGCCTGGTAATTGAGGAAAAAGGTATATATTCAATTGAAAAGTTCCTGATTGCTCGTCGTTTAATGTACTGGCAGGTATATATGCATAAAACAGTTATTGCAGCAGAAAGTCTGCTTGTGAAAATACTAAAGCGGGCTAACGAACTTGCACATGAAGGAATTGACCTTTATACAACGCCTGCCCTGAGATTTTTTCTTTATAACAGAATCAGTCGTCCAGATCTCACCAGTGACGGACTTTTTACACCAGGCCTGGTTGCAGCAAATTTTACCAGGCTGGATGATACTGATATCCTTGTAGCCTCTAAATACTGGGCTGACCACTCTGATAAGGTTCTGTCTGATCTGTCAGGCAGACTCTTCAGGAGAGACCTTTTTGCAATTGAGTTACAGGATGAACCTTTTTCCGCGACAAGGTTAACCGAACTTATGGAAAAGGTTTGCAAAATCCTGAGTCTTGATGCAAAATATGCAGAGTATTATGTATTTACTGATAGCATTTCAAATCTGGCATATACACCTGACGCTCCGGAAGTTAAAATTCTGCTAAAGGGAGGCAATACTGCTGATATATCAGTCGTTTCAGATATGTTTTATCCACGTTTCCTTTCAGAAAGAATTACAAAATACTTCCTTTGCTATCCAAAAGAATGCCGATAACTAATAATTTATTAAAATGGAATTTACTGCAGCAGCAATAGCCGAATTTTTAAAGGGTGATATTGAAGGCAACCCAGATATTAAAGTAAACACAGTTGCCAAAATCGAGGAGGGTCATTCAGGAGCATTATCATTTCTGGCGAACCCCAAATATGAACATTTCATATATACAACTGAGTCTTCAATAGTTCTTGTCAATAAGAGTTTTGTGCCGTCATCAAAGATAGGAGCAACTCTCATTAAGGTAGATAATGCTTATGAGTCATTTGCATCTCTGTTGCAGGCTCGTTGATCAGGCTCGTCCCAGGAAGAAGGGAATTCATGTAACTGCTGTTATTGAGTCAAGTGCAAAGGTGGGATCAGATGTTTACATCGGGCCATATGCCTATATCGGAGAGAATTGCGTCATAGGTGACGGGTGCGCAATCTATCCACATATGTATATAGGAGATAATACAAAAATCGGTAAAGATTGTACTATAAACCCGGGGGTAAAGATCTATCACGATTGTGTAATAGGGGAGGGCTGTATTATTCATGCGGGATCTGTTATAGGAAGTGATGGATTTGGTTTTGCTCCTCAGTCGGAAAGTGAATATATGAAGATCCCTCAGCTTGGAAATGTTATTCTTGAAGATCATGTTGAGATTGGAGCAAATGTTGCAATCGACAGAGCAACAATGGGTTCCACTATAATAAGGAAAGGTGTAAAACTCGATAATCTGATTCAGATCGGGCATAATGTGGAGATTGGTGACAATACTGTTATGGCAGCACAAACAGGTATTGCAGGATCGACAAAAATCGGAAAAAACTGTATGTTTGGCGGACAGGTTGGAATTGCCGGTCATATTAAAATAGCAGACGGAACAAAGATAGGAGCACAGTCAGGAATTCTGAGTGCTGTAAAAGAAGAAAACAAAATTCTCCTGGGTACACCTGCTATTGATTATAAGAATTTTTTTAAGTCATCCGTGATTTTTAAGAATTTGCCTGAACTGAAAACAAAAGTTGATTCTCTGGAAAAAGAGTCAGAGTCTCTGAAAAAGAAGTAGTTTTGTCTTCCGGAATACAGATAATTTGATTTGCCCTATTAGTTAAACAGCAGTTTTGTGGCATGTTCAATTTTTTTTATTTTTTTTGTAGCCGGAATTTAATTTAATAATATTGTTGATGAGTGAGAAACAAAGGACACTTGCGAAGGAAGTTAGCCTTACCGGAAAAGGATTACATACCGGAATTGATGTAACTGTTACATTTAAACCGGCTCCGGAGAATCATGGTTATAAATTTTGCAGAGTGGACCTTCCCGGAAAACCCATTATTGATGCTCTGGCTGAAAATGTTACCGATACATCACGAGGAACAACCCTTGTGCAAAACAATGCTTCAGTATCTACTATAGAGCATATTATGGCAGCATTTCATGGTTTGCGCGTCGATAATGCTTTGATAGAAATGAATGGAGCTGAAGCTCCTATTATGGGAGGATCTTCCTGGAAATTTGTTGAGGCGATCAATGAAGCAGGGATAATTGATCAGAAGGAAGAAAGAAACTATTTTGTTGTAAAACAAAAGATTACATTTTCTGATGAGGAACATGGAGTAGATCTGATCGTCTACCCTGATGATCATTTCAGTGTAAATGTTCTTATCGATTATAATTCCAAAATACTTGGTAATCAATATTCTATCCTCGATACAATTGAAGATTTTGCAGAAGATATAAGCAAGAGCCGGACATTTGTCTTTTTTCACGAGCTTGAACCTCTGTTTAATCTTGGGATTGATAAAGGGAGGTGATCTCGATAATGCTATTGTTATTCTTGAAAAAGAGGTGGAACAATCTGAGATTGATCGAATTGCACAATCTCTTTAATCGCCCCGGAATAAGCACTCATACTGCAGGCATTCTGAATAATACTGATTTACGATATCCCAATGAACCTGCCCGTCATAAGCTTCTTGATATTATGGGAGACCTGGCACTTGTAGGCCATCCGATTAAAGGTAAAGTTGTTGCAACCCGTCCTGGTCATTATGCCAATACAAAGTTAGCCAAGTTAATGCGCCAGGAGATGAAAAAAGCATTTTTGAAACGCGATATCCCTGTATATGATGCTTCTGTGCCACCTGTTTATACCCTGGAAGAGGTGAGAAAACGTCTTCCACACAGATACCCTTTTCTGTTCGTCGATAAGATTATTTCTCTCGATGATACCTCAATAGTAGGTATTAAAAATGTTACCTTTAATGAGACATTTTTTCAGGGTCATTTCCCGGATGAACCTGTTATGCCTGGTGTTCTTCTAGTTGAAGCCCTGGCTCAAACCGGAGGATTACTTGTTCTGAGTTCAGTTGATGATCCTGAGAAATATTCAACATATTTTCTTAAAATTGATAAGGTTAAGTTTAAAAGAAAGTTGTTCCGGGTGATACAGTAATTCTTAAAATGCAACTTGCCGATGTTATAAGAAGAGGTATTGTTACCATGTTCGGACAGGCATTTGTAGGTAATAAACTTGTTCTTGAGGGAGAAATGACAGCTCAGGTAGTAAAAAATAAATAAGTTATTAATGATCTCAAAATTAGCTTTTGTTCATCCTGATGCCATGATTGGGAAAGATGTTATAGTTGAACCTTTTGCTTATATTGCAGGAAATGTGATAATTGGGGACGGATACCTGGGTTGGTCCTAATTCAACTAATACTGGATGGTGCCAGAATCGGTAAAAAATGCAGAATTTTTCCATCATCTGTAGTCTCAGGCATACCTCAGGATCTTAAGTTCAGGGGCGAGGAAACGACGGCTGAAATTGGCGATAATACAACTATAAGGGAAGGAGTCACCGTGAACAGGGGAACTGCTGCTGTTGGGAAAAACAGTAGTTGGTTCTGGTTGTCTGCTTATGGCTTATGCCCATATTGGACATGATTGTCTGATTGGAAATAATTGTATTATAGGCAATACATCAGGACTTGCCGGCGAAGTAAATGTTGATGACTGGGCAATTCTAAGCGGAGGCACTCTTGTTCACCAGTTTGCACATATCGGTGCCCATGTAATGATCGGCGGAGGTTCAAAGGTTAGGATTGATGTTCCTCCTTTTGTTAAAGCTGACAGAGAACCTCTTTCTTACCTCGGGTTAAACTCCGTTGGACTTACAAGAAGAGGCTTTGAAAAAGAAAGAATTGACGAGATTCATGAATATTTACAGGGCAATCTATCAGAAAGGAATGAATTTTTCCCAGGCATTGGATTATGTGGAGAAGGAATTCAAACCATCACCTGACAGAGATTATATTATTGATTTTATAAGAACATCAAAAGAGGTATCATAAGAGCCAAGGTAACCAGAAGTCAGAGTCTAACTCTTTTGTCCCCAGCCCTGAGCTGAAAGCTGAACTTCTGATCCATCATCTCCGACAATATAATTGCCAGATCCCGATTCGGTCATATGTCCAATCACTTTTACTGAAGGCATCAGATTCACTCTTTTCAATTAATTCAAGAGGAACTGTAAAGAGCAATTCATAATCTTCACCACCATTTAGTGCCGGAGTGACAGGATCAATATTAAATTCTTCAGCGACCCTGGAAGTCTCGTAATCGATGGGAATTTTACTGTAGAAAATCCTGCAGCAGGTATCCGATTGTTTACAGATTTGCAAAAGATCAGAAGCAAGTCCCTCAGTTACATCTATCATTGCTGTTGGCTTAATACCCATTTCCTGTAATTCCTGCAAAACAGCAGCAGGAAATTCAGGTTTTAGCTGTCTTCGGATAACATATTCAAATCCCTGAAGATCAGGCTGTGTTATTTTCTCCTTTTCAAATAGTTTTCTCTCCCTCTCAAGTAGCTGGAGACCCATGAATGAAGCTCCAAAGTCGCCTGTAACGCATATCAGATCATTGGGTCTGGCTCCGTCTCTTCTGATAAGATTTTTCTTTTCTACTGTGCCTATTGCAGTGATACCTATTGTTAATCCTGTAAAGGAACTTGTTGTATCGCCTCCTGCCAGATCAACATTGTACTTTTCGCAGGCAAGATTAATTCCTTCATACAGTTCTGTTATCTCTTCAACTGAGAATCTGGAACTTATCCCAAGGGATACCAAAATCTGGCCCGGGTTCCCGTTCATAGCGTAAATATCTGATATTCCTCTTATTACCGCCTTATAGCCAAGGTGTTTCAGTGGGGTATAAATCAGGTTGAAGTGAATCCCTTCAAGGAAAAGGTCGGTGGATACGAGTGTAAGCAAATTACCCGAATCGATAACTGCTGAGTCATCACCTATAATGCCATCCGTGGTTTTATTGGAAGGTATTATATTTTTTGTGAGAAAATCAATAAGACCAAATTTCCCAAGTTCACCTATTGAAGTTTTTTTCTTTTCCTGATTATTCATTTTAAAATCTTCTTACTAAAATTCAACAAGGGCACAAAGTTCGCAAAGAAATCTGGTTTTGCAACGAAACTATGGGAGTGTTTACCTAATCACTCCTTCACCCTTTCTCTTTCTCTTCACCCTTTCTCCCCCTCACCGTTTCTCCCTTTCACCCCTTCTTAAATATGTCAGTCATACTTTCAACTCAGAAGCATATTATTTATTAACAATGTCCCTTCCAAATGGTGAAAGTGCTATTGCTGTAAGTTTAAAATGTTGAAGGCCGAATGGAATTCCTATAATTGTTATGCAAAGCAATAATCCGAATATTGCATGAGTAATGGCAATCCAAAGTCCTCCGGTCAGCAGCCATATATATATTCATGAGAATATATAAACATCCCGAGGCTCTTGTATCAACTCTGGTCTCCCTTCCGAACGGCCATAGAGCCAGTGAAGCCATTTTAAGGGTTTGTAAACCGAATGGAATACCGATAATTGTGATCATAAGTATAATACTACCGATAAAATATTCAATCGCAATTACTATGCCTCCAAAAATAAGCCAGATAAGATTTCCCAAAATATTCATAGGTGGTTACGGATTTAGTGGTTATTCAAGAATTACTGTTTTGTCTTTTGGATATTTTACTGAGTAGGTTAACACAAGCTGTTTTACCTCCTGGGGTTTTAGAGTCATTTCCCATTGTATTTCACCTGTCACTTCATTATGTTTTCCCCCGGATAGTTCAACTGGATCAACTGTGATACCACTGTTTCCTGAAACCGGAATCTGGTCATTAATTGTTATATTAACAGGAAGTGCTTTATTGTTCCTGATTGTTAAAAGATACGAAAATGTTTCTGTCTTATTTGAACCTATAATTCTTGTGCTTGTGAAATCTTTTCGTTTTTCCCTCTTAACCAGTATGCTGTTATCTGTACCAAGTGAAATTTTAAGTGTATCCGATAGTTGATTAACATCAAGGTTCGATTTGCCAACAAATGAATTTTCAAAATAGAGTGTGGCTTCGCCGCTCTGAAGACTTAACCGTGCCCAGTCAGTTATATTTGCTGTGAGATATACAAGCGGGGAGAGTTTTGGTACAGCAACATATTTAAAACCGGCCGGTGTTGTCAATACGCTGAATTTCAACTGTCTGCATTTTGCCATCTGCAGGGATACTGTATATGGAGTTGCTATGTCAAAAGTAATAGTTGTCTCTCCGATCTTTTTCTCAACAGCTACCGGAGCTGATTCCATCGCTTTCGATTCTTTCATCTGTGACAACTTCATTAAGAGCCATAGCAGACGGAGCCTCACTGCGTTTTGCACCCGATACCATACCCCTGAGTCTTATTGGTGAAGGATTATAGTAATCAATGTACCATGGATATATCTCAGGTATATCTCCTGAAACCCATGGTGTTGCATTTGAGAAACTTAATTTCACATCCTTCCATGCAACTCCTGTATTCTGATAGACATTAGCCTTATAATAAATTGAAACAGGCTTATTTATATCATCAACACGGATATCATATGTAGGATACCATCCTGCATTTGACACTACATAACTCATTGTAAGTTTGCCAGAAAGCTGTTTTTCAGCTGTCACTGTAACTGAAATTTCACCCGATGGTAATTGTGGTTTGCCTGCTTTCTTTGAAATCTGCTGCTGAAGTGCGGCAATCTGTTTTTCATAGTCATTAATTAATCTGTTTTTTTTCAGGGTAGTCATTTTTACCTGCTCCATATTATTGGTATACAGCTCCATGACCGTTTTAAGTTGTTCGATTGAAAAGTTTGTTGCTTTTACCAGAATAGCCCTGTTTTCAACAAGAAAAGCCTCTTTCTCCTTAAGGGTACTTATTGCAACCTTTTCATCTTCAATTTTAATCTGTAAAGCTTCTATCTGACTTCTTATACTCTTAACTTCAGGTGTATCTTCAAGGTTCTCGAGATAGTTATTCTGATGGTTGACTGACATTATGGTAAATTCACCAAATCCTTTTACCTGGATGCTCTGAATGTCAATGTATGGTGAAAGTCCTGTAAATTTTAGTATTGTGGTTCCCGGAGATAGGGTTACTGATGTCTCATTTTCAATCTGAGCACGATCTGGAAAAACAGTAACATGTCTGATCTGGGTTTTTATTTCCTTTTCGGTCTGCGCATTTAGATTAAAAATTAAGAATAGCAGAAAAAATGAAGAAGCAACAATTCTTTTCATACGGTTATATTTTTTAATGGTCGTGTAGCTTGTCCAGCGCATCTTGGCTGAACCTGATTAAAAAAGTAATCATTCCTGTCCGGGAAATAAATAATGGTTTTTTAAATTCTTGTTTCATCAACGATGTTAAAATTCCTTCTAAAGTTAAGACTTTTATTTATTCAATATTACAACAATTAACTGATGGCTATCGTAGAGGCAAATCTATAAAATATGTTAAATATCTCTTTTATGATGTCAGATCGGTTTAATGATTTAACTTTGTGGCTCACTTATAAAACTAGAAATGAATGGACTAAGAATTGGTAATCTTGCAATTGCAGTGCCGATTATACAGGGAGGAATGGGAGTTGGGATTTCTTTATCAGGGTTGGCATCAGCAGTCGCAAATGAAGGAGGGGTGGGTGTTATCTCAAGTGCAGGGCTAGGTCTGTTGTATAAAGAATTTTCCTCTGATTTTCTTGAAGCCAGTATTCATGGACTAAAAGAGGAGATCAGAAAAGCCCGGGAAAAGACACTTGGGGTTATCGGAGTAAATGTTATGGTCGCCATGACCAATTTTACCGATATGATTAAAACAGCTATTGCTGAGAAGATTGATATCATTACAGCCGGGGCAGGACTTCCGCTTGATCTGCCATCGTTTTTAAAAAAGGACAGTACGACAAAACTTATACCCATAGTTTCCTCCGCCAGGGCAACAAGGATAATATGTGAGAAATGGCAGGCCAATTATAACTATCTTCCTGATGCTGTTATTGTTGAAGGCCCTAAAGCAGGAGGTCATCTTGGTTTTAAGGAAGATCAGATATTTGATGCTGATTATTCCCTTGAAAAGCTTGTTCCGGAGATACTAAGTGAACTGAAAATATTTGAACGTAAGTACAATAAAAAAATTCCCCTTTTTGCTGCAGGTGGTATTTATACAGGTGAAGATATACACAAGATACTGGATATGGGTGCATCAGGAGTTCAGATGGGTACCAGATTTGTAACTACAGATGAGTGTGATGCATCGCCTGAATTCAAGCAGGCCTATTTAAATGCAATCAGTTCTGATATTGAAATTATTAAGAGTCCTGTCGGCATGCCCGGACGGGCAATCCTGAGTAATTTTCTTACAAAAGTGAGAGAAGGGAAAAAGCAGCCCAAAAAATGCCCGTTCAAGTGCATTAAGACATGTGACATTTCAAAGAGTCCTTACTGTATAATTATTGCCCTTATAAATGCACTCAAAGGTAATTTTGAAAATGGTTACGCGTTTGCAGGGGCCAACGCATTCAGGGCTACAAAAATATCATCTGTCAAGGAAATATTCCAGTCATTGATAAAGGAATACACCGAAAGCGATTAGTTTTTGGTTCGACAAACAGAATAATTCATACTTCTGCTGGATTTTAAAATCCGGCAGAAGTTGATAGTCTGATAAGCAATATTTTAAATATTATTTGTTCGGTATTTTCAGGATGTCAAGGTAACTGACAGTACCTGATGCATTTTCAGGTATGACTCCCCATGGACAACCTGGAACAGGACAATTAATTATCTTATGTTCCTTGTTATCGGCAGGTTCCCATCCCATAATCATGTATAGTACAAAAAAGCCGACAACATATGCCAGGGCAACATGCCATCCTTTTCGTATCCACATGAATACATCGCGGCCTTCAGGAAATTTATTAGTAATGGCAACACCGGCTGATGAGCCGAACCAAACCATTGATCCTCCGAAACCGACAGTGTAGGCTAGCATTCCCCAGTCAAAATGACCCTGGTCAAGACAAAGTTTTGTCAGTGGAATATTATCAAAAACAGCAGATAGAAATCCCAGTGAAAAGGCTGTATGCCACGATGCTTCAGGAAGTTCTTCAACGGGCATTAACGAAGCACTTGTAACAAGGCATAAAAGAAATATTGTTCCTTTTATTGATCCGGGAATCTCCTTCCATGGTACCTTAATAATAAATGAACCTATCAGCAATGCAATCCAGACTCCCAGAGCCGGCATGTCATATATAATATTCAGAACAATTGCTCCGATCAGTATCAGAGCCACAACAGAAAATTCTTATCCAGTCAACTTTTACTCCACGTTTGGCTTCTTTTTGGATCCTGTGATACTTATCCTGCTGGTGGGAACCAAACCATGCAAAAATCAGAAAAGCAACGAATGATGCAACGAAAGCATGCAGTACATTAAAAGCGCTTACTCCGTCAATCCACATCATGGTAGTAGTTGTATCGCCAACAACACTTCCTGCTCCCCCGGCATTACTTGCAGCCACTATTGCTGCGATATAACCGATATGAACTTTTTTCTTAAAGACAACCAATGCTATTGATCCTCCGATAAGAGCTGCGGCAATATTGTCAAGGAAAGCAGACATGATAAAAACAAAGACCAGAAGCATGAAAGGACCCTTCCAGTCATCAGGCAGGTAATGAGGCAAAATATCAGGTACCCTTGATTCTTCAAATATTTTTGAAAGAAGTGCAAATCCTAATAACAGTCCCAGAAGGTTAAGTATTATACCCCATTCACCCTGACGTAATTCTTTATTGGCAAACTGCTGCAGTATCGGGGTATCACCAAACATATGCTCCATAAAATGGAAGCCCGGATCAAATATAAATTTGAAAATCAGAAGGACACTCAGTCCTATCAGGGCAACCCAGAATGTATGCTTATGAAAGAGAGCAACACCAAGAAGCAGCATGCCAAAGATAACGAACTCCAATCTTACCGGACCGATTGAAGGCGGTACCTTGCCTGCTGCAAAGGTGAGCATAGGGATGGTAATAAGAGCTGTCATCAGAAAAATTCGCTTTGAAAATTTCGGAGTAAAGGCAAGAAGATCTTTTATCATATAACTTAGCTTTTCAGGTTATTCTTTGGAATGCCAAAATTAGCCAAATATTCTATTTCTGATGCTTAGTCAGTAAAAACTGTTTTCTCAAAATGAGAATTATTTTCTAATTTCTGGAAAGTTTACTGAGGACGCGTTTGAAGGAGATGGATTTTTGACTGCCCAGGGGCACCCCGGGACAGGACAATTTTTAATTTTGTGCTCCTTATTGTCAGCTGGTACCCAGCCCATAACCAGATAAAGAGTAAAAAATCCGATTATATAAGCTGCTGCAACATGCCAACCTTTTCTTATCCAAAGGAATACATCACGACTATCAGGAAATTTGTTGGTAATTGCTACTCCTGCAGAAGAACCAAACCAGATCATAGAACCTCCGAATCCAACACTGTAAGCCAATAGACCCCAGTCATAATGTCCCTGTTCCAGACATATTTTTGTAAGCGGAATATTATCGAATACCGAAGAAAGGAAGCCGAGAGCAAATGCCGTATGCCACGAAGCATCAGGCAGTTCTTCCACTGGCATTAATGAAGCACATGATACCAGACTCAAAAGGAAAATTGTCCCTTTGATGGAGCCTGTAACTTCTTTCCATGGGACTGGTCTTAAAAATGCACCTATTAGTATTGCGATCCAAACCCCCAGAGCAGGCATATCGTATAATATATTTGAGATAATTGCACCTATTAGTATGAGCACAACATTGAATATTTTAACCCAGTCTATCTTAACATTCGGATCAGCATCCTTCTGTATTCTTTGATATCTATCCTGCTGATGCGATGCAAACCATGAAAAGAACAGAAGAGCAACAACTGCAGCAATATAACCATGTATAACATTTATAGCGTGAAACACCATCTATCCACATCATTGTTGTTGTTGTGTCTCCTACAACACTTCCGCATCCACCAGCATTACTGGCTGCAACAATTGCAGCAATATAACCGATATGGACCCTCTGTTTAAAAACAACCAACGCTATTGTACCACCGATCAGAGCCGCTGCAATGTTATCAAGGAATGATGAGAGTATGAAAACAAATATCAGCAGCATAAAAGGACCTTTCCAGTCATCAGGCAGAAACTTTGGCAAAACATTAGGTACTTCTGATTCTTCGAATATTTTTGACAAAAGTGAAAATCCGAGTAACAGGCCAAGCAGATTCAACAATATGCCCCATTCCCCTTCTCTCATACTTTTATGCATAAGCTGTTCAACAAATGGAGTCTTGCCCAGCAGATGTTCCAGCAAGTTATAACCGGGGTCAAAAATCAGTTTAAAGGTTAGCAGCACAGCCAGACCGGTCAGCGCTACTTTAAATGTTTGTTTATGAAAAAAGGCAACTCCAAGAAGGATGAGACCGAAAATAATAAATTCCAACCTTACCGGCCCGATCGAAGGAACCTTTCCGGTTGCTGCAAAGATACTTGCAGGGGAGAACATGATAATCAGAAATATAAAAAGTCTTTTCCCTGAAGTGGGGAAATGTAATCTTAAATCTTTTTTCATCTGTTTAGTTTTAACTTAAACAAGACCGGAAAATAATTGTTTCTGCCAATTTAAATATATTTTGGGTATTCATTATCTGTAAAAATTACCAATCTGATGGGGTGAATATTTATACAGAAATAAATGCAATACATATTACCGGATCATGTGATCAGGTATTATTTATTTCTTAACTGTTGGTTTACTTCTGCCAAACTTTGCCAAACACTCCTGAACTGTCAATTTTCAGGTTGGTTTTTATCAGATTTCATCTAATTTTTTATATTTTTGCATGTTTATTTAGATTAAATATAATTAGTATGTTTATAAATGACAGTTATTTATCAGAATACTCAATGCTATATGAATAATAGTCATGTTTTTAAATTACCATACCCCGGGCTGGATTCTGGTTATGACTGCAATTACTTCTCTTGTTCTGCAGGATATTTTGGCATCAGCTTAGGAAGTGAACAGGTTATGGAGTAGTGTTAAGAAATCAAAATTATAAAAGAGGTTAACAATAGCAAATCAGGCTTGTTAATCATTAAGGGGAATTAGAGAATTTAGAATAGCTATAATGGAAAAAGATCAGGATAAAATATTAAGCGATGTAACTTCAGGCGAATATAAATATGGTTTCTATTCCGATATAGAAATGGACAGGATCCCCAAAGGGTTGAGTGAGGATGTCGTAAGACTAATTTCGGAAAAGAAAAATGAACCTGAATGGTTACTTGAATTCAGGCTGAAATCATATCGTCATTGGCTTACAATGAAAATGCCAACCTGGGCCAATCTTAAGATCCCGCCAATCAATTATCAGGATATAATCTTCTATGCAGCACCAAAGCAGAGAAAGACTCTGAACAGTATTGATGAAATTGATCCGGAACTAAAAAAGACATTTGATAAACTGGGCATACCCCTTGAAGAACAGAAACACCTTGCCGGTGTAGCTGTGGATGCCGTTATCGATAGTGTTTCGGTTAAGACAACCTTTAGGGAATCTCTTGCTGAGGTGGGTATAATCTTCTGTTCATTCAGTGATGCAGTGAAGGAATATCCCGATCTGGTCAGAAGATATATGGGATCAGTGGTGCCTTATACCGACAACTTTTTTGCAACTCTGAACTCTGCTGTATTCAGCGATGGTTCGTTTTGCTATATACCTAAAGGTGTCAGATGTCCAATGGAACTTTCTACTTATTTCAGAATAAACTCTGCCAATACAGGTCAGTTCGAAAGAACCCTTCTGATCGCTGATGAAGAGAGTTATGTAAGTTATCTTGAGGGATGTACAGCACCTTCGAGGGATGAAAATCAACTTCATGCTGCCATAGTTGAGATAGTTGCTGAAAAAAATGCAGAGGTAAAATATTCGACAGTTCAGAACTGGTATCCGGGTGATAAAGAATGGCAAAGGTGGCGTATTTAACTTTGTTACCAAAAGAGGAATGTGCAAAGGTGAAAACTCCAAAATATCGTGGACCCAGATTGAAACCGGATCTGCAATAACCTGGAAATATCCTTCATGTATACTTCGTGGAGATAACTCGACCGGTGAATTTTATTCTGTGGCAGTAACCAATAACCATCAGCAGGCCGATACCGGGACAAAAATGACACATATCGGGAAGAATACAAAAAGTACGGTTGTTTCAAAAGGCATTTCAGCAGGCAGAGGACAGAATAGCTACCGGGGCCTGGTGAAGGTTCTCAAAAATGCATCCAATGCAAGAAACTATTCTCAGTGCGATTCATTATTACTTGGCGATAAATGCGGGGCACATACATTTCCATATATCGAAGTTGATAACCAGACAGCAATCGTGGAACATGAGGCAACCACTTCTAAAATAGGGGAGGATCAAATCTTTTATTGTAATCAGAGAGGGATCTCCACTGAAGATGCAATTGGCCTTATTGTGAACGGATATGCACGGGAGGTAATCAATAAACTGCCTATGGAATTTGCTGTTGAGGCACAGAAGCTTCTCCAGATTTCGCTCGAAGGCAGTGTCGGATAGAATAGTAATTTTATACAATCATAAATAGTATTATGCTGGTTATTAAAAATTTGAAAGCTGAAATTGCAGGCAAGAGTATCTTGAAAGGAATAAGCCTTGAGATAAAAGCAGGTGAAATTCATGCAATTATGGGGCCCAACGGCTCAGGGAAAAGTACTCTTGCAGCAGTTCTGGCAGGACGGGAATTTGTTGAGGTGACTGAAGGATCAGTTACTTATATGGGAAACAATTTACTTGATATGGCACCGGAAGACCGGGCCAAGGAAGGAATATTTCTTGGTTTTCAATATCCTATCGAGATTCCTGGTGTCAGTATGGTAAATTTCATGAAAACGGCTGTTAATGAACATCGTAAACATAAGGGACTTGAAAAACTGTCTGCTTCCGATTTTCTTAAAATGATGAGAGAGAAGAAGGAGATGGTAGAGATAGATTCAAAACTTGCAAACAGGTCTGTAAATGAAGGATTTTCCGGCGGGGAAAAGAAGAAGAATGAAATCTTCCAGATGGCTATGCTTGATCCAAGACTCGCTATACTTGATGAAACAGACTCCGGTCTCGATATTGATGCTCTGCGTGTGGTGGCAAATGGAGTGAATAAACTTAAAAGAGATGATAATTCATTTATTGTAATCACTCATTATCAGCGACTTCTCGATTATATTGTGCCTGATGTGGTTCATGTTTTGTATGATGGACGTATAGTAAAAACCGCAGGTAAGGAACTTGCTTATGAGCTTGAGGAGAAAGGATACGACTGGATTAAAAAAGAAGTTGATAATAATATTGTGGCATGAACGATAAATCAGAAATAAAAGAGAGATATCTTCAGCTTTATAAAGATAATATCGGGAAAATCTCCGGGATGTCATCACCCTTTATTAATTCATTCAGGGAGGACGCTTTAAAGAAATTCAGCGAGCTAGGTGTCCCTACAAAGAAAAATGAGGCCTATAAATATACCAATCTGAATATTTTCTTTGACCATGATTACGAAAGTTATTTCATGCCGAATCCTTCAGATTTTGTAAAGGCCGAAGAATTCAGATGCGATATTGCAGATCTGGATGCCCATGGAGTGGTTGTGCTAAATGGTTTCTATCCTACACTGAATGACAAAATACGGCAATTGCCAAGCGGTGTCTGGATAGGAAGTCTTAATGAAGCTGCTGTAAAATTTGCTGATATTTTTGAAAAGCATTTTGGCAAATATGCAAAAAGCGATACCGACGGGCTTATTTCGCTTAATACTGCAATGGCATCTGATGGTGTATTTGTATATGTGCCTGAGGGTGTTACGCTTTCTAAGCCTGTTCAGATTGTAAATCTTGTTTACTCCGAACAGGACATGTTCAATCAGCACAGAAACCTTATAATTGTTGAAAAGAACGCTGAAGTATCAATCCTTATCTGCGATCATACCATTTCTCCTACAAAATTTCTTACAAATGCTGTTACTGAAGTTTATGTTGGGGAGAACTCTCATTTTGATATAATAAGAGTTCAGAATGAACATAATAATGCCTGTAAAATTACCAACACATTTATTCATCAGGATAAAAACAGTGTGACATCTTCAAATAATATTACTCTTCATGGCGGTATGATACGGAACAGTACCTATCATTATCTGGGTGGAGAAGGTGCCGAAAGCCATTCATACGGCTTGTGCCTTTCCGATAAATGGCAGCATATAGATAACTTTGTAACAGTTGATCATGCTGTACCTCATTGCACAAGTAATCAGCTTTTTAAAGGAGTACTTGATGATATGTCGACAGGAGCATTTAACGGAAAGATTTTTGTAAGACCTGATGCCCAGGGTACTCTGGCCTACCAGAGGAATAACAACATTCTTCTGACCGATGATGCAAAGATGGACTCTAAGCCGCAGCTTGAGATCTATGCTGATGATGTGAAATGCAGTCATGGGGCAACAGTTGGTCAGCTTGATGATGATGCTCTTTTTTACTTGCAATCGAGAGGTATTAATAAGCGTGAAGCAAGACTTAATGCTTATGTTCGGTTTTGCACATGAGGTGATTCAGAATATTAAAATAGAACCATTGCGCGACAGAATGGATAACCTGGTTATGCAGAGGCTCAAAGGAGAACTTTCCCGGTGTGCCAGTTGTGTGGTTAAATGCGGATAAACGGATAGAACAATGAAAGATATAGCTGAAATCAGAACCGATTTCCCGATTCTCAGACGGACAGTTTACGATAAACCATTGGTCTATTTTGATAACGGAGCTACCACCCAGAAACCACAGAGTGTGATTGATGCCATGGATTCAGTATATACCGTATATAATTCAAACATACACAGAGGAGTTCATTTTCTAAGCGATTTGTCTTCAGAAGCTTATGAGAATGCCAGGGAGAAAGTGAGATCATTTATTAATGCACGAAAAAAGGAAGAGATCATTTTTACATCCGGAACAACGGGTTCAATTAATGGAGTAGCATTTTCATTTGGCGAAAGATATATAAAACCAGGTGATGAAATAATTGTAAGTTATCTTGAACATCATGCCAATATTGTTCCATGGCAGATGATGTGTGAGAGAAAAGGCGCTGTTTTACAGGTTATCCCGATTAATGATGCAGGGGAAATTATCTCTGGATGAATACTATAAGCTTTTGTCATCAAAAACCAGGCTGGTGGCAATTGCCCATGTATCAAATGCCTTGGAACAATAATCCCTGTAAAGGAGATTATTAGCTGCCGCACATATCTTGAATGTACCTGTTCTGCTTGATGGTGCACAGGGTATCCAGCATGGAACAGTTGATGTTGCAGAAATGGATTGTGACTTTTATGTCTTTTCCGGACATAAGATATATGGACCTACGGGTATCGGAATTCTTTACGGTAAAGAAAAATGGCTTTCAGAATTACCTCCGTTTCAGGGTGGTGGCGATATGGTTGATAAAGTGACCTTTGAAAAAACCACATATAATGAACTTCCTTTTAAATTTGAAGCCGGAACAATGAATTATACCGGGGCAATTGGTCTTGCAGCAGCAATAGATTATGTGATCGGTATCGGACTGGAAGATATTGCATTACGGGAGAAGGAACTTTTAACCTATGCTACTGAGAAGCTTATCGGCAATAAAAGGATTGAAAATTACGGTAACGTCTGCCAACAAGATTTCGATATTATCCTTCCTTCTTAAGGATATTCACCAGTATGATGTCGGTATGGTCCTTGATAAGATGGGTATTGCAGTAAGAACCGGAACACATTGTGCCCAGCCGGTAATGGAGAGATTTTCAATTGAAGGAACTGTCAGGGCTTCTCTGTGTTTCTATAATACAAAGGATGAGATTGACTCACTTGTAAAGGGACTTGAAAGTAGTTAAAACAATGTTTGCTTAAATATATGACAATCAACGAAGTACAGGATAGTATAATTGATGAGTTTTCACTGTTTGATGACTGGATGGATAAGTATAACCTTCTCATCGATATGGGAAGGGATCTTCCTGTTATTGACCCTAAGTTTAAAGTAAAGGATTTTCTTATTGAAGGTTGTCAGTCAAAAGTATGGCTGCATCCCGAATATGATGGCTCAGTAATTAATTTTACTGCCGACAGTGATGCAATAATTACCACGCGGAATTGTGGCCCTTCTGTTAAGGTACTTATCAAACCGGACTCCTGAGGAGATCCTTGCCACTGAACTCTATTTTATCGATAAGATAGGTCTGAGACAAAATCTTTCTCCAACACGTTCAAACGGGTTACTTTCGATGGTACGGCAGATGAAGCTGTATGCTATGGCATTTAACGCAAAAAAGTATGTAAAAAGATGGATCCTAATGAGATACTAGAAATAGAAACCAGGATTAGTAACTGTTTTAAAAAGTATATATGATCCTGAAATTCCGGTAAATATTTACGATCTGGGACTGATATATGAAATTAATATTGATGATGAGCATATAGCCCACATTACAATGACTCTTACCGCTCCGAATTGCCCAATGGCAGAAGAGCTTGTTGAAGAGGTTAAATATAAGGTTGGCGGGACAAGAGGAGTGAAGGAATGTGACCTTAAGCTTACATTCGACCCTCCATGGGATCAGAGTATGCTGAGTGAGGAAGCAAAACTTGAACTTGGTTTTCTGTAAACATCAGATAACATGACCATTAAGCCTGAACAGCCCATAAATCTTTTGATTAAGGAGAAAGCTCGTGAATTGGGTTTTGATCTCTGTGGTATCGCCCGGTCAAAACCACTTTCAGAACATGAAGCTGTTTTGAAAGAGTGGACTGAAAAGGGGATGAATGGCGAGATGGGATATCTTGGACAGAATATTCCAAAAAGGATAAATCCGGAACTCCTTGTTCCGGGTGCTAAAACAGTAATTGTTACAGGTTTAAATTATTACTCTGATAACAAGACAGCGAGGAACAATGTGCCCATTATTTCCAGGTATGCCTATGGCGCAGATTATCATGATGTTATAATGGAACGACTTTCTTTAATGCTTGACTTTATTAAGGAAAAATTCAAAATGCAGAAGGCAGGGTTTATGTTGATTCTGCACCTGTACTTGAGAAAGCCTGGGGAAAGGAAGCCGGTATCGGATGGCCGGGAAGGCATTCTGTACTGATAAATAAGAAAATAGGTTCATTCTTCTTTCTTGGAATCATAATTCTGAATGTTGAAATGGATTATGATGAACCATCATACGAAGATCCGTGTTCCCATTGCAGTATTTGTATTGATTCATGCCCTACAGGTGCTATCAACGACAACAGAACAATTGATGCACGGAAATGCATCTCATATCTTACCGTTGAAGCGAAAAACCCTATCCCCGAAGAGTTTATTGATAAAATGGGAGGAAGAGTTTTTGGTTGTGACAGATGCCAGGAGGTCTGTCCATGGAACAGAAGTGCAGTCAATCATTCTCTCCCGGAGTTTGAGCTTTCAGATGAACTTCGGCTTATGCCATCAGAGAGCTGGGAAAATCTTACACGAGATGAGTTTAACAGGATTTTTAAAAAATCTGCCATTAAGAGGAGAACTTATGATCGCTTTATGAAAAATGTAACAAATGTTACAAAATCACAAGACTAAAGTTGCTGAATTATCTGCTATAACGGTTATAACTATCTCCCTTTTTTCACGTGGACCGTCAAATTCACAAAGAAATATGTTCTGCCAGGTTGACAATCCGGGTTTTCCATCCATTATAGGAATCGTCTCAGAAGCACCTACTATACCCGCTTTTAGATGAGAATCCCCATTATTATCCTGATTGTCATGTTCCCAGACTCCTGAAGGTATAAGCCTGGTAAGAAGTGTAACTACATCATTCTGTACTGACTGATCCCAGTTTTCCTGAATCATTATGGCAGCAGTTGAACCCCTTGCATATATTGAGGCAATCCCTGTCTGTACTTTGCTGTTTTTAATAATAGTAACAACTTCATCTGTGATGTCATAAAGACCGTTATGCCGATCTGTTCTGATAGTAATTGTCTTTTGCATAATAAACGTTTTCAGTTTAAAATTACGAATTTAACAATACATAATTATCTATTTAAGTTCCATATTGACAGATAACCGGATGGAGTATTATTAGTTCATGTAATTACCTGTCGGAGAATAATTTTTTAGGCAACAGTGAAATTTGTTAATTGAATTCTCTGAGGGGATAAACTTTGTAGAGATTAAAAAAAGATTCAATTGTTTTTTACCTTGGTGGATAATTGTCGTCTTATCATTACAACACATAGAATATTTTGATCGATACGAAACTTATAGAAGAGTGCAGAAGCGGAAATCTTACCGATTTCAGCAGGCTTGTTGAACTTACATCTCCTTTTGCATTCTCAGTGGCTTTCAGAATGCTCAGCGATGAGGATCACGCGAAAGATATTGTTCAGGAGACGATGGTTTCTGTATGGAAAAACCTTAAAAAGATCAAATCAGCCGAAGTTTATAAAACCTGGATTTACAGGATAGTAGTGAACAAATGCTATGATCATCTGCGCAGGAAAAAGAGAAATCCGGAATTTATTGCTGATGAAAGAACCTGGAAGGCAATATCCAACAGTATAGCGGAAGGTCCGTCTGCAGAATTGAAAACAGTGAGACTGCAAAGATTATAAGCATACTGACAAACAAATTAAGTCCAAAGCAAAAAGCTGTATTTGTTTTATCGGAACTTGAGGAACTGTCAAGTGATGAGATTGCTGAAATTACGGGAATGAGTAAGTCGGGAATAAAGGCAAACCTATATTATGCCCGAAAAAGTATTTCTCAAATGATTGAAAAATATTTATGATTATGATACCAGAAAGTGAAAAATATAAAAAAGTTATCAGCCTTCTTAAGGAAGTGAAACCTGTTTTGGATTCACCTGAGGAGATCAGGAAGGAAGTCCTGAAGAAAATTTCCAAGAATTCACAATCGGGATTAGTATTATCAGATCTATTCGATTTTCTGTTCGGATGGATATATATCGGATGGGTGCGTCGGACTCTTATTACAGCATCTGTACTGCTTATCCTGTTTTTCGTATATCAGCAGGGAATAATAATCAGGCAGATGGATTATCTGAGTAACCGTGTTATTGTTACCGATAAAGAGACTCCATCGATTTCCGCGGAGGATATTGAAAGAGGATTAATGATGTATAAACTATCAGGGAGGAAAATTCCGGCAGAGAATCTTAATATTTCGAAAAAGCAGTTGGATCAGTTATTCGAATCAGTTAATGAATTACAGGGTAAATACAAGGAGCTGCTTGAGGTGATTGACTCAGACCCGCAACTGAAGAAATATATTGAAGATAAGCTGAATGAAAAAAAACTAAACAAAACTAATCTGTAAATCCATGAAAAAGAAACATTGAAGTTAATATTGACCTTTTGTTTCCTGTTTGTTGTATCGTGCAATGAACCTGAAACGGTGGTTACAGACGTGTCCATCCTGATGGCTCAGTTACAAGGACTATTGAGATGAAAAGTATGGACGATAAAGCCGAAGACAGATTTAAAACTTCTGATTTGCAGGTGCCATTTGACAGCACCTGGACAGTAAGAGACTCCTGTGAGTTAAACAATAAGGATGTAGACACCGTATGGGTCAGAAGAGCCGTAAAGACATTCAGGAATGTTGCTGAGATAAACCTTACTTATAAAAATGATTCCGGAGCTAACAAAGCATTTACCCGGAGAGCTTTCTTTAACAAAAGTTTCAGATGGTTTAATACTCAGTACCGGTTTGGGGAAAGAATTGATCAAAAGCTCTCACCATGGTTATCCTGTAAGTGATTTTCTTAATAAGGAAGAGCTATATGTTTTTCTACTCACCCTATGATTTGCAACACAATAAAGAGGTTGGTCCTGATAGTTTGAAATACAAAGCAATGAATGATTCTATTAAATTAAAAACAGATAGATGGGAGATGAAGAACCTGGTCTCGGAGTGGATATGGGAATTTTCCAGACTCACTGCAGGCAAGACAGGGTCCTGACCTTTCTGAAGAATTGTTGAAATCACGCCAGGATGAGTTTGTGAAAATCGTTGAAGGTGATGAAAATAAGCTGGATAGCTTATGGTCAAACGGAATTATTTTGAGAAAATTCATCGGAGAGGCCAACGCTTTAAAGTTTAAAACGGAAGCTGATTCAGCAATATCCATTGTTTCAAAAAACTTCTGGGTTAATTTTAAAGAATATTCTGTTAAGATATCAATGCCGGGCAATGTTATCGCAACTAATGGTTTTGTTGATAGCAGTAAGATATTGGTCTGGCCTGTTAAATCGGATTATTTTTTAACTGAGCCTTATGTGATGTGGGCAGAATCAAAGATTCCTAACAGATGGGCATGGATTGTTTCCGGGATTGTTTCTTGTATTTGTATTTACTGGTCTTATTATAAGGATAATAAAAAAAGGCTGAAATATTCAGCCTTTTTTCTAATTACCCTAATAACAACCTAACCTAACCTAACCTAACCTAATTACTAAAAAACCTATTACCTTACATAATCTTTTAACATCAGCATGAGTTTCTGACGTGTAAAAAAGATTCTGCTTTTTACTGTGCCGATTTTTAATCCAAGTTCATCGGCTATTTCTTTGTATTTATAACCTTCAATATGCATTCTGAATGGAATTTTGAATTCATCACTTAATGAATCAATAGCTATCTCTATTTCACCCTCTGAAAAGCTTGACTCAGGTGAAATAAAACCCTTGTCATGGGGCTGATTGATATAATAAAGATCCTGAGTTCCGTCAATAATTGTATTTTCTTTTACATTCCGCCTGTAATTATTAATGAATGTATTCTTCATTATTGTAAAAACCCAGGCTTTCAAATTAGTATAATCAACAAATTTATCTTTATATGTAATTGCTTTCAGATATGTATCCTGAACTAAATCAAGAGCAGTATCACGGTCGGATGTAAGGCTCATTGCAAACCTCTGAAGGTTACTCTTCATTCCGATAAGACTGTTATTAAATTCAAATTGTGTCATGGCCTTAAGTTTTTATTGTTGAGACAAATTTACACAGATAGAAAAAGATAAACAAATCTTAATATCTTTAAATCCTTATTTTCTATCAATATTTCAAATAGACTGTTTTTGTAATTATCATATGTACAGTTATTTGTGTTCATTTTGTTTATCAGTTTCTAAATGGGTTATAAATTAAAATTTATTTTTTCTTCAATTATGATTCTATTTTTTTTCGTATTTAATTTCTTCATTATTTATGTTTTCAAAATTAGGTCGTCAATGATAAGTTTTGATTAAGATTAGATTAAGCTTTTATTAAGGTGTTATTAATAATAGCTTTTATGTACTATAAGGATTATTTAAACATCTTTCGTACTTTTAAAGAAAATTGTTATGGATTTTAGTATTAAGCTTAGTAACGGGAAGCTTCTTAACGGCGTGATTCAGAGTCCCGGAGAAAATATAAGGGCAGTCGTAATAATGGTTCATGGCCTGGGAGAGCATATACAGAGGTATAATCATTGGGCAGAGATGTTCAGAAAAGAGGGAATAGGTTTCACGGGGATGGACCTGCCAGGTCATGGCCGTTCCGAAGGACGAAGAGGTAATATTAAAAGTTATGATCTGCTTGATGAGATGATAAATATTCTCATCAACAACTGCAAAATGACATTTCCCGGAATACCAATCTTTTTATATGGACACAGCCTTGGTGGAGGAGTAGTATCTGAATTATCTCGTAAGGAAAAAGCCCAGGATTAAAGGTGCCATAGCCTCGGCTCCTCTTCTCAGGCTTGCCTTTCAACCCCCAAAGATCAAGCTCTTATTGGCTTCAGTAATGAAATTTATTTTACCCGGACTGATTCAGCCATCAGGTCTGGAAATTAAATACCTTTCACATGATGCTGAGGTAATTGAGAAATACAGAACAGATCCACTTGTACATGGGAAGATTTCTGTCAGTCTTTTCCAGGAATCAATGTCAGCCGCAGATTATGCACTTAATCATGCCTCCGAACTTAAAGTGCCAACACTGATTATTCATGGAAGTGATGATATGATTGTATCCCCGGAAGGAAGCAGGGAATTTGCCGGAAAGGCAGCGATGGCAGAGCTTAAAATATGGGAGGGAGGATTTCATGAACTCCATAATGAGCCTTTCAATAAAGAGGTCTTTGAATATATTATGAACTGGATTAACAGTAAACTTGTTTAGAAGGGATATTATAAAAATATGGAACTCAGGACTACATTCAGAATTGACTCCTCAAAAGAAAAGATAAGTTACAGCGATCGGGTAATGTTAATCGGATCATGTTTTGCTTCTTCTATTGGTGAACAGTTGGAATGTGGAAAAATGAGGGTTATGGTAAATCCCTTTGGAGCAGTTTTTAATCCCGTTTCTGTCAGTAATACAATTGACATAATATTGTCAGGGAAGGAGACAGTAAAAAATGATCTGTATTTTTTTAACGGAACATATCTCAGCCTTAACCATTACACCGAGTTTTCATCAGATGATCCGGAAAGGGTCCTTAATAAAATAAACAGGAAATCAGCCGAAGCATACCAGTTCTTAAAAAAAGCAAATTTTCTCTTTATTACTCTGGGTACATCAAGAGTCTACAGGTTAAAAGAGTCAGGGATGATTGTTTCTAACTGCCACAAGATACCTGCTGACAGGTTTGAAGCCGAACTGCTGACTGTTGATGAAATTGTTGCTTTATGGACAAAACAGCTTGACAGACTGCAAGTTACTTTTACCATCTTTGAAAGTAATATTTACAATAAGTCCTGTAAGGCATTGGAAGGATGGAGCCCATGGCAATCAGGTAAGCAAATCGGTTCTTTTTCTTGCCGTGGAGGAGTTACTGAAACATACCTCAAAGCCTGAATATTTTCCTGCCTACGAACTGGTTATGGATGATCTTCGCGACTACAGGTTCTATAGCGATGATATGCTTCATCCTTCATCAGCTGCTATAAGTTATATCTGGGATATTTTTTCAAAATGCTATATGACACCCCAAATTATAGACCTATGGAATGAAGTGTCTAAAATAACCAAAGCTGTTAATCATCGTTTTATTACAAACTCGCAAACTAAAATCAGTGAATTTGCTGAACAGATGCTCAAAAATATTTCGGCAATTGAGGTAAAAATCCCTGACCTTAGATCTGACTCCGGAAAAATCCTATTTTATTAAACTTGTCAATAGTTAACGGATCTTTTTATTCCCGTGAACAATACTTTTTATTTAATTGTTCTTCTATCAATTACCTATACCTATATATGATTAAAACCTTTTTAACTGTAGCTCTTACATTATTATTATTTAGTACTCTGGCATTTACACAGCAAGATTCTGGTGAAATAAAAGGCCGGGTTTATAATTCAAAAACCAATGATGGCGTCCCTTTTGCAACTATACAGATTTGGGGCACTACGATAGGTGCAATAACTGATTTTGATGGTAATTTCCTTTTTACCGGAATAAAACCAGGTTATGTTGAACTCAGAGTATCTTCAGTTGGTTTTAAATCATTTATTTCCAGCGCCGTAATGGTTACAAACAGCAAGCCTGTCAGCCTGGAGATTCCGCTTGAGGAAGATGAGATAAGCATTGGAGAAGTTGTTATAAAGGCATCTCCATTCCGGAAAAAGATAGAAACACCACTGTCAGCCAGGATTATAGGAATCGATGAGATTGAGAAAAACCCCGGAGGTAATCGTGATATCTCAAAAGTTATCCAGTCTTATCCTGGCGTTGCCTCAACACCTGCTTTCAGAAATGATGTAATAGTCAGAGGTGGTGGTCCGAATGAGAACAGGTTTTATATAGACAATGTTGAAATACCTTATCTTAACCATTTCTCAACACAGGGTGCTTCAGGCGGACCAGTGGGAATAATAAATGTTGATTTTGTGCAATCTGTTGATTTTCTGTCAGGGGCATTTCCTGCATCTGAAGGAAACGCCTTAAGCTCTATTATGAATTTTACTTTTATTGACGGAAATAAAGATAAAATGAAATACAGGGCAACAATAGGTGCATCGGACCTCGGTCTGACTATCGATGGCCCGACTGGTGAAAAAAGCTCAATTATCATGTCGATAAGACGATCATATCTCCAGTTTTTATTCAAAGCACTGCAGCTTCCATTTCTGCCAACTTATACTGACTTTCAGCTCAAATATAAAATCAGGATTGATAATAAGAACGAACTTACCGTATTAGGCCTGGGAGCAAATGATGATTTTAGTCTTAACCTTGGAGCCAACGATACGGAATTTCAAAGGTATATCCTGGATTATTTGCCTGTGCAAAAGCAATATAGCTATGTTTTTGGTCTTGTTTTAAAACATTTCAGGAAGAATGGTTATGATACCTGGGTACTGAGTCGCAATTATCTGAATAACACCTCTTACAAATATCAAAACAATATTACTGCTGACAGCAACAAAATACTTGACTACTTCTCCGGTGAAGGAGAAATAAAAGCCAGATACCAGCGTACTATTATCAGCGACAACGGATTACGTTTTGAATATGGTGCCGGATACGAATATGCACATTATCGGAATTCAACATTCCGGCTGATATATTTTAATGGAATGGAGAATGAGATAAACTATGATGCTGACCTCAGGCTTAGTAAATACAGTGTTTTCGGGCAGATGAGTAAATCATTCCTTGATAAGCGGCTTAGATTATCGCTTGGTGTCAGAACTGATGCCAACTCTTTTTCATCCGGAATGTCAAATCCAATTGGTCAGTTATCGCCCAGGTTTTCAGCCTCTTATAGTCTTACTGACAAGCTTGATCTGAATTTCAGCACAGGCCGTTATTATCAGCTTCCGCCATATACTGCTCTTGGTTATTCAGATCAGAGCGGCGTATTTGTAAACAGACAGAATAATCTAAAATATATATCTGCTGACCATATTTCAGGTGGACTGGAACTGATTCCTTCGGAAAATATACAGTTAACTCTTGAGGGATTTTATAAAAATTATCATCATTATCCTTTTTCTGTAAGAGATTCAGTACCTCTTTCAAGCAAGAGTGCTGATTATGGTATTTTTGGAGATGAGGAACTTACTTCAAGCTCAGAGGGAAGGGCTTATGGACTTGAATTGCTTGGAAGACTTAAGGAATTTAAGAGAATTAATCTTGTGTTTTCATATACTTATGTCAGAAGTGAGTTCAGGGGGTTGAATTCTCAAATGGTTCCTTCGTCATGGGATAATAAGCACCTTTTTAGTCTGACAGGAACAAAAAGTTTTAACCGGAACTGGGATCTGGGAATCAGATGGAGATTTGTAGGAGGTGCTCCTTATACTCCATACAACTATAATAGATCTTCATATAAGGAAGCATGGGATCTGAAGGGACAGGGATCTCTTGATTACTCCAGATTTAATTCTTTACGTCTCAAAGCGTTTCATCAGCTGGATGTAAGGGTTGATAAACAATTTTTCTTTCCTGGATGGTCATTAATGCTATACGCAGATGTCCAGAATATTTATGGGCAGAAAGCTGATCAGCCCCCGCTGCTTGTGCGAGAGTCAAACAGTGATGGGATGCCTGTAACTGATCCGCTGAATCCTTTGAAATACAGTTTGAAATACCTTGAAAATACCGGCGGTACTATTCTTCCAACCATCGGTGTAATTATTGAATTTTAATATTGAAATCATATGAATAAGTCCATCACACTATTTCTTATTCTTGTGCTAAGTGCCTGCTCCACGGCAGAAATGAAAAAAAGTGCAGCCCCGGATAATATGTCTGTAATAACTTCGAACCTGAATGGAAGAGGTGATAATTTATCTGTTGAATTTTACAAGGGGAAATCATTTTATTACCCTTTGATGGCGGTATGGATCGAAGACAGTTCAGGAAAGTATATTCAATCTCTTTTTGTCCCGGCCTCAGTTGCAAAAGGTATTTTTAAATATGGCAGGCAGGAGCAAAACAAATGGGTTGAAGCTTCAAAACGTGCCCCACAAACATTACCCTACTGGGCTCATAAAAGAGCGATTATTGCCTCTGATGGATTATATATGCCAGACCCTGAGAATCCTGTAGCTGATGCTTATTCAGGCGCAACTCCTGTTAAAAGTTTTATTCTCAATTCCCGTTCCGATAATCAATTACCGGTTGTTTTCAGGGTGTTGCTTGAGGTTAATCAAAACTGGGACTGGAACTGGTACTGGACAAACGATAAATATCCTGATAATGAAAATTATAAGATGTCGTGTCAGCCTGCACTTGTTTATGCAGTTGTTATTGACACAAAGAACCAGGATAAAACATATGTAATGAGACCGATTGGGCACAGTCATTATTCAGGACTTACCGGAGAATTATTTCCTGACCTTAGTACATTTACCACTGCACTGAATATTGCTGATTCAATTGTTGTAAAGATAAAACTGGTCAGTGAAGAGATTCAATAGTCTTGATGAAATGCGAAGGATTCCTTGTTATAATGAGTTTTTCATAGACCTTTTTACTAATGTCTTCGGGAAAATCAGTCAGGATTATCTTTTTAATCATTAATGCTTTGCCGATATTACTGAAGTAGCCTATCTTCTTTTCTGCAAAATCAAAAGCACTCGAGTTAACAACAAGATAATCAAATGGTTTTATTTTATGTATCTCAACAACTTCAGAAGCAGGCAGAATACCGCCGGGGAATATGACATCAAACCCTCTTTTCTCCAGAGCATACTTGTAAAACAGGAAATTATTATCCGTTAAATTATCAGATGTATTGATCATTGCTACTGTTGCCTTTGCCTTTCCTGTTGGTAGATTAAGAGAATTATCCTCAATGATTATTATTTGTTTAATGGTGTTTCTGACAAATTGCTCCTGGGCTCTTGATATACTACCTGTCTGCCAGAGGATCCTGGCTTTGTCGAGAAGAGGGTACAGGTATTTGGAGTAAGCATCTTCGATACCCTGGTATTTAATATAAGGAGCCAGGGCTTCTTTAAACTTTGCCTCGTTGAACCTTATAGCAGACATAAGAATTTTGCCGGGTTGAAAATCCTGATCAGGATTATCATGTTTACTGCTTACAGTCATTACCTGTTGTGTAAGCTCATCCTCATTTAAACGGGCGATCTTGGATATTTTTAGTCCATTACGGTTGAGATAGGCAACGTTTAATATTTTTTTAAGTTCAGCTTCGCTGTAAGTTCTTATATTTGAGTCTGTCCTGTCTGGTTCAAGAATGCTGTACCTCTTCTCCCATATTCTTATTGTATGTGCTTTTATCCCTGAAAAATTTTCAAGGTCCTTAATTGAAAATACATTTACCCCGTCTTCCATAACTCGTTTTCGATATATCTTGTTGGATAAAAAGGCTTTATTATATTACTAAACAATCTTCATACAGGATTGTTTATTATTCTGTTAACTAAATATGTAAATGGGCTTATTTTGTCAGAGAATTCAACCCTGACATTCAACGATCTCTGGTTAAACTAATAAAATCCTTTTATTCAGACTGTTCTATCAAGTATCTTTTTGACAACTCTTGTTCCATCAGTAAACATCAGTGTTACCAGATACATTCCTCTTCTGGGATTATCAAGAATGATCTTAATCAGTTGCTGGGGGTCATTATATTTTAACCTGTAAATATCCTGACCAATAATATTTGTGATTTTAACAAATGATATATCTGTGTCTGTTTTAATGGTAAAACTGTTATTTTTTACAGGAACGGGATAGATAGTAACACTGGCAGTCGCAATTCGGGAATTGTCCTTCTGAGGAAGAGCACCAAGCAAATTAGTAGTATCCTTCTGAGCATGAAGGGATAAACTAATAATTAAAAGAAAAATAATGAGTAGATTTTTCTTCATAAACTTCCTTTGAATGATCTCTATCAAATATTGTGCTAAAGTTACAAAAAAATTATATAATATGTTTTAAAATATGTTTTGCCCGTTCCAGGTCTTCCGGGGTATCAATTCCTATACTTTCCCATAATGTAATTGCAGTTCCTATCCTGAATCCATTTTCAATCCATCTGTTCTGTTCAAGTGATTCTGAGATCTCCAAAGCGACTGCGGGGCAATAATGTAATCTTTTCCAGAGTCCCTGATCTGTAGGCATAAAGACCAATATGTTTATAATAGGTTTGTTTTAATGACCATTCATCTTTATCGGCATCCCTGCAGAAAGGTATTGCTGCGCGGCTGAAATAAATCGCATCACCATAGCAGTTTATAATTACTTTGGGTTGATTAGGATTGAAGATATCTTCGCCTGGTTCCACCTTTCTTATCAGGGTTGCTATCTCTACTTCATCCCTGTTGAAACACTCCTTAAGTGCATCGATCTGTTCCGGTTTAATAAAAGGTTCATCACCCTGAATATTAATAACGATATCGACAGGATTGCCTGTTTCCTGCATAATTTTCTTTGCAGCTTCCTGGCAGCGGTCAGTTCCGCTCATGTGATCAGGTGATGTCATTACCGACTCTGCCTCCAAAATTAATTACGGTATCATGAATTCTTTTATCATCAGTAGCCACATATACAATATCAAGCGATTTGCTTGCCTGGTCATAAACTCTTTGGATCATAGGTTTATCTCCGATCAGGACCAATGGTTTGCCTGGGAATCGTAAAGATGAATAACGCGCCGGTATAATGCCGACAAAATTTTGTTGTTTGACATTTTTCATATTGCGAATTTACGAAAATTGCATTTCCCAATGTTTTAAAAAAACCTTAAATTCGCAGGATTGTTAATACAGGAAATGAAAGATTTGCAAAATATTAAGCAACGGTTCGGAATTATTGGGAACAATGAGGAACTTAACAGGGCAATTGATATTGCTGTTCAGGTAGCTCCGACTGATCTTTCCGTTCTTATAACAGGTGAAAGCGGAACCGGGAAAGAGATTTTCCCTCAGGTAATTCATAATTACAGTGCCAGGAAACATGGACAGTATATTGCTGTTAACTGTGGAGCAATACCTGAAGGAACCATTGACTCTGAACTTTTCGGACATGAAAAGGGATCATTCACAGGTGCTACAGATAGCAGAAAGGGTTATTTTGAAGTTGCTGACGGAGGAACAATTTTCCTGGATGAAGTTGCTGAACTGCCACTTTCTACCCAGGTTCGTTTATTGAGAGTTCTTGAAACAGGCGAATTTATAAGGGTGGGTTCATCAAAATCCCAGAAAACAAATGTGAGAGTGATTGCAGCCAGCAATGTTGATGTTCCAAGAGCTATCAATAACGGCCGTTTCAGGGAAGATCTTTTCTACAGGCTAAATACTGTACCTATAAGAATACCTGCTCTAAGAGAAAGAAACGAAGATATCTACCTGCTATTCAGGAAATTTGCAGTGGACTTTGCGGAAAAATACAGGATGCCTGCAATAAGGCTCGATTCTGAAGCAAAGAGCCTGTTGCTACATTATTCATGGCCTGGAAATGTCAGACAACTTAAAAATATTACGGAACAAATATCTATAATTGAGAACGAAAGAGATATAAATTCAACAACATTGCACAGTTATCTGCCTGATTATAATATTGTCAAGCTGCCTGCAATTATTAAAAAAGAAGAAGACAAATCCTTTTCGTCTGAAAGAGAGATTCTCTATAAGATACTTTTTGATATGAAAAGTGATATGAATGATCTTAAGAAGCTTGTTTTTGATCTTATCAGAAGAGGAGAGATTGATGACACTTTTCAGGAAAGTCAATTCAAGGGTTATTAAAAATCTTTTCAGGGAAAATGGGGTGGAACACTCTGATTCGATTGAAGATAAGGAGCCAGCAGTTGATTTTTCCTCTCATCAGAAAAGAAATAATATTCAGGATACTGAAGAAGTAATTGAAGAATCTCTTTCTCTTTCGGACAAGGAAGTGGAGATGATAAAAAAAGCATTGGAGAAATATAATGGGAAAAGGAAGATGGCTGCCAATGAACTTGGTATCTCAGAACGAACCCTCTACAGAAAGATTAAAGAGTATGGAATTGAATCGTAAAATGATAGTCAGGGTACTGATTAAAAGTCTTTTCCTGGTTTTGCTTATATCAGGAGTTATAGTTTTCAACTCATGCAAAGTTAAATATTCATTTTCCGGGGCAAGTATATCTCCTCTTGCCAAGACATTTAGTGTACATTATTTCCAGAACAGGGCTCAACTTGTTCAGCCGCAGCTTAGTCAGACATTGACCAATGCACTGATTGATAAGATCAAAGTCGCAGACCAGTTTGAAATACACTGCAGATGTTGGCGATGTGAGCTTTGAAGGTGAGATAACAGATTATAATACCCGGCCATTGACCGTAGCTGCTGATGCTCAGGCTGCTACAAACAGGTTTACTATAACGGTGAAAGTAAAGTTTACCAATAGTATTGACCCTGATTATAGCTTTGAACAAACCTTTTCCCGTTATGAGGATTATAACAGTAATCTGAACCTCAGCGATGTTGAAAAAGATCTTTCAGATAATATTGTTGAAACTACTTGTTGAAGATATTTTTAATCAGGCATTTGTTAACTGGTAAGCTTAATGAACAGGAATGATTTTCTGAATATGATAAAAACGACTGGTCCTCTTAACCGGCAGGATCTGGGTGAAGTTTATGAACTGATAGATATATTTCCGTATTTTCAAAGTGCACATTTGCTTCTTTTGAAAGGTCTTCAGAACAACGATGATGTAAAATTTGAAAATCAACTTCGGAATTCCGCTATTCATATTGCTGACCGTGAGGTATTATATTATCTTTTACAACGCCGTCAACCTTCAGTATCAGAACCTGCTAATTTTAAACCTGAAGATAATCAGAATGATTTTACTGCTTCCTATACTCAGCAAACTGTCATAGAATCGGCAAAGAACAGTGATCTTCTTATTGATGAGATTGAGAAAAGTGAAGAAAATGCTCCTTTGCCTTCAGATGATGAAACTTTACAATCAGGCACAAATCGTTCGATATTGATTTCTTCTGAGGCCGACGATACAGATACCTCAGACATTGTGCAACTATTTAATGATGAGGATATTGAAGAAGATGAATCATGTTTTTTATATGGATCCGGGTATTTCTCTCCCTGAACAAAGTGATCTCCTTGAACTTGACCTTGATGAGAATGCGGGTACTTCATCTGAGGAGATTGACTTGAATGATGATAATGACTTGAATGATGATGTTGTTGAATTTATGAACGTGCCGGATAATAAAAACCTTCAGTCGGAACTTATTGAAAGATTTATTATTGCGAACCCAAGGATTGAACCTGTACGTGACAAATCCGATCTCCCTGTAGAAGACATTTCAAAACCCCATGTTGAGGAAAAAGGTGGTTTTGTTACCGAAACACTTGCAAAAATTTATGTTAATCAGGGGTATTACTCGAAGGCAATAGATATTTATGAAAAATTAAGTTTGAAATTTCCGGAAAAAAGCAGTTACTTTGCGTCTCAAATTGAAAAAGTTAAAGAGCATATAAAAAATTGAACAAATGGGAATATATATTTTTGTTTCAGTATTAGTAATTATCGCATGTTTTCTTCAGATTCTGATTGTTCTGGTTCAGAATTCCAAAGGAGGAGGACTTGCAGCAAATTTCACATCAACAGGACAATCGATGGGTGTCAGAAAAACAGCAGATTTCCTTGAGAAATCAACCTGGACTCTTGCCGGGGCAATTTTGATTTTATGTGTAGTTGCTACCGGAACTATTCCTCGTGGTGAATCAG
The DNA here is from genome assembly GCA_963741935.1 of uncultured Bacteroidales bacterium. Lineage (GTDB taxonomy): Bacteria > Bacteroidota > Bacteroidia > Bacteroidales > VadinHA17 > LD21. The sequence continues at coordinate 154,005 of CAVUJY010000002.1, read as the reverse complement.
GAGGACGTTCCAGAATTGAGAATCAAATACAGAATGCAGTTGACCCGAATGCCATTCCGACACTCCCAACTGCTGTGCCACCGGCATCTACCAACTCCGCCTGCCGGGAATGAACAACCTACTAAATAGATAAGTTTCTAAGAATATAATATTATAAAAGTGTCAGTTTGTCACATACTGACACTTTTTTTATATTATATGTAATAAGCTGAAATACAGCTGTTTATGAAATTGAGATTTTTTTAGTTCAATGATAATGGCAGAAGGACAATAGCAAAAGTTCTTAATTGTATACAAAATGACAATTTTTCCAATTTGGCATAATATATGCTTAAAAAGGAAGTCGGTAAATGATGTTTAACTTTAAAACTAGATAAAATGGCACAATTGAAAGGCAAAATTTTAGCAGGAAAAGTTCTTGTGAAACCTAATGAAGCTGAAGAAAAAACAGCAAGTGGAATTATTATTCCTGATTCAGCAAAAGAAAAACCTCGTCAGGGAAAAGTGGTTCTTGTTGGAGCTGCAAAAAAGGATGAAGAGATGGAAGTAAAAAAAGGTGATGATGTGTTGTATGGTAAATATGCAGGTCAGGAACTTACTATCGACGGCGTGGATTATCTCCTTATTTCTCAGACAGATATTCTTTTTATAGCATAATTTTAGCAAACTATTTAAAATCATAAGATATGGCAAAAGAGATTAAATTCAATATCGATGCACGTGCACTTCTTAAAGAAGGTGTAGATCAGTTAGCTGATGCAGTAAAAGTAACACTTGGTCCTAAAGGACGTCATGTGGTAATTGAAAAAAAATATGGTTCTCCACAGATAACCAAAGACGGAGTTACAGTAGCTAAAGAAATTGAACTGTCTGACCCTTATATGAATATGGGTGCACAGATGGTAAAAGAAGTAGCTTCAAAAACCGGAGATATCGCTGGTGATGGAACTACAACCGCTACTGTTCTTGCTCAGTCAATTATTAATGTTGGTCTGAAGAATATTACTGCAGGTGCAAATCCGATGGATATAAAAAGAGGTATTGACAAAGCTGTTGAAAAAGTAGTTAAGACATCTTGCATCACAGGCAAAAGTTATTGGTGATGATCTTAAAAAAATTGAACAGGTAGCAAGAATTTCTGCAAATGATGACGAAGAGATTGGAAATCTTATTGCTGAGGCAATGGGTAAAGTTCATAAAGAAGGTGTAATTACAGTTGAAGAATCAAAAGGAACAACAACATCTGTTGAAGTTGTTGAAGGTATGCAGTTTGATCGTGGATATATCTCCGCATATTTTGTTACCAATGCTGAAAAAATGGAAGCAGACCTTGAAAATCCTTATATTCTTATTTATGACAAAAAAGTTTCAACAATGAAGGATATGCTTCCTGTTCTTGAAGCAACAGCTCAGACTGGACGTCCTTTATTAATTATTTCAGAAGATGTTGAAGGTGAGGCTCTGGCTACTCTCGTTGTTAACCGTTTACGTGGTTCATTAAGAGTTTGTGCAGTTAAAGCTCCGGGCTTTGGCGACAGAAGAAAAGAGATGCTCGAAGATATCGCAATTCTGACAGGTGGAACAGTTATTTCAGAAGAGAAAGGCCTGAAACTCGAACATACAACTCTTGATATGCTTGGTACCGCTGAGAAAGTTACTATTAACAAAGAAAATACAACTATTGTTAACGGTGCAGGTGACAAGGAAATGATTAAAGCCAGCGTTGCTCAGATCAGACAGCAGATGACTACAACAACATCTGACTATGATAAGGAAAAACTTCAGGAACGTCTTGCTAAACTGGCAGGTGGGGTAGCTGTTCTTTATATTGGTGCTGCCTCTGAAGTTGAGATGAAAGAGAAAAAAGACAGGGTTGATGATTCACTTCATGCAACACGTGCTGCAATTGAAGAAGGTATTGTACCTGGTGGCGGTGTTGCTTATATACGTGCAATTAGCGCTCTCGAAGGACTTAAAGGTGATAATGAAGATCAGACAACCGGTATTGAGATAATCAAACGTGCTATTGAGGAACCTTTACGCCAGATAGCAGTAAATGCAGGTAAGGAAGGTGCTGTGGTTGTACAGAATGTTAAAGCCGGAAAAGGTGATTATGGATATAATGCACAGACTGATAAATATGAGAAACTTTATGCTTCTGGTGTGATTGATCCTGCTAAAGTTACCCGTGTTGCTCTCGAGAATGCAGCTTCAGTTGCTGGAATGTTCCTTACAACAGAAGCTGTAATTGTAGATGTAAAAGAAGATATCCTGCTGGTCCTCCTCAGGGAATGGGCGGCGGAATGCCAGGAATGATGTAATAAATTTTCTAAGATATATTTATTTAAATACAGCAGGGACATGCCATCGCATGTCCCTGCTTGTTTATATAATTTTATATATTTGCACCTGATTAAAAGCACGATTATTCAATGGACAATATCCGGAATTTCTGTATTATCGCTCATATTGATCATGGAAAAAGTACCCTGGCTGACAGGCTGTTGGAAAAAACCAACACAATAACTGAAAGAGAATATCAGGCTCAGGTACTTGATGATATGGACCTCGAAAGAGAGAGAGGCATTACGATCAAGAGTCATGCAATTCAGATGGAATATTTCCATGATGCCAAAAAGTATATCCTGAACCTTATTGATACTCCGGGGCATGTTGACTTTTCATATGAAGTATCACGTTCCATTGCTTCATGCGAAGGTGCATTACTTGTTATAGATGCTACACAGGGAATTCAGGCACAGACAATCTCCAACCTGTACATGGCTATTGATCATAACCTTGAAATTATTCCTGTACTGAATAAGATGGATTCGCCTGCAGCCATGCCTGAAGAAGTCAAGGATCAGATTGTTGACCTGGTAGGCTGCAAAAGGGAAGATATTATTGAGGCAAGTGCTAAAACAGGCATGGGTGTTGAAATGATTCTTCGTGAGATCGTAACCCGGATTCCAGCCCCGGGAGGAAACCCTGACGCTCCGCTTCAGGCATTAATTTTCGATTCCATATTTAACTCTTTCAGAGGCATTATTGCTTATGTGAAAATTATTAATGGAACTATAAAGAAAGGCGACAGGGTTAAATTTGTTAACACTGACCATGAGTATAATGCTGAGGAAATAGGTGTTTTAAAACTTAAACAGAATCCGCGTAATTCAATAAGTGCAGGAGATGTGGGTTATGTTATCACAGGAGTTAAGATCTCAGCAGAGGTAAAGGTCGGCGATACGATAACACATTCAAAAAATCCCTGCGACAAGGCTATTGCAGGATTTGAAGATGTTAAACCCATGGTGTTTGCAGGTATATATCCCGTTGATGCTGATGATTATGAGGATCTAAGACTATCAATTGAAAAACTGCAGTTGAATGATGCTTCACTGACTTTTATTCCCGAATCGTCTGCAGCTCTTGGATTTGGTTTCAGATGTGGCTTTTTAGGATTGCTGCATATGGAGATCGTTCAGGAACGACTTGACAGGGAATTTGATATGGATGTTATAACTACTGTTCCAAACGTTTCATATAAGGTCTATACCACAAAAGGAGAGGAGATTGATGTGCATAATCCTTCAGGATTACCTCCGGTCACTAATCTTGAGCGTATTGAAGAACCATATATAATAGCTCAGGTAATAACCCTGTCAGAGTATGTAGGATCAATTATGAATCTCTGTATTGATAAGAGAGGTGTTCTGAAAAACCAGGTTTATCTTACAAGAGACAGGGTTGAGATAACATTCGAAATGCCTCTTGCAGAAATTGTATTCGATTTTTACGATAAACTGAAAAGCATATCAAAAGGTTATGCTTCTTTCGATTATTATTATGCAGCCTATCAGAAAGCTGACCTGGTGAGGCTCGACATACTTCTGAACGGCGAGATGGTCGATGCGTTGTCCACTCTGATACACAGAGGACATGCGCAGGATTTTGGACGCAGGATGTGTTCGAAGCTTAAGAGAATTGATTCCGCGTCAGCAGTTCGATATTGCTATTCAGGCAGCTATAGGGGCTAAAATTATATCACGCGAAACCGTTAAGGCAGTCAGAAAAGATGTAACCGCAAAATGTTATGGTGGTGATATAACAAGAAAACGAAAACTGCTTGAGAAGCAGAAGAAAGGCAAAAAGAGAATGCGTCAGGTCGGAAATGTTGAGGTCCCGCAGCAGGCATTTCTCGCGGTGTTAAAGCTGGATTAGCTGACAATACCTGATTATTCTTACATAGTCAGTTTTGCCTGACCTCATTATTTTTATTATTGATGAGAGTTTTCGGAAATGCTTATCGTAAATACTAGAATATCAGTTTGTAACCCCGTCCATGAACATTAAATATTTTTACTGAAGGATCTTTTTTAAGATATTTTCTCAATCGGGTAATATATACATCCATACTTCTGGCATTAAAATAGTTATCGTCAATCCAGATCGTTTTTAATGCAAAATTTCTTTCCAGGATATCATTTGAGTGCTGACATAATAATTCAAGTAGTTCAGATTCTTTGGTTGTAAGTTTTATAGTCTGTCCCTTTATGACAAGCAATTGTTTCAGAGGATCGAACGTGTACTCTCCAATTGAATATGAATCTTTCTTGAGGCCTTTGGAAGGGCTTGTGGTCCTGCGTAAAATAGCTTCTATCCGGTACAGAAGCTCCTCCATGGAAAATGGTTTGGTAATGTAATCATCAGCACCGGTTTTAAAACCTTCGAGTATATCTTCTTTCTGGTTTTTGGCTGTAAGAAAAATAATAGGCATATCCGGATTCGTAATCCTGATCTCTTTTGCCAGAGTTAATCCATCCATTTCCGGCATCATAATATCAAGCAGACATAACCCAAATGATTCCTTTGAGAAGCCTTCAAGCGCCAAATTTCCATTAACGAATAGCCGGGTATCGTAATTTTTGGCTGACAGATAACTTTTTAAAAGTAATCCGAGATTGTTGTCGTCCTCTGCAAGAAGGATCTTGACTTTATCCATTTAATTCAATTTTTATTTACAATCTGCTATTTCTCGAAACGCGATAATTTATTTTCCGGAACAGTATTTATTATAAATTGTTCTGAGGAAGAAAAACAGTAAATTTTGTTCCTTTGTTTACCTGGCTGTCAACCTTTATGTTCCCGTTGTGCTCATCAATGACCTTCTTTACATAACTTAAGTCCTAATCCAAATCCTTTAACGTTATGAACGTTTCCTGACGGAACACGATAGAATTTGTCAAAGATCTTTTTCAGGTTTTCTTTACTTATTCCAATCCCCTTATCTTCTATAATAATTAAAATTCCTTTCCTGTTATTTCTGGTACTGATAGTTATTTGAGGTTTTTCTTTTGAGTATTTAAGGGCATTATCGATAAGGTTTGAAATTGAATTCAGGAAATGAATTTCGTCTACCATGGCTAACGATATTGTAGCCTGAAGATCTTTCACTAGTGTGCCCTGGCGGTTTTGAACCTGAAGAGTATAACTTTCAGCAGCTTTATCAATAATATTGTGAATATCGAGTTCAACCATGTTAAGCTTCATCCTGACTTTTTCAAAGATTGCCATCTGAAGAACTTTCTCTACCTGAAACTTAAGTCGCATGCTTTCATCAGAAATGACTTTTGCCAGGTTATCGGTATTTTTTAGTTCTTCAGGAATGGATTTGTCAGCTATCATCTGTGATGCCAGAGATATTGTGGAAATAGGAGTTTTGAGTTCATGAGTCATATTATTTATAAAATCACTTCTGATCTCAGAGATCTTCTTCTGACGAAAAATAACTATAAAAGTACCGGTGGAGAGGATAAGCAGTAATAGTGTGAACAGGAGTGATGAAAATCCCAGGACACCTATTTTTTCAATCTTATATTGTTGTTCCTGCAGACAATATAAGACTATCTGGTTTTGACTGGGTACCGGATCGTTGGGGAAAAGCTGTATGATGAATTTATTTGTTCCGGGCTTATCTGTAAAGCCTGGAGTTTTCCATATGTTGCCAAGACGACCCGATCGTATTGAAAACTCATAATCAAGATATATGCCGACATTATTCAGAGCAGTTCTCAATTCTTTGTTTAAGATTTTCCGGATCAATTCTTTCTCTTATGTCGGGAGTATTGCGCAGTATTTTTTCCATTACATTTTCGAGAAATACTATCTTGTTGGTTACTCTTCCTGTAATATCGGAGTTGGTTATCTGTGTCGATGGTTCCGTAGACTCCTCATTCGGGAAAGGATAGCTGTCTTCTGATGATATAAAGATTTTATGTCCGGAACTGGTAATTGCTATCGGTTGCCCCGGATTATTAAGTCCGTACATTTCAAGAAGCTTTGAATTCGGCTGATAGCCCTGAAGTTTTTTAGCAAGTGGCGAATTGGCAGGTACAATTGCAGTTACTGAATCGGTTGATGCAGGATCAATATCCTGAAAAATATTCTTTATAAGTTCCTTTTCTTCAAGATCTAAAACAACTGATTCAAGGGCTTTATTTGCAGAATAACGGAATTGCTGATCAGTAATGGCAATTGCATTCTTTATCCAGTATAAATTGTATAAGGATTAAACCCGATATGGATAGGAAAAAAAATATTGCAAGTAATACTATGGTTTTCCGCTTCATACAGTGACAAAATTACCAGTATATATTTTATAATGCCATTCTTTAACTTTCTTTAACAGAAAGAAGTAAGAAGTTTGGAGTAAGCTCAAGTCTGAGGTGCCTAAAGTATTAACAATGTCTAGGTAAACAAAAGATAGCTTAACTCCAGGCACTCTAGGCACTCTAGACACTTTAGGCACTTTTATTATTTTAACATTTCATTAAAGTATTGTTAATTTTCAGCTATTTAAGTGAAAATATTTTTTTTTACCGGGAACGCCCCTTATATTTGTACAGGATTTGGCACGATATTTGAAATTTAAGATTTAGAGGTTTTTTTCATAGGTTAGGTTAGTTTTAGGGTTATCAAAACTGTGAGCCGCTTTCATAGCGGCTCACTTCTTTTTGTATACCTCACTGAAATGTGAAAACAGAGTATGAAAGAATCTTACGTCTGAGAAAACAATGCGAGGTTTATCTGGTCAGGTTAGTGACTTTTGTCACATTCATGTTTCTTTCTCTTGCAGAATGATATATATGTTTTCTGATATGACTTGCCTTCTTCTTCTGAAGCCAGGTAAGATCGATAATAAATGAAGTTCCGTTATTTAAAAGAAGCATCACTTTTTTCTGCGTATGCGGCATTTTAAGTTCTTTAATATCGGACCATTTAAAAGATTGTTTTTTGGGGTTCAACAGCCCATATCTGAACTCAATCTTTTCATTATCCACCATAAAGAAAAGATCTTTTCTTTTGATCGTTGCAAACAGGGCAATAACAGCAACCAGGAAGCTGATTCCAAAAGGTGCGGTTGATAATACTGGCAGGCATACTCTTATGCCCAAGTATCAGGCTTGCTATTAATACATAAACACCTGCAAGAAAAAATAGCCCGCTAAAGCCCCATAACAGGATTTTTCGACCTTTTGAAAATTCCTCCTCTGACAAATTGTAATAAAGGTTTTCCATAATTCAGTGGGTTAGGTATTTTAAGTTTTTATCTTTAAAAGTTGACAAGTCAATTTTAAAGACTGCACTGACTGATTCAATCTCCCTCAGAAGGGATATAATATTGTCACCCGTATTGCCATTTTCTGAATCATATACCTGCAGGATATAATCTACATTTTTAAGTTTTTTAAGCAGAAAACTGCTTCCTGACCTGTTTGATATAAGATTATATATAAGATTATGAGATTTAGCAGAATCAGAAAATCTGCTGAAGGATATCTCGGCCCCTTTCTCATCAATTGTTTTGATTAAGGAGCTGTTTTTAAGTGAAATTCGGAATTTCTTGTTGATGTGAAGAGAAAGTTTATAATCTGGTTCTGCCGATACTATTCCAATAGAGATTGATTTCAACCTCCTGGGTAATTTTAAGTTTTAACCTTGTTACCTTCTGAACACTTTTCATTTGTAGGCGGCTTAACAGATAAAGTTAAGTAAAAAAAAGATACTATCGGAGATCCCTGCTAATTATCTTTCAATTGCTTCCAGGCCTGACTGGCTGCTTCCTGTTCTGCTTCTTTTTTTGAGGCTCCATGGCCTTCCCCCATCTCATTCTTATCAATAAAGAGTATGGTTGAGAATACTGATTTCTTTAAGTTGAAATCATATTCTTCATTATAGGTAAAAATAAGATTCGACTTATGCTTTTGGACCCACTCGAAAACAAGGCTTTTATAGTCAGTATCAGTATTGACTATTACATTCATGTCGAGGTATTTATTCAATACATTCCTGATAAAAAACTTTTTAGTCTTTTTGAATCCTTTATCAATGAATATTGAACCTATCAGTGCTTCAAGCGCGTCACCATAAAGATTTCTGGTAAGGTGAATGGAGCTTATGTTACTGATAAGAATTTTGTTGATACCCATCGACACTGCAAGTTGATTCAGAACCTCCCTGTTCACAATCCGTGAACGGATCTTGGTCATAAAACCTTCATTTGCATCAGGAAATTTCTCGAATAAATAATCGGAAAGGATAGCATCGAGTACTGCATCTCCCAGATACTCAAGTCTTTCGTTATTTACTTTTTTACCATCAGGTAGGGTAAAAGTGGCTGATCGGTGTATAAATGCAATTTCATAAAGCTTCAGGTTTCCTGGACTGAAACCCAAAATATTTTTTCAGGCGGGAACCAAATTCCCGCTTATCCAAAATGTAAGTACCATTTATTCGTCTGCGGAATAAGGACACTAAGACTCAGCTTTTTTAATTACAACAGAGGCATTATGACCACCGAATCCAAAAGTATTGCTGATGGCATAATTTACTTTTCTGTTTTGTGCTTTATTGAGTGTAAGGTTAAGGTTCTGGTCTATTGACGGATCAGGAACCTTAAAGTTTATGGTAGGAGGGACTAAATCATTAATAACAGACATGATTGCAGCAATTGCCTCAATGGCACCTGCAGCACCCAAAAGGTGACCTGTCATTGATTTTGTAGAACTTATATTAAGCTTGTACGCATGTTCTCCAAATACACCCAGAATGGCTTTTGTTTCAGAAATATCCCCAAGGGGAGTAGCGGTGCCATGAACATTAATGTAATCTATGTCTTCGACATTAATACCAGCATCAGCCACAGCAAGCTTCATAACGTTTCTGGCGCCAAGTCCTTCAGGATGAGGCGCTGTCATGTGATAGGCATCTGCAGTAAGACCGGTGCCAACCAGTTCAGCATAAATTTTCGCACCTCTTGCTTTAGCATGTTCATATTCTTCAACAATCAATGCTCCGGCACCTTCACCAAGGACGAAACCATCACGGGTGTGATCAAAAGGACGTGATGCAGTTTTATAATCATCATTGTTTGTAGAGAGAGCCTGTAATGCATTAAACCCGCCGATTCCGGGTTCATTAATACTGGCTTCTGAACCACCGGTAACAAAGATATCAGCTTTACCCCAACGGATATAATTTATAGCATCAATAATTGAGTTGGTAGATGATGCACATGCTGATACAGTAGCAAAGTTTGGCCCCATGAAACCATATTTGATAGAAATTGCTCCGGCTGCAATATCTCCTATCATTTTAGGAATAAAGAAGGGACTGAAGCGGGGTGTCCCGTCACCAAGGACATAATCTTTTATAGCCAGATAAAAAGTTTCAATTCCCCCGATTCCTGAAGCCCAAATTACACCAACTCTTTCCTTGTTTATCTTATCAAGATTTAACCCCGAATCAGTAATCGCTTCTTCTGTGGCAATAAGTGCATACTGAGAATACAAATCAAGTTTGTTGGCTTCTTTTCTGTCAAAATAATTTTTTGAGTCATAGTTCTTCAATTCACATGCGAATTTTGTTTTGAACTTTTCAGTGTCAAACCGTGTGATCAGTACTGATCCGCTGACTCCGTTCTTTAGTCCTTCCCAATATTCATGCAAATTATTACCCAAAGGAGTTAATGCCCCTAGTCCTGTAACTACAACTCTTCTCATAAATGCTTTTTTAAAAATGCAAATTATTTTGCATTTTCCTCAATGTACTTAATCGCATCTCCAACGGTGCCAATAGTCTCAGCCTGATCGTCTGGAATACCGATATTGAATTCTTTTTCAAACTCCATGATTAACTCAACAGTGTCAAGAGAGTCTGCACCTAAGTCATTGGTGAAACTGGCTTCAGGAGTTACTTCTGATTCGTCTACTCCAAGTTTGTCAACTATTATTTCTTTTACTCTTGTGGCAATGTCCGACATAATAATAAATTTTAATTAATATTAATTTTTGAACCATGCAAAGAAATATATTTGTACTTTATTTTTCAAGAGATTTGATGTTTTTTTATTTAGGTCACAGTTTAATGTGTTGATAATTAGAAAAATAATCTTATTTTAAAGAATTATTTATGACTAATGAAAAATATCATAATTATCAACATATGAGGAACATAGCTATTTTTGCCTCTGGTTCAGGGACCAATGCTGAAAACATAATTCAATACTTTTCGAATCGAAATACAGCGAAAGTAAGTCTTGTTTTGTCGAATAAGCGGAATGCAATGGTTTTAAAAAGGGCTGAAGCTCTTAATGTAAGAACATTATTTTTCGAACATAAAGAATTTTACATAACAGGAAAGGTTCTTCGTTACCTGGAATTATACAAAATCGACTTTATTGTTCTTGCCGGATTCTTATGGCTGGTGCCTGAAAATATTCTTGAACATTATCCTGGACAGGATTATTAATATACATCCTGCACTGCTACCTGCTTATGGCGGAAAAGGAATGTTCGGAGATATTGTTCATAAGTCGGTTATTGAAAATGGCGAAAAAGAGTCAGGCATTACCATTCATTATGTAAATAAATTCTACGACGAAGGGGATATTATTTTTCAGAAAAGGTGTAATGTTGACCCGGGTGATACACCTGAAACGCTTGCAGCTAAAATTCATGCTCTTGAATATGAGCACTATCCGAAGGTGATTGAGGAACTTGTTGTGAAACTTCCTGATTTATTAATTAAAGGTCCCGAGGAGGCTTAATACAACTGTCTTTGTTTTTCAAACTTATCTCTGTTTAACTTCGCTGATGGGTTCTACAGGAGGAGCTTCAACCTTCAACGGATCAACAGGTGCTCCATTCTTGTAAAACCTGAAATCAAGATGAGGCCCGGTGGAGAGTCCGCTGGTGCCAACATAACCTATTATTTCTCCCTGTTTGACGAATACTCCGCAGTGAATTCCTGGTTCCAAATCTGCTCAGATGCATATATGCTGTTGAATAAACACTGTTATGCTTGATTCTGACAATTCTTCCTGATCCATTTTCAGTAGTGGCCGATACAACTCTTCCGTCGCCAATCGCATGGACAGGAGTACCGATCGGGGCAGCATAATCGACTCCGAAATGTGGCCTTCTTATTCTGAGTATCGGATGAAGCCTGCTTGATGAGAAGCGGGAGCTGATCCTGGAAAACTTCAGAGGAGCTTTAAGAAAAGCTTTTCTCATACTGTTTCCTTCATCGTCAAAATAGCTCTCGGTACTATCCTGGATAAAAGGTATTGCTGTAATTGCACGTCCTGATTGTATGAATTGTGCTCCATAAATCCTGCCGGCTCCTAATGATTTGTCTTCAATGGAGAGTTCTTCATAGATTACTTTAAACCTGTCTCCTTTCTGTAATCCGAAAAAGTCTACAGTCCATGCATATATTTCAGATAATTTCACAGCAAGGTCAGGGTGCAGGCCTTCTGTAATCATAGCATCCCATAGTGAGGTTTCAATCGTTCCTGAAGCATATCTTATCTCACTTTTAATCTCCTTCTTAAATTCTGTGATATTGAGAGAATCGTTGAAGCTGAAGACATAACATGTAGTTGGATCATGTTCATAAACCAGGTATCTTGCCCTGGCAGCACTGTCTCTGTCACAAAAGAGTATGTAATCATTGCCTGATTTTATTTTTCTTGCATCAAATACAGACCTTGAGTTTCTCATAGTCTGATCAATTTCCTGCATGCTTACCCCATGTTTGAGAAGAATCTGCGATAGATAGCCATTAGGCTTAATATGTCCGGTCACAAGATCGAATGAATCGGATGGTATCCCATACATGAACACCGGGCTCTTTTCTTGTTTTACCGAAGTTGTATCTGTTGCCGTCTTAATGATTTCGGATTTTAATTTGTCGGAACTGTTACACGAAATAAGAAGAGTTGTTAATATGGTGATTGAGAGTGATTTCCAGATAAAATTCATATATAAATATTCTGATTAGTTTTTGATTACTATATTGACAATCCTGCCAGGAACAACAATTATGTTTGAAATGGCCGAGTCTCCAATCCATTTTTGAGCTCTTTCATCGGCAAGTACAACTTTTATAATATCTTCCTTCGACATAGTTACCGGTAATTCAAGATTGAACCTCATCTTACCATTAAATGAAACAGGATAGTTAAAGGAGTCTTCTTTAAGAAATTCTTCATTGAATATTGGCCATGGCTCATAGGCAAGGGTATTCTTATGACCCAGCATATTCCATAATTCTTCGGCCATATGTGGTGCAAATGGAGAAAGTATCTGAGTAAAGGCACTTGCCGTGGAGAAGGTAACTTTGCCTTTTTTAGTGGCCAGATTGATGAAGATCATCATTGCTGATATAGCAGTATTGAACCTGAGATTTTCAATATCACCTTCAACCTTTTTTATAGTCTGGTGTAATGCTTTTAATACTTCAGCATCCTCATCACCTTCAATAATATTTTCGCTATTCGACAGGAACCTGAATGTTCTGCCCAGAAATCCGAAAACTCCTTTTACTCCTTTTTCATCCCATGGTTTGGTTACATCCAGGGGTCCCAGGAACATTTCGTAAAGTCTCAGTGAATCTGCCCCGTATTTTGATGTAACATCATCGGGATTAACCACATTCTTTAACGACTTCGACATTTTTGCCACAATCTGATTCAGCTGTGCGCCTGTTTGCTTATGGAAGTATTTGCCTTCACGTTCTTCCACAAGATCTCCCGACACTTTGGCCCCTGATGAAGTTTCATATGCAAATGCAAGAATCATTCCCTGGTTGAATAATCTTTGGTATGGCTCGTCAGTCGAAACAATACCAAGATCGAAAAGTACCTTATGCCAGAAACGGCTGTAAAGAAGGTGAAGAACTGCATGCTCAGCTCCTCCGATATATAAGTCGACCGGCATCCAGTAGTTCTCTTTTGCTTTGTCGAAGATCATATTATCATTTTTAGGATCAATAAACCGGAGATAATACCAGCATGATCCTGCCCACTGAGGCATTGTGTTTGTTTCCCTTCTTCCTTTCCTTCCGTCCTTATCGGTCACATTCAACCATTCATCTGAGTTAGAAAGTGGTGATTCCCCTGATTCCCCGGGAAGATATTTTTCAAGTTCCGGAAGTTCAAGGGGCAGCTCATTATCATTTAACAGAGTTATTTCTCCATCTTCCCAGTGAATAACGGGAAATGGCTCTCCCCAGTATCTTTGCCTGCTGAAAAGCCAGTCACGTAACTTATAGTTTACCTTCGATTTCCCCAGATTTTTAGATTCAAGCCATTTTGTAATTGCAGCAATTCCCGCTTCCTTGTTCAGACCGTTAATATTTATACCTGTCGGGATATCGGATGAGTTAATATATTTTCCGTCCTCAGTCCAGCATTCATTACCTTCAAGGATTCTCAATTTCTGTTCCGGATCTGTTACATCAGGATCCTGAATACAGGTTATTGGCAGACTAAATTTCTTTGCAAATTCAAAGTCCCGGATGTCATGAGCAGGAACTGCCATTATTGCACCTGTGCCATATCCGGTCAGCACATAATCAGCAACCCAGATTGGGATACGCTTCTTATTCACCGGATTTATGGCATATCTGCCAGTAAAAACACCGGTCTTATCTTTAGCAAGGTCGGTACGGTCCAGGTCCGATTTTAGTGAGCTAGCCTTTATATAGTCCTCTACTGATCTTCTTTGGTCATCTGTGGTGATCAGGCTGGTCAAAGCATGTTCGGGCGCAATAACCATATAAGTAGCTCCAAACAGGGTGTCAGGCCTTGTAGTGAAGACGGTAAGACTTTTGTCCAAACCCTCAATCTCAAAATCAACTTCAGCTCCTGTTGACCTTCCTATCCAGTTACGCTGCATATCTTTTATACCTTCAGGCCAGTCAAGGTTATCTATACCTTTTAGCAAGCGTTCTGCATAAAGAGGGATTCTCAGCATCCACTGCTTTAGATTTTTCTTCTCAACCCTGTTTCCGCATTTCTCATGTGTTCCGTCAGTTAAGAACCTCTTCGTTTGCACATACTATTCTGCAGCTTGGGCACCACCATACCTGGGCATTGTCATAATATGCAAGTCGTTGTGAATCAATGTATTTGACTATTTCATTATGTCCCAATTGAGCGATGTTTTCAGGTATTGTCAATTCTGTGATCGGTCTTCCTTTTTGCAATTTATGGTCGAACCAGGTATTATAAAGGCGGATAAATATCCACTGGGTCCATCTGAAATACTTCGGATCAGTTGTATTTATTTCCCTGTCCCAGTCATAACTTAATCCAAGTTCTTTAATCTGTCTTCTGAAGGTGTCGCAGTTTTTGTTAGTAGTAACGGAAGGATGTGTTCCTGTCTGGATGGCATATTGTTCAGCAGGCAGACCGAATGCATCCCAACCCATAGGATGAAGAACATTAAATCCTTTCGTCCGCTTGTATCTGCTGAATATATCAGTTGCTGTATAACCTTCAGGGTGCCCAACATGAAGACCGGCACCTGAAGGATAAGGGAACATATCAAGAATATAGCACTTCTTTGGATTGGTGAGATCATCCGGAGTTTTGAAAGTTTTATTTTCCTCCCAGTATTCCTGCCACTTTTTTTCTATTTCATGAAAATTGTAATCCATATAACTAAAACTTGAGAAATTTTAATGATAATTAATTAATACCTGAAGTGCCTGAAATTTAGCCCTTCATCTTCCATAAAGGTATGGTTATCAAAGGTAAAATCAGATCTGCGTAATCTCTGTGCCTCTCAGTGTCTATCTGCGACAGTTCTTAAAATTCAGTTTATTCAACTTTCATTTTCAAATCAGACACCCCAATCATCCTTAACTAGAAGTTGGCAAAAATAGAAAATCTTTGTCAAATAACATTAATGATATATGGCATTAGCACAACTGCTAATGTAATTTTTCCGAATTAGTTGTAAAACCGGCCTTTTGGTTATACTTTTGCGACATAATACGGTCCCGTAGTTCAATGGATAGAATGACAGATTCCGGTTCTGTTGGTTGGGCGTTCGAGTCGCCCCGGGATCACAAAAACAATACTAATAGCACTGCTTGCCGGTGCTATTGTGTTATCCGGTAATCATGTCAGGTCCCTTTTCCACGCATCCCGAGTTGTTTGATTAAAGCATTTAATTATAGGGAGTTGCATTTGAATTAGGTTTTCTGAATCCATGATTCAATGAAATTAATTTCATCTTAATCCTTTCTTAATTCAATCCTAATTATGACTTTCTTAATCATATGTAAATTTGTAAAATTAAATTAGTTAATATGATTATGCTTTATCAGGGAGCTGAATACAACGATACATGTATTAAAAATGATTTGATTTTCATGATTAAAGCGATTCGTGTTAACCTTTATTACTATTATAAATTATATAAATTAAATTTCTGTATATTATGAAATATTTACAAATTAAATTAGGCAGTTTACTCTTAGCTTTTGGATTAAGCTTAATTCCTTATACAAGTAAGGGACAGGATGTTAAACTAAGCAGACAGGAAAAGAAAGAATTGCAGCAAGATCAATTAGAATGCAAATTATTACGCTATTGATACTTTAATTAACAGAAAAACCTTTGTGATTGAAGCAAATTATCTCCGGAATTTGTCTGGATATCAAGTACCTGTGACTTCGGTTTTGAATTTTATTATGCTTGATTCTACAAAAGCTTTTATTCAAACAGGGTCTAACCATCGAATTGGTTATAATGGAGTCGGAGGAGTGACAGCAGAAGGAAGGATACAAAATTATAAGGTAACAAAAGATCCCAAAAATTTAAGTTTCTATGTTACTTTCAGCGTAATGACAAATATTGGAATCTATGATATTTCCATAAATATAAGTTCTGATACAAATGCCACAGCAACAATAACCGGGCTAAGCCGGGGGAGGCTCACCTGGATTGGGCAATTTCAAAATCTTTACAATTCAGATGTTTATAAGGGACAACCGACCTACTAATCATTTGTCTTTCTGTAAACCATTAATCCCTTAAAATTTCTATCATCCCAAGAATGGCCATTGTCTCGAAAATATCCTTTACAGGAGATAACCCGGGCAATGGTCTTACCTTATTCAGGTCATCCATGGTAACCATATCTTTTCCTATTAATACGTATATATCAGCGCCGATTTGATTGTATTGGATTTTACCCTGAATGCATGCTGACTGAGGCGGGCTGGGAAGATATGCAAATAACGCAGATAGTTAGAGTAGTATTTCAAAGTTCAGTGACCCTTTGTCAGGGGAATTATTCTATAAGAATCAGACCGACATTGTTCGTTAGCATTCACTTCTGAGGAGACAATACGGGCAGAATAATATTGCTTGGACTCTTCTTATCGTGATAAATATGGATAGTTGCCTTCTGAAAATCTGAAGTAACGGCCTTATATATATTTACAAATTTTTGAGGGTTGCGGTCAGCAAGAGGAAACCAGCTGCTCTGTATCTGTATCATAATTCTGTGACCTCTTTTAAATGTATGAGCAACATCACCAACAGTAAATCTGACCTTTTCAATTTTCCCGGGGGTAAACGGTTCCGGCTTTTCAAAACTATTCCTGTAACGCCCTCTGAAAATTTCTCCATGAACAAGCATTTCATATCCTCCCATTGGATAAATGAGGGACGGATCGCTGTCAGAATAAATATCAGTAGCGTTATATGACAGGCTATCAGGGAACACATCAATAAGTTTAACCACAAAATCAGCATCAGTTGTGGAAACGGAGACAAACAGATCAGCGGTGACAGGTCCGGTTAGAGTAATATCATCTGCAAGGATGTCAGTATTGAATACCAGAACATCGGGTCTGCATCCTGCAAAACGTTGATCATCTGTCATATATTCCCTGGTTCTGTCAAAATGTATACCATCGGTATAGGGAACCGGTTTTGAAGGATCGCTTGTATATTCACTCGATGCTGTCAATGACTCAGGCTTAGTCCAGCTTAGATTTCCATTTGCTTCAAAATACAACTTTTCCACCTTACTTGCTGTGGTGGCCACTGATCAAACTGTTTCCACTCATTATCTCCGGTAATAAATATTGTTGCCTCAGGAATTTCTGAAACATCTCCTTTCCCTTTTAAATAGTAATTGAAAAAAGGTATTTCAATTATTTGCTGATACCAGATTGATGTGTTGCTGCCAAACGCAATATTCCCAAGGTGTGTTCCATCGTTATTGGCCCATTGTCCGTGATACCACGGACCCATTATAATCTTGTTAAACCTTTTGCCCGGATTATTTTTCTCAGCAGCCAGATAGGAATTCCATGCACCCCAGTTGTCTTCAGCATCAAACAATCCTCCAACCCATAACATTGCAGGAAGTAAGTTTTTTGTGGCATTTCTGGCATCCCTGGCTCTCCACCACGAATCATAGTCGGGATGTGCATAAAGATCTTTCCAGAAACTGACACTATCACCCATCAGTTTAGCAAAGGCAGGAAGGGGGCCCGTTTCAAGATAAAATTTATAACTGTCGTGAACAGGAAATCCGACAGTCTTAGGTCCAATTGTTGTTGGTTTGCGGCGAGGAAGTCCAAATCCTCCTCCAAGAGGAGAGTAGAAGCTGAAAGCATCCATAATAAAAAATGCACCATTATGATGGAAATCATCACCGATAAACCAGTTGGTTACGGGTGCCTGGGGGCTCACAGCAACAAGGGCCGGGTGATTACTGGCGGCTGCCATCGTTGAGTAAAATCCAGGATACGAAACCCCGAAAACCCCGACTTTACCATTATTATTAGGTAAGTTTTTAACAAGCCAGTCAATTGCATCATAGGCATCACTGGCTTCATCAATGTCTTTATTCTTTTTATCAGTAATAAATGGTCTTACATCCACAAATTCACCTTCACTCATCCATCTCCCACGTACATCCTGCGTTACCATAATATAACCCTCCCGCAGATAAGTTTTAAGATAGCTGTTCCAATAATCTCTCCAACTGTTTATTCCATAAGGAGCGCATGAATACGGCGTACGGGTTAGTAATATGGGATGATTCTCAGAATTATCTTTAGGCATGTAGATTGAAGTAAACAATTTTACTCCATCCCGCATTGGTATCTGCTGTTCCAATTTTATGTAATTATTCACAATCCAGATACTATCAGCATTCTGGGCAAGGAGAGGAACCAGCCATAAACTGGCAATAAACAAAAGGCAGGATTTTTTCATGGTTACAAATGTTTATCTGTAAGTTTCTGAATTGGAAGTAATAAAGGTACCAAAGGAATTTATCTTCACAAATTTAAACAATCAATTAAACTCATTTGTTTGATACGCCGTATTGATATTATTACATTAAAATATTAAGCTCAAATTCTCATTACCGGTTCAGAATTCCTGTTAAAACCGGTGCCACAGCGGTTCTGATATCCGGTGTGAAATTGTTCTCCGCTGCAAGTTTAAGGTTAAGCGATGCAAACGGGTTAACTGACTTTGTTGCTCCGAAATTTAACAGCCCGCCTCCTTGAAATGACAGTCTTTCCCTTTTTTGCCTATAACAGGTTTGTTAAATCCGAGTACTACATTAGAAAAAAGACTGGTATGCTCATTATTACGAAACAGGAAATAGGAACCGCCGCTTACCTGGCATTCTAAAGGGTCAAAAAACAATACAGGAAAAAGCTGCCTTTAAGGGAAGAATATGATACTGGAATCTTTATCTGTGCCTGCAGAAAAAAGTGGATTACTGAAAATTAAAATAAAAGTAAGGGAAATGCTGAATTTCCATCCGATTATCTTCTCCTTTTTACTTTGTATGTCCAAATTATTAGAAGGTTTTGAGCAGTTTAAGTATCAATATTTATCGGTCTATTTTTATTTTTTTATGTGTTAAATTTAATTTAATAAATATGAAAAGATCATGTTTGACGACTGACTTATTTAGTTTTATGATGTATCAATAGCTGAATGATCTTGATATTAATTAAATATATTTAATCATGAATATTCTTAAAAAGCTTGAATTCAGTCACATATAAGACATGCAAAGCTTGAAAATTATTATAGATCAACATGTATACCGGATTCAAAAAAACATTAGATTCGTCCACTCAAATACTTATGACACTTCCATAGTTATATCAGACAAATCCTTCAAAACCGTATGATACTAAAGTTAAAGCTTTTTGCAATTCTGATGGTTGCTTTTACATCAGTATGTCAATCTCAGAAGCCTGAAAATAAATCTTTTCAGTCAGGTGAAACATTAAGATTTAAAGGGTCTTATTTTATGTCGTCACTTTGGGCCGATCTTGCAGAGATAACAATTAATGTCTCAGATTATGAGGCTGATGGCAAAATGTTATATTTTATTAAGGCAACCGCCAGCACCTATTCAAACTACGATTCATTTTTTAAAATCCGCGACATATATCAATCGTGGGTAAGCAGAGATGAGGTTAAACCTTATATCTTTAAAAGAAATGTTGATGAAGGTGGGTATATATTCAGCATGAAATATGTTATTAAGAGAAACTCATTGCAGGCAAAATATGAATATCAGAAAAGAGATCTCATAAAGACAGTTGTGATTCCAATTTCAGAGAATACTCACGATCTTGTTTCTGTCCTTTATTATCTCAGAACTATGAACTTTGAAAGTATGCCCGTAAATAAAATTATTTTAATATCAATCCTTGTCGATGACAAAGTTGAGAATCTTAAGCTGACTTATAAAGGCAAAGAAACTATAAAAACCGAAGCTTTTGGGTCTATCTCTTGTTACAAACTGGGTGTTTCAATTAATAATAAGGCTTTAGTGAGTAAGGAAACCAATAATATTTGGCTTACGGCAAACAGTAATAAAATACCTGTGCTTGTGAAAGCGGAGATTCCAGTAGGAAGCATTCAACTTCGTCTATCAGAAGCTAAAGGGCTTAAAAATAAATAAAAAATGAGAAAATCTGAAAACACCCCGAAATATTCGAAACTCATTTCGGTTCTACTGCTTATTCCGGCATTATTGTTCGGACTGATATCAATGGCTCTGGCTATTGTTGGTCTGGGGCTTATCCCCATAATTCCGGCATTACTGGGTATCATACTTAGTGGAATATCTTTATTTATTTATAAGAATAACTATAGAATATTTACACGTATTGTACTGGGAATTTCAATTATGGCCGTTGTAATATCAATTTTCAGAGGCCTCATTTTTGAGAAAAAAGTTGCCTCAGATGAGAACTTTAACACAACTGTTTTGAAAACCCAGGAGGGCATTGATAGTGACCTCAATGATGCATTCAGCGATGATTCTGATGGAACTGAAAAAGGGGATACAATAAGACTCGAATAATTCTTCTGCTTTATATTAGGATTATCTTCTTATCAGTTCGATCATTTCTGTAACCGCACGTGTATCCACACTATATTTTATTGGAGAAAGGCCCATAAATGGCCTGATCCTGTTAAGGTCATCTACCGTTACAAGATCTTTCCCAATAATAACATAATATAGAATTGCTGTTTTCAGAGTATTGGATCTTATCCTGAATGTATGCTGACTGCAGCGTGCAGGGAAAATATGTATAAATCGTTTACCGAGCGGGTGATATTTTACGGTCCATTGTGATTCATCAGACAGAGTTATTATCCTGAAGTCAGAAGAATCTGTTCCGGACCACAGAGAGAAAAGTTCCCTTGTGATAATATTCCTCTTTTCAAGAAATGTCTTAGCCTCTCTGCAGATATCAACTACTGATAATTTTCCTGAGTATACATCAGTTACGCTTGTGCCAAGATGCTTAAGATCTTTTATAAGATCCTGGACATCATCATCGGACTGACAATCAATCCGGAGGTCTGCATATCCCTTAATATAACCCAGATGATGTTTCAGTGGATTCACTAAAAATGGCTCAGGTATTTGATAATCAGTGCCCATACTGCAAAGATATGCCAAAATAAATATTGCAGAAAAGAATGTTACGGGGATTTTCATAATTTCAGGAATCAATTAACTTTATGAACCCAAGAAGGGACCTAAAATCATTAAGATATGCATACATCATCAAGACAAAACCTGATCAGGACCTTGAATCATCAACAGCCCGATAATCTGGTTGTTGATTTCGGATCAACTGCGGTAACTGGAATTCATGTTCTGATTGTTGAAAAACTACGTGAATTCTATGGGCTGGAAAAAACCCCTGTTAAGGTGATAGAGCCCTACCAAATGCTAGGTGAGATGGACCATGATCTTCTAAAGGCTATGGATCTTGATGTTATAGGGTTATTCTCTTCAAAAAATATGTTCGGCGTAGCAAATGAAAACTGGAAAGTGCATAAAACCCCATGGGGACAGGAGGTTCTATTTCCCCGGAGACTTTAACTATACCTTTACCATGAATGGTGATATCCTCATGTATCCTGAAGGAGATACTTCCGTTCCTCCAAGTGGTATAATGCCTAAGTCAGGATATTTTTTTGATGCCATCGACCGACAGAAACCTATTGATGATTCAACACTTAAAGTAGATGACAATCTTGAAGAATTCACTTTAGTAACAGAAAAAGATCTTGCTTACTGGAAGACACAAATTGATTTGCTGGATGGGAATGATTGTGGAGTTGTAGCTTCACTGGGTGGAACTGCCCTGGGCGATATAGCACTTGTTCCGGCTGTAAATCTCAAAGACCCCAAAGGGATACGCGGTGTTGAAGAGTGGTATATTTCAACTCTGATACGTGAAGATTTTATTAAAGATATATTTGATAAACAAACAGATATAGCTATTGAAAATCTAAAGTTATTGCATTCAGTAATCGGAGATAAGATTGATGTGGTTTTTACCTGCGGAACAGACTTCGGTACTCAAAACTCAACATTCTGCTCCCCTGAAACATTCGACAGGGTATGGTTGCCCTATTATAAAAAGGTAAATGACTGGATTCATCTTAATACTAACTGGAAGACATTTAAACACTCTTGTGGCGCAGTGGAAACATTGATGAGCCACTTTATTGAAGCAGGTTTCGATATTATTAATCCTGTACAGATCAATGCTTCAGGTATGGATCCGAAACTGCTAAAGAAGAAGTATGGTGACAAGCTAGTCTTCTGGGGAGGTGGCGTTGATACCCAGGGAGTATTTGCATTTGGCACACCGGCTGAAGTTAAGGAGCAGGTCAGGTCACAAATCGGCATTCTTAATGAGAATGGAGGCTTTGTATTTAATACTGTACATAATATTCAGGCAAATGTTCCATTTGAGAATGTAGTTGCTATGTTCGAGGTATTGAAAGAATTCTGATTTGTCATGAGAAACTGAATAAATCTGGTTTTACTTGTTATGCAATGTCAGTCGCTGCATTTGCTTCGTGGGCTGCATATTTTGACCTATACTTTACTAAATGAGTTATTATATCAATACAATAGTTTCATGATAAGGAAAGAGGAAGCTTTCATAATGTTCTTAAAAATTCAACTGGTGAATTTTCAGTCTCAGGTCACCATTTATCAGTCTCAATATTATAATTATAATATCCAATGACTCGGTTTGTATCTTTGAGAATTATGAAGACTAATTCTGAAAAAGCATATTTTACTATTGCATTTTTACTTTCACTCGCAATTGCAATAACAATTCGTTTCCCATTGTTTATGACGTTCCTGTTTGGTGACGGAGGACATCGTCATGGTGAGAGACTTTTAATTAGTTTTTCTCATCTGGGAGCCGAACTGGTGATTACTTTCCTTGTCGCATTGCTGATGTTTTCATTAAACTTCTTCATACTTAAGCCACTGCAAAAAATTGGAAAATTAAATATCTTGACAATTATATTATCGGTATTACTTACTCTAATCTCTGTTTTCATTCTTAATTTTCTATTTTTTTCACTATTAAGTCATATTGATACTGAACCGCGTCCCAGGGGTTATCAGGATGAATTTATCTTCAGAAATTTTTATGTTTCCGCCCTTGTGGTAGGTTGTATACTTATCATAAGGTTGATTTTTCAAAAACAGCATGTACAGATAGAAAATGAAACTCTGAGAAGGGAAGCTCTTCAAAGTCAGTTCGAATCGCTGAAGAACCAACTTAGTCCCCATTTTCTTTTTAATTCTCTTACAGCACTTAAAACATTAATAGCTGAAGCCCCCGATACTGCTCAGAAATATGTAAATGACCTATCAAAAGTACTTCGTTATACTCTTCAAAGTAATGAAAAACAGTTACTTACATTAAGGGAAGAAATGGCTTTCTCTGAATCATTTTTGTTCCTGATCAAGCTGCGATTCGATACAAACCTTACTGTTAACCTCAATATTGACACCAAATATTCTGAATATAAATTGCCTCCGCTTACTATACAGACCCTGATAGAAAATGCTGTTAAGCATAACGAAATCAGTAAGCGTAAACCTCTTGTTTTGACAATTGAAACAGATGGAAAAGCAAATCTGGTGGTTCGGAACATTATTCAGGAAAAGATTACTGCAGAGGAGGGAACTGGTATAGGACTTACCAACCTGTCTAAACAGCTTCAGATATTAAATGGGAAAGACATAACCATTAAAAGAGAGCATAATGAATTCAGGGTTGAAATTCCACTTATAAATCCATAACAAAATGAGAGCCCTGATCATTGAAGATGAGATTCTGGCATCAAGACATCTGCTATCGATAATATCTGAAGTTGGAGGTATTGAGGTCATTTCTGTTCTGGAGAGTATTACTGAATCCATCGATTTTTTGAATTCTCATTCTACTCCTGACCTGCTTTTCATGGATATACATCTTGCCGATGGATCAGCATTTGAAATTTTCAAGCATGTGAATATTGTTTGTCCAATAATTTTTACAACTGCATATGATGAATATGCACTTAAAGCTTTTAAAGTAAATAGTATTGATTATTTACTCAAGCCAATTGATGCAGATTCAGTTCGACTGGCATTAAAAAAACTGGAAGGATTTAAAAAAACTGAAAGTTTGCAGCCAGATCTTAGAAATCTGATAGAGTCTTTTACACGGACTTCAACTTATAAATCACATTTTTTAATACCTTCAAAAGGTGACAAACTATTGCCTCTTCAAACTAATGATATTTCCTGTATTTATATCGATTCTGGTTTGGTAAAAGGCAAAACATTCGATGACATTTCATTCCGGTTTGAATATACCCTCGACGAAGTAGCTGAATTTCTGGATCCTAAAGATTTTTTTCGTGCAAACAGGCAATATATAATATCGAGGCATGCAATTAAAGATATTGATCTGTGGTTCAACAGCAGACTTTCGGTAAATCTTAAAGTTCCGACTCCTGAAAAGATACTGATAAGTAAAGCCAGGATACCTGAATTTAAAAACTGGTTTAGTGGAGGGAAAATGAATTTAGATAGAAAATGAAGTTTAAATATTAAGATGATAAGTTATGGCACAAATCCAAAATAATCCAGTCACTATGTCCTATTTTATCCAGAAACATTCAGTTTATATCAGGATATGGCACTGGTTGACATTTCTGGCAATATCAGGATCGATGATAACTGTGCTAATCAATTCGACACTAACCAACCAGAGGGAAAATATCCCTATGGTTCAGGAACAGTTAATGTCTAAAGATGTGGCAGTTAATGAAGAACAGGCTTTTGCAGTAACCCGTGAGTATGAAGACAAATTCTGGGGTGTTCATAAATTATTTGGTTACAGTATTGCATTCCTTTTATTGTCCAGAATCATTTTTGAACTTACAGTCTCTGGAGATGAGAAGATAAGTTCAAGAATTAAAAACGCACTTGGTTTATATAAGAAGAACGACAAGAGCAAACCTGAGTACAGACATTATCTGGCTGTAAAGTCAGGATACCTGGCATTTTATATTTTGCTTCTGAGCATGGCACTTACCGGACTGGGTCTTGCATTTGGTCGGAATTTTGGCTTCTCAAGAGAACTTCATAATAATATTAAAGAAATTCATAGCATCGGACAGTATTTTATTTATGGATTTGTACTCGTTCATCTTAGCGGAGTTATTATTGCTGAGACCAGGAAATCCGGTGGAATTGTTTCCGGTATGATAAATGGAAACAGGTGAGCAAATATTTCGTAAGCTTCATAAGATAGTTCAACCTGAGTTTTTGCCACTTCACTTTAGTTTCTGACATTATTAATAATTAATCTCTTAGATTCACTTTGAGTAATTATCAGACATGTAAAAATAAAAATGAAAAAAACGCTTAAATTATTACTGATTCCAGGGATTTTGTTTGCGCAATTTTCCATAATATATTCACAGAATCAGGTCACAATTCCAAGAATAAATGGTGAGGTCAAATTCGATGGAGTAGTAAATGATGCCTGCTGGGATAATGTTCAGCCGCTTGAAATGGTAATGCATACACCTACTTTTGGACTTCAGCCTACCGAAAAAAGCCAGATCATGGTTTGTTATGACAATGCCTACCTGTACATTGGAGCCAGGCTTTTTGATTCAAATTCTTCGGACATGCTTGTCTCTTCAAAAAAACGTGATGAATCTGAAGTGTCAAGTGAAGAACTTATGCTGATATTCGATTCCTTTAATGATAAAGAGAATGCATTGGGATTTTCAACAACGCCAACCGGACTACGTAGTGATTTTACAATTTCAAAAGATGCAATGCAACATGGTGGCCCCGGGGAGGGTCCGTTTAATACGAGCTGGAATACATTCTGGGATGTTAAAACAACACGAAATGACCAGGGCTGGTTTGCTGAGATAAGAATTCCATTTTCGAGTATGAGGTTTAAAGAGGATAAAGGGAAAATTGTAATGGGATTTATTTGTATCCGTAAGATCGCACATAAGAACGAGGTCGACGTTTACCCTGCAATCCCTCCAAACTGGGGTGAGTCAAGCGCTTACAGACCTTCAAAAGCACAGGAGGTGGTACTTGACGGACTAAAATCGAAAAAACCTTTTTATATAGCACCTTATGTTATCGGAGGTACCCAGTTTGATAATGTGATTAATGAGGCCGGAACCGCATATGATCTGGACAAAAGCGCAAAATTCAATGCAGGCCTTGATGTGAAATACGGTCTTACCAATAACCTGACGATGGACCTTACAATTAACACTGATTTTGCCCAGGTTGAGGCAGATAATGAGCAGATTAACCTTACAAGATTCTCGTTGTTCTTTCCTGAAAAAAGAACATTCTTCCAGGAACGCTCAAGTGTATTCACATTTGATTTTGAACCCGGCAGCAGTATGTTTTACAGCAGACAGATTGGTCTGAACAGGGGAGAACAGGTCCCAATATACGGAGGAGCCAGGATTACAGGTATGGCAGGAAGATGGGATATAGGATTTCTTGATATGCAAACCCAGGCAATGAGCCAGGAAGGAAGTTCCATTGATGCACTTACTTCTGAAAACTTCGGAATCCTGAGGCTCAGAAGACAGGTGATTAATGAAAGCAGTTATGTCGGGGGCATAGTTACATCACGCATTGGAACAGATGGTTCATATAATACTGCTTACGGATGGATGGGATTTTTAAAGTATCGGATAATGATTATCTGAATGTTAAGCTGGCACAGGTTATGGATAATTCGGCTTCAAATAAGATGATTCACTTGATCCTACAAGGTTATATCTTAACTGGAGCAGATTTAATCAGAAAGGATTAAGTTATGATTTTACCTGGTCGCGGAGTGGTAAAGATTTTGACCCAAAGATTGGATTCCAGATGCGTAATAACTACACTCATTACTATAGTGGCATTGGTTATGGATGGATACCCGGAGAAGAGTCGACAATTCAGAATCATGGATTCAGAGTAGGAGCAATGGCTTTCACAGATAATTTTGATAATTCTGCACAATCGTTTGAAACAGAGTTATCTTACGACCTGGCTTTTAAGTCGGGATTCAGCGGGATGTTCGCATTAAACACACTTATGAGAATGTAACTGATACATTCTATTTCTCGAAAGATTCATTTGTGCCAGTTGGCAAATACGGCTTCAATGAGATTGAAACCCATCTTAATTCTCCGAGAACTAACAAATTTACATTGGGAGTTGATGTATTTGCAGGGGCCTTCTATGACGGAAACAGATTTACATTTGGTATTGAACCTTCCTGGAATGTTGGATCAAGTCTGCAGCTTGGATTGGAATATGAGCATAATTTCCTGAACTTCAGTAGCCGTAACCAGTCATTCAATGGTGGAGTGGCCGGATTTAAAGCACTTGTAATGTTCACAACCCAAACGTCAGTAAGTACGTTCATTCAATATAACAGTGCTGAAAATGCTGTAATTACGAATTTCCGTTTCCGCTATAATCCTCGTGAAGGAAATGACTTTTATATTGTTGTAAACGAGGGTCGTAATACTTACAGGGATATTGAAAATCCAAGACTCCCGTTGTATAGTAACAGATCAATCCTTCTTAAATATACATATACCTTTACGTTGTAAATTTTGTCAATGGATCTTATGGCTTAAAAGTAAAGGCGTAGCTCAGAACTACGCCTTTTATTTTTGTGTCAATGAATCAGAATGTTGTAAGGCAATTATAAGTTTGTCCAGTCTAATTCTCGTCAGTTGTATCAGAAGTATCTGCGCTATCAAACTTCACAAACTGTAGCGGCTTCCTGAACCAGTTAGTCCGGTATGCACCATATAGCACTCCCGCTGAAAGCCAGCAAAGTCCGGCTATTTTTGCTTTAATCCCAAGACTGAGAAACAGATAGAGACAGATAGTGAAACCTAAGACCGGAACAATAAAATTAGTGAAAGTTTTTCGTTCGTTACGTAAGAAATAAAGTGCAAATGAGGAGGCATTGACACCCATGAATGCAATAAGCGCTCCGAAATTTAACAATTGTGCTCCCAGCGAATATGTAAGCAGGAAGGCACCTACAAGTACTATCACTCCAACAAGAATTATATTATTTGATGGAACATGAGTCCGGGGATTAATAGCAGCAAAAAATTTCTTTGGAATGGCGTTATCACGTCCCATGCCATAGAGCAGACGGCTGGCTCCCAGGTGAGCTCCTGATCCTGAACCGATAGTTGCAATAAGCAAAGCTATATTAACTACATGGAAAAGCCACTGTCCGCCTGCCCTTCCGGCAATATAAACAAAGGCAGTATCCTGATCAGGAAACTTTGTTCCCGGCCATACCATCTGGGCAAAATATACCTGAACGGATGCCAGTACTCCTGTTATGAGACACACGATCACGGTAGCCAGAAGAATATTACGACGGGGATTTTTTACTTCTTCCGACAGAGTGGAAATTCCGTCAAAACCTATATAGGTAAGTACGGCAAGTGAGGCACCTGCTGATACAGAAGAAAATGAGAAAGTTTTTGGATCATAAAATGGTCTGGTCCAATCTGCTGCGTTGGCCGGAGGATGTATTATAAGGTAACGTACTGCAGCCCCGAGGAACAAGAACAATGACAACACCCAGACCGGTAGCAATTATTGAATTTGTACGGGCACTGGACTCAATACCACGAAGGTTCATTCCGGTAAAAAGAAGTGCAAATGATACAGCATAAACCGGGAATGGTATTTCAGGAATAAGGTTCATAGCAGCCTTACTGATCCAAATGACACATATTATGGGATTCATTACATAATCAAATATCATTCCCCAGCCGACAAAATAACCAAGGGCAGGATGAATTTCCCTGCTTACATATGTATATGCTGAACCGGCACTGGGGTAGGCATTAGCCATTCTCCCATAACTGATGGCAGTGAACAGCATTGCCACCATTCCTATAAGTATAGTTGTTACAACATGTCCTTTAGCTAGGGTGGCTGCAGCACCGAACAGAGGCATTGGTGCTGTTGGCTGAATGAGAATAATTCCATATAATACCAGTGAAGATAGTCCCAGAACTCGCTTTAATCCGGGTCCGGAAGACGATTGATTAACACTCATAGGTCATTGTTTAAAGTGAGATTAATAAAGTACAGGTTTCAGAGTATTCTGAATTTGAATGTAGCAATGTAAAGATTTTTTGTAAATGAATCATTTAAATTGCTGTCAAATTTATTTATTAACTTTAATACCTTCAAACCAGTCTGATCCGTAATTAAAAACTATACAGTATGAAAACACGTATTTTCGTTACTTTTTTAGGATTGATTTTCTTCAGCATGTCAACTTTTGCCCAGAAACCTGCTCAGGGAAAACTTTTCCTGAGAGATAACTGGAGTATTCAGTCTTCTTCCTTTATAAGTTCAGAAGGTAAAGATATTTCCAGTAAAGGATTCACTGCAGAGGGCTGGTATCCGACATCAGTTCCCACCACAGTTCTGGCTGCTCTTGTTGCCAATAAGGTCTATCCAGATCCGTATTACGGGACAAATATCAATGACCTGCCGGGAGCCATTACCAGCCGAAACAGGGAGATGCCTGAAGTAAGTCCATTCAATGTTGCCTGGTGGTATCGTACTGTTTTTGATATCCCGGCCGATTACAAAGGAATGCATACCTGGCTTAAATTTCATAGCATTAATTATAAGGCAAATGTCTGGCTTAATGGTAAGCTCATTGCTGATACAACAACTATAGAAGGCGCTTACCGGCTTTTCAACCTTGATATATCATCAGCTGCATTACCTGGTGAAAAAAACTGTCTTGCTCTTGAGATATTTCCTCCAAAAGGAATGGATCTCACAATAACATGGGTTGACTGGAATCCGACTCCTCCTGACAGAGGCATGGGAATATGGTATGATGTAACACTTAACGCCACTGGTTCCGTCGCAATCGAGAATCCTCATGTTGTAACAAAACTGAATCTTCCGTCAACTGACCAGGCCAAACTTACTATAACTAGCTGAGCTGAAGAATGCAAATAAGAAACCTGTTACCGGCATACTCAAAGGAACAATCGAAAATATTACTTTCTCACAGGAAGTTGCCCTTAAAGCAGGAGAGACAAAAATGGTGAGCTTTCAGCCAGAAGCATACAAACAGCTGGTTATCGAAAATCCACGACTATGGTGGCCTCATACAGTCGGTCCTCAAAACCTTTATGATCTTAATCTTAGTTTTGAAGAAAAAGGTAGGGAAAGCGATAATAAAAAGGTACGTTTTGGAATACGGGAGATCTCATCCTGGATGAATAATTTCGATGGTAAAACAACAAAAGTATTCCAGATCAATGGTAAAAATATAGTAATAAGAGGCGGCGGGTATGTACAGGATCTGATGCTCCGGCCTTCAAATGAGCGAATTGATGCCGATATACTATATGCTAAACATATGAATCTGAATGCTTTGAGGATGGAGGCACCCCGCGGATCGGACTATCTGTTCGAAAGATGTGATGAAGAAGGTATTTTACTTATGGTAGGATGGTGTTGCTGCAGTTCATGGGAACGGTGGAAAAACTGGACACCTCATACCGGAGATGTTGCGGAGCTAAGCTGGAAAGACCAGATTGTACATCTCCGTAATCATCCTTCAGTCTTTACCTGGTTATATGGAAGTGATAATTTCCCCCCTGTGGAAGTTGAAATGCGATATATTAAAATACTTGATGAGTATGATAAAACCCGACCCTATCTCCTCATCAGCCACACAGGCTGCCAGCACGATAGAAGGAAAAACAGGGCTGTGGATGGGACCATATCCTGCGGTTTATGCATACGAAACGCCTTCATACTGGTATTCTAAACTGGAGTTCAATACCGAGGCAGGTCCTTCAGGAGAACAGATACCTCCAATGGAAACAATGAGGATGATGATGCCTGAGAAGGATCTGTGGCCAATGAGTCCATCGTGGGATATCAGGTTGCATAAAGCTTTTTACCCTATTGCCAGAAAAGCATTTGAATCACGTTATGGTACGCCATCCGGTGTAGAAGAATATTCTATGAAAGCTCAGGTATTCCAGAATGAAGCTGTTAAGGCAATGTTTGAAGCTTTTGCAGGCAATAAGTATAAGTCGAGTGGAATAATATACTGGATGTATAATTCGGCATGGCCAAAAATGTACTGGCAGTTGTATGATTATTTTTTCATGCCAAACGGAGCTTTTTATGGAGCAAAAACTGCTTGTGAACCTATTCATATTCAGTATTGTTATGATGATAATTCAATTAAGGTTGTAAACAGTTACTACAAAGCTTTCGAGGGATTGATCGCAACTGTTAGAATGTTTGATATTAATATGAAAGAAACTTCATCAACGATGATGGATGCCAGAGTCGGGGCAGATGAAAGCTCGAAAATATATACCGTTACTGCTCCTGAAGATACAACTAACACCTACTTTCTTAAACTGGAACTCAAAGATAATACCGGTACATTATTGTCGTCGAACTTTTACTGGCTGAGTCCAAAGGGAGATGAAAAAGCTGATTTCACTGACCTGGAAAAACTTACCGGAAGCCACAGTGAAAGTATCATCCACTCCATTATTGACAAACGGGGATAAATGCAGTTTATCAGTGACATTAGAGAATCAGGGAAAAGGGCTGGCCTTTGCAGTTAATCCTAAAATACTTAAGCTGACCTCAAAAGAACCGGTACTTCCCGTATTCTGGGAGGATAATTATATTGCTCTGCTTCCCGGCGAAAAAAGAACTATAGGTGTTGAGTTTGATATAAATAAGCTTGACGGGGAGAAAGCTCTTCTGAAGGTAGATGGATGGAATGTCAAACCAATAGAATTAGAGATTAATCAGTAAATTATTCGTTATAAATAAAACGGTTTCAACAGGGGTGGTTCGTGGAGGGCCTCCTTAACTCTGTGTTCTTTGCGCAACTTGCTCACTTTGCGGTTAATTTAGTCATTTTAGCTCATTTTACTTCAGTCCAGGTTCAAACAAACAGCAATGATAATCAGGGATTACGCCAATCCTCCTTAGTCGGATCGGTCGTGATCACCGGGGGGAGGCCTGAAAAACCAAAGCAATATCCTATCAATGCAGATATTTTAGATTTGAATTGCGTAAACAATCGCGGTTAACGAAATCCTGGAATTTGTTAAAGCGAGTATCATTAATGTCTTGGACTCTGATTCGGATGCGCAAACTGCGAACTTTGCAGTTAAAAAAGCCATTTGAGACAACCCTGATGGTTATTTTGTTTATCATTGACTATAAATAAGTGAGCATTAGTGATAATCAGGGATTACGCCCAATCCTCCTGATGTCGGATTGGTCGTGATCCCCGGGGGGAGGCCTGCAAAACCAAAGCAAACCCTGCCTTGCAGGGTTATTTTGTTTTCATCCTGTCCTTATCAAAGCAAGCTTTGAACGGCCTGTATGAAAACAAAAACCCTTCGCCGGTTGGCGAAGGGTTTGCTTTGGTTTTGCGGAGAGAAAGGGATTCGAACCCCCGGTACCCTTTTGAGGTACACACGCTTTCCAGGCGTGCCAGTTAAACCACTCCTGCATCTCTCCCTGATTAAAATAGAGTGTCAAAAAACAGGGGCGCAAATTACAAAAATATTTTTAGAAAACGACCGCTCATGAAATTTCTCCTGCGAGTGAGATATTCAACGCCTGCACAACTTTTTCCTTTGATGAGTATCTTCCCAGAAGATGCATAAGCTTCGTCACTGATGCTTCTGAGGTAAGGTCCCTGCCACTTATCACCCCGGCAGATAACATCAGCCGGCTTGTTTCGTATAATCCCATCTCAACACTTCCTCCATGACATTGAGTCACATTAAGAATTATACCTCCATTGTCAATATATCGTTTAAGATCATCAACAAACCATTGGTATGTCGGAGCATTTCCCGACCCGAATGTTTCAATTATGAGACCTCTTAAACCTTCTGTTTTGGTTATACTCTGTACCAGTTTTCTGTTTATACCCGGGAAAAGCTTGAGAATAGCCACATTTGTATCGAACTGTTTATGAATGATGAGCTTCTTTTCTTTGACAGGATATCTGATCAGGTTATTAAAGTATCTGAGATGTAATCCCACCTCAGCAAGAGTGTGATAATTAGGAGAATAAAAAGCATCAAAATGTTCAGCACTCATTTTTGTTGTACGGTTCCCCCGGGTAAGTTTATTGTCGAAATAAATACAGACTTCCGGAACCGCAGGACGTCCTTTTTCCATTGCTGCAGCAATCTCAATCGCAGTAATAAGATTTTCCCGGCCATCAGTTCGCAACAGACCTATGGGTAACTGTGATCCTGTAAGGATTACAGGTTTGGCAAGATTCTCAAGCATGAAACTTAATGCTGAGGCAGTATAAGCCATTGTATCTGTGCCATGCAGTATGACAAAGCCGTCAAAATCATTATAGCTTTCTGCTATAATCTCTGCCATACGAACCCATACGGCGGGATCAATATTTGATGAATCCTGTACAGGGTCAAATGAGATAGAGTGAAGATCATATCCAAACTTTCTTAGTTCGGGTACATGATCGGAGATATGCCGGAAGTCGATTGGAATAAGAGACCCTGTATCAGGATCATGAACCATTCCTATTGTACCACCGGTATAAATAATTAATATCGAGATATCCTTATTATTCTTCATTGTTACTGCAGATTGAAAAGCCGGATTGAGGTATTGAACGTTATTGAAGCAACTTCTTCTTCACTCATTCCAAAAATTTCAGAAAGTTTCTTGTTAATTATTCTGATGTATGAACTCTCATTCCTTTTTCCCCTGTAAGGTACCGGTGCCAGATACGGAGCATCGGTTTCAAGGATAAGATTCTCTGGCCCTGTCTCTTTTACAACCTTGTCAAGGCCTGAGTTTTTAAAAGTAACAATTCCTCCTATACCGAGTTTTAATCCCATCTTTATTACTTTTTCAGCATCTTTGATACTACCTGTGAAGGCATGGAAAACTCCCTTCAGAGCTGATTCTCCTTCAAACTCTCTCAGAGCTGTAAATACCTCCGTGAAAGAATCTCTTGCATGAATAACAACAGGCAGGTCATTCTCCATAGCAAGTCTGACCTGTCTGCTGAATACTTCAATCTGCTCATTAAGGAAAGTCTTGTCCCAATAAAGATCGATGCCTATTTCACCAATAGCCACAAATTTATGTTCCGGTATCAGACTTATAAGTTTTTCAAGCTGAAACGCATAATCCTTACCGACAGATGTTGGATGAAGGCCAATCATAGGGTAACAGATACCGGGGTATCTGTTACCTGTAAAAAGCATCTGGTCAACAGATTGCATATCAATATTAGGCATGAGCATTTTCTCAATGCCGTTATTTATAGCTCTGTTCACCGCTTCATCCCTGTCGTGATCAAATTCAGGAAGATAGAGATGTGTGTGTGTATCAATAAGCTGCATCAAACAACTCCCTGGGCTATCATAGCATTTGCAACCTTCACAAAACCTCCGATATTGGCGCCATCGACATAGTTAATAAATCCATTTTCTTTTGTGCCGTACTTAACACAGGTGGCATGAATATTTTTCATTATTGTATGAAGCTTAGCATCAACTTCTTCACGCGACCATGGCAGTCTCATGGAGTTCTGTGTCATTTCAAGTCCTGATGTAGCAACACCGCCTGCGTTAGCTGCTTTCCCTGGTCCGTAAAGAATCTGGGCATTAAGGAATACCTCAACGGCCTCAATAGTAGAAGGCATATTAGCTCCTTCTGAAACACATATGCAACCATTCTTTACAAGTAATCTGGCATCTTCACCATTGATCTCGTTCTGGGTGGCATTTGGCATAGCTATGTCGCACTTTATAATCCATGGTCTTTTACCTTCAAAATATTCAACACCATATTTCTCGGCATACTCTTTTATCCTGCCTCTCCTGACATTTTTAAGTTCCATAAGGAAGTTAAGCTTTTCGGCATCAATCCCTTTAGGGTCATAAACAAATCCGTTGGAGTCGGACATTGTTACGACTTTCCCTCCAAGCTCTGTAACTTTTTCGGTAGCGTATTGAGCTACATTGCCTGATCCGGAAATACAAACGGTCTTTCCTTTAAAGCTTTCGCCGCGTGTGGCAAGCATCTCCTGGGCAAAATATGTTGCCCCATAACCTGTAGCTTCAGGACGGATTAATGAACCACCCCATTCTATACCTTTACCGGTAAGTACACCTGTAAACTCATTTTTAAGTCTTTTATACTGACCAAAGAGAAACCCGATTTCTCGTCCGCCAACACCGATATCACCGGCCGGAACATCAGTATCAGCTCCTATATGCCTGAATAATTCTGACATAAAGCTCTGACAGAATCTCATTACTTCATTGTCTGACTTTCCTTTAGGATCAAAATCAGAACCACCTTTTCCACCACCCATTGGCAATGTTGTGAGGCTGTTCTTGAAAACCTGTTCAAAAGCAAGGAATTTAAGAATTCCGAGATTAACTGTAGGGTGAAGCCTGAGGCCTCCCTTATAAGGGCCTATTGCACTGTTCATCTCAATCCTGAAGCCACGGTTAATCTGTACCTCTCCTTTGTCATCGAGCCACGGAACTCTGAAGATAATTGTGCGCTCAGGTTCCGCAATTCTCTCAAGGATTTTTGCGTGTTTATACTTAGGATGTTCTTCGATAAACGGAATCAGGGATTCTGCAACCTCCTGAACTGCCTGATGGAATTCATTCTCACCAGGATTTCTGGCTTTGATCATTGCCATGAATTGTTGAACTCTTGGATCCATAATTGATATGTTTTAATTAAAAAGTTAATTGGAGTGCTAAAATTATAAAAACATTGTCAATTAATTCTGTTTTTTTCTCCTATTATGTTATAAATCATAGGATGAATTCATATATGGCTTTTATAGACTATGATACCATCTGATTAACAAATAGTATTGGAAACAATTGGCTAAGAAGGGCGATACAAATTGCCGGGATAACACTTTACAACTCCTTTAAACTCCATCTGAAGAAGCGTTGACGATAATTTATTTACTGCTATTTCCAGAGTTCTGCATATAGTATCGATTGTGAGTTCTCCTTCCTTAATGAGCAGTTCATAGATGGCTCTTTCTGTATCATCAAGATCGGAAAAAAGTGTTCTCTGAACAGGTGTGCGGGACTTTTCAGGTTTCCAGTCAAGAAAATACTCTATGTCATCAGCACTTTCTACAAGTGCTGCTTTATTATTTCTTATCAGGCTGTTACAACCGGCTGACCATTGGTCATCAGGCCTGCCGGGGACAGCCAGAACATCTCTGTTGTATGAGCTGGCAATGTCTGCAGTTATCAGTGCTCCGCCTTTTATTCCTGATTCTACGATAAGTGTTGCATCAGAAATGCCTGCAATAATCCTGTTTCTTTTCAGGAAGTTATTTCGTTCAGGAAGTGTATCTGAGATAAAATCAGTCAATAAGCCCTCCCTTTTTAATCATCAATTTTGCTGTTGGGCTGTGAACAGAGGGATACATTGTTTTAAAGCCATGCCCCAGAACTCCTATTGTTTGAAGATTATTTGAGAGTGCTGCTTTATGCGATGCTATATCAATACCATATGCCAGTCCGCTTACAATTATAAGATCAGGATGGCCGGAGGAGAGACCGCTGATTATTTTTTCACACAATTCTTTTCCCCTGGTAGTTGCATTACGTGTACCTACTACACTTAATATTTTGGATGAATTAAGATCACAGTTCCCATTAAAAAAGAAGACCACCGGAGAATCATCACATTGGCGCAGCCTGTAAGGATAATCAGTATCAAGATAGAAATATGTCCGGATATTATTTTTAAGTATATAATCAGTCTCTTTTTCTGCGACTTCAAGATATGATCTGTCACTGATATATTTTGCAATTCCTGACCCTATTCCCGGAATTTTTATAAGTGATCCATATGGTTCATGGAAAATTGCTTCCACACTGCCAAATGAGAAACAAGTTTTCGGGCATTTATATCCCCAATACGCGGAATTAAACCTAAAGCAATTTTATGCTTAAGAGATACTTCTGACATAGCACGAGCAATTGAGACAATCAAATATAAAAAAAAGAGCCGGAAATCCAGCTCTTTCTGTTATAAAATCTTTTAGGGTAACGGTAATCGGTAGTCATTTAAACCTGTTCGCTATGCTTAGTTCCCTGCTGCCTTGTGCCCTCGCCGAACGGCTGAAGTCGTTCAGTCGGCGGGCTGCCTTAGATCACACCCATATCAAGCATTGAATTAGCTACCTTAAGGAATCCTGCAATATTTGCACCCTTAACATAATCAACATAACCATCCTCTCTTTTTCCATGAGTAACACACTGACCATGAATATTGCACATTATTTCATGCAGTCTGTCATCCACTTCCTGGCGGTTCCAACGCAGTTTCATCGAATTCTGCGTCATCTCAAGTCCTGAAGTAGCCACACCACCTGCATTTGAAGCTTTCCCCGGAGAGAATAACAATCCCTTTTTCTGAATATATTCAATTGCTTCTGGTGTTGTTGGCATATTGGCACCTTCACAGATACAGATACAGCCATTATTAATGAGTTTCTCTGCATCTTCAGCATTAAGTTCATTTTGAGTTGCACATGGAAGAGCAATATCAACTTTTACTTCCCATGGACGCTTGCCTTCATGAAATTCAACTCCTTCAAAAGCATATGAATAAGGTTTTACTATATCTTCATTTGATGCACGCAGTTCAAGCATATAATCAATCTTTTTACCTGATATGCCTTCAGGATCATACACATAACCATCAGGTCCTGATATGGTTACGACTTTTCCTCCGAGTTCGGTAACTTTTAGTGCCGCACCCCATGCCACATTACCAAATCCACTTATTGCAACCCTTTTTCCCTGAAAGGTTTCACCACGGGTAGCAAGCATTTCCTTTGCAAAATATACACATCCGAATCCTGTTGCCTCAGGACGAACCAGTGAACCACCCCAGTTGCTTCCTTTTCCTGTCAGAACACCTGTATGCTCACCTGCAAGCCTCTTGTACATACCATATAGAAAGCCTATCTCACGTCCGCCAACACCAATATCACCTGCCGGCACATCTGTCTCAGGACCAATATACTTCCATAATTCAAGCATGAATGACTGGCAGAAACGCATAACTTCAGCATTTGATTTTCCTTTTGGATCAAAATCAGAACCGCCTTTACCACCACCCATTGGAAGAGTTGTAAGTGCGTTCTTAAAGATCTGCTCAAATCCAAGGAATTTAAGAATTGAAAGGTTCACACTTGGGTGAAAACGGAGACCTCCTTTGTAAGGACCAATTGCATTGTTGAACTGTATCCGGTAGCCAAGGTTCACCTTTACATTTCCTTCATCATCAACCCATGGAACTTTAAAAGTTATAACCCTGTCAGGTTCAATAATACGTTCAATAATGTTTGCAGATTCGAACTGAGGATTCTCGTTATATACCTCCTCGATAGATTCCAGTACTTCTTTTACTGCCTGTAAATACTCAACCTCTCCGGGATGTTTCTTTTCGAGGTTGTTCATGATTTTATCTACGTTCATTAT
Source organism: uncultured Bacteroidales bacterium (assembly GCA_963741935.1). GTDB lineage: Bacteria > Bacteroidota > Bacteroidia > Bacteroidales > VadinHA17 > LD21. The sequence goes on along the minus strand of CAVUJY010000002.1, from coordinate 115,196 downwards.
TCGGATGTTTAAATTATTAATCGGTGTACAAAATTATGGGTTCAAAATTGATGTTGTTAAAAATAATTTAAAATGATAAAACTCATGTTATCAGATGATAACCTTCACGCCTGACTTGACAGTGAATTTAATGATCTTACAATTTTATTTCTCTCCTCCTTGGTAAGTGAGCTTATATAAATAGGTGGATATTTGGCAGTTCCTTCCTGAAATTCTGAAAAAGATTCAGATTTTGATGAATCCGAAAAATCTGCTTTCAATTTTATATCCTGAAAATGATCTTTTGCTTATTTCAACCGAATTTTTTCTTCCTCCGACAATTCCTGTTGTAAAATATCTGAAAACAATATTGTCTCCGTCATCAGAATAACTGATGTACTGATAACTGAGAAACATTGGTAAGAAGGCAATAGAAACCATATAGTAATAAACAAAACTGTCCAGAAGATATCGTTCATGCCAAGAAGAGGGAATTTGATAATCTTTGCAACGTATGCCAGTGCCATATATGCAAGAGCAATAACTGTTACTCCGAAAAGTTTGATTCTGAGACTTATAATAGTTTTGCTGTTGTCAAATGTCATAATGAAAAGTTTATGTAAAAATACTCTTTTTTATATTTAAATGCACTTTTTCTGATCAGTCTTTTGTGGCTGTAAGCAGACATTTAATGAAATTAAAATATTGTATATTATTCATGATTTTTACAAAAGAAAGTAAGAGAAAAAACATAATGAGTGGTAGCAACAATACTATCTCCTGCTTTTAAAAAAAATTCTTAAAAGTTCACTGCATTCTTCTGCAAGAACTCCGGATTTAATCTTTGTTTTAGGATGTAACAGTTTGTCTGATATTTTTGTGAAACCTTTTTTAGGTCAGAGGCCCCATAAACCAACGCCGGCTGCCTGGCTCCATCCTATTGCTCCTGCACACATAGCACAAGGTTCAAGTGTAACATATACAGTACAATCTGTAAGGTATTTACCACCGAGCCAGTTTGTTGCCGCTGTTATAGCCTGCATCTCAGCATGTGCGGTTGGATCATTTAATGTTTCAGTAAGGTTATGAGCCCTGGCAATTATCATATCATTGCATACTATAACAGCACCAACAGGAACTTCCTGTTTATCAAAGGCCTGGTTTGCTTCTGCCAGCGCTGCCCGCATGAACTGTTCATCTTTTTTCTGATCCATCGATTATTGTATAAGAAATATAAATGTATAAAGATTATTGGAATTTACCTTTCTCTCTTCAGTCTGATAATTTTCTTATTTTTGCTGAAATTTAAATAAAAAGAGATGTACAGGACAAACACTTGCGGCGACCTTAACAAAGATTTTATCGGTAATGATGTTATTTTATGCGGATGGGTTCAGAAATCGAGAGATCTTGGGGGAATGACTTTTGTTGATTTGCGTGACAGGTATGGAATCACTCAGCTTGTGTTTAACATGGAGACTAACAGTGATCTTTGTGAAAAGGCTCGTAAACTGGGTCGTGAGTTTGTTGTACAGGCAAAAGGGAAAGTCACAGAGCGTAGTAACAAGAATCCTAAGATGGCTACAGGAGATATTGAAATTGAGGTTACCGAACTGAATATTCTTAACCGAAGCGAAATTCCTCCATTTACTATTGAAGAGGATACCGATGGAGGCGAAGAGCTGAGAATGAAATATCGTTACCTGGATCTTCGCAGAGCAACTGTTAAAAACAATATAATTCTCCGTCACCGTGTGGCACAGGAGGTTAGGAAGCATATGGACTCTATCGGTTTTGTTGAGGTTGAAACACCGGTACTGATAAAATCAACTCCGGAAGGAGCCCGGGATTTTGTTGTTCCTTCAAGGATGCAGCCAGGTACATTCTATGCTCTTCCCCAGTCTCCACAGACACTGAAGCAGCTTTTAATGGTTGCAGGCTTTGATAAATATTTCCAGATTGTGAAGTGCTTTCGTGATGAAGACCTGCGTGCCGACAGGCAGCCTGAGTTTTCTCAGATTGATTGTGAGATGTCGTTTGTTGAAAGGGATGACATACTTGATACTTTTGAAGGACTGGCAAAATATCTTTTTAAACAAATTAAGGGAATTGAATTCTCTGAACCATTCATAAGACTTCCATACAGGGATGCAATGGAATTTTATGGATCAGACAAGCCAGATCTCCGTTTTGGTATGAAATTCAAGGATTTAACATCCGTAGTAAAAGGTCACGACTTTGCTGTCTTTGATAGTTCCGAATATGTTGGAGGGATATGTGCAGAAGGCTGCTCCGAATTTACACGAAAGCAGCTGGATGAGCTTACAGAATATGTACGCCGGCCGCAAATAGGAGCAAAAGGTCTGGTATATCTGCGTTATAATACCGATGGTACTTTTAAATCATCTGTCGATAAGTTTTATTCTGCTGATGAATTGAAGAAATGGGCGGAATTATGTGATGCAAAGCCGGGAGACCTGATATTGATTCTGGCAGGTGATAAGAAAAAAACTCTAACAGCACTTTCAGAACTCAGGCTTGAGATGGGTAACAGGCTGGGACTTAGAAAAGGCGATATATTTATCCCATTGTGGGTTGTTGATTTTCCTCTTCTTGAATGGGATGATGAGGCAAAAAGATATTATGCAATGCACCATCCATTTACTTCACCCGTACCTGAAGACCTCTCTTTAATGGAGACCAATCCGGGGGAGGTAAGAGCAAATGCTTATGACCTGGTCATCAATGGTGTCGAAATTGGCGGAGGTTCTGTAAGAATTCATGATGCTGCCGTTCAGCAACTCATGTTTAAAGTTCTTGGATTCACCAAAGATGAAGCTGATGAACAATTTGGGTTTCTTCTTAATGCCTTCAAATTCGGAGCTCCTCCGCATGGGGGAATTGCTTTCGGATTCGATCGCTGGGTAGCTATGTTTGGAGGTCAGGATTCGATACGTGATTTCATAGCATTCCCTAAAAATAATTCTGGCCGTGATGTTATGCTTGATACCCCGTCAACAATATCAGTTAAACAGCTTGGTGAGCTGCAATTAATACTGGGAACAAAAAATAAATAATCACAGTTTAATTCTCACTTTTAAAAAAGTTCTATTTTTCTGTTTCAGAACCATTTAGTAAAGTTATTTTTAATACCCCATTTGCGCCCCGAACCCCATAAATAGCTGCTGCTGATCCTTTTAGTACCTCTATTGACTTTACTTCGAGTGGATTAACCGCATCAATGCTGGGGACAACCACCCCATTTACAACATATAATGGTTCACTGCTTCCAAAGAATGAATGACCCTGTTGAATCTGAATACTCCTGCCTGATACTAAAACACCACTAACCTCGCCACGGATCATCTGATAGATATTAGCATAGGTATTCATCTTTTTCGCTTTCTTTTTGGGGGGCTTATTTTGCGACACAGCATTTACTTTCTCTTTCGTAGTATTTTCCTGACTAAGTTCCTGCCCCTCGCCTGTTCCGTTCAGAATAAAATCGATTTTTTTCTGGCCGTTGATAGCTGCTTCAGAAGACCCGAATTCAGGTGATTTTACCTCAAGGTTAATAGCTGAAGAGCTTGTCTTTAATTTATAGCTTCCCTTTACCGAGGACCTCACATTTGTTTTAATATTGTCAACATAAAAAACGGCACCTTCAACCGGCTTCTTGTCCGAATTAAGAACTTTTCCGGTAATAGTAATAGTTTCATTCGATTTTTTATCTGCTTTCTGTCCAAAAGAAATCATGGACAAACAAAGCAGAAGAACTAAGATTACTCCTTTTTGACTTTTCATTATCAGACATTTAATAGATTTAATGCAAGTTACTTCGATCTTTAGAAAAGCGCAAATATTATGCCAATTAAATATTCCTTCCAATAAGAGTTGCTGAAGTGCATTTTTCAATAAGAACTTCTGTATAGTCTCCCTTTTTACAATCGAGTTTCGGAAATACTACAACCTTATTCTGTGATGTTCTTCCTGATAGATAATCATTCGATCTTTTAGAATCACCTTCAATAAGAACTGAAAAGATTTTTCCTATATCACCTTTTTTTGCTCTGACAGAAAGCTTGTTCTGAAGGGCAATCATTTCACTCAAACGTTCTGATTTAACAATTTCAGGGACATCATCCTTATATTTTCGTGCAGCTTTCGTTCCGGGCCGTTCACTGTATTTAAACATATAAGCAAAATCAAAGCCTGCCCATTCCATGAGAGATAATGATTCTTTGTGATCCTCTTCAGTTTCGGTGCAGAATCCGGTAATCATATCTGTGGAAACCGCGCATTCCGGAATAATTTTCCGTATAGCCATGATTCTTTCCATATACCATTCCCTGGTATATTCCCTGTTCATAAGGGCCAGTATCCGGCTGCTACCGCTCTGTGCCGGCAAATGAATATGCTTGCATATGTTTTCGTGCCTTGACATCATATGCAATAGCTCATCTGATATATCTTTGGGGTGAGATGTTGAAAATCTTACTCGAAGCAAAGGATTTATCAGAGCTACCTTTTCCAATAAGTCCGGAAACCCTGTTGTGCCATCTGCATTATCCCATTTATATGAATCGACATTCTGGCCAAGCAATGTAACTTCCCTGTAGCCCATAGTGAACAAGGTCATTAACTTCCTTAATTATGGACTCCGGATTCCTGCTTCTTTCAGCTCCCCGGACATATGGCACCACACAATAGGCACACATGTTATTACATCCCCTCATTATTGATACAAAGGAAGATATTCCATTCTTATCCATTCTGACGGGTGATATGTCTGCATATGTCTCTTCTCTTGAAAGCAATACATTTACCGCTTTATGGCCAGCTTCTGCTTCTGCTACCAGTGCAGGCAACTGTCTGTAAGCATCGGGTCCGACTACAATATCTACCATCTGTTCCGTTTCAAGGAGCTTTTCCTTCAGTCGTTCAGCCATACAACCTATGACTCCAATTTTAAGATCCTGGTTCCGTTTTTTCAGATGACTCATTGATTTCAACCTGCCCCATATCCTTTGCTCTGCATTATCCCGTATAGAACAGGTATTTATCAGAATCAGTCCAGCTTCTCCGATATCATCGGTAGGAGAATAGCCTGAATCTGCAAGAATTGACACAACAACCTCACTGTCAGCAACATTCATTTGGCACCCGTAAGTTTCTATATATACTTTTTTCGACATTAAATTTATTTGTAAGTTGTGGAGGGCATAAGGCATCAGGCTTCTGGCTACCGGAAATCTTTTTCCGCCTCCTGTCCCCTGCCGCCTGCCGCCTGTCGCCTGCGTTTATCCGCCACAAAAGTATAAAGTATGAGTGAGGATTGAAAGAATTATTTAATTTTGCATCAGTATCTAAAACTAAAAATATATGTCAGGTCATAGTAAGTGGTCAACAATTAAGCGGAAAAAAGGGGCTATTGATGCTAAGCGAGGCAAGATCTTCACTAAGATTATTAAAGAAATAATAATTGCTGCGAAGGAAGGAGGCGCGGATATAGAAACCAATGCCCGGCTCAGGCTGGCAGTACAAAATGCAAAAGGCGCCAATATGCCTAAAGATAATATTGAAAGGGCTATTAAAAAGGCTTCCGGGGCAGAAGCAGAAAGCTTTATCGAAACTTCATTTGAGGGATATGGACCTTGTGGAGTAGCTGTCTTTGTTGAATGTCTGACAGATAATAACAACAGGACTGTGGCCGCGGTACGATCATCGTTCAATAAGTATGGAGGCAACCTTGGGACCAATGGGTCATTAAGCTTTTTGTTCGAAAGAAAAGGTATTTTTAATATCAGGAATGAAGGATTGAATCTGGAAGAAGTGGAGCTTGAAATGATTGATGCCGGAGCTGAGGATTTTGATGTCGACGGTGATATGATAACGGTAACCAGTGCCATGGAAGACTTTGGCAGTGTGAACAGGAAACTTAATGAACTTGGTATTGAACCTGAAGAAGCGGGGTTGAAAAGGATACCAAATGACACAAAGAAACTTGATCTTGAATCTGCAAAAAAAGTCCTCCGGCTTATTGATGTCCTTGAGGATGACGACGATATCCAGTTTGTCTATCATAATCTTGAGATGACTGACGAGCTGGCAGATGAACTGGGATAACATTACTGTTATCTTAAATGATTTAATTATGAACAGATTTATTTCCTTCCTCTTTCTCATTATTCTATTTACAGGTTGTAAAAAAAGTGAAAGTGATTTCATTTGGGAAAGATCATATGGCAGGGGCGAGGCTTACTTCATTCAATCATCAGCCGACTCGGGATTTTATGCATGTGGGGAGAGTGACGGTAATCCATATTTTGTAAGAGTAAAAAAGAACAGGACCACACTTATTGATTTTAAGGCTGAACGACCAGGATTATTCAGCAGTGCATGGTATGATACCTCAGGATATATTGCAGGAGGGAGTACCGATGGTAAGATGCTGCTTATGCGATATAGCCCTTCAGGAAATCTGTTATGGGAAAAAACAATTGAAGGAGGTTTTAAAGTCGATTTCACAAGCCTTTTATATAAGGGAAGCGGCGATTTTCTGGCTATAGGAACAGCAAGTCCCGACTCTCCAGATTCAGACCCAACAGGTATTCTGTTTGTACGCTTCGACTCTGCAGGTCAGGTAAGTGTAGAGAAAAATATCCTGGCAACATCATTTGTCCCAGAAAAATCATTTGTTTCTGCCCGTGGAGCAGTTATTGATGATGATGGAAATATTTTCCTTGCCTTAACAAGTCGTCAGGCTACTGGCGGAAAATCAAAAGCAAGTGTGGCTAAATATAATGATCAGTTTCAGAAGATCTGGGAAACGGAATTATATAATAATCCTGATTTTGGAGCTGCCAGTATAGCGGTTGGAATGGATATTTCAGGAAATATCAATGTTTCAGGTAAAACTGAACTCTCTACTGCCGACGGTGTACTGAATAATTCTTTTATTGCTTCTCTTACAAATTCAGGATCAGTACGATGGAAACGATATCTTGAAAATTCAAATGAAGGAGCCGCCTTTATCTATAATGACGCAGGAGAGATTCTTATGCTTAATAAGAACTGTTTTATTATCAATATTCTTGATCCTTCAGATGGGGCGGATGCAGGCAGGATAAGGACTCTGGGTTTATGCGATTCGTACAATTCCAATGCTCTGGGAACGGGACTGATTATTAATTACGATAAAAACCTTCTTATCTCGGGAGCATATGGCGGGAGTTTTTATATTGCACTTAAATCGGCTCAGAATTAAATTATCCTAAGGTCAGTAAGAAAACCCTGCATTATGTTTTTAATCTTTCAACGATTTGTTAATTTTGCAGCATGATAAGAAAGCATATCTTGTTTTTAATTGTACTTGGTTTATCGACCGGGTTTTTATCAGCTCAGTCCTTTATTAAAACACAAATTTTGTTTCAGAGAACTGATGGCGGCTTCAATATGGGGCAGCTAAATATTGTTCAGAATCCATCGATAGATACCCTGATAAGCCGATATATCATGATAAACAGGAACATCAAGGAGAAACTTGGTTACTACGGCATGCAGGGATTCAGAATTCAGATTTTCAGCAGTTCAAACAGGGATGCCCGTGAGGAATCAAACAAAGTATATTCTGAGTTCATTAGCAAATTTCCTGATCTTAAAGCATATACCTTATTTGCACCACCAGGTTATTATAAGGTAAGAGCCGGAAACTTCAGAACTAAAACAGAAGCAACCAAAATCTTCCTGGAAGTCAGTAAGGAATTTCCTGATGCCTACCTGGTCCCAGACATTATCAATTTCCCCGATCAGAATTCAAATTAATTATGAGCGACAGTATCAAACATGAATGCGGCATTGCAATGTTAAGATTGCGTAAGCCGATGGAGTACTATATTGAAAAATACGGTACATGGAGCTATGGTTTGCAGAAGATGTATCTGATGATGGAAAAGCAGCATAACCGAGGTCAGGATGGAGCAGGGATAGCAGGTATAAAACTGGATGTGCAACCAGGCAACCGATATATTTTCCGGCAGCGGTCAAATCAGGCAAATCCTATAAAAGAGATATTTGGTCGTATATATGAGGATATTGATGAGCTGTCGAGGACTCATAAAGAGGAGCTAAAAAATGCAAAATTTATAAAAGACAATGTTCCTTTTGCATGTGATATTTACCTCGGTCATCTTAGATATGGCACTTATGGTAATTATAATATCGACTATGTTCATCCTGTAAGTCGCGAGAATAACTGGAAATCGAAAAATCTGGTCATGGCAGGTAATTTTAACCTTACAAATGTGGGAGAGGTTTTCAGCAGTCTTGTCGAACTGGGCCAGAATCCTGTTGACTTCTCCGATACTGTTACAATCCTTGAAAACGTAGGCCATCGTCTCGATGAGGAAAATGAGAGATTGTTTCGTAAGTTCAAGGATGAAGGTTTTTCAAAAAAGGAGATATCTCCGCTTATCGAGCAGAACCTGGATGTTACCTCAATTCTGAAAAAAGCGAGCCGAAACTGGGACGGCGGATACGCTATGGCTGGTATGGTCGGACATGGTGATGCCTTTGTAATGAGAGATCCTTCGGGTATACGTCCTGCTTATTATTATATTGATGATGAGGTTGTTGTTGTTGCTTCGGAAAGACCTGTGATTCAGACAATCTTTAATGTAAGAACAGATGATGTGATGGAGCTTCCCCCGGCCAGTGCCATTGTAATAAAGGTTACAGGTGAGGTAACTGTTGAAAAGATAAGGGAGGAGGAAGAGCTCAGGAAATGTTCTTTTGAAAGAATTTATTTTTCACGGGGTACCGATAAAGCTATCTACCGCGAAAGGAAGAAGCTTGGAGAACTGCTTACCGATAAGGTTCTTAAAACAGTTGATTATGACCTCGATCATACAGTATTTTCATATATTCCCAATACTGCTGAGAGCGCATTCTATGGTCTGATAAAAGGAGTTGAGAATTACCTTAACCAGGTTAAGATTGACCATATTCTCAGCAGGGGAAAATACCTTACAAGGGAAGAACTTGAAAAAATAATTAATCAGCGGCCACGAGTTGAGAAAATAGCGGTCAAGGACGCAAAACTACGAACATTCATCACTGAGGATAAAAGCCGTGATGACCTTGTTGGGCATATATACGATGTTACCTATGGTGTAATTCACAGGGGAGTTGATAATCTGGTAGTAATTGATGATTCAATTGTACGAGGCACTACGCTTAAGAAAAGTATTATCAGGATACTCGATAAACTCGATCCGAAAAAAATCGTTATCGTTTCATCTTCACCACAGTTAAGATACCCCGACTGTTATGGTATCGACATGGCTAAACTAGGTGATTTTATTGCATTTAAAGCAGCAATTGAACTCCTTAAGGATACCGGCAGGGAATCAATTATAACACAGGTTTATGAAGAAGCAAAAACAGAGCTTCAAAAGCCTATTGGGGAAATGAAAAACCTTGTAAGGGAAATATATAAACCATTCTCCACCGAAGAGATTTCACGGAAGATATCATCAATGCTCAGTCCTGATGAGATAAAATCAGGAGTGGAAATTGTCTTTCAGTCAATTGAGGGTCTTCATGAAGCATGTCCCGGCCATACCGGGGACTGGTATTTTACTGGAAATTATCCTACTCCTGGAGGCAATAAGGTTGTTAACCAGTCGTTTATCAACTATGTCGAAGGGAAAGAATGTAAGGGCTTATTGATTCTCGTGTGAAAACCAGGTTATCTCAAAATCTTTTTTGTAAGAGGAAAGATGCCTGTTAATTTTCTCAACATAAATATCCCTTAAGGTAATCATTATCCCTGTTTCCTCCACATCACCGAATTTGTGATTGATAAATGTACCGAATGTTCTCATTGTAGGGGATAGATTCATGTATGCATTTATCAGAGGCGGTATATTTTCATTCAGGTTCCTTACTTCACGTGAGAGTATCTTGTAATTTTCCTTGTACCTCCATCCACGGAATATCTTCCTCATCTCTTCCTGATTTATATTAAGATCGGCAGGATCGATGGGTACAACAAGCTTGTCGGAATCCCTGAAGTGACGATTAAGAAAATAGAGTATCATGTTCCTTGCTTTCTGATTAAAATGAGGATACATGGTGACTTTTCCAAACAGGTATTTAAGATGGTGATTATCAATGATAATGGCTCCAAGTCCGTCCCACAGGTTGTCAAGGGCAAACAGACTTTTCCTTCCCATTGATCGCGATTGATAATCGGGATGAACAAAAGAACGTCCGAGTTCCATAAGATGGGGGTAATACCTGGTACAGAAATTTATCTGAGAAATGAAAGTATGATGAAGAGGCAAGTTTGGTAATGTCACAACTTGTACAACCTTTCTCAGGAAAATAAAACCGGTAACCTCCTATTATCTCCTTGTTCTCCGGATCCCATACAATAAGTTGTTTTTGCGGATCAATCTCAGCAATATCAAACTCATCAATATCCACCTCTTTCCCGGTTCCTCCCCCTGCATGACGAAAAGTGATCTCCCTTACCCGGCCTACTTCGTGCATCAGAGTAGGAGAAGTATTGTTATCAAAAACATATACCTCATTATTGCCATTGTTGGTCCTGCGCAAAAGTCTCTCGCTGGTCAGCTCAGCAATTATCTGATCCTTTGGTAATTGAGCAACAATAGGTTTCATTGAATATTGATAAGAGATTTTGGATATTCCAGATAATTACTTTAAAAAAATCTATGCAATTTAATCTTTTTTTTAATTCCTTACTAGCCCGGAATAAATGATTCAAGCTCATAGGATCTTGATTTGACCCATTCAGCCCATTCGGGAGGCGATTTTGATTTATCAAAAGTCTGCCATGGAATCGGCTCTCCAAAGATCATCCGTATTTCTTTATCTTTTTGTTTAAACATCTCATCTGCAAGATAAAGCATCTCGATATTAGCTTTTAAACCAAGGAAATTCCTGATATTGGACAGATTGTAAAAGAAATCTGAATTCCTTCCTGAGAAATATGCCGGAATGATATCCCTTTTATGTTGAATTGCTTTAGTAATAAAGCTTTTATGCCATTGAAGATCTTTGATTACTCCTCCCTTTTTCCTGGAACAGAGTCCGGCAGGGAAATACAGTATCTGATTATCGGAAGCATAAGCTTCTTCAATCTTTCTGGCAGCATCTTTCCCCTGTGCACCGTGCTTGTTTATTGGCAAAAAGATCCCTGACATATTCTCAATATTCAGAAGAATATCGTTTACAGGAAATTTTATATCAGGATATAACTTCGATAATTCATAAATAAAAACCAATCCATCCAGCCCTCCAAGCGGATGATTGGATACAAATATATATCTTCCTGATTTTGGGATACTTTCACGTGTTGAAAACTTTGAACTTAATTTTAAAATGCATCAGTCCGGCTTCAATTAAATCTGCATCTTTAAGATGACCGTATTTTGCAAGGAATTCATTAAGATCATCCTGATGCACGATTCTTTTCAGATAGTTTATTATGAACTTCGGAATTATTTTTCTGAGTGAAGGATTCTTCGAATCGAGTACTCTTTCAATGTCAATCTTTCCTGTTTCGGTCTTCCCCTTAGAACCATTCATCTTAAGTGATGATATTAAATTAGATAAGTACCCTATAAATACAATATACTGGTTTGCAAATTTACCAAAAAAGTTTGTCCCTGATTCCAAAATATTTATATCAGCATGATGATGTGTACTATTTTTTTTGACTGTTTTCCGTTTTTTTAGAATCGCAAAGGACTGGTATTTATGTAAATTCCTGTAAAAAGAGATTGAATTGACCATTCATTGGGAGCTTCCTGTCAAAAAGTTATTAACATAGATCAAAAAAAGTGGAGTAAAGTGGGGTAAAGTGGATAATATTTACTTATTTTAGCCTTTTATAACCAGAGATAGGATGGCCACATTTATAGGCGATTACACGTGTAAAGTGGATGTTAAAGGCAGGATAATTCTTCCGGCGGCATTCAAAAAGCAGATGCCTGCTGATGCACAGGATCGTTTTGTGGTACGTAAAGATATCTTCGAAAACTGTCTTGTGCTCTATTCCATTGAAGATTGGAACATCCAGATGGACAAGATCAGAAAAAAGATTAACCCCTATAACCGGGAGCATAATATGTTCCTTAGAAACTTTTTCAAAGGTACTGCCGAGCTCTCTCTGGATAATAATAACCGGATCCTTGTTCCTAAAAGATTGATGGACACAATTGGAGCGGACAGGGATGTTGTTCTTGCAGGCCAGGATGGAAGGATTGAGATATGGGCAGCTGATAATTATGATAAAATTGATATGGCAGCTGATGACTTTGCCAATCTGGCTGAAAAACTGATGGGTGGAATAATAAATGAGCCTGAAATATAATGGTTTATCATATCCCCGCATTGCTCAAGGAGAGTATTGATGGGCTGAATATTAAGCCCGATGGGATTTATGTCGATGTAACATTCGGTGGAGGAGGGCATTCAATGGAAATTCTTAATCGGCTTACTAAAGGAAAACTAATCGCTTTTGATCAGGATGATGATGCATTGCAGAATGCTCCTTCCGATGAACGACTGCTTTTCCTTGACCAGAATTTCAGGTTTCTGAAAAATAATCTCCTGTTTAATGGGATAAAAGCAATTGACGGGCTGATAGCTGATCTTGGTGTGTCGTTTCATCAGTTCGATGAACCTGTAAGGGGATTTACTTTCCGGCAAGACGCTCCTCTTGACATGAGGATGAATAAAAGTGCTGCAGTTACTGCAGCCTCTTTGTTGAAAGATCTGGATGAAGTATCGCTGGCAGATATATTTTACAAATACGGTGAACTTACAAATTCGAGAAGAATTGCCCGTGAAATAGTTGCAGCCCGTAATGTAAAACCATTGACAACGGTAAATGATATGATTGATGCTGTTGGCAGACTGGCCCCTTTCAGGCAGGAACATAAGTTTTATGCAAAAATATTTCAGGCTTTAAGAATCGCTGTAAACCACGAGATTGACTACCTGAAAGAGATGCTGGAACAAGCTCTTGAACTTCTTAATCCGGAAGGTCGTCTTGTGGTTATAACTTACCATTCACTTGAAGACAGGGTAGTTAAGAATTTTATGAAGTCAGGAAATTTCGAGGGAGTTGAGAATAAGGATTTCTATGGAAACGTTGAAACACCATTCAGGTTAATAAATAAAAAGGGAACAACCCCTGGAGATGAAGAGATAGCAAATAATAACAGGTCGAGAAGCGCAAGATTGAGAATAGCCGAAAAGATATAACAGATGCCGGAGGATAAGGAAAATACAAAAAAGCAGATAAAGCAGAGCAGTTTCTTAAAAGAACTTCTGAGCGGTAGTATGGTATCTGAAAAGATCATTCTGAAAAATCTCGGATATGTCACTCTTGTAACATTTCTGGCAGCAGTATATATCGGTAACCGTTTTCATGCTGAGCGTATAACCAGGGAAACAACAAGGTTATTGCGGGAAGTAAAAGACCTGAGAGCTGAATCGCTATCTACTTCAGCTGACCTTAATTCTCACAGTAAACAGTCGGAGGTATACAGGCAGGTGAGGGAAAGAGGACTTAATCTGGAGGAACTAAAAAGCCCTCCATTCAAACTTATTGTTGACAAAAAGTGAGGAAATGGCAGTAAGAGATGACATAGTATGGAGAAGCGGCGTGGTATATTTTGTTATAGCACTGCTTGCCCTTGCTTTGATCGTCAGAATAGTTATACTGCAGTATGTGCAGCATGGTAAGTGGTCGGCCATGAGTGAAAGGTTCGTATTTAAAACAGCAGAAATGCCGGCAAACCGGGGCGATATATTAACGAGCGACGGACGTCTGCTTGCCAGTGAGGTTCCATATTATACCATTTACATGGATACCAGAAGTTCGGGAATGTCATCTGATACCTGGTCGAAAGGAATTGACGGTCTGTCAGCAGGACTCGCCAGGATTCTTGGTGAAAGGTCAGCTGCAGGATGGAAAAATATAATTACAAATGCCAGAAGAAAAGGTGACAGATATTTCTTAATTCAGCGGCGTGTTGATTATGAAACTCTTAAAAAGCTGAAGGAACTTCCGATTTTCAGAGAAGGTCAGTATAAGGGAGGAATGGTAGCACAGGCTGAAAACAGAAGGATACTTCCAAACAGTGAATTAGCAGCACGTACTATCGGATATCTGAACCAGGGCGAAAGTGGTAACATGGTCGGTATTGAGGGTTCCTTCGACAAAGATCTCGGAGGGAAGAATGGGGTGGTAGTCAGACAAAGACTTACCGGAGGAGACTGGATTACAGTTGAAAACCCGAATAGTGTTGAATCGAGAGATGGCAACGATGTGGTTACTACTCTCGATCTTGATCTTCAGGATGTTGCTTCGACTGCCCTTTATAATCAGCTCAAAAAAAATAATGCTCATCATGGTTGCGCCGTTCTGATGGAAGTTTCCACCGGGGATATTAAAGCAATTGCCAACCTTGAACAGGGAAGCGATGGCAGTTATCACGAAACATATAACTATGCTGTTGGTGAAAGTACGGAACCGGGATCAACATTTAAACTGCCTGTATTAATGGCAGCTCTTGAGGACGGGGTTATAGATACCGGCGATATTGTTGATACAGGTACCGGGTCAGTTAAGTTTTACAATAAAATTATCAGGGATACCAAAGAAGGAGGGAACGGTAAAATAACGGTTATGGAAGTATTTGAAAAATCTTCTAATGTCGGTACCTCCAAACTAATCTATGACCACTATAAGAATAATCCGAAAGACTTTGTGAACCGCTTGTATGCTATGCGGCTGAATGAGAAGCTTAATATTCAGATTAAGGGTGAAGGAGAGCCGCTAATCAGATATCCGGGTGATAAACTCTGGTCAGGCCTGTCGCTCCCAATGATGTCGCATGGGTACGAAGTACAGATGACTCCTCTTCAGATCCTGACTTTTTATAATGGTGTGGCAAATGACGGAAGAATGATGCGTCCGCGATTTGTAACCTCAGTGATGAGGAATGGCAGTGTTGTTAAAAAGTTTGACACTGAGGTCATTGTAAATTCTATTGCTTCGCGTTCCACTATAAGAAAAGCAAAAAAGATGATGGAAGGTGTTGTTGAGAAGGGGACCGCAACAAACCTTAAGAATGCAAATTACAGAATAGCCGGTAAAACAGGAACTGCTCAGATTGCCAGGAATAATCTTGGTTACAGGTCAGGTGCAAGAATATCATACCAGGCATCATTTGTCGGATATTTTCCTGCTGAGAATCCATTGTATTCATGTATTGTGGTTGTAAGTGCACCTTCAAACGGTGTCTATTACGGAAATATTGTCGCGGGAACAGTTTTTAAAGAGATTGCTGATAAGGTTTATGCAACAAGGTTTTTTCGCGATTATAAGGTTGCTGGTAATGATGATGCAGCCTTACCTGCTCCTGAGGCAGGAAATGGCTACAGGGAAGATATAAATGAAGTTCTTAAGAATCTTAAGGTAAGATATAAAAGAACAGCAAGCGATGACTGGGTGGTTACACGCGAGAGTGGCGATACAATAAGGCTGGCTGGTGTAAAGCTTGAACAGAATCTGGTCCCCGATGTGCGTGGTATGAGTCTGAGGGATGCAGTATATCTGCTTGAAAATTCAGGATTAAGAGTCAGATACACCGGAAAAGGAAAGGTACGGAGGCAATCACCTGAACATGGTGCAAGATATTTTGAAGGGACAGTAGTCTCTCTTGAGATGAATATGTGATATGAGACAGATTGAAGAAATATTAAATGGAATAAAGGTTATTTCTCTTTCAGGAAAGAGTGATACTATTATAGAAAGTATCGGATTTGATTCGCGCAAGGTTACCACAGGATCATTATTTGTTGCAGTCAAAGGATCTGCCACTGACGGGCATGACTATATCAATCAGGCTGTTTCTCTTGGAGCAGTTGCAATAATATGCGAAAAACTTCCTGAGATTTTAGACAAAAAGATCTGCTGGATAAAAACTGATGATTCAGCAAAAGCCCTGGGAATTGCTGCTTCTAACTTTTTTGGGAATCCTTCATCTGCTCTCAAACTGACAGGTGTTACAGGTACAAACGGAAAAACAACAATAGCGACTCTCCTTTATTTTATGTTCACCAGGCTGGGCTATAAATGCGGTTTGTTCTCTACAGTCTGTAATTATGTAAACGGGAAGGAACTGCCTGCAACACATACTACGCCTGATCCCATACAGCTCAACAGGCTTCTGGCTGATATGGTAGAGCAGGGATGTGATTATGCATTTATGGAGGTAAGCTCGCACTCTATTGATCAGCAACGCATTGCAGGTTTGAAATTTAAGGAGGCATCTTTACAAACCTGACTCATGATCACCTCGACTACCATAAGACTTTCGATAATTATCTGGCAGCCAAGAAACAGTTTTTCGACAATCTTGCCTTCAGATGCATTTGCCCTGGTAAATGTTGATGATAAAAACGGGAGAGTAATGCTTCAGAATTGTAAAGCAAAGCATTATACTTTTTCAATCAGGTCAGTAGCTGATTATCGCTGTAGAATTATTGAACAGGGTTTCGAAGGAATGGCGGTAAAAATTCAGGGTGATGAAGTATGGACAAGATTCATAGGTGAGTTTAATGCATCAAATCTTCTTGCTGTGTTTGCAGCATCTGAACTTTTGGGAGCGAGCACCAAAGGAGGCACTTACAATTCTCAGCGATCTGCATCCGGTTGCCGGAAGACTTGAAGTGTAAAATCTGAAAGCGGTATTTCAGGTCTGGTTGATTATGCCCATACACCTGATGCACTGCTTAATGTTATCGATACAATTAATAAGATCAGGGAGGGGGGCGTTCAACTTATAACAGTTGTTGGTGCCGGAGGCGACAGGGACAGGACCAAGCGTCCGAAAATGGCCGCTATTGCTGCTGAAGGAAGTAACAAGGTGATACTTGACTTCAGATAATCCAAGGACTGAGGACCCTGAAAAAATTCTTGATGATATGGAAGCCGGGATAACTCCTGATCTGAAACGAAAAACCTTAAGGATATCAGACCGGCATGCAGCAATAAAAACAGCCGTTATGCTGGCTAAGAAAGGCGATGTTATACTGATTGCCGGCAAAGGACATGAGACCTACCAGGATATTAAGGGTGTCAAGCACCATTTCGACGACAGGGAAGAATTGAGGAACGCATTATTACTTATATAAAAGAGAGAAAAGATGCTATACTATCTGTTCAGATATCTGCATGAACTTAATTTCCCGGGAGCCGGAGTATTTAACTATATCTCTTTCCGGTCGGCTATGGCTATAATTACTTCGCTTATCATCTCTCTGCTGATAGGTAAAAGAATCATCCTTTTCCTTCAAAGGAAACAGGTCGGAGAAGTTGTGAGGGATCTTGGTCTTGAAGGACAGTATCAGAAAAGAGGAACACCATCAATGGGTGGAATAATTATTCTTGCATCTATCATTATCCCTACCCTGCTGTTTGCAAAGCTTGATAATATTTATGTGATTCTTATGCTGGTAACTACAGTCTGGCTTGGGACTGATTGGTTTTATCGATGATTATATCAAGATATTCAAAAAGAAAAAAGAGGGTCTGGCAGGAAAATTTAAGATTGT
This sequence comes from uncultured Bacteroidales bacterium, assembly GCA_963741935.1. Taxonomy (GTDB): domain Bacteria; phylum Bacteroidota; class Bacteroidia; order Bacteroidales; family VadinHA17; genus LD21. Next base: position 97,556 of record CAVUJY010000002.1, on the reverse strand, counting down.
CGGGCAGGTAGTTCTTGGTCTTATTGTCGGATTGACACTCTTTTTCAGTAATGATGTAATAATTCAGGAAAAAGTAAAAATCTCCGACCTTACTTCAAGGGAAAAAATTGAACTTCTCGACCCGTCTGTCAACTATTCAATTCAGGGACAGATTCCAATAGAACGAAAATCAACCAAAACCACGATCCCTTTTATTAAAAATAATGAATTTGACTATTCATGGCTGGTGGGATTTATTAATAAAGATCACAGGCAATTATGGACATGGCTGGTCTTTGTTGTTATTGTAATATTTATAGTTACTGCCGTTTCAAACGGAGCGAATCTTACCGATGGTCTGGATGGACTTGCGACAGGTACTTCGGCAATAATCGGAGTCGCCCTGGGTATTCTGGCTTATGTGTCCAGTAACGTAATCTATGCCAGTTATCTGAATATAATGTATATCCCCGGCTCTGAGGAGCTTGTAATTTTTGCCAGTGCATTTATCGGAGCAACAATCGGGTTTCTTTGGTATAATTCATTCCCTGCCCAGGTATTTATGGGCGATACAGGCAGCCTGGCACTGGGCGGGATTATTGCGGTTTTCGCATTTATTATAAGAAAAGAACTGTTGATACCGGTTCTGTGCGGGATATTCCTGGTGGAAAATCTCTCAGTTGTTCTGCAGGTTGCCTGGTTTAAAAGAACCAAAAAGAAATATGGAGTAGGCAGGAGAATTTTTCTTATGGCTCCTCTGCATCATCATTATCAGAAAAAAGGATATCCTGAACCAAAAATTGTTACACGGTTCTGGATTGTAGCAATAATATTGGCTGTAATAAGTATTGTGACGCTTAAGATCAGGTAAAAGAATGAAGAAGAAGATTGTAATATTGGGAGCAGGTGAGAGTGGTGTGGGATCAGCAGTTTTGGCACAGAAAGAGGGCTTTGATGTTTTTGTTTCTGATAAGGGTCAGATTAAGGATAAATATCGTGAATTTGCTTGACAGACATAAGATTAAGTATGAAGAAGGGGTCTCATAACGAGGAGATTATCCTGTCGGCTGATGAGGTGATTAAAAGTCCTGGAATACCTGAAAATGCACCAATAGTGGAATTGATCAGAGCCAAAGGTATTCCTGTAATATCAGAAATTGAATTTGCCGGAAGGTATGCCGGAGGTATAAAAATTTGTGTTACAGGAAGTAATGGCAAGACAACTGTTACAAATCTTATTTATCATATTCTTAAAAAGGCAGGAAAAAAGGTGGCGATGACCGGTAATGTGGGAAATAGTTTCGCAATGGCAGTTGCTGAAGATTCATACGATTATTATGTTATTGAGCTGAGCAGCTTCCAGCTCGACGGGATGTATGATTTCAAGGCTGATATCGCAATACTGATGAATATTACGCCGGACCATCTTGACAGGTATGGATATAAGCTTCAGAATTATATAGATTCAAAATTCAGGATTACGCAGAATCAGAAAAAATCGGATTTTCTTATTTTCTGGCAGGGCGACCCGATCATTCAGGCAGAGCTGGCCAGAAAGAAATATGACATGACTCTGCTTCCTTTCTCTGATGAAATAAAGGAAGGGATGACAGCTTATATCGACAACGACGAACTAATAATTGATTACCCTAATAAAACCAATCTTATGACCATTCATGAATTAGCACTCAAAGGCCGGCACAACACCTACAATTCAATGGCAGCCGCTATTGCCGGCAAAGTCCTTAATATACGTAAGGAGGTAATCAGAGAAAGTCTTGCTGATTTTCAGGGAGTTGAGCACCGGCTGGAACCTGTAATAACAGTTTGCGGAATTAATTTCATTAATGATTCAAAAGCTACCAATGTTAACTCAACATGGTATGCAATTGAATGTATGGAGAACGACTTAATATGGATAGTGGGTGGTATAGATAAGGGTAATGATTATTCTGAGCTTTTCCCGGTTGTGAGTAAGAAAGTAAAGGCTATTGTGTGCCTTGGGAAAGACAATAAAAAAATAATCGAGGCTTTTAAGGATAAGGTTAGTACAATAATTGAAACAACGTCGATGGAAGAGGCTGTCAGATCATCGTATTATCTTGCAAAAAAGGGAGAAACAGTTTTGTTATCACCAGCTTGTGCAAGTTTTGATCTGTTCAGGAACTATGAAGACAGGGGACGACAGTTTAAACAGGCAGTAAGAAATCTTTAATACAATTAATTAATGGAACAGGGCTGGCTGACAAAGACTTTCAGGGGCGACAGAGTGATCTGGGGCCTGGTGACCATATTCATGATCTACTCCCTTCTTGCTGTATATAGCTCAAGTGTTGGGGTGGCATTTATGAAATATGGTGGCAACACCACATACTTCCTGAGGAGTCAGTTATTCATGCTTCTATTGAGTCTTGTTATAATTGTTATTGTTCATTACCTGCCTTACAGGATATATTTCTCTATGGCTGGTCTTTTTCTGATAGTTGCTGCGGGCCTGCTGGTACTCACGTTTGCCTTCGGATCGAGAGTTAATGAGGCTACCCGCTGGCTGGTCATCCCCGGTACCGGCTTCAGGCTTCAGACATCTGATGTTGCCAAGGTAGCACTGGTGCTGTATCTTGCACGTACTCTGGCAAAATATCAGAATGAGCTGAATAATTTCATGCTTGTTTCAAAATACCTTATGTTTCCTGTTGCAGTGATATGCGGCCTTATCCTTCCTGAAAACCTTTCCACAGCAGTCATGGTCTTCGGAATAAGCATTAATCATTATGTTCATAGGAAGAGTCCCGGTAAAATATCTTCTTGCTTATGCAGGTATGGCAATAGTGGGGATAATACTCTTTGCTCTGGTCCTTACAGTTGTTACAAAATCCAACAGGGTTCAGGTGTGGAAAGACAGGATCGAACATTTTGTTTCAGGTACACCTGATGCTGACGGAGATTATCAGTCGAACCAGGCAAAAATTGCAATCTCAACGGGCGGATTATTCGGAAAAGCTCCCGGGAAAGAGCACCCAGAGAAACATATTACCTCAGTCTAACTCTGACTTCATTTTTGCAATTATTATTGAAGAATATGGATTACTGTTCGGGGCAATTCCTCTTATCCTGGCTTATATGATACTGCTCTTCAGAGGGATAACAATTGCTAAGAGATGTGAAACAGCATTTCCGGCTTTCCTGGTGATGGGGCTTGATAGTTATGATAGTGTGTTCAGGCTATGCTAAATATGCTTGTCGCAGTCGGATTATTTCCCGTAACAGGTCAGACACTTCCGATGGTAAGCTGGGGAAGAACATCGGTTCTGGTCATGAGCTTTTCAATAGGAGCAATACTGAGCGTGAGCAGGGTTGTTAATGCAAGAATAAAGAATGAAGAACTTCCTGAAGAGGAAAAAGCAGATGAAGGAGAAAAAATTTATGAGCCAGCAAAAGCATAAGAGGATAATTATAAGTGGCGGTGGAACCGGCGGACATATATTTCCTGCCATTTCAATAGCCAATGCTCTCAGGAGGATTGATCCTGAGACAGAGATCCTCTTTGTGGGAGCTGAAGGCAGAATGGAGATGGAGAAAATCCCGGCAGCAGGATATAAAATAATTGGACTTCCTGTGCTAGGTATTCAGCGCAAGCTTACTCTTAAAAACTTAACAGTACTTATTAAACTTATTAAAAGTCTGCGGATAGCAAGGAAGGTAATCAGGGATTTTCAACCCGATGTGGTTGTTGGAGTTGGTGGTTATGCAAGCGGACCAGTGCTGCGACAGGCTGGCAGACTGGGAATACCGACACTATTACAGGAGCAGAACAGCTATGCAGGTGTAACAAATAAGCTTCTTGCAAAAAAAGCTTCAGTAATTTGCGTAGCATATGACGGAATGGAAAAATATTTTCCTGCTGAGAAGATAATTAAAACAGGTAATCCGGTACGTCAGAATTTTGATAACCTTAAAGAAATAGAGAATGAGGCTCTTTCATTTTTTAATCTTAAAAAAGAATTTCCGGTCATTCTTGTTCTCGGTGGATCACTTGGGTGCCGGTAGTATTAATAAGAGATTTCAGAAAATATTAAGTAAGGTCAGAACATCTGATTGTCAGTGGTTATGGCAGACGGGAAAGCTGTATTATGAGAATGTGAGCGCTCTTGTATCTCTTTCCTTCAGCGAAAATATATCAGTGCATGACTTCATAAACAGGATGGATTATGCTTATGCGGCAGCTGATGTTATTGTTTCAAGAGCAGGTGCAGGAACTATTTCTGAATTATGTCTTGTAGGAAAACCTGTGATCCTGATGCCTTCACCAAATGTGGCTGAGGATCATCAGACCAAGAATGCAAGGGCATTATCTGAAAAGGATGCGGCAGTATTAATCACCGATGATGTAGGCAGTTAAATCGCTTGTTGATGAGGCAATTAAGCTGGTCTCAGATAGAAAAAGAAGAGACATGCTTTCAGAAAATATAGCAAAAATGGCTGACAGAGATGCAGATATCAGAATTGCCAAAGAAGTACTTAAGCTGGCTGGATAATGATTGATTTTAAAAATATAGAAGGAATTTATTTTGTCGGGATCGGAGGTATCGGCATGAGTGCCCTTGCTCTGTATTTTGCGCAGGGAGGTTATTCAGTAGCCGGTTATGACAGGTCTGAGAGGTATGACTACAAGATCACTCATAGAAAATAACTGTATAATCACATATGTCGATGCTATTGAGGAAGTGCCACTACAATTCAGAGATTTATCAAATAAAAATAAGGTAGTAGTAGTCTATACTCCGGCTATACCAGTTGAAAATCAGATACTTTCATTCTTCAGAATGAATAATTACCGAATATACAAACGATCAGAGATTCTGGGTGAGATCTCATCCCATACTGACACCATTGCTGTTGCAGGAACTCATGGCAAGACCACAGTCTCAACAATGATCGCTCATTTACTGAAACAATCCCATGTTGATTGTTCTGCTTTCCTGGGAGGGATTTCAAAAAATTATGATACAAATCTTTTACTCGGATCAGGTCATTTTACAGTGATGGAGGCCGATGAGTTTGATCGCTCATTTCACAGGCTTTCTCCATTGATAGCTGTCATTACTTCACTCGATGCTGATCACCTTGATATTTATGGTGAGAGATCTGTCATGGTTGAGGCATATAATGAGTTCTGTAAGAAAGTAAGAGAGGGAGGTACTATTATAGTTAACAAAAAGATCAGTAATGAAATTATTGTCCCTGAGAATGTTAAAAGATTTACTTATGGTCTTGGTCAACAGGCAGATTATTATGCTTCAAACATTCAACAGGTAAATGATATTTACAGGTTCGACATTAAAACACCTGATTCGGTAATTGAGGATGTTCACTTTGCTTTTCCCGGTATAGTGAATATTGAGAATTTTACTGCTGCAATAGCCGTTGCCTTGTTATGCGGAGTGACTGAAAATGAGATCCGAAAGGCAGTAATATTATTCCAGGGAGTAAAAAGGAGGTTTGATATAAGGCTCAATCTGCCGGGCATAACCTACATTGACGATTATGCACATCATCCTGAAGAGATAAGTGCCTGCATAACATCAGTTAAGGAGTATTTCAGTGGAAGACATATTACAGGAATCTTTCAGCCTCATCTGTTTACACGTACCCGCGACCATGCCGATGGTTTTGCAGCAATCCTGGATGAGTTGGATGAGGTCATACTTCTCCCTGTCTATCCTGCACGTGAAAAGCCCATTGAAGGTGTTACATCAGAACTGGTATTTAACAAAATGAGATCAGGGAAAAAGTACATGATGAATAAATCAGATATTCCTGACTTACTCGATATCAGGAATCTTGATGTTCTTCTTACAATCGGGGCAGGTGATATTGATACTCTTGTCAAACCTATTGAAGATAAGCTGAGAAAGGAGAGAGGGGGATGAAAAAGGTACTGAAAATATTTTTATTCTTACCATTGTTATACATAGTGGCAATTCCTGTTTATATGGCTCATTATGTCAACTCCCGTCCTTGTGGAGGGATTGTAATCGATATTGCCGATTCATCTGATTATCATTTTGTTACTAAAAAACAACTGCTGAATATTGCCTATGGAAATTCGAGAGCTATACTGGGTAGGCCTGTAGGTGAAGTTTCGTTATATGATATTGAAAAAAGAATAAAAGGAATTAAGGAATTAAAAATTGCTGAAGCCTATATTACAATCGATGGCAATATACATATATATGCTGATCAGCGCGATCCTGTAATGAGATTAATTCCAGATGGAGGAGGCGATTACTTTATTGATGAAGATGGAATAGTTGTCAGGAAGAGGAATTTGTATACCCCACGACTTCATATAGTTGGAGGAAATATTAATATCAGTTCAGCTATGTTACAGGGAGTGAGTGTTCTTGATACCAGTATTAAAAATTCAATTCTCAAGGACATATATAATCTGGTAATATTTATTAATGATGACAGCTTCTGGTCGGCCCAGATTGACCAGATTTATGTAGATAATAACGATGAGATCGACCTTATACCCCGTGTTGGTAATCAGCTTGTTCACCTTGGAACTGCCGATAATTATGAGGGTAAACTCAGAAATCTTATGGCATTCTACGATAAGGTATTGCCTGAGGTAGGATGGAATAAGTATTCTTTAATAAATCTGGAATTTAAAAATCAGATAGTTTGTAAAAAAAGATAATCAGAAATAACCATATGCAAGTTATGAATAAAAAGGAACAGTATGTAGCAGCAATCGACATAGGAACCACTAAAATTGTGGCGATTGTCGGTAAGAAAAACGAGAATGGTAAAATTGAAATTCTCGGACTCAGCAAGGCTCTGTCCAAAGGAGTAAAAAGAGGCGTTGTGCTTAATATTGAAGAGACAGTAACTGCCATCCAGACAACAGTGGAGGATGTACAAAAAAGATCAGGTGTTATTTTCACTGAAGTCTTTGTGGGTATTGCAGGTCAGCATATTAAGAGTATGAAGAACCGTGGCTATATCATGCGCGATGCTTATGATGATGAGATAACCAAAGAAGATGTCTTTAAGTTAATTGAAGACATGCATAAGATTCATATCGACATAGGTGAAGAGATAATACATGTTATTCCTCAGAATTTCATTGTTGATAATGAGACAGGTGTCAAAAGCCCTATTGGTATGTGTGGCAGACGTCTGGAAGCAAATTTTCATATTGTGATCGGGCAGGTTGCTGCAGCAAAAAATATTGAGAAATGTATAAGAAAAGCCAATCTTACAGTTAAGGATATGATTCTTGAGCCTCTGGCTTCATCTGATGCAGTCCTTACGGATGATGAGAAGGAAGCAGGAGTGGTTTTGGTTGATATTGGTGGAGGAACAACAGATGTGGCTGTTTATTATGATAATATTATTCGTCATACAGCTGTGATCCCTTTCGGTGGTAATGTGGTAACAAAAGATATCAAGGAGGGTTGTGCAATTCTTCAGCGACATGCGGAGCAGCTTAAGATACAGTATGGTTCTGCTCTTGGCGATATTGCACCTGAGGATAAGGTTGTTTCAATACCTGGTATCAGCGGAAGAGAACCTAAAGAAATATCATTTAAAAGTCTGGCCTACATTATTCAGTCAAGAATGGAGGAGATAATCGATGCAGTAAATTTTGAGATTCAGAATTCAGGTTATGCCGATAAACTGGCTGCAGGTGTTGTAATAACAGGTGGTGGGGCAATGTTAAAACACCTTCCTCAGCTCATGAAATTCAAAACTGCCATGGATGTAAGAATAGGGATCCCGAATGAGCATCTTGCCGGGACTGCAAAAAATGAAATCAACCAGCCAATGTATGCAACAAGTGTTGGACTGATAATGCGTGGTTTCGACTATCTCGATACATACAAGAAATCATTCAATGCCGGTAGCAAGAATGAATTTGTTAAGCCTAAGATATCTGATGTCCCTCCAACTCTTACAGAGGATTTGGAAGAAGAACTTGTTGATAAGATTCGTGAGGAAGAGAAAATACCTCTTACCGAAAAGATAAAAAGCATGCTTTCCAGAATGTTTGAGGTTGAAGATCAGCCGATAAAGTAAATATCTGGTTAGATTGCATTAATATTTAAAAAAGTTGTCAGTAATTAAAAATACAAAGCTATGTCAGACGATATAATGAATTTTGATCTGCCTGTAGAGAGATCGTCGATTATTAAAGTACTCGGAATAGGTGGTGGCGGCAATAATGCTGTTAATCATATGTTTGAGAAGGGTATCAGGGATGTAAATTTTGTAGTATGCAATACTGACCATCAGGCTCTTACAAAAAGCCAGGTCCCTATTAAAGTTCAGATTGGAGAGTCACTTAACTGAAGGGAGAGGTGCCGGGAGTAAACCTGAGGTTGGACGGCAGGCTGCAATCGAAAATATTGATGATGTAATGGATGCCTTGTCGGGTAATACAAAGATGGTCTTCATAACCACGGGTATGGGAGGAGGTACCGGAACAGGAGCGACACCTGTTATCGCCAAAGCATGCAAGGATGCCGGATTACTCACTATTGCAGTAGTGACAATTCCATTTAAATCGGAAGGCAAAGTACGTATCAGACAAGCTATTGAAGGAGTAACGGAACTAAAGGATAATGTTGATGCACTTCTTGTTATAAATAATGAGAAGTTAAGGGAGATATATGGCAATCAGCCTGTCTCTACTGCCTTTGCAAAAGCTGATGATATACTTACTACTGCAGTAAAAGGAATAGCAGAGATTATTACTGTTACAGGATACATTAATGTAGATTTTGCTGATGTGGAGACTGTGATGAAAAATTCGGGTGTCTCCATAATGGGAATGGGACGTGCTTCGGGTGAGAACCGTGCTATAAAAGCTATTGAAAACGCTCTCGCCTCACCACTTTTGAATTCAAATGATGTTACCGGTGCAAACAGCATACTTATAAATATTTCATCGGGAATAGGTGAACATGAGATAACGATGGATGAACTGGGAGAGATTACCGACTACATGTACGATGCAGCATCAGATGAGGCATTGATAATCAGGGGCTTGTCGAAGGAGGAAAGTCTGAATGAAGAGATATCTGTGACAGTTATTGCTACAGGCTTTGAGTCAAACAGCATATTCCAGCCATATAAACCTCCAAAGCCTAGTAAGGTCGAATTATTGTCAAACAAAGATGCAATTCCGAATCGCATAATACCAGAAATCGGGAATGATGTATTTTCAGTACGTGAAAAAGGCAAAAGATCCATTATCACGGATTTTGAAGAAAAGTCGCAGGGAACAATTGATTTCAGCCTTGAGCACGATGAAGAGATGAATGAGATAAGAAACCGACGGACTGTAGACAATGATGAGGCAGGTGAAAAACCGGAAACTACCCTGCGAAAGGTAAAGCATATGCAGAATATTTTAAAAAGGGAGGGACTCTCGAATAACACCATGAAAGAAAACATTGATACATTTGAAGATGTTCCGGCATATGTACGGCGAAACTTATCTATAGGAGCAGCAGAAAAGGCAGGCGAGAGTAAACTGTCAAAATTTACTCTGACATCGGGAGATGATGATGAGCCGGTTTTAAGAGAGAACAATGCTTATTTAAACGATAATGTGGATTAATCATGGAGATGCGGAATTATTGGATTTGAATTAACAATTCCGGCACGCGACCCTTTGTTTCATATGTGCCGTGCACAATAATCTTCGTGGAAAATTGTTTTTACGGGAAGAGAGGTGTCGTGCACCGGAATATTAAGCGTTACAGGAAAAGCAATAATACAAAATTTGTATTTACATTATAAATCTGCAGAAAGAGATAGCTTTTTACGTGGCCCGGCGATCAGATTTTAATGATAAGCTATTCAGATTAAATTTCCCTGGCAATAATCTCTTTCATATTTTCTATATTTGCGGTTGATGATTAGATACCCCCTGATAGCAATATTTGTTCTGGTAACAACTGGCTTATTTGCCCAGCAGCCTGATACTTTGAAGCACGCAAGTACTGTACAGGGATCTGATTCTGCTAATACTAAGCTGTCAAAAGTAATTCCACCAGAATCTGTAAAAGGTCACAGGATACTGCGGGAGTTCAAACTTACTCACGATTATTCCGATGAAGTGATAATTCCGTTGGATACAATATTTTCATTAAGTAACCGATTTAAAATTGCAGATAAATACTCTCCGGTGAATGCCTCTCTAGGTAATTACGGACTTCCTTTCTATCAGATTAACTTCTTTGACCGGATTCTGGACCCTGATAAGTTTTTATACGAATACTATTATCCACTGATGCATGTCTCGGACAATGCTATATTCATGAATACACAGGTTCCCTTTACTGAGCTGGACTGGAGTCTTGGTGGTCCAAGAGAGACTTCCGAACAAACATTCAGGTTAAGGCATTCCCAGAATGTGAACAGGTTCTTTAATATTGGAATCAGTTTTGATATAGTTTACAGTCTAGGGCAATATGAATATCAAAGATCGGAGGATAAAGATTTTCTGTTTCATACTTCTTACACCGGTGATAAATATAAAGCTTATTTTGCAGCTGGTATAAATAATATCACTTCGTATGAAAACGGAGGCGTTGCCAGTCTGAGCGATCTTGATCAGGCAACTACAAGAGAGGTGCCTGTAAGGCTCGGTGGAGTGGATAAGGCCGAAAATATTCTCAAAAACAGAAATCTGTTATTGGTTCAGAAATACACATTCGGAGGGGAACCGGTGGTTAAAAATGATAGTGTCAAACAGAAACGATCAGGATTTCTTGGATTAAGTGGGACCTTCTCCCAGATATTTACACTTGAAACCAACAAGAAAACATATTCCGATGCATTTCCCAAATCAGGTTTTTACGATTCTATTTATATAAGTTCTAAAGTCACCTTTGATTCAGTCTATTCACGAAGTATTACCAATACGGAGAGATTTGATTTTACAACAAATGAAAACAGGAAGTTCAGACTCGGAGGTGGTGTTGGAATAAAAAATGAAATGTGGAGGTATAGTCAAATAATGCCAACACATGATACTACCATGGCTGATACTGTTAATTGGAAAAGATATAATAATGCAGTAGTAGGCAGATTATATAATGATATTGGTGATAAATTTCGCTGGCAGGCAACAGGAGAGTTTTTTGTGGCCGGTTACAGAGCTGGTGATTTCAGTCTGAATGGTGAAATTGCCAAATATTTCGATTGGGAAAAGGGAAGAGCATCATGGTTAATTACTGGTAGTTTAATTAACCGTCAACCTTCCTTCTGGTATGAGAACTGGGGGGGTAACAATTTTGAATGGCATAATAATTTTGATAAGGAATTAAGGTTAGATGTTGGTACCTCTTTTTCTTATCCCGGGAGGAAAACTGAATTAAAATTCAATTACGCCGTTATAAAAAACTATACTGATTTTGATACTCTTGCACTGCCCTCACAATATTCGGGAAACCTGTCGGTGGCAGCGATAACCTTAAGCAAAGAATTGAGACTCTGGAAATTTCATCTTGCCACTGATGTTATACTTCAGAAAAGCAGTAATGTTGATGTTCTGGATCTGCCATTGATTACAGTACGATCGGCAGGATACTTTGAACACCTGATCAGGTTCAGACAAACAGGAGGGAAATTAAATACTCAGATTGGTTTTGATGTAACATATAATTCACTTTATCATCCATACTCATATATGCCTGCTACCGGTAGATTTTATCAGGCAAGATCAGGTCACCGCAGGAAATTATCCTTTTGTTAATTTGTTTATTAATCTTAAAGTTAAAAGAACCAGGATCTTCCTAATGTTTGATCATTTTAACTATGGTATGATGGGTGAAGAGATGCAGCATAACTACTATATGGTGCCAGGTTATCCTATGAATATCAGGATGTTCCGTTATGGATTAGCATGGACTTTTTATGATTAAAAAAAAGTTGTATCTTTGCAGCCGCTTAAAAACGGATGTTTAACTAATACAATTTCCTTGATAAAGAAAATTTTTATTTTTTCAGTGTTCCTGGCCATAGTTCTGTTTTCTTGTTCTGATAAACATCTCTATCCTGAAAATGCCGGTAAAAAATTAGTCTCTTTTGATCTTGATTCAATAAGAAGCAGGGGAAAATTAATTGCAGTCACTGATTTTAATTCCACAGATTACTTTATATACAAGGGTGAGCCTATGGGGTTTAATTTTGAACTCCTTAAGTCGTTCTCTGATTATATAGGCATTGATCTGGAGATTATTACAGAAAACAGTCTTGACAAATCCTTTGAAATGTTGAAGACAGGTGAAACTGATTTGTTAGCAATTGGTTTGACGGTTAATTCTTCCAGGAAGGAAGAAATTAATTTTACAGAACCTATTAATGAAACACGACAGGTTCTTGTGCAGCGAAAGCCACGTAACTGGCGCTCCCTGACATCAGATGCTGTTGACAGGAAGCTTATACGTAACCAGCTGGGACTGGCACGAAAAACGATTTATGTTCAGAAAGGATCATCTCATGCCGGTCAGCTTGTTAATCTGGCAAGGGAGATAGGCGATTCAATATATATTATTGAGGTTCCTTACAGCTCGGAAAAACTGATCCAGCACGTTGCAAACGGAGAGATTGATTATACAGTATGTGACGAGAATCTTGCTCTTGTCAACTCAAAATACTATCCGCTAATTGATGTAGCCACACCGGTAAGTTTTCCGCAAAATCTGGCATGGGGTGTAAGAAAGGAGAATTCATCCGCATTGTTGGAAGAGTTGAACCGCTGGATTACAGGATTCAAAAAAACAAAATCCTATGCTCTGCTATACGCGAAATACTTTAAAAATTCCCGGTCAAGCATTATGGTAAAGAGTGATTACTATGCTCTGAATACCGGAAAGGTATCACAATATGATGATATGATCAGGAAATACAGCACCAATATTAACTGGGACTGGAGATTGCTTGCTTCGCTGATATGTCAGGAGTCGAGGTTTAGGCCTGATGTAACATCGGGAGCCGGGGCTTATGGTTTAATGCAGATAATGCCTGTAACTGGGGATAATTATGGAATTGATATAACCTCCTCTCCTGAGAATAATATGAGAGCAGGAACCCGCTATATAAACTATCTGCATAAAATATTTGATAGTAAGATACCCGATGAAAAGGAGAGACTGAATTTTATACTGGCTTCATATAATGCAGGACCAGGTCATGTTCTTGATGCAATGAAGCTGGCTGAAAAGAATGGGATGGATCCTCATAAGTGGAATGGAAATGTGGCTGTATGGCTTACTAAAAAGTCTGATCCTAAGTACTATAATGACAGTGTCGTTAAGAATGGATATTTCAGGGGAACTGAATCAATTGCTTTTGTGACTGAGATACTTGACAGGTATGAGCATTATAAAAATATTCTGCCGGAGGATAAACTTAAATAGTTTCTATTTAATACCTATCCTTTTAAGTATGACGAGCAGTTCGTTCAGCATCATTGCTGTTGCTCCCCAGATAACTTTTGTCGTCATAATCGAAATATTTTACTTCCATCATCTCTCCATGGACAAGCATCTTCCTGATGCTTATTATTTTACGTATCGAGAAGCCTTTCCAGATCGGCATCGAAATATGAATTCAACCTCCCTTACTTCTTGCCGGAAGGTGGGTATATGATCAATTGAGCCAACAACAGGAGTCACAAGCATATTACTTACAGGGATGAATAAAGGTGTAAGTGTACCAATTACACTTATTTTTTCAGGATCAACTCCTGTCTCTTCATTAGCTTCCCGTAATGCTGTGTGAATAATATCCTTATCTTCCGGTTCCTGTTTGCCTCCGGGAAAGCTGATTTGTCCGCCATGTACTCCATTATAGTCAGGACGTTGAATAAAGACAGTGTAGACTGATCCGTTTTTTGGGTAAAGAAGAATCAGTACAGCGGCAATACGTGCATCTTTTCCTGGTGTTCTGGGAAAGTTTCTGACCATTCTGTCAGAGGAAGCCATTTGCCACTGAATATCAGTACCCGGAAGATCCTTTTGGAGTTCCTTTTTTAATGACTCAATAAAATTCTGCATACAAAGTCTGATGCTTAACTAACATTTACCCTTTCTTCATCGAACCACAAAACTATGTATATTGTTCAATAAATAAAGGATGTCTCCATAGTCTTTATTAACCGCGAGAGCACAGAGAAAACACATGTAACACTGAGATCAATATTCTTGGCTCTGTGGCGCTCTGTGTCCCGATAGCTATCGGGACTCAGTGAGCTCTGTGTAAGTTCTTTGCGATTAATTGAGAATGATTTCTGAGACACCCTCTTTTTTCCCCTTTAATCTTTATTTCTTATAGAATAACATCTCTTTACTAAACGGTACCGGCCTTCCATTTCCTATCAGGTAACCCAGATCAATGGCCTCTCCTCCGGTTTTTTCAAAGTATCTGATCATCACAGGGTAGTATCCTGGTTCAAGTGGCAGCAGTTTGACAACAGGTACATCAGAGGAATGTAATCCGTCGTTATCAAGAAGTAACTGATTGTTGAAATAAACTTTGGAACCATCATCAGAAACTACCCAGATATTATACATGTTTTTTTCGGTAATATGCAGATAGCCTTCAAATTGTACAGCAAAACTGTCTCTTTTTAATGCAAAGCTGAAGTCAATCTTATCTGTTATTCCTGTTTTAACCGGAGTAAGCTTTGAAAAATCAGGTATTGAGTCCCATACTCCTTCATAATAGGAATATTTCAGTCCTGGCTTAAGGTTCTTTGCTGTTTTTGGTGCTTTTATGTATTCTCCTTCAGTAAATACCCTGGTTACTGTTGGATAGTTTTTATATCTCGATCCGATACTTTTAACTTTCAGGGTACATGGTTCACTTATTTTGATCATCGTTTCACAAACAGGAGAATCCTTTGTTGGTTCACTTCCATCGAGAGTATATCTGACATTGGGATTTATATTCTCAACAATAGCATAGCTTGTTGATCCTTTTGGTAATATCCCTGAAAGCGGGTGAACCCTGAAATTGTTACCTCCGTCAAAAATGTACCGCAGACCATCATAAACACTTTTAAATGTAACCGATCCATGATCTTCATTTGGATACGAAACAACTTTCCAGTCCAGGTTTTCAGGGGCAGATAACTTCAGCAGCGAATCCATATCATTAATTCCCATACCCTTCATTCCTTCTCCTTCGCGTCCGGTAATAAATATTGGTCTGTTCCAGTCTTTCGATTTTTTAAATTCTTCAGCGGCATTTTTTACGGGAAGATTGTCCTTATACCAGAAGCTTGGGATCAATAGCAATATAAGCATCGAAGAGTTCCGGATCACTTATGAGAGCATGCATCGCAAATACACCGCCATAGGAGTGTCCTATTAATACTTTAAATGGCTCCACCTTATAATTCTTATTTATATATGGAATAAGTTCTGTTTTAAAGAATCTGACAAAGTTATCAGCCCCTCCGCCAGTAGGTGCATTACTGCTTGAATCAGGCAAAAAATCATGATTCACGGTCAATGTTTAACACACCTACAATAATTGCTTTTGGCATTTTCTGGTTAAGAAATAGAAACCTGGCAGTTGGTACTGTATGCTGATCACGGTCAATAGCATCCAGGACGTAAATCACAGGATAATTATCAGACACTGGCATCGTATCCTTCAGGTAAATAGATGTGGAGTTGACGATTTTGTTTAAGAACTTCAGACTGGAGAGAATCCTTTTTTAATGTATACCCCTCTTGTGCGGTCATATTTGCAGACAGGCAGAGCAGGACCAATAAAATTGAAGTAAGGTTTTTCATAGTATTAATTAAGATTTAAATTGATAGTTGATGTAAATATAATAAGATTAGGACTTTGGTTTAGTGTCATATTCTTTATTTCTACACTGTAATATTGATAGTGAACTAAAGACGATGGTTTAACCTGACTGTTGCATTTCTTTAATCAATATTTACTCTTACTCATATCGGAGCGCTTCAATCCCGCTGCACTTCGTTTGCGAGGATTTCGTCACTCATATCTGAGTGCCTCAACAGGGTTCTTTGTTGCCGCCTTCCAGCTTTGCCATAAGTCACCCCTAAATCCCCCAAGGGGGACTTTCAATTCTGCTCCTGATCTCATTCTCTATATTTTTTATTACCTCTTCAATATTATTTTGAACTTCTGAATTAGTAAATCTTATCACTTAAAGTATTATTCATGTTTAATAAGCCCCCCTTGGGGGGTTTGGGGGTAGATAATTCATATCGGAGAGCTTCGACAGGAGTCCTTATCGCCGCCCTCCGGCTCAGCCAAAGAAAATCCACCCCTAAATCCCCCAAGGGGGACTTTCAATCCTTTCTTTAATAGCAGTCTCAATCTTTTTAATAACATTTTCCATATTATTCTCAATTTCAGAGTTTGTAAATCTTATAACTTTTATGAAATATTTTTCCATTTCAGCAGATCTTCCATCATCATATTCTTTCTGCTGATTATGAATTTCTCCATCAAGTTCAATTACCAGTTTTGCTTCATGACAATAGAAATCAGCTATGAAGAAAGCAATCGGATGTTGTCTGCGGAATCTTAGTCCACATACTTGTTTTGTTTTTAATCTTTCCCAGAGTAATTTTTCATATAATGTCATATTTTTTCGGAGGATTTTGGCTGCAGACAGAGTCTTCAGTATTTGCTCCGTAATACATTGATTTTTCCAATTCTTCCATCACTTTAAGTATTTTCATTTTTAAAAAGCCCCCCTTGGGGGGTTTGGGGGTAGTTTATTCATATCGGAGTGCCTCAACCGGGTTCTTTGTTGCCGCCTTCCAGCTTTGCAAGCTTACTGTGATCAAAGCGATTGCAAGAACTATAAGACCCGATGCTACAAAAAACCACCATTTTATTTCAGTTCTGTAAACAAAATTCTGAAGCCACTTATTCATTGCATACCAGGCTACAGGACAGCCTATTATCCATGCAATTGCCACCCACGTGATAAACCCTTTATTTAACAATGCCAGTACTCCTGATAACTCTGGCTCCGTTAACCTTTCGTATTCCTATCTCTTTTGTTCGCCTTGCAACGAGTACGGATGTTACAGAATACAGACCAAAGCAGATAATTATTATTGCAAGCAGGGCAAAGAAGCCGGTTATCTTGGCCTGTGATACCTCTTTGCTGTATGCTGATTTGTACAGATCACTTAAGAAACTCATACTGAAATGGGTAATCAGGAAGCTCTTCATCCCAGATACTCTTAAGGTAGGAAATTGCCTCATCCTTTCTGGCCGAATCAACTTTAACCAGGTAGCAGAGATAGAAGATTGGCTTCTGAAACAGAGTATATGGTTTAATTTTCTGTTTTACAGTCGAGTAATTGAAATCCTTAACTACTCCTACCACTGTACCTCCGTAAAAAATATCCGGGGTCTCGAAAATCAATCTTAAAGGGTTGCCCTATTGCTTCTTCAGGAGTCCAGCCAAGACTTTTTAAGGCAGTCTCATTCAAAATATAATCTTCACCTTTACGATCAGGATTATATGGTGAAAAATTACGTCCGGCAATAATGGGAATATTGAAAAAGTCAATAAAATTATCTTCAACTGAGAGTACATAAAGTCGTTTTTCTTCTGCATTATCTTTAAAGCCCGGAGAATCAACCTTAAGGGCATCAAGCGTTTCTCCGGATGGTTCATCCATTGTTGCAGTAAAGCTCTCTACAAGGCTGCTTTGCATTGCCCTGTTTCTGAAAATTGTATACCTGGAACGTATCTCCCAGTTCTGGTTTCTGAATACCAGTATATCAGAATTCATATCTCCAAGACTTTTCGAAAACATGAAATTGTTTTGCTTATAAATTGTAAAAGCGGCAATCAAAAGAATAACAGAAAGAGTAAACTGTGCTGTCATCAAAAGTCCATAGCTTGATCTTGCATGATGTTCAGGATAGTTTTTGACTGCTTTCTGTTGATATACTGATATCTTTGGTAATATACATCAGAACCGGAAGACTGCCGGCCAGAAGCGAAAGGGTTAACAAACCTGCAATTATGCTCAGGTTGTTGATGATATCTTTATATCCTCCGGGTAAAAGGTTAAAACCAAATATTTTTTGTGCCGGATTTATGGCCAGATCAATAAAAATAATAGCAAGAATTAACGATAGTATAACAACCATGCCTGATTCAATAAAGGATTGAAGTACGATAATTTTATTACTGGCTCCGGTAATGCGCTGTATATGAAGCTGTTTCTTTAGTTGATAGTAGTCTTGCTTTGTTGAGATTATAAAAATTGACCCATGATACCAGAAGTAAAACTAAAGCAACTAAAATGAAGATATATATACTTGTTATGTTACCATTGGGTTCAATTTCTCTGTCTTTATTCGAGTGCAGATGAATATCAGTTATCTTCTGAAGATAAGGAGTAATCTTCATTTTATATGGTTCTTTTACTACACTTTGAATAAATGAAGGGATACCTGCAATCAGATCTTCAGGAGAGGCGTTTTTTCTTAGCAGAATATACACATATGCCCACGAAGGAGGTTCCTCCGGATTAGCAAACGATGTAATTATATCGAAATGAACGTGAGAATTCAGTGGAGTATCCTGCATAACACCTTTTACTGCTGAAAGGAGCCATCTTTGTATCCTGTTCCCCTGATATCATAATTATCTTTCCGACAGGATCAGTATCACCAAAACACTTATGTGCAATTGATGAAGATATTACAGCAGAATTAGGTTCTGTCAGTACTCTGTCTATATCTCCGGACAGCAAGCTGACCCCAAATATTTTGAAGAAATTTGTGTCTGTTGCAAAAACACGGTCAGAATACAGTTTATTTTCTCCGACCTTAATTGCCGTATGGCGATATGGTGCCAGCCGGACCATTTCCTCAATCTGGGGAAATGTTCCGGGCATTTGCCATACCCATGTTTCCCAGCAGCGTGCAAAATGAAAAGTGTTTCCTGAACTACTTGTTTCAAAAGTAAGTCTGTATGTTCTGTCTGCCTCTGGGAGATGTCTGTCATAACTAAACTCATACTTAACCCATACAGTCACAGCGATTGCGCATGCAAGCCCGGTTGCCAGTCCAAGAATATTGAGAGCTGAATGAGTCTTGCTCCTTAAAAGATTGCGAATAATGAGTTTCAGGTTTATCATAGTCTATTCATATCTTAATACGAGTTAGTCCCTACCCCCCCCCATGCCATGGGGCTTTAAGAAATTGTAAATTCCCGAATAGCTGGACTTTTGTTTTTTTGTTAGCATCGAACTTATTTATATTCTTTAATCTAATCTGTGTTAGCCAATAAAATGTTAATATAGGTCTCTAAATTTTTTATAACGCTTTCAATATCGTTAAAAATCTGTTCATTCGTAAACCGGATAACTTTAATGCCAAAATCATTAAGTATTTCACTCCTGCCTATGTCATGTATTTTATATTCAGGAATATCATGGATTTCTCCATCGATCTCAATCACCAAATTAATTTTAGGACAATAGAAGTCGGTAATAAATGTACTTATGGGATGTTGACGTCTGAAATGCAAGCCAAGTACCTGATTTTTTTGTAGACGAGTCCACAATAATTTTTCAGATGGAGTCTCCATTTTTCTGAGTTCTTTGGCTTTCTTAAAAATATCAGGTTTTGCTCCAAAATACATTGGATACTCAATACTTACTCCTTTCATCTGTTAATCTTTTTTATTATCATTTTATGTATTCCATAATATAATACCAAAATTCTAAGTCCCCCAGATGGGGGATTTAGGGGGTAGATCATTCGTATCTTAATGCTTCTACAGGATTCCTTGTTGCTGCTCTCCAGCTCTGCCAGCCGACAGTCAGCAGAGCGATCGTAATAGCAATAATGCCAGCCAATATAAAAATCCACCAGCTTAATTCCGTCTTATATGCAAACGATTGTAGCCATCTGTGCATGATATAGACTGCAACAGGACACGCAATTACAAAAGCAATTATTACCCATTTCACATTATCATTGATTAACAGAGAGACTACTTCAGAAACTTTCGCACCATTAATTTTTCGAAGACCGATCTCTTTTGTTTTTTCATTTGTGGTGTTAAAAACGATACCCAGCAGGCCGAAGCAGGAAATCAGAATAGCAATTATGCAGAATATGCTTATTGATTTTTCCAGCTTTCTCTCTTTTTCATAGAGCAATGAAACATTATCTTCAAGAAATGAGTAATCAAAATATTCATTACCTGAGATTTTATTCCAGACATTTTTTACTTCAGCTAATAGTAGTTCCCTGTCATTAGTTGTGCTTTTAATTTCGATGTAGCGCCACCAGTCATTCTCTTCTAAGGGCATTATTAGCAGAGGCTCAATAAGGTGATGTAGCGACCTGAAATTAAAGTCATTCACAATACCTATAATATGATACCTTTTGCCCGGGTAATCAAACCTCGTAAATTCCTCACCTATCGGGTTCTTTATTCCCATTAGCTTAACCGCTGCTTCTATTGAAAATTATAGCACTATTTTTATCATGATAAGCACCTGAAAACCATCTTCCTTTTATTTGTTTAAAATTGAATACATTTTGGAATCCTGAGTCTACCCTGAAATATTGAAATGGATAGGGATTCTGATCCTCTGAGTTGACACGCTTAAAGCTACTTGTTGACATATAGTTAAATGGATATGAATTTGAACAGGATACATCTGCGATAAGAGATGATTTTTCTAATTCACTTTTTAATGCAGGATAATGATTCCCTATTCTGTACCCATTATTGACATACCAATATGTTTGTAATGTCAATACCATTATCAAAGGATGTTAAAAATTTAAGTTGTTTGAAAATTACTATTATGCAGATTATAAGGACAATTGATGAAGCCATTTGCGAAACAACGATGAAACGATTCAGCCAGAATTGAGAAAATGAAGGCAGCCTTCCGGAATGTGATTTAAGTAATATTGTAGTGAAATAAACTCCGGATATTGCTCCGGATAAAACAGAAATGACTACTGCAGCAAGTAGAAGAAGAGCTAAAGGCAATACATAGCTGTATGGTGAAAGGGTGATAAAATCGGATAAAATCGGAGAGTTGGTATTTCGGAATTCATAGATTATTATGAGAGAAAGAGTGAAGGCAATTATTGTATTAGTCAGTGCTCTAACAGCACATCTCCAATCGGATTACTTCGCGAGGCTTCCAAAATTCCGCTTAATGGTAATCTGAAAAAAATGTCGTTTACCTCTTGAGAATGAAAAGCCGATAAAGTTAAAATATGCAATAAAAAGGAGGACAAGAATTATAGCCAAGTTTATTGTAATAACAGAGCTACTGCTCTCATTTTCAAAGCTGGAGATGAACCTGCCATGTAAATGAATATCTTGTACAGGCAACAATTTTAGTTTGAAGGAATTTTTATCATTAAATACATAATCAAGGTTGTGATTTGTTTTTAACCAGGGGTAATCTTAGTATTGCTTAATAAATGACTGTAACTTTTTTTCGAATTCATTTACGTCAGTGTTTTTCTTTACTTTAACATATGTAAGAAATTCATAACTGTCCCATTCATATTTGTTTTCATCCGGGATTCTGCTTTTCAAAGGGATCAGGATTGAAAACTTCATATGGGAATTACCCGGGTAATCCTTAAAGATTCCTTCAATTGTATATCCTTTCCCATCGATCTTAATGATTTCCCCCGGGGAATTTAAATCTCCAAAAATTTTCATGGAAAGAGACTCTGATATATAAATCTCATTTGGAGATTCAAGAAATGTTTCCTTGCTTCCTGCCAATAAATTCAGATAGAATACGTTCTTGAATGATGGATCTGCCCACAGGACATCTTCTTTCCATCCCTCTGTATTATCTCTTGTAACCAATACATCAGATACATCTTTGGTACGTACTATGTTTTCAACCTCAGGATATAATTCTTGAATATATTCTCCAAATGCCAATGGTAACTCACTGTATACGTCGTTTGTCCCATGATAAGTTTCATCGATATATACATTGAATATTCTGTCAGAATCGGGATGGTAACTGTCAAATGATTTGTGATATTTTATGTTACAGGCTAATGGAATAGTGACACTAAAAGCTAAAGTTAATCCTGCCAATGTCAATATTGAAAGGTTTTTTTCACTCCTTATTCGCCTTATTAATATTTTAAAATCGTGTATCATAAAATTTTATTACTCCATAATTCTGAAGAATATTTACTCGTATCGAAGTGCTTCTACCGGATTCCTTGTTGCTGCTCTCCAGCTTTGCCAGAAAACACCCCCCAGACCCCCCAAATGGGGGGCTTTAAGAATTTGTAAATTCCAGAAAAGGTGGACTTTTGTTTTTTGTAAGCATCGAACTTATTTATATTCTTTAATCTAATCTGTGTTAGCCAATATAATGTTAACATAGGTTTCTATATTTTTTATTACGCTTTCAATATCTTTAAAAATCTGTTCATTAGTAAACCGAATAACTTTAATGCCAAAATCATTAAGTATTTCACTCCTTCCTATGTCATGTATTTTATATTCAGGAATATCATGGATTTCTCCATCGATCTCAATCACCAAATTAATTTTAGGACAATAGAAGTCGGCAATAAATATACTAATGGGATGTTGACGCCTGAAATGCAAGCCAAGTACCTGATTTTTTTGTAGACTAGTCCACAATAATTTTTCAGATGGAGTCTCCATTTTTCTGAGTTCTCTGGCTTTCTTGAAAATATCAGGTTTTGCGCCAAAATACATTGGATACTCAATACTTACTCCTTTCATCTATTAATCTTTCTTATTATCAATTTTATTATTCCATAATATAGTACCAAATTTTAAGTCCCCCTGATGGGGGATTTAGGGGGTAGTTCTATTCATATCTTAAGTGCATCAACAGGATTCCTTGTCGCTGCTCTCCAGCTCTGCCAGCTGACAGTAAAAAGTGTGATAATCAGGGCAATCAAACCTGCAATTACCAATACCCACCATTTAAATTCGGTTTTATAGGCAAAATTATTTAACCATTTATGCATAGCATACCATGCAGCAGGGAAGGCAATTATGCATGCTATGGCTATCCATTTTGTATAATCGTTGTTGAGCATACCCAATATTTCATAAATCCTGGCGCCGTTAATTTTTCGAATACCTATCTCTTTTGTGCGATAGCGACTTGTCTGGTATGATATAGCGAATAATCCTATCATCGATAAGAAGAGACTGATGACGAGAGCATGCACCAATAAGCCTGATATAGTTTTTATTTTCCCTGTGAAACCATTCGTATCGATCACCAACAGATTCAATATTTACAGGATAATCAGGAATAAGGTTTTTCCATACCTGCGATATTGTTTCACGTGTCTGTGCTAGCCTGATTTGCAGTACCTTTTACCATAAGATGACCGCCTTTGTTGTCAAACGCAATGAATGCAGGTTCTACATATGATTTTAAGCTTGAATAATGGAAATCCTTAACTATTCCAACTATTGTCCTGTTTTCCATCCCGGGAAAGGGTTTTCCAATCAGATCCTGTCCTGCAAATAGTTTTACGAATGATTCATTTACGAGACATTTATTGATATTTGATGCTGCATTTTCAGAAAAATCTGAACCGGCGACAAGAGTTATTCCAAGTGTTTTAATGTAGTTTTCGTCACCTGTAAAACCGGCAGGAGAGTATTCTTTTTCAACGCCATTTTCCGAATATTTCAATAAGAGTAAAAAATGCTCAAGCAACGGAGATGTTCCACATACAGAGACTTTATCAATTGAACTGTTTTTTTTCAGTTCAGCTTCAAAAAGCCCGGCCTTTTCAGCATATGAAGGAGGTAGTTTTACCTCAATAACCTCTTTGTCCAGACCAATAGGCTTATTGGTTATAAAGATCATCTGCTTAATAATTATTATGGAACAAATTATTAGTGCTACAGAGCTTGCCAGTTGTAAGATATTGAAAACAGGGAAACGGACATTTTTGAAATTATTTTCCTTCCGTGGGTTTTAAAGAATTTTTGTTTAAATCGGAATGAATTCTGTACACTACAAACAGGAATGTTATAAAGAGCAGAATAGCTACTATTCCCAGAAGAGAAGCTATCTGTCTTCCCTGCAGTATAAATTTTTCTGTAATACTACTCCCTGTCAGTTCATTGAAAAATGGCATCATCTCCTGCATCAAAAACAGACTTATCAAAAATGAGACTGCAATAACAATAAAATTCTCAGCCATAAAGTCGATTATGAAACTGGAAGCAGAACCACCGTTTATTCTTCTTATATTGTATTCTTTGGTTTTTTCAATAAGGTTATTTGCAAGCAATCCGAGATAGTTAAACGAAGCTATCCCAATTATCATCAGTCCGATTACCAGGGCAATCCACAAATCGGTCTTATCCCTGGATGCTTCAAAACTGGTGTGCCTGCCTGTGTCGAAGTAGGCCTCTTTTAATGGTTTCAGGTAATATGATCCGGGTGTACCTGTATTTATAATTGGAATAGTCTCTTTTTTCTCTTTGAAGAGCTTTTCCAGCTCTGCCACATCAGCCATTTTTAGTCAATCTGACATAACACCGGCTATCCTTTTCACCTATAAGCCTTACCATATCGAATTCTATCTGTGAATTGTCAACAGGCTTCTCAAATATTCCGGTAACTACCATTTGTTCAACTTTATCGCGATTGAAAAATGTGATTATTTTCCCTATAGGATCTTTTGACCCGAAATATTTTCTGGCCAAATCCTTTGAAATAACAAGGTTATTAGTTGCTTCTAAAGCTGTTTCCGGATTATTCGTTAAAAGCCGGTACGAAAAGAAATCGAAGAAGTTGGAACTTGCTGAAATGATCTGGGGTTTGTCAAAATATTCCTCAGCATTAACTTCAATCTTCTGTGAACCGGCAGCACTTATGCGGCAGAAATCTTCAACCTGGGCAAAGTTTTTCTTCATATATTCTGCTGATCCGAAACGACAGGAATACATCTTCTGTCCCCACGGATCATCACATTGTAGTGCGAAAATCTGATCGGATCTCTTTTGAAATGAGTCTGTTCTTAATTCACGACTGATGAACATAATAATCAGGTTAAAACAGGCCATCCCTATGGCCAGGCTGATTAGGATTATGCCGGAGTTTAATCTCTGTCTGAGAATTCTACGTAATATTATGTTCAGTTTCTTCATTCTTTAATATTTTAATTAATTACTTATTTATTGCGGGTTACTCAGTGTGTTACGAAGCTTGATTGTCTTTCAATCTCTGCCTCGGAAAATCCACCCCTATCCCGATAGCTATCGGGACCCCAAGGGGGACTTTCAATTCTGCTATTGATCTCATTTTCTATATTTTTTATTACCTCTTCAATATTATTTGAACTTCTGAATTAGTAAATCTTAATACTATGATTCTGTCGTTTTTCCTTTTTTGCAAATAATCTTCCATTTCCTTATAAAAGCCCCCATTGGGGTGTTTGGGGGTAGATTACTCATATCTTAATGCTTCTACAGGATTCCTTGTCGCTGCCCTCCAGCTTTGCCAGCTCACTGTGATGATTGCTATCCCCAGCGCAATTATTCCTGCCAGAGCAAAAATCCACCAACTAAGTGTTGTCCTTGTGGCAAAGTTCTCAAGCCATTTGTGAAGGGAGAACCATGCAACAGGAGTTGCAATCGCAAAAGCAATAACTATCCACTTTATGAAATCTGTATTTAGCATTACCATCACTTCATAAATTTTTGCTCCGTTTACTCTGCGTATCCCTATTTCTTTTGTCTTGCGCGTGAGAGCATACGATGACAAAGCAAAAAGACCCATGCATGAGAGTATTATTGCCAAAGCTGAAAACCATGCAATAATCTTATTTGTCTGAACATATTCCTTGTAATATTCATTCAGTTTGTCAATGGCAAAGAAATAGCTCACAGTAGTTTTTGGTTCGGTATCCTGCCATAATTTTTTAAGCAGACTTATGACCTGAGGGGTATTCCCGGCTTTAGCTCTTACAGACATATAACTCCAGTTAGTCAGATCCTCCTGTTCGCAAAAAAATGAGCGAGGGGCTGCATCTCACCCTGAACACCCTGATAGCTGAAATCTTCAATCATTCCAATTATTTTCCAGACGTATCCTGTTTTGGTACTCTCATGGATAATTTGATCTGATGCTGCCACGAAACCAAGTTTATTCATGGCTGACCTGTTTAATACCACACAGTTTTTGTAAGAGATCAACTGCTGATCAAACCCTGTACCGCTTAATACCTTGATTCCATATGTTTTGAAATAGTTCCTTCCAACATAAGCTTTCCTTAAATGGATATCATTTACTTCACTTGAGCCTTCAGGATAAAAGTTATTATAATTCTGACTATAAAGGCCCGGTATGTTCTGAGAAAAAGAGACAGACTCAACATACGGGCTGGATTCCAGTTCTTTAGATATATATTTAAATTTATTCGATGCGACTTTGAGATCAGGATACTCCCAGCTGTTAAGCTCTGCAACTAAAACATTCTCCCTGTCAAATTTAGGATCTGTATGAATCATATAACTAAGCTGTTTGCGAATAAGCAGTGTACCTGATATAAGAATTATTGCAATGACGAATTGGATTATTACCAGTGAGTAACGGGCAGAACTGCTTTTCTTGTTGGAAATAATATTTCCCTGAAGAATTTGTATTAACCGTGTCCTGGCCCAGAACAAAGATGGAATCAACCCTGAAGAAATCCCGACAATCAGCCAGACTGAAATCACTAAAATGAATAAAAATTTGTATTGTGCAATGTGGAATTGCAAATTTATGTCAAACAGTTTATTAAAAGAGGGAAGGATTAAGGAGGCTGATTCTATTCCGATAAGTAATGCAATAAAGCTTACAATTAAAGCCTCACTCATAATCTGCCGGATCAGAATACCACCTGTAGCTCCGCAAACTTTTTTAATTCCAATTTCCTTAGTCCTTGAAAATGAATTAGTTATTGTGAGGTTAATAAAATTGACAATTGCAATTCCGATTATCCCAAGAGCAACTATACTCAAAATTATGATTAAAGTCCTGTTCGATTCCTCTGCAGCATGATAATCTTTAAAAGCCAAAAGATTCAGGTCCGTAGTATTTTCACCTACAGGAATAAAGTTTTCATGTACAATGCTTTGTAGTTTCTCATGAATACTTTCCGGTGATATTCCTTTCCTTAACAGGATATAGGTTGTAGAGAAGGTATTATACCAGTCATGCACATCTTTGATCCATGGTGAAATTGCTGTCCCTGTTTCATATGAGGCAACGATATCGAATTTCACAGAAGAGTTATCAGGGATCTCAACTACACCATTTACCTGCAGAAAGATATTTTCAAACTTGACCTGAAGCTTTTTTCCGAGAGGAGATTCGTCACCAAAATACTTTTTGGCAAAATCAGTACTGATAACAACCCCATATTTTTCATAAATGCCGGGCCTGGCTGATCCATACTTAAATGGAAAAGAAAACACCGAAAAGAATCCTGTGTCAACGTATTGAATATTTTCAGGGAAAGGCAGTCTCTTTATAGCTTATCCTGAAACCATCCCAGCCAAAAATCCGTGTTCCGTTCTCAACCTCAGGGATTTGTTCCAGTATTTTAGGTAACAATAATCCTTTGGTCTGAACTGATTCTCCTTCCCGTACCCGGTAAATATCCTCAAGATGTTTATTAAAATGGTTGAAGGTAAGATCATTGTATATATACAGCGAAAGAATCAGGAATGATGCTATTCCTATACCTAAACCTAAAATATTTATGATCAGGTATTGCTTCTTGCTTAGTAAAAACCGAAGACTGGTTTTTAGATGTAGTATATTCATAATGAATGTTGTATGATACCCCTCATTAGAGCTTTATGTTCTTTACAATGTTATTTTTCTCAACACTTCTAATCTTCAAACCGTACGTTTACATTTCCCCCGCTGGAATGCATATAAACCGGAATCCCTCCGCCATTCAAAGTTCCCTTTACACGGTTCTTTTCAACTTTGCCTGAGAAATTATGAAGCTCAATATTAACCTTATCTGAGCTCAGATCCAGATCCAGTCCAAGTTTGTCCCCATTTTTAATGGTTGCATCAATTCCTCCTCCACTGGATTGCAGATATAATTCCTTGCTTAAGCTGGCTATATTAATACGCACCGTCCACCACTGGATGTGGCTTTTACATACCCTGCCTCCCCGGAAACACTTACTCCGCCGCCGCTACTGCCGGCATCCACATCACCATGAATATTATTCAGATGTACACCACCTCCGGAACTATGTGCATAAACGCTGCCACTTGCATCATTTAAAGTGACACCCCCTCCGCTGGAACTCAGGTGAATATCCCCGTTCTGATTCGTTACTTTCACTCCACCACCGGATGAACTTGCAGTAGTTGTTCCTGTTATATCTTCCAGTTGTACTCCACCTCCGCTGCTCGAAAATTTATGTGTGCCTTTTACCCCGGAAATTTTTAATCCACCTCCGCTGGATGAAATGTTACACGATATGTCACGGGGGACTGTAATGGTCATTGAAATGCCAGTATTTTTCCATGGATTGTAACGTAATTTCCGCTCAATATTTGCAGTAATGACGGGACCATTTTTCCCGATATCCAAATTATAAATTTCAAGAACATCATCGACATCCGGATCTGATGGAGATAATTGCCTTCCGTTTTTTCTAACAAATAACTCGACCACTACTTTATTTTGATCATGAGTCTTTACCACTACTCCTCCGCCGGATGATTTGGCATCAAGTATACCGGGCTGATCCAGATCAAAGGTTTTTACTATGGTAGGAGTCCTGTTTTCCTGGGTAAATCCATTGCATGAAAGCAGTGTTGCCAGCATTGCAATCATCGTGTACGTTTTTAGATTCATTTTGGTTTTCATGTTAAATTTTTATTTAATTACTAACTAAATTCCCGAAAAATTCGACTTTCATTTCTTAATATTTGTTATTATCATTTTATGTAATACATATTTTGTTGCCTGATTTTTAAGTCCCCCTCCCGATAGCTGCCGGGATGAGGGATTTAGGGGGTAAATCATTCATATCTCAATGCCTCCATCCCGCTGCACTTCGTTTGCGAGGATTTCGTCACTCATATCTGAGTGCCTCAACAGGGTTTCTTGTCGATACTCTCCAGCTCTGCCAGCTGACTGTAATGATTGCAATCCCCAGAGCAATTACACCTGTCAGAGCAAAGATCCACCAGGTTATGCTTGTTTTGTAAGCAAAATTCTTTAGCCAGATATTCATTGCATAAATAGCAATAGGACATGCCATTACAAAAGCTATAATAATCCAGAATACTAAGTCCCGATTTAGCATAATAAGGATCTCCGAATCTCTGGCTCCGTTTACTTTTCGTATCCCGATTTCTTTTGTCCGTCGCACAGTTGAATATATTGAAAGTCCAAACAAGCCAATACTTGCTATGAATAATGCCAGTAATGCAAAGGCAAAGAGCAGATTCTCAAATCTTCTTTCCGATTTATACTGTAAATCATAAGTTTCATTCAGGAAAGTATATTCAAAAGCAAATGCAGGACATAACTCATCCCAGGTGGTTTTAATCTTTGCCAGTGCTCCTTCAGTATTTTTAGAGTTAATTTGAATATTTATATATCTCAAATAGTCGTTTGTGTAAAAAAGAAGCAGTGGAGATTGTTCGTAGTTCAGCCCCCTGTAATGGAAATCCTTGATGATACCAATAATCTGACCCTTTATCCCGTTTCCGGGGAGAATTATTTGCCCAATAGGCTCCTTCAGATTATAAAGTTTAATAGCTGTCTCATTAATAAGGTAGGTTGTTTTTAGATCAGCCGGATTTTCCGCTGAAAAGTTACGGCCTTCTTTAATCATAATGCCCATTGTTGCTAAATAATCAGGATCAACGTAATTATTAAAATACTTATTCTCTTTGCCCTCAATCTTTACACAACACCATGATCCCCAATAATTACCAGGGATTCTGCTGGAATAAGAGATATTTACTATTTCAGGAAACTTCAGCATTTTTTCCTTGAATAATTCCAGCTTGTCCTGCAATTGTGAATTGATCTTAAGATTAACTATATCATTCTTGTTAAAGCCAAGGTCCTTTTTGTTCATGTAACGAAACTGCTGGCTGGCAATAAGCGTGGTACAAATCAGGGTAATTGATATTAAATTCTGAAAAAGAACCAAACCATTACGGATACCGATATGATTAAAAAAGCCTGTTCGTATTTTTTTACTTGAATTAATGGTATATGAACTGATATATATACTTGGATAAACTCCTGAGATTATTACAAATACAATAATTCCGAATGACAAAGTTAATAAGTTTTGAGCAGTATAAAATTTTGAAAAACTTACTGTTAGTCCGGCTAATGAACCTAATAGTGGATTAAAGAACCATAAAAGTATAAACGACAATGCGAATGAAAGGACAATGAAAAAAACTGTTTCGAAAAGAAATTGAAATATTAGCGACGCTTTTGAAGCTCCCAGGATTTTTTTAAGACTTACCTCTTTTGATCGGGCAATTGCATTAGCAATAGTTAAATTGATAAAATTTATTGCTGCCAGCAATAATATAAAGATCGACACAGCAATAAGTATCTTATTGTAAAGCAGATTGCCGTGTTTAGTACTACTCTCGTTTTCTATTTCATGCGAATAATAAATTTCAGGGAATGGCTTTAGTGAAAATTTTTCATTATATCCAACCTGCTTCAACAGATCAAAAACCATTTTTTTTGATTCCATCTGTGACATGGTCTCAGGAAGAATCAGATATGTGGGATACATCCAACCGTCATACGCTCTTAGTACACCTTTGTACTGGATCTGTTCCAGACTGCTAATGGAAGCAAGAACGTCGGTATTGAAATGGAGGTAAGGATGATCTTTTATAATAGCTGTGACAGTAAAATCATATTCGTTCTGAAATCTGACTATTTTCCCAAGTGCGTCTGTAGCACCGAAAAGTTTTCTGGCAACAGATTGCGAAAGGATCAATGAAAATGGTCGAATCAATGCTTCTTCAGGGTTTCCTTCAATTACGTCAAATTGGAATACTTTAAAAAAAGTACTGTCAACGAATGCCATTTCTTTAATGTTAAATGGAGTATTGTTAACCTGAATTCCAACATCTTGCCAGAAATTTAATCTGGCGGATACAATCTGACTTCCAATATTCTGGTTTATGGCATATCCAGGAAAAGCCGGCATACTTGCCCAGTGTGCATCCAGCCGGAATATCCTGTCACTGGCTGGTATCCCCTTATCATACTTATTCTCATTAATTACGTAAGACCAGATAATTATTACAGCTGTAATGCTTATTGCCAAGCCTATAGTTTTTATAAGACTGGAAGTAATATTTTTTTTAAAATTCCTTATTGTGATCTTGAGTACTCCGGCTAAAAACATGATAATCAGGTGTATTATATTTATAATTTTTTAATTATTTATATCTCAATGCCTCCATCCCGCTGCACTTCGTTTACGAGGATTTCGTCACTCATATCTCAGTGCCTCCACAGGATTTCTTGTTGCTGCTCTCCAGCTCTGCCAGCTGACAGTAATAATGCTAATTCACAGATGCATTAACCCCGGCAATGACAGAAAAATCCACCAGCTCATCTGGGTTTTGTAGGCATAACTTTGCAGCCATTTATTAATAGAAAATATTGAAAATGGGATACCTATAATAATTGAAATTATCACCCACTTTACCATTTCTTTATTCAACATTATCATTACCTCAGATACTCTGGCTCCATTAATTTTACGTATACCTATCTCTTTTATCCTCTTTTCTGCTTCAAGAGCACTTAATGCATATATCCCCAGTGAGGAGAGCAGCAGAGCAAGAATTGAAAAGACCCCTGTTATCCCGGCGAGTTTTTTCTCTGATCCATATGCATTATTGAACTTTTCTTCAACACTTTCAAAACTGAAGGGGATGTCAGGGAACAGCTCCGACCATTTCGTCTTAATAAATTGAATTGACTCTGCTTTCTTATCAGGATTTAATCTGATTGTCACATAACCGGGATAATTATGATGACGACCAAACTGATATATCATAGGCTTCACAGGATATTGCAACGATTTAACGTTAATATCGTTTATTACTCCAATAATTTCTTTCCGGTTATCCCTGGAGAAAAGTCCCAGATATTTGCCTTCAAGAGACTTCCATCCCAGTTTTTTCCATGGCTGATTCATTTATTATCAGTGCATCAACATCGGAGGAATAATCTTTTGAGAAAAATCTTCCGGAAATCATATGCATACCGTAAACATTTAAAAAATTCTCATCTACATCACAGGAAAGCATCTCAATACCTTCCTGATTCCGGTTGTCTTCAGAGTACACATTGAATTTATTTCTGAAGCCAAATCCTGGTACAAACTCAGTTACTGATGTTTTCAAATAACCCCCGGCCTGAAATTTTTCAAGTGATTGTACAAAAAGTGTTGTGTTCTTCATCCTTTCAGCACCATTATTCCCAATCGAGCCTACAGGTATTGTAATCAGATTTTCTTTATTAAAGCCGGTTTCATGACTTCGTAAAAACAGTATTTGTTTATAAATCAGGAGTTGGGATATCCCTATTATCATCACAATACTGAATTGGAGAACAACAAAGCTTTTCTGGAATGTGAATTTATTCTTATCAGTTTCCTTATTATGAAGTAGTATTCTGGAAGGTGATGGTCTGGACAATACTATGGCAGGATAAATTCCTGAAAGAAATATTGTAAGTATTCCAAAACCAATCACTCCTGTCCATAAAACAGGATCAGACAGACTTAACAATAATATTTTTACCTGTCAGCTCCCTGAAGAAGGGGAAAAGCAGGTATACACTGAAGAATGAGATCATCAGACTTATTAATACCAGGAATGAGGTTTCTGCGAAAAAATCAACAATGATGTTTCCAGGAGAAGCACCACTAACTTTTTTGATTACTGTTTCAATATTTCTTTTTCCGGCATCAGCAATTGAAATATTCATAAAATTCAGGCATGCAATTATAAGTATTCCTAATGCAATAGCTGAAAGTATCCATAATAACGCCGGACTGATTGCAGGAACCATGTCATTTTGTATTTCTCGTATTCAGATGACTTCCTTTGAAATTCACTACCTGATAATTGAATCTCCCTTTCATAAAATCGGGATAGTATTGATTCTCAATGCCTCTTAAGCTTCTATTCAAATGCATCAGGGACCTTGTTTCCATTGAATGTAACAAAAACGAAAAGTCCGAAATGATACCACCTTTGATCCAGATCGGTAAAATATTTATACCTGAAACCATCGGATAGAATATAATCAAAATTGAGAATAGAATTAGAAGGGATATCATCCATAATACCTGAAACAGTAAATGTAAAGGTCTCATATTCAAGTGTTTTTCCAAGTGCGTCTATTGTGCCGTATAGTTTTTTTGCCAGGCTCTGAGTTATAACTACTTCAAACGGATCTGAAATAGAGTTGACATATTGCCTGATTTCAGGGGAAGATTGAAAAATGGGAAAATTTCTTTTTCAGCAACAGCACCTCTCAGGTTCTCAAACCTCTCTTCACCCACTTTTATGACATTATATGTACTCAGTAGTGAAACTACCTTCTCAATTTCGGGGTAATCACTTTTTAGCACATCTGATAAAGCCAGAGGAGTAGAAGCTCCAACTGTTCCATCCTGAATATTTTTACTAACGATCCGGTAAATATTTTTTGCATTAGGATTGAAATTGTCGAATGAAGTTTCAAAACGAATATATAGCAGGATCAATAAACTAACTGTAACGCCAACAGATAATCCAATGATGTTTATCCATGCAAACTTTTTGTTTGAAAATAAGTTACGGCTGTAGATGCCTAAAAAGAATTTTAACCTTCCCATATTATTCTTCTTAAATCATATTTTTCTTTAATTACTCAATTCCTCTACTTGATTCCTCGTTGCAGCCCTCCAGCTCTGCCAGCAAGTCACCCCTAAATCCCCCAAGGGGGACTTTAAGAATTTGAAGATTCCCGAAAAGAGGACTTTCATTTATTAATCTTTGTTATTGTCATTTTATGTATTGCGTAATACATTGCAAAGTTTTTAAGCCCCCCTTGGGGGGTTTGGGGGTAAACTACTCATATCTCAATGCCTCTACCGGATTTCTTCTTGCTGTCTTCCAGCTTAACCAGCTAACTGTTAGCAGGGCAATAAACAGCTCAAAACATACTGATACCAAAAGAATCCACCAATCAAATTTAACGTGAAAGGCAAAATTCTGAAGCCAGTTACTTGCCAGTATGTATGCTGCAGGACAAGCAACAAGACTTGACCCCAGGATCCAGATTACAAACTGACCAGATAAAAGAAATGAAATTCCGGAGACTTGCGCTCCCATTACTTTTCTTATTCCAACTTCTTTAATTCTTTTACTTACAATAAATGAAGCAAATCCAAATAAGCCCAGGCATGAAATAAACAGCGCCATAACTGTAAATGCAGTGAGTAACTTACCTGTCTTTTCTTCGGGATTATACATGCTATCATATGAATCTTCGAGGTACTTATAATTGAAACCGATACCTGGTAATACATTCTTCCAGATATTTTTTACATAATTAATGGTTTCTTCAGGGTTTTGAGGATTTACTCTTATTGCCATGTATATATACATCTTCGGATTTATGTATATAAGCATCGGGCTTATTTTATTATGGAACGATTGCAAATGAAAGTCCCTGACAATACCTATAACTTCTACCCCTTCTTTATATTCATCTCCTGGTATTGTAAGTTTCTTGCCAATAGGATCTGTAAGTCCCAGCATACTTACAGCTGTCTGATTAAGAATCACACTCCCATACTTGTCAGTGGAATAGTCCCGGGAGAAATTTCTGCCTTCCAAAATCTCAAGTCCCATTGATTTTACGAACCCATAATCTGCCGGCAGTGCTTGTATATTCATTGAATTGTCAGGAGCAGCGCCTTTGTCACTAACACTTATTGTCATCTGACTATTAACCCCGGGCAAGGTGTATGCCCCTGAAACAGACTGTACATTTGAGTTTTTTAACAGTTCATCTCTTAGAACATCATATTTGTTGGCTATGGATTGTTTCGACCCGGGGAATGTAACAATGATGACATTTTCTTTATTAAAGCCGAGACTTGAATTTTTCATGTAGTCTAACTGACGAAAAATGATTATTGTACCGGCAAGTAGTACTATTGAAATAGCAAACTGAAACATTAACAACAGCTTACGAAAAGTTAATTTTTTTCTCAATCCAACCGATTCTCCTCTTAATATTTCAATAGGGTTGAAACGTGAAATATAGAATGCAGGGTAACCTGCAGCAAATAAACCCACAACAATGATTATCGAGATCACAATTAAAGAAAGAACTGTAAAATATTGATTACCCAGGACGAAGGAAGTCCCCAGGTAAGAATAGAGATTAAGGTAAACGCCATCAAAAAGAAATACTGCAATAATTGTTGCAATCAGTATGATAGCCATTGATTCAGTCATGAATTGACTGATAAGCTGTTTTTTGTTTGCTCCTGCTGTCTTTCGTATTGCCACTTCTTTCATCCTCCCCAGGTATTGAGATATGGAAAGATTTAAATAATTGAAACATGCTATAAGCAAAATAAATATGGCAGCAGAAAGGAATATGTAAACATATCCTTTGTTTCCTTTTGGTCCAATATCTCCACGCGTATCGGTTTCCCAATGAATCTCATTCAAGGGCTGAATTATGAATTTCATTTTTGAAGCCATCCATTCCCCTGCATTTTTTCTGAGTAGTTCCTCCATTTTGGGAACAACCGAGCTAGCTGGCACATTATTTTTTAGCAGTATATATGTCATATCTTCACCCCATTGATTCCAGGGCTGGTCGGCCGATCGGCCCATTGCTTTAAGAGTGGAGTATGAAACCAGCAAGTCGCATTTAAGATGGGTGTTCTCAGGGATGTTATCCATAACACCTGTGATAGTCAGCGGATTATCATAGAGGATTAATTCGTGGCCTAATGGATTACCTGTTCCGAAGTATTTTATTGCAATATCTTTTGATATCACAACAGAAAATGGATCAACAAGAGCATCCCCTGTATTCCCTTCCAGCATTTTAAATGAAAAAATCTGAAATACTCCCTGATCAGCGAAGAATAGATTATCTTCTTTTATATCCTGGTCTTCCTTGTTTTTAATTACTGCATCATATTCTTTCCTGATTCTAACTGCCTGCTCTATTTCTGGTATTTGTGTTTTAATTGCAGGTGCCAGAGCAGGCATTGTTCCTGCTAGCTTCATTTTACTCCCTTCATTTCCCCATTCAAGAGCTATCCGGTAAATATTTTGTCTGTTTTTCTGGAAACTTTCGTAGCTGAATTCATTAACAACATACATCAGCATTAGGAGACTTACAGTTATCCCCAGTGCTAAACCGATAATATTAATTGACGAAAAAAACTTATTTCTTATCAGGCTATTAATTGCTGTTTTAATATAATTTCTAATCATACTTGTTATTCACATTGGCCGTATTAACTAATTTACTTCTCTGTTCCTTGCAATTTTGAAAACTGATGCTACGAATTAAGTGTACTGCCGGATCATATCATTCAGCTGTATTGCTATTATTATGCCACAAAATATAAGTGCATGAAATACAGCCAATTAATAATTTAACATATTAAGTATGGTAAATAAATTTAACGGTGAAGTGTAAATATATTTTACGATGAATATGAATATTTTTGTTTTAAAAGTTGAGTAAAACAGAATGTGTTTTTGCTCTGAAGTTTGATACTTTCACCTGTAACCTTTGTTGTTATAAAATATGATATACCTAAAAACAATGCCAAATTTTAAGTTCCCCTCCCGACAGCTATCGGGATGGGGGATTTAGGGGGTAATTTATTCATATCGCAAGGCTTCCATCCCGCTGCACTTCGTTTGCGAGGATTTCGTCACTCATATCTGAGTGCCTCAACAGGATTTCTTGTTGCTGCCCTCCAGCTTTGCCAGCTTACTGTTATGAGAGCAACCAGAATAGCAGAAAAGGCAGCTACCCCAAAAATCCACCAGCTTAATGATGTTTTATAAGCAAACCTGTCCTGCCATGATGAGATTATATATACCGATGCTGGTATCGCGACTATGACAGAGATAATGACCCAGCGGATAAAATCTATATTAAGGAGATATAATACTTCTGAAATTAAGGCGCCATTAACCTTTCTGAGACCGATTTCTTTTTTTCTTTTTGATATACTTATGAGCGCTATACCAAACAGTCCCATTATTGAAAGAACAGTTGCAAGTATTGAAAATGCACCTATTATTTTGCCCTGATACCGTTCACGGCTGTAGAAATTATTAATCTGATCAGTAAGATAACTTACCTCAAATATTTCATTAGGAGCGATCTGGTTATATAAATCACGCAGATTCTTAATTATTGCTTCATCATTTGTTCCGTCAGTTTTTATTGCAAGAAGTCCCATATGGGTCGGGTTCTGTTGAAGAATAACCATAGGTTGAATTAGCCTGTGAAGTGAATGAGCATGGAAATCCTTCAGAATTCCCCTCACATTAAACCCCATGTAATTTTCGCCTGCCTTAATATTATATTTTAAGGCGCTCGATTCATTAAACAATACATCACTTCTATCGGGATTGAAGGGTCCAAATGAAGCGCCATCAATGACTTCTATACCAAGAAGTTCGGTCATCCCTTCACCCATTATCAATCCATCAAATCTGACCTTTTCTCCCGAGGTATTGGCAAGTTTTACCGGTAAGAATGCATCAAATGGAGGAATAAATGAGGACCCTGCAGTTTTAATGACTCCGGGAATTTTTCCAATCTCGTCACATATTGCGGTAAAACTTTTTTGTAACTCCGGGGAATTAAGTTCACTGATTAGTACATTTTCCGGGTTAATACCCTTGGAATTAGTTAAAGAATACTTTATCTGCTTGGATACGGTTATGACACTGACTACCAGGATTATGTAGATACTAAAATGAAATACCAGAAATGAATAATCCCACCTTTTTGACTTTTTTGCCTCTGACAACTTTCCTGAAAGAAGTAACAGTGACGGTTTACGTGAAATATTAAATCCTATTATTAATCCCGAAATTGAACCGGTAAATAAAACAACAGATATAAGCAATATCCACATAACAGGATTTGAAAATACATCAAATGCAACAGTTTTATTAAGAGTACTATTAATAAAAGATATCCCTGAATCAATAACAAAAATTGCCGGAATGAGACTTATTATTGTTATCAGGTTGGATTCAAGAAGGATTTGTTTGAAGATATTACTACGCGATGCTCCCAAGGCTTTTCTGGTGCCAAGCTCGCGATATCTGTATGATGTTGCAGCTCTGGTCAGGAAAATGTAGTTTATTACTGAAATTAACAGGATCAGCAAAGATATTGCCTCGTAATACTTTAGTTCCTCGGCATTTCCTGTTCTTCCAAAATAGCTTACTTCTGCTCCGGTTGATTTTAAATAGATGTCCTCAACAGGTTGTAATCTATATGTCAGATCTTTTGCACTCTCATTACTCATCAGCTCATTGTATTTTAACAATTTTGAAGAAAGGGCATTCTCATCTGCATTTTTATCCAACACAACATAAGAGAGAAAGCTGGCGTTATCCCAGTTCAATGCAGATTTTTTTTCGTTTCCATATTCACCTAATGACGACTGGAATTGTTTGAACATTGTTTCAGATAATTTGATATCGGCAATAAATTCAGGCAGTAGAGTAGAGGTAGAAGGGAAATCTTTGTAAACTCCTGAAATGCGCAGGTCAGCAAAATTGCCATTTAACTTAACTGAAAGGATGGAACCAACCGGTGAGCTGTTACCAAAATATTTCAATGCCATTTTTTCTGAGATGGTTACTTCGGAGTCTGAATTTGCAGGAGTACCAATCAGAAACGGGATACCAAGGATCTTAAAAATAGATGGATCTGCAAATCCGAAAAATCTCTCCTTCACCAGGTCATTTTGGGGATTACGGAGCTGAATGTTATTTGCCTGGTAAAATCTGAAATACTCTTTTACCTCCGGAAAATCCTGCTTCATCTTTCTGCCAACGGATATGATGTATTAGATGATTCCCCGAGCCATTACTCCGTATACATTCTGATAGTCAGGAATAAACTTATCAAATGATTTTTCATGCACTATTAAAGCGAGAAGAAGTATTATACAACCTAGGCCGATTCCTAATCCAAGAATACTTATAGCAGAATGAACCTTATTGCGGATAATGTTTCTGGCTGAGATTTTAAGATCTGTAAATATCATGGCTATTGAGTTTTGCCAATATCTATTACTATAATTGTGCCATTATTGTATATGGCTAATATACAACTTTATAATTAAAGACTTAGTTAAAGGCTGTAAATATATTTTACATCATATCGTAAAAAATATTTACAGATAGTTGGCTTTAATTTTAGAATGGAATAAATTTACACTATATAAAAGCTGGAATAAGGCAGGAATAATAGAGTCTAATCATATTGATATTAAAATATATGCAGCTTCAAAAAGGTAACATATTAATTGTAGATGACAACAAAAGCATATTAAGTGCTTTGGAAATTTTGCTGGCACCAGAATTTCAAAATATATCCACACTGACAAATCCAAATCAGATACCTTCAGAGCTTCAGAAAAAGGAGTATAATCTTGTGGTACTGGATATGAATTTTCAGGCAGGTGTAAATACCGGCAATGAAGGAATTTACTGGCTGGGCAGGATAAAAGAGACAAATCCGGAAATTTCTGTTGTTATGATTACCGCCTATGGTGATATAGATATTGCTGTTAAGGCACTAAAAGCAGGAGCCTCAGATTTTGTGCTGAAGCCATGGGACAATGAAAAGTTACTTGCCACACTGAAACTGGCAATTCAGCTCAATATTTCAAAAAAAGAGGTAAATCATCTCAGGGAAAGGGAAACTGAACTTAAAAAAGAGATGAACAGGGAACAAAAATATATCATAGGCTCATCTCCTCAGCTAATGAAGGTGCTAAACCTGACGAG
Source organism: uncultured Bacteroidales bacterium (assembly GCA_963741935.1). Taxonomy (GTDB): domain Bacteria; phylum Bacteroidota; class Bacteroidia; order Bacteroidales; family VadinHA17; genus LD21. The sequence goes on along the minus strand of CAVUJY010000002.1, from coordinate 57,417 downwards.
GAAAGTTGCCAGAACTGAGGCAGATGTGCTTATTACCGGGGAAAACGGGACGGGCAAAGAGCTGATTGCCCAGGAGATACATCGTATTTCGAACAGATCGAAAGAGGTTCTGGTCACAGTAGATATGGGTTCCTTGACAGAGACATTATTTGAGAGTGAGTTATTCGGACATGTAAAGGGATCTTTCACTGACGCCAGGGAAAACAGACAGGGGAAGTTTGAAATAGCACAGAGAGGTTCCCTTTTTCTTGATGAAATCGGAAACCTTTCCTATCATCTTCAATCAAAGCTGCTATCGGCAATCGAAAATCGTGAGATAACACGTATAGGGTCAAATCAACTAATTCCCATCGATATCAGGCTTATCTGTGCTACGAACAGGAATCTTGAAAATATGGTACAGGAGGGTCTGTTCCGCGAAGATCTCTTATACAGGATTAATACAATACATATTGAATTACCTCCATTAAGAGAAAGAGGGAATGATATAATACTGTTAGCTGAATTCTTTCTGAAGAAATATTCCTACAAGTACAATAAGCCAGGACTGAAAATTAACCAGCCAGCCGAGGAAAAACTCCTGAGGTATCCATGGCCGGGAAATATCACGTGAATTGCAGCATGCTATTGAAAAAGTAGTTATCCTCAGTGAATCTTCAATTATTAAACCTGATGATTTAAACCTCAGGCAAACAAATTATTTTAGCAGCAGCCAGGCTTACACTACCCTGGAGGAGATGGAAAAGCAGATGATTCAGCAGGCTCTTGAAAAGAATAACGGGAATTTTACAGCAGCAGCAGAACAACTGGGGGTTACCCGCCAAACACTTTATAACCGAATAAAGAAATCAGAAAAATGATAAGTAAGAACCTCTATATAAATATTATCTTCAGAGTATTGCTTATTGTAATATTCTCCTCTCTTCTGGGTTATGTTATTTTTATTAACCAGTCGTTACGTTTTTCCCTGATATTCTTTCTGATTCTGGTTTACCTGGTAGTAAGTCTGATATCTTATCTGAATATCACTAACAGAAAGATAAAGCTGTTCTTTGATTCTGTAAGAAATGATGATTCAACCCTCTCTTTCCCTGCAGATACCAGGAACAGAACTTTCAATGAACTCTACCGGAGCATGAACAGAGTGAACCAGGAGATTCAGAAGCTGAAAATTGAGAACCGGCATCAGGAGCAGTATTTTCAGACACTTCTCGAACACCTTGCGACGGGCATCATTACATATAATGACAAAGGATTTATCCTTCATGCGAATTCATCTGCAAAAAGATTACTTTCTGTTGAAGTTCTTACGCACATCCAGCAGATTGAAAGGATTGACAGAAAACTCTTTAAAACAATAAGCAGTATAAAACCTTTTGAACGAAGATTAATAGCCATGAACACAGAACATGGCCTGATACAGCTATCTCTCAAGGCATCTTCAATTAAAACAAAAGAAAATGAGATGGTAATTCTTTCTATACAGGATATCAAGAATGAACTTGATGAAAAGGAGATTGAATCATGGATGAAACTGATCAGGGTACTGATGCATGAAATTATGAATTCTATTACCCCAATAACTTCCCTGTCGGAAAGTCTTTATAATGTATTCAACAAAGAGGGGATACCTGTTTTGCCTGAGCAGATAAACAACAAATCCATAGCAACGACATTACAGGGACTAAATGTAATTAAGGAGCAGGGGAAAGGATTAATGTCATTTGTTGAATCATACAGGAAACTGACACGTGTACCGGAGCCTGAAAAGAAACTGTTCAGGGTTGCTGACCTGTTAAGCAGGGTACAAATCCTATTTAACTCCCTTGAAAACAGGAATAGAATTGAGTTAATAATTACATTGAAAGAATCTGAACTTGAGCTGTTTGCCGATCAAAACCTTATATCTCAGGTATTAATTAACCTTGTAAAGAACGCTCTTGAAGCAAATGAGGATAATCCTAAGGGGAAGATAACTATCCTGGCTGGTATAAATAATGATAACCGTCCTGAGATATGTGTTAAAGATAACGGACCCGGAATTGCTGAAGAAAATATTGAAGAAATATTTGTTCCGTTTTTTACCACCAGAAAAAGCGGATCAGGTATTGGGCTGAGTATATCCAAACAGATTATGAGGGTACATGGAGGAAACCTGAAAGTCAGATCTGTTCCTGATTCCGAGACATCATTTTGTCTGAGTTTTTAGTCATACCGGATTGCTTTTACCGGAGTTATCCTGCTTATAAGCTGTGATGGTACAATAAGCATCAGAATTATTGCAGCCATTGAACCTGCATTAAGAAGCAGGATATGAGATAGTTCAAGATTTACAGGCACTGTTTTTATATAATATGAACTGGGATCGAGTGTAATCAGTCCGGTTTTAAGCTGAATGAAGGCAAGCCCTATTCCGATTAAATTACCCCACAGTAAACCCTTGCCTATCAGATAGGCTTGCCTGGTAAAGAAATACCCTTCGTATTGTCTTATCCTCTGAACCAAGAGCTTTCAGGATCCCAATCATGTTTGTTTTCTCAAGTATCAGAATAAGCAATCCGGATATCATATTGAATCCGGCAACGACAAGCATCAGCAGGATAATAATTATGACATTGATATCCTGAAAGTTAAGCCAGTCAAAAATCTGAGGATACCTGGTCCTGATATTTGTTACCTTAAACTTGGTATCATCTTCAGTAATTCTGTAACCGATGGCATCCCTTACTTCAGAAGTCATCTCATCAAGTTTATCAAAATCATCTATAAAGATCTCAAATCCACTTACCTGATCGCTTCTCCATCCGTTAAGACGCTGAATGTGACCTATGTCACAAAAAACATATATCTTATCAAACTCTTCCAGGCTCGTCTCATATATCCCGCTGATTGTGAATTTTCTCATTCGGGGAGGGTCCTGAATAAAATGCATTGCAAATGAGTCTCCGGTTTTTAACCTTAGCATATCAGAGATCTTTCTGGAAATAATAACTTTATCTGTTCGGACAGAATCGGTCACAGTAAAAACAGAACCATCGACCATATTTTTTTTGAAATAACTCCAGTCAAAATCGCTTCCGATGCCTTTAAGAACGACTCCCTGAATATCCTCGTTTGTCTTGATAATACCGGCTTTAGTGGCAAAGACCTCAATATGCCTTATCCCGGGTATCTCTTTTATACGTTTCACAAAAGGCTGAGTATCACTGATAGGGGTTGTCTCAAGCGATATATTGGAATCGAAATTCATTATCTGGATCTCTGATCCGAAACCAACTACCTTCTCCCGGATCTCTTTCTTAAAACCGGTAAGGATAGCTACGGCAAGAATCATAACAGCCAGCCCCATAGCTATCCCTGTAATGGCAATTACATTGATGGGACGGGAGAAAGATGTTTCTTCTTTTCTGCCCCTGATAAGCCTGTTTGCTATGAAATATGGTAAATTCATGTTTTTCTGAGTCAGTAAAATTAAGAATTTTGGCCGATCTTTTTTAAACTGATTGTCTAAAACAATAATTAACCGCAAAGGGCACAAAGATAACGTAAAGAGCATAAAGGGTAAGTCAGATGGAGGATTACTTTACATCAACAGTTTCTTCATTTGCTAACGTTATGGTAAAAATTTCGTTCGTAACTGTTCAGGATTTTATTAGTTTTACTCTCTGTTAATAATTATAGAATGAAGAGAATATTCTTAATTTATTTGTCTATTGCATTAATAGCATTGTATTCAACAGATTGCAATGCAATGAAGACTCCTGTTCCGGGAGCAAGTCAGATTGAATTATACCGGAGTCAGATTGAAGGTAAAAGAGTTGCTGTTGTGGCAAATCAGACTTCTATGACAGGACAAACACATCTGGTGGATAATCTGCTGTCGATAGGTATTGATATCAGGGTAATACTTTCTCCTGAACATGGCTTCAGAAATATGGCCGATGCCGGCGAACTGATTGAGGATGGAAAGGATAATGCAACAGGAATACCTCTTATAAGCTTATATGGTTCCCATTTAAAACCCACTCCTGAAGATCTTTCAGGGATTGATGTAGTATTATTTGATATCCAGGATGTTGGAGCCAGGTTCTATACTTATATTTCAACTCTTAATTATGTTCTGGAAGCATGTGCTGAAAATAATGTTAAATGCATTATTCTTGACAGACCCAATCCCAATGGTTTTTATGTCGATGGTAATATTCTCGATACTGCGTACAGCTCTTTTGTCGGCATGAATCCGGTTCCTGTGGTACATGGGATGACAATAGGAGAATATGCTCTTATGGTTAACGGCGAAGGTTGGCTGAAGAACAGTGTCAAATGTGATCTTGAAGTAATTAAGTGTAAAAATTACACTCATAAAACTCTTTACAATCTTCCTGTAAAACCTTCACCCAATCTGCCAAATCAGACATCTGTATATCTTTATCCATCCATTTGTTTCTTTGAAGGTACCGTTATCTCTCTTGGCAGAGGCACTCCATTTCCTTTTCAGGTTTTTGGAAGTCCGGATCTTCCTGACAAAGGATTCAGTTTTACACCTGAGAGTGTGCCTGGAGCCAAAAATCCTCCATTGCTGGGTATTAAATGTTATGGTACTGATCTTAGAAACGCAATGGAAAAAAGAATTGTTCCTAAAAAGGAAATCAATCTTGACTGGCTGATATCAGCTTATAATGAGTATCCTGAGAAAGATAAATTTTTTACCTCATATTTTGATGTACTTGCAGGTGGACCTGTATTAAGAAAACAGATTCAGAGCGGTATGAGTGCCAGGGATATCAGGTCAACATGGAAACAAGGATTAGCAGAATTTTCAAGGATGAGAAATAAATATCTGCTATATCCTGACTGAAATGTCCGGTAATAATTATTTGCCGATTAAAACAAGCCCTCTATTGAAAGATATCTTTCACCTGTATCATAGCAAAATGTAAGGATTTTTGAACCTGCCGGAAGTTCACTCAACTTTTTATTTACTGCCGCCAGTGAGGCACCTGAAGAAATACCTACAAGCAGACCTTCCTCCTTAGCAGCCCGTTGCGCGAAAGTAAATGCCTCCTCTTTGCTTACTTTTATGACTCCGTCAAGTAATTTTGTGTCAAGTATCGAGGGTATAAATCCTGCTCCAATGCCCTGTATAGGATGTGGTCCGGGTGCTCCGCCACTAAGTACAGGAGACGTTTCAGGTTCAACAGCAAAAACTTTAAGATTCGGAAATTTCTTTTTTAATACTTCGGCGCATCCTGTTATATGCCCTCCTGTGCCTACACCGGTAATGAGATAATCAAGGCCTTCGGGGAAATCATTGATTATTTCCATGGCTGTTGTATCTCTGTGAATCCTGGTGTTTGAAGGATTATCAAACTGCATCGGCATCCATGATCCGGGTGTTTCCTTAACGAGATTATAAGCTCCTTCAATTGCACCTTTCATTCCTTTTTCCCTTGGGGTAAGAACAAACTCAGCACCATAGGCACTCATGACTTTTCTCCTCTCAAGTGACATTGATTCAGGCATTACCAGTATAAGCTTGTATCCTTTTACAGCAGCAACCATTGCCAGTCCTATGCCGGTGTTGCCGGATGTTGGTTCAATTATTATATCACCTTTTTTTAGTTTGCCGCTTTTCTCAGCATCATTTATCATGGACAGTGCTATACGGTCTTTTATACTGGCTCCGGGGTTTGCCCGTTCAAGCTTAACCCAGACAGAGTGAGAATTATTGAAAAGACGATTGATTCTCAAATGAGGCGTATTCCCAATAGTTTCAAGAATTGAATTGGCTTTCATAGTTTTAGTTTATTAAAATATTTCTAAATGATAAAATTTATTGGTTCCTCAAAATCATTTTGATTTCTTACCTTAATTTTTCTTTCATGATAAACAACTGAGAAAGGTGGAACACTTGCGGTAAGCCAGACATTCCCGCCAATAATACTATTTCGTCCAACTATTGTTCCTCCTCCAAGTATGGTAGTTCCGGCATATATTATGACATTGTCCTCTATTGTTGGATGTCGTTTTTCTGAAGCTTTGCTTTTTTCGACACTCAATGCACCCAGCGTTACTCCCTGGTAAATTTTAACATTCTTTCCTACAAGTGTTGTCTCTCCTATAACTATCCCTGTGCCATGGTCAATGGAAAATGGTGAACCTATTTCAGCTCCAGGATGAATATCTATACCTGTCACCTTATGAGCATATTCAGTGATCATTCTGGGTAGAAGAGGTACTCCTGACTGAGATAGAGAATGAGCCATCCGATAGCAAAAGATGGCGAAGAAGCCAGGATATATTGCAATGACCTCTATCACCTGCTTTGCAGCAGGATCAGAGTCGAAAATAAAATTAGCATCTTTAAGTAATACAGTTTTTATATTGTCAAGATTATCAAAGAATTGATCGGCGATTTTTTCTTTGTCATCGACTAAACCAGATAGTATTATAATTAGCTTCTTTTTGGAATCAAAAGGATTGGATTCATATTCATTTTCAGAATATGAATGAGTAGCCGGGAAAAGTTGTCTGAATATAGATTTGATTGTTTTTTCAACTGCTTTTTTATCAGGAATTGTAATCTCTGTCATTGGATTATTCATAATTGGATGAACAATCAATATAACACTTCAAGAACAAAAGTGTTTAACTTAACTCAAATAAAATTCAATATGTTTAAAGTACACCAATACAATTAAGGATAGTTTAATTGTATCAGATAATATTACCCTAGATTAATTTAAGCCTTTCACTTTTAATTGAGGCATATTCTACCTGAAGAATGCCATTTTAATGAGATTAAACTCTTCCGGGATATACTTTCAAAGCTTCTGCAAGAACGACCATAGCATTCCTTAGATCATCTATCTTAAGAACATAAGCTATTCGTACTTCATTCTTCCCTAAGCCAGGGGTTGAATAAAAGCCTGAGGCCGGAGCTACCATGACCGTTTGATTGTTGTATTCAAACTCTTCGAGTAACCATTGTGCAAATTTGTCAGTATCATCAACAGGAAGTTTGACTACAGTATAAAATGCCCCTTTAGGTTTCGGGCAATACACCCCGGGGATCTTATTAAGTGCTTCAACCATAAAATCACGGCGGGCGGTATATTCTGTATTTACATCTTTAAAGTAGTTCTCTGGTGTATCTATAGATGCTTCGCCAACTATCTGACCTAATCCGGGAGGTGAAAGACGAGCCTGTGCGAATTTCATAGCAGTTGAAATTACTTCCTTGTTTTTCGATATGAGAGCGCCAATTCTTACTCCGCATTCACTGTATCTTTTTGAAATGGAATCAAGCAGAACAACATTATTCTCAATTCCTTCAAGATTCATGGCTGAAAAATGCTCTTCTCCATCGTAACAAAACTCACGGTATGCTTCATCGGAAAACAGGAACAAGTCATGTCTTTTAACGATCTCTTTAAGATGCTGAAGCTCTTCCCTTGAATAAAGATAACCAGTTGGGTTGTTTGGATTACATACAATAATTCCTTTTGTTTTTGAAGTAATCTTCTTTTCGATTTCGCTTATTGAGGGGAGAGCAAAATCTTCACTTATATAAGAAGTTACAGGTACTATCTTTACTCCTGCATTGGTTGCAAAACCATTATAATTCGCATAAAATGGCTCAGGTGTTATTACTTCATCACCCGGATTAACACATGAAAGAAGAGCAAATATTATTGCTTCAGATCCTCCTGTTGTTATCAGCATTTCGGTATGGTCAATATTTATTCCTATCTTCTTATAGTAGTCGGCGAGTTTACGGCGGTACGATTCATTTCCGGCGGAGTGGCTGTATTCCAGTACTTTAAGCTTAATGTTGCGTAATGCATTCAATGCAACCTCAGGAGTTGGAATATCAGGCTGACCAATATTCAGATGATATACTTTTCTCCCTTTTCTTTTAGCTTCTTCTGAGTAAGGAACAAGTTTTCTGATTGGGGATGAAGGCATAGCCTTACCTTTTACGGAGATAGATGGCATAGTATTTTGTTATTAATTTAGATCTGCAAAAATAAGCAATTTGGCACTTTGATTATATGATCAATAGCAGTTTATTAATTTTTATCTACGAGAAGGGCACAACAGACCCTCCCTATCTCACTGCAATAATCAAAATTACAATTAGCTGCAAGATCATTTGTTGAGTGATAATCAGGATCAATATAATCTGAAAAGAAAAATATTGCTTTAAAACCGTTGTTAAAGAATGGGAAACTGTCACTCTGCTTATTTGCAGAATTATCATTCCTGTACCTAAGAATACTGTATCGCGAACACATCGTTTCTGCATCCATTCTTAAAGTGTGGGAGTTCTCATAATCCAGTATATTCACTGTCCAGTCAGACTTATCGGTTCCGGGTTGAAATGCTACCATGTCATTATTGAGCATCATCTTTATCTTTTTCGAATTCTTTTTAGCGGCAGATGCATATGCTGTACTGCCATAAAGTCCCAGTTCCTCAGCTCCGAATGCCACAAACTCAATTGTGCCTTTCGGCGAATACTTATTTTTCTTCATTACCCTTGCAATTTCAAGCATTAATGCAACACCACTGGCATTATCATTTGCTCCCGGGACAATTGAAAACACATCCCCCGTTTTAAGATTGTCATCATAATGAGCACCAATCACACTAACTGAATCGGGAAAGTCGGTCCCTCTGATTGAGGCAATAACATTGTACTGCCATTGATTGTAGATTATATCCCTGTAAGTTTTATTTAAAAGGAAAGAGTCGAGCCGGGTATCCTCATAACCCATCATTTTTAACCTTTTCATGATTTTGAGGGCAACCAGTCTGTGGTTGTCGGCCAGGGCAAACCTTGTTCCCATATTCTCCATCCAGGTTACTATTGATTCAATGGTATCAGCATTGATCTCCTGGTTGAGATTAATCGTTATCTCCTCTTTTGTCAGTGATACAGAATCTTCATCCTTTGAACAACCGGAAATAAAAATAGCCGGTATCCATAACAGGAGAAGAATTTTTTTTAACAGTTTTTTCTTCATTACTTAAAAATAATCAATTTGAAATCTACCCTCTTTTACCTGAAGTGTCTGACAACATCCCTTTTTATCGCAACATTCAGCGAATGTAACTAATTTTTATAATTTTGCAGTTCATTTAATTAAAGTAAGAAGTACTTAAAATAAGAAGTACTTAAAGTGAGCTAAAGTCTGGAGTGCCTGAAGTTGAGCCTGGTGACGGAAAGAATTATTATCAAAAACAGGACAGGATTTATCAGGGTTAGATTGGTAAAAAGAGCTTAAGTGTAATAGTTATAATATTTATTTACGATAATATCAGTAAAAGATCATGGATATTTCTTCAAAGTATGAGCCGGGGAAAGCTGAAGGCAGATGGTATAAATATTGGATGGATAATGGACTTTTCAAAAGCACCCCTGATGGAAGGGAACCATTTACAATTGTAATTCCTCCTCCAAATGTTACAGGAGTGCTTCATATGGGCCATATGCTGAATAATACTATTCAGGATGTTCTTGTAAGAAGGGCAAGAATGCAGGGCAAAAATGCATGCTGGGTGCCAGGTACCGATCATGCCTCAATTGCCACAGAAGCGAAAGTAGTTGCCAAACTTAAAGCGGAAGGAATTGAAAAGCGCGACTTGTCCAGGGAAGAGTTCCTGGAACATGCATGGACCTGGACTCATAAGCATGGTGGAATAATTCTGGAACAGCTCAAAAGGCTGGGAGCATCATGTGACTGGGACCGCACTCTTTTTACAATGGATGAGAAAAGGTCTGATTCTGTTATTAAAGTGTTTGTTGATCTTGTTTAATAAGGGGCTTATATACAGGGGAATACGCATGGTAAACTGGGATCCCCAGGCGATGACAGCCGTTTCTGACGAGGAAGTTATCTACACCGAAGAGAAGTCAAAACTATACTATGTCAGGTATAAGATTGTTGGGGAGGATGACTATGTTATGGTTGCTACAACACGTCCGGAAACAATACTGGGTGATACAGCTGTTTGTGCGAATCCTGAGGATTCAAGATACAAACACCTTAAAGGAAAGAAGGTGATTGTTCCGATGACTAATCGGGAGGTCCCGTTTATTTTCGACAGTTATGTTGATCCTGAATTTGGTACCGGGTGCCTCAAAATAACACCGGCTCATGATATTAATGACTATGAGATAGGGTTGAGGCATAATCTTCCTTCAATTGATGTTTTTAATGAAGATGGTACGATGAGTGCCAGAGCTGGTATGTTCGTGGGTGTCGACAGATTTAAGGCAAAAGAACTGGCTGAGGCTGAACTTAAAAAGACAGGCAATCTTGTAAAAGTAGAAAAATACGATAATAAGATAGGTCGTTCCGAACGTACAAATGCAGTTATTGAACCAAGGCTTTCCCTTCAGTGGTTTCTTAAAATGGAGGAGATGTCCAAACCTGCCCTGGATGCGGTAATGAATGATAATGTTCAGATTCACCCTGCAAAATTCAAAAATCTGTATCGTCACTGGATGGAGAATGTACGCGACTGGTGTATCAGTCGTCAGTTATGGTGGGGACACAGAATCCCGGCATGGTATTACAATAACAATGAGTTTGTTGTTGCAGAAACGGCATCAGAAGCACTTGAGCTTGCCAGAGTAAAGAGCGGGAACATGCGAACTGACTGGGAATGATCTGCGTCAGGATGAAGATGTGCTGGATACCTGGTTCTCATCCTGGCTCTGGCCAATAACTTCATTTAACGGGATCCTCGATCCTGATAATGATGATATAAAATATTATTATCCGACAAATGTACTTATCACGGCTCCTGAGATTCTTTTTTTCTGGGTAGCGAGGATGATAATTGCCGGCTATGAATACAGGAATGAAAAACCATTTGATAATGTATATCTGACCGGTCTGGTCCGCGATCAGCAACACAGAAAGATGTCCAAATCGCTTGGTAATTCACCTGAGCCCCTTGACCTGATTGAAAAGTATGGTGCCGACGGGGTTCGTGTAGGTATGCTGTTATGTTCACCGGCAGGGAATGACCTCCTGTATGATGACAGCCTGCCCGAGCAGGGACGTAATTTTGCAAATAAGATATGGAATGCCTTCAGACTCCTGAAAAGCTGGAATATCGATGATACAATTGAACAGCCGGAATCATCAAAGATTGCTGTTGAATGGATAAATGAGGTTCTTGAAGAAATCAATGGGCGAGATAGAATCGAATTTCAGGAAATTCAGGATATCGGAGGCTCTGATGATAACTTATAAATTATTTTGGGATGAGTTCTCTGCATGGTATCTCGAAGTAATCAAACCGGAGTATCAGAAGCCTGTTGACCGTCAAACTTATGATGCAACAATAGCAGTGTTTGATACGCTTTTAAAAGTAATTCATCCTTTTATGCCGTTTATTACTGAGGAGATCTGGCAACTCCTGATTGACAGGAAAGATGGGGAAAGCATTATGGTTTCTCAGCTACCTGAGGTAAAACGATTCGACAGGAATCTGGTAGCTGGCTTTGAGTCGGTGAAAGAGACAATAAGTGCTGTCAGGACTGTAAGAAAAGACAAAAATATACCGAATAAAGAGACTATTGAGCTGATGATTCTTTCAGATAGAGATAGTTATGATCCAAAGTTTTTGCCTGTGCTGAGTAAGATTTGCAATCTCTCTGATATAAAATTTGTTTCGGAAAAACAGGAGGGTGCTGTATCTTTTATGGTAGGTACAACGGAATATTTTGTCCCATTGGAAGGCAAACTGGATATAAATGCCGAACTCGTAAAAATCAGGGAAGAGATAGCTTACAACAGAGGCTTTTTAAGTGCGGTAATGAAAAAGCTTGATAATGAACGATTTGTGCAAAATGCCCCGGCAAAAGTTCTGGAGCTGGAGCAAAAGAAAAAGAGTGATGCTGAGTCGAAGATAAAATCGCTTGAGGAAACCCTCAAGTCGCTGGGGAAAAGCACCTCCTGAAGATATTTTGACATATGAGGCTGCTTAAAGAAATAAATTCGATTAAGGCATTCTTTTTCTTACAAAGTAATTCTGGTCAACCGGGACCATCTCCCAGTCGTTATTGAGAAGCAGGTGCCAGCCTTCTCCTGTAACACGGTTTTTATCTATCTTAAAACCCTTTGCTGTGATCCGCAGGTACTTAAGATTACCTGATACCAGACAGCCTCCTTTATCAACTGTAAGTTTACCCCAGTTGTCGGAGACTCTCATCGAATTATAGAGGGTTCCAAGTGTGTCGAGAGAATGTATATCTTCCGGTTCAAAGTCAAAATAAGGACTTTCAAGCTCAATAAAAACAACAGGTTTCTCAGTGAAGACACTGATAAGTTTATGGATACTCTCTTGAATATCATTAAGCCTCTTTTCTTCTTCTTTATTAATTATGTCAATGTCATAGTTTACAGCCAGGCTTCCGGCCACATCACGGCAAATGGCAGGTAACTCAATATTATAAGCCTCCTTTACAGCCTCTCCAAGATCAAAATTATCGGTACGGATTGTCTTAAGATCAAATCCTTTTTCATAAAGCAGGGTGGCATAAAGTGCACCGTGTATGTATCCGTACGACCTTGCAGTATGACTGCATTGAGTAGATCCTGTCGAGATTTTCCAGAAGCTTGGTTTTAAACTCTTCTTCTGAATTAGTGCAAAGAATTGTATATGTAAATGTTGCAAGACCTTCATAGGTTTCAAACCTGTTTTCGTCATTGGCATATTTATGATAAAGCTCCCTGTTTGAACCTCTGAAAATAAGGGCATCCCTTATAGCCAGCTGACGTTCTTCTCCCTGAGAATTCAAAGCTTTCCGTAAGGCTTTCCATTCAAGTTTAAGCCACAAACGTGCTACTTTCTCATCCATGTTACTTGTGTTATAGCCTTCAGGGCGCTATTCCCTCTCTCAACTGGAAGTAATGGAAGAGGCTGCGTATTGCCCGTGGTTTTTATCCTGTAAGCGTCTTCTTCGATGGGCAGCGGTACCATGGCAAACAGGCTTCCGCCATAATATACAGGGGTATTATTAATTATGAGCTCTCTTGGATAGATCCCTGTGTAAATATCCTCTTTGTTTTTTAACAGGTCTTCTTTATCAGATTGATTTGCAATGATTCTACGGCTACTCCTCTCGACAAACATTATCGGACCAAATAGGTTTTTACCCCATAACTTTCCATTGTCACGATTACAGATATCCTCAATACTTTTGAAATATTGAGAAGCTTTTTCCGGTGTAAAATATGTTTGTGTATTTTCCCCTTTACAACTAAATAGCAGCAGAAAAACGGGGAAAAAAATCCATTTTTTCATTATGGCCGTTTTGTCGGTCCGAAAGTAAGGAAAAAAATTGCTAAAAGGCAAAAATTGTTCTATTGAACTCAATTATTGCTCTATTTGAATATACTTCAAACACTAACATTTCTTTTTCTCATTCTTCTGATCTGTTTTATCTGATTTAAGCATGGACTTGACGAAGTTTTATTTATTGATTCGATTTACTGAGTAAACTTTGCTTTTCATTACCAGGCAAAATAAATATGTCATAACAACGAATAATTATCAGCTTTTTGGGATTGAAAGTTGTATATATTTGCCGCAACAATTAATCCAATTCATCAAATGACCAATAATATTGATATTCTGATGAACCAGAATGAACTGGTTCAATACCTTAAAAAACCTTCAAGGGAATTCACAAGGGAAGATATAATTAAGTTTATGGAGGCCAAAAGCATATCCATGTTGAATTTTCGTTATGTTGCAGATGATGGCAAACTTAAAACATTGAATTTTGTCCCTTTCGGCAGAGATCATCTGGAATCGATACTAACTGCAGGGGAGAGGGTGGACGGTTCAAGCCTGTTTTCATTCATGGAATCGGGTTCCAGCGATCTGTATATAATTCCACGTTATCGTTCAGCATTTGTAAATCCTTTTACTGAAGTCCCTACACTCGAGATACTTTGTTCATTTTATAATAATGACGGAAAACCACTTGAGAGTGCTCCTGAATATATTCTGAGAAAAGCTTATAGTCGTTTTACAGCTAAGACAGGGTTTAAAATGAAAGCATTCGGGGAACTGGAGTATTATATTAAGTCGTTCAGGGACGATTTATATCCTCTCACCGACCAGAAGGGATATCATCAGTCCAAACCTTTTGCCAAGTTTGAGGATCTGCGTGTTGAGGCTCTTGAATTATGTGCAAAAGCCGGATGCCGGATCAAGTACGGACATTCGGAAGTAGGTAGTTTTTCAAAGGACGATGAAGACTTTGAACAGCATGAAATTGAGTTTTTGCCTGTGGAAATCGATGATGCAGTTGATCAGCTGTTGATTGCAAAGTGGATTTTAAGGATTCTTGGAGCAGAATATGGCGTTGAGGTAAGCTTTGCTCCTAAAATAACAGTTGGAAAAGCTGGTTCCGGAATGCATATCCATATGATGCTTGAAAAAGACGGAGTCAATCAGATGGTTGAAAATGACAGACTTAGTATTACTGCCAGAAAGATGATTGCAGGAATTCTTGATCTTTCAAAATCGCTTACAGCTTTCGGAAATACCATACCTACGTCATATTTAAGGCTTGTCCCTCACCAGGAAGCCCCTACAAATATCTGCTGGGGCGACAGGAACAGGTCTGTGTTGATAAGGGTGCCACTGGGATGGAACGGCGCGATGGATATGATCAAGGACGCTAATCCTGAGGACAAGACAGAATTCCATGAAATGCCCTCCAAACAGACTGTTGAATTAAGATCGCCTGACGGTTCAGCAGATATTTATAAGCTTATTTGCCGGTCTTGTTGTTGCCACAGAACACGGACTTGAGATGGAAGATTCTCTGAAGAGAGCAGAGGATCTGTATGTTGATTATAATATATTTAAAGATCAGGGTAAAAAAGGAAGAAAGAAGCTGGAATCTCTACCTGCTTCATGCTGGGAATCTGCGGAATGCCTGATTGCACAAAGAAGTTATTATGAAAAAGACGGTGTCTTTCCTGCAGGTGTTATTGATAATGTTGTATCAAGGTTAAAAGCTTTTGATGATAAGGGGCTAAGCGAACGACTTTACAACAGAAATGACGAAATTGCAAAACTTGTCAAAGAGTTCCTACATTGTAGTTGAGCGACTCTGCCTTTTCTTCGTCTTCAGCACGGGCTGCTTTTATACTCACATTCAGTTCAAATCCAATAAGAATTGCTATTGAATTAAGATAAAGCCATGCCAGAATAACCATCAATGTACCAATTGATCCGTATAGCTTATTGTACTGCCCGAAATTGTTTACAAAAGCTGAAAAGCCCAGAGAGGTGAGAATAAAAAGTAAGGTAGCAAGTGTTGAGCCAGCAGAGAAAAATTTAAAGTCAGTTCTTTTTGCAGGCGCAAAATAGTAAAGGCATGAAATAGCAAAAAAGAGCAGCAGAGCTATCAAAATCCATTTCAGGAAGATTAGTATATAAATTACTATGTTCCTTTTAATAATATGCATTACAACAAGCCTGCTTACTGCCATCTTTCCGAAAATGACTAGTGATCCGGCAAGAGAAATCATAAGAACCACTATCAGTAATAATATTATTGATACTTTTCGTTGATTCACCCATGAACGGGTTTTGAAGGTATGTGCCGATACAACAAATGCATGAATAACCGCATGAATTCCGTTAGTTGAGAATATTATGGTAGCAAAGAACATGATAAGTAGTAATCCGCCGCTTTTATGAGTTACTATATCAATTATTGATGTTTCAAGAACATTAAAGGCATTGGCCGGTAAAATGTTTTCGAATAGTTTTATAAGTTCCTGCTGAAAATTTGGTATTGGGATAAATGGGATAAGAGTGAAAAGGAAAATGGAAGCGGGCAGAAGGGCAATCAGCAGATTAAATGCAATTGACGAAGCTCTCGTTACGAGTACTCCTTTTCGGAAGCCTTTTATGACGAAAGTAATAACATGACTGATAGGAACTCCATCGAAGCCCGGAAGAATCAGGTCCTTAAATTTTTCACCTCCATTTAAAATTGTAACTTGCCTGATATTCATAGTTTATAAGGCTTTAAGACTCATGTCAAGGCTTTTTATGTGATGAGTAAGAGCACCAACAGAGATAAAGTCCACACCACATTCAGCATACGATCTTATAGTCTCAAGTGTTATTCCTCCCGAAGATTCTGTTTCAATTTTGCCCGAGATCTCTTTTACAGCTGCAATTGTATCTTTGATGCTGAAATTATCCAGCATGATGCGGTCCACGCCTCCAACAGATAGAATTGTTTTTACATCAGCAAGGGTTCTGGCTTCAACTTCGACTTTAAGGTCCAGGTTGTTTCTCCTTAAATAGTCCCTGGTTTTGGTGACAGCTTTCTCTATACCCCCGGCATAATCAATGTGATTATCTTTCAGCATTATCATGTCATAGAGGCCCATTCTGTGATTAAGCCCTCCGCCAATTCTGACAGCCTCTTTTTCAAGGAATCTTAATCCGGGAGAGGTCTTTCTTGTATCGAGAATTTTAGCTTTCAATCCTTGCAGCCTGGCAGAATATTCGTGTGTACTTGTTGCTATTCCGCTCATTCTCTGCATGATATTAAGCACCAGCCTTTCTGATTTAAGGATTGATTGCTGATTTCCTGAAAGGTAGAATGCAATATCCCCAGGGACTACACTCGCCCCGTCAGCCAGAAGAGGATCAAACACCAGGTTATTGTCAATGGTCTCAAAAAGAACTGATGCAATCCTCATACCGGCAATAACCCCTTTTTCTTTTATAAGAAGCTTTGCTTTCCCGTTGGTGTTGTCAGGTATACAAGCCAGTGAAGAGTGGTCCCCATCCCCCAGATCCTCCTCAAGACTTCTTTTTATGAAATCTTTGAGAGTACTATTTTCCATTATCCGGTTCAATGCGTATCTGATGAATTAACAATTCCTGATCGACCTTCTTTAGAAGAAAATAAACACGGAAGTCACCTTTTTCTGTTTTTAAATTCCCAATGGCATACTGGGCATCATTTTTTGCACCCTGATGCCGAATAATGAAATCCCTTGTCTGATACTCAGCGAAGAAATCCTTTAAAATAGTCTCTGCAACACTCTTTTTATAGAAATCTTCCTTATCGAGCAGAAGCAATTCAATTGTGGAATTCATATATTTTGATAATTCCGCAGCATTTCCGGCTTTTATTGCAATTGAAATTCCTCCTGGAATTTTTGTCTGTTCCTGAGCAGATGCAGTAACAGTTGTAATAACAATCATTACCAGCGGAATAATACTTAAGGATTTCATTTCAATTAAGATTAATTATTGAGGACTAGTTAGATCATTGCACCACAAATTTAGTACTAATTTGATTAAAATCATGGTTAAATATTCCTAAAGATACGGAATTTCTTTGAGCTTTCACCTCGTATTGCCGCTCCGTATTAATTGTTATTTTTGTGTTAGGAGTAATGCTTATTCTTAAATATAGTTTACTAAAGATTCATTCTTATCATGAAGATCGCTTTGTTACAGGTGGGGAAAACAACTGACAGGAATATCTCTGATGTCGCTGATCTTTATGCAGGACGTATCAAGAAGTATGCCGGATTTGAGATTATATCTCTTCCTGATGTAAAAAATACAAAAAACATGTCTGTGCCGGAGCAAAAGATTAAAGAAGGTAATAAGATAATGCAGTCGATAAACTCTGATGATTATGTAGTTTTACTTGATGAGAGGGGTAATGAGTTCAAAACGGTTGATTTTGCAGGATGGTTGGGAAAAGTTTTTATGATACAGAAAAAAAGGCTGGTGTTTGTGATTGGAGGGCCATGGGGATTCTCAGACGAGGTTTATGGCAGAGCTGATTTAAAGATAGCCCTGTCAAAGATGACATTTCCTCATCAACTGGTACGATTATTGTTCCTGGAACAACTTTACAGGGCATTTACTGTCATTAAGGGAGAACCTTATCATCATGTATAGGGATTAACAAGCATAATATGAGAGAAACCCGCTACAGATATTTTCTGGCTATACTGGCTTTTGTCACTATAATACTGGCATTATTATCGGAGTCAGTTTATTTCAGCGATTTTGAATACAGGTTCCGGACAAAAATGTTCAATAAGATTCTTAGTACTAAAGAGAGCATTCTCGACAAGTGCCTTGAAGATATGAAGCCTATTCTTTCGAGTGTGGATCATCATGGATCCATTTCTGAAAATAATCTCTTCTCAATCGCCGAAAAAAATAAAATAACAATTCTGGAATATATTGATAATAAGCTTTTTTACTGGTCAGATAATGGTTTCGATGTTCCTGTAATACTTAATGATACTCTTTACCAGAAACCGTTAATTTTTCTTCAGAACGGATGGTTTCTGTCTAAAACTGTTGAAGCAAGCAATGAAAAAATTGTAGGTCTGTTACGGCTGCATACTGATTATAGTTTTGAAAATAATATTATTAAAAGCGGATTTGAAGATGAATTCAGGCTGCCTGCAAACGTAGGATTAAGCACTGATAAAAAGGCCTCAGAATATCACATATATGACAGAGAGGGTGATTTCCTGTTTTCTCTTATATTTCCTGAGATAAAAGGTAATACCTATTTTCTTATAGTACCTCTTTCACTCTGGATCATAGCCTTCATCCTGTTGGTTCTGCTTTCGCTTGAGATTGTCAGGTTTCTGGCATCCACGCAATAGAAACCAGTTGGGGGTAATTTTTGCTTTTGTGGTTTTTACAGGAATATACCTGTTTATTCTTCTCACTTCGAAGCCTCTTGCACTTTTTAAGACTGAACTCTTTTCTCCTTACGTCTTTTCATATAACTCAATAATTCCATCACTTGGTCACTTGTTGATTCTCAGTATACTTGCAGCTCTGTTTTCTTATGTGTTTTACAGGTATTTCCCATTGAAAGAAAAGCAGTCCGGATCAACAGGAAAGAATTATCTGTCTCTTACTTTTTTTCTTATAATAGGGGCACTGATCTTTAACTCTTTTCATCTGATCTTCAGTCAGCTTATTTCTACTTCAAATATTAATTTTGAGACATATAAAGTTCTCGAATTAAATATTTTCAGTGTCATTGGCTTTGGTTCCGTCTTTTTGCTTTTGCTTGTTCCGGTATTTTACCTGTTTAAGATATTTCAAAGTGTGCGGGAAGTACAGACAAAAGTGATATTCCTTTCCAGTCTTCACTTCCCTGATTTTCCTTTTAGCTCTTAACCTGAGTGATTTCAAAACACATTTTGTACTTCTGTTGTTTTATGGTCTGTTAATATTATGTATCTGGGCATCAGGCAGAAAGAAGATTGGAATGTTTAACATGACAGTTGTTTTTTCACTTATTTCAGGAGCCTATTCTCTATGGTTTATTACAATTCTTTCAGAGAGGAAGACAACAGAAAACCTTAAAATTCAGGCGGTTTCATTTTCAACCGAGAATGATCCGGAAGCTGAACATCTTCTGCTCGATACATGGCCGGTAATAGAACAACGATACCATACTGAGCAATATGATGAAGGTTGACTTTTTTGATAAAGCTGACTTTGACAGAATATATAACTATTTACTTGATAAATATTTTACAGGATTCTGGCATAATTATAATTTCAGTATTATCCTCTGCAGGAGCGATGAGCCATTACAGATAGGTACTGTTAATGAGAACATCAGAAAACTGTTTCAGTTTTTTTGATAAGCGAATCAAGAGGGATGGACATAAACTTACCGGGACTGAATTTTATTTTCTTGACAATCAGGGCGGCAGATCGTATTATTTAGGAAGGATGTATTTTAAAACAGACAAAAGTCATACAAATGGCCTTTTTATAGAGCTTTACAGTGATGTAAATATCTTTCAGCCAGGATATTCTGAGTTATTGCTCGACAAAAAATATCATGGTTATTCAGGTCTCAAGGATTACTCATTTGCCAAATATATTAATGGCAGAATAGTCCTTAGTACGGGTGAATTTCCATATGATAAAACAGATGCTGATTATGTTGATAGTTTTTCGGATTACAGAATTTTCAAATCGAATGGGTTTAAACATGTACTGTATAAGAATGGTAATGCAACTGTAATAATCAGCAGACCGGTACTGACACCCGGGGACGTAATAATCTCATTTGCATATCTGTTTGCCTTTATACTTCTTCTTTCAAATATTGTAATACTTCTGATAAGGCGTCCGGATGTGAAAAAGGTGAGGAATTTTAATTTCCGGCAGAAGCTTCAGTTCTCATATATTGGAATACTATTGTTTTCATTTATTCTGATAGGTAGTTGTTGTTGCATATTTAACAATAGGGCAATATCAGTCGAAACATCAGGAAAACATTAAAGAAAAACTAAACTCAGTTTATCTTGAGCTTGACAGTAACCTTTCAAGAGAGAAGTATCTTTCAGGCGACTGGCGAAACAGCACATACACATCACTAAATGATCTTCTGATCAGGCTATCAAATGTTTTTAACACTGATATCAATCTCTATGATGTGAATGGATTTCTGATTGCTACTTCACGACCTGAAATATTTTACAGGGATCTGACCAGTACGAGGATTAATAATATGGCATTTATAAACCTTAAAGACCTTACCAGGAGCGAGTATTTTCAGAAGGAGAAAATTGGCAGTCTTGAATATATCTCAGCTTATACTCCCTTTTATAATGTTGATAATAAGGTGCTGGCATATCTTAATCTTCCTTATTTCAGAATGCAGAGTGTACTTGCAAAGGAGATATCAAATCTGATAGTTGCTGTTATTAATTTCACACTGCTTCTTATTGTAATTACTATGAGTCTTGCAGTATTTATAAGCGGCAGACTCACATCTCCTTTAAAGATGCTCGGAGAAGGGCTTGCTTCAGTGGGTGTCGGCAAAAAGAGTGAACATCTTTTATATGGAGGAAATGACGAGATCGGAGAGCTGGTAAAACAATATAACAGGATGGTTGATGAGATAGAAGAGAGTACTCACAAGCTGGCTAATTCGGAAAGGGAGTATGCGTGGAGAGAGATGGCCAAACAGATAGCCCATGAAATAAAGAATCCGCTGACACCAATGAAGCTGAACGTCCAGCAGCTATTTAAATCGTGGAAAGACAATGCCCCCGGATTTGATAAAAAGCTGGAAGATTTTACTAAAAATCAGATAGAGTATATCAATAATCTTTCATCCATAGCCTCTGCATTTTCATCTTTCGCAAAAATGCCGGGAACAAACCCTGTGGAGGTAAATCTTCCCGACCAGATCAGGATATCGCTGGACCTTTTCAGGGATATTGATAATATTACCTTCAATGTAACATGGCCGCAGGAAAGTAAAGTCATAGTTTATGCTGATAAAGAACATCTTAACGGAATTTTTTCTAACCTGTTTAAGAATGCCATTCAGTCCTTTCCGCAGGGCAGACCAGGAATTATTGATGTAAGCTTTGACATATCCGGGAATAAGGTTATTGTGGCGGTTTCTGATAACGGATCAGGAATTCCGGAAGAAGTACAGAAGAAATTATTCACTCCTAATTTCACTACTAAATCTTCGGGAATGGGTCTTGGCTTGTCGATAGTAAAAAAGTATGTCAACGGAGCAAATGGAAGGATCTGGTTTGAGTCTGATGCAGAAAAAGGGACAGTATTTTTTGTTGAATTACCGCTTATGTATACAGTGGAGAATCTGGGGTGAAATTATCCATAAGGATATATCTTTATTAGAATCTGAAAGTGGACTCAGGTTGTTTAGATTATTGTAACCTTGATATGTAAAATGTGCCTGTTTACTTTATACTGTTAACAGTTTATTTAATTCAATTTTATAGTTATATTAGCAGTTCATATAAGGTTTAATGCCACGAAGGTCGTATCGTAATATAATATGCTTTATTTTGAGTCTGTTAATCCTGTCGGTGTTAGCAGAAAATGTCTATTCTCAGGATGCTGCCATAGGAGGTATAGTCAACTCTTACAGTAAAGTAACAGCTATTGGTTTTGATAACGTTACACTGAACAATACCACATCATTTGAAGCAGGTGATACTGTAATGCTTATACAGATGAAAGGCATAACGATTATTGTTGACGAAACTACTAATAACGGGAATGGTGCAATTGCTCTGGGCAAGCCGGGCATGTTTGAATTTCTTACAGTTAATACTGTTGACCAGGGTACAAAAGTTGTGACATTTAATAACGCCATCTCGAGAGTATATGATACCCGGGGAAGTGTACAGTTAATAAAAATTCCTTCATATAATACTGCAAACGTTACCAGTACTCTTACCTGCCAGCCATGGGATAGTGTTACTCAGACCGGAGGTGTGCTTTCAATTATTGTAGGTAAAAGTCTGACACTGGATGCCGATATTGATGTATCAGGAAAAGGATTTGCAGGCGGTAAGGTTTATGACGGAGACGGTATTTGCACTACTGTTGATCCTTTAACTTACAATCTGTATACTTATCCTGCCAGTTTTACCAATTCAGGAATAAAAGGAGAAAGTCCTTCAGGAAGGGCATAACTCCCGGCATTGAATTTCCCGTCCATATTTCCGGATTACGCAAAAGGGAAAGGAGCCAATTATCTGGGAGGAGGCGGAGGTAATGGCCGATTCTCCGGAGGAGGAGGAGGAGCGAATTACGGTGCAGGCGGATCTGGAGGTTACCAGGAATGTGACGATGCAGGAGGTGGCAACGGAGGGAAACAAGTATATATTGCGAATCCCTCTTTTAACGGGCTTATATTCATGGGAGGCGGAGGAGGTGGTTCAACACGTGGTGATGTTTCTTCAACTGCTACTGATGGCGGAGCAGGTGGAGGACTGATAATAATTATGTGCGATACTCTAAACGGAAATCGACAAATCAATAAAGGCTGACGGATCATCCCCGTCAGGATCTGCAAGTGGATATGCAGGGGCAGGCGGAGGTGGCGGCGGAGGCACAATTGCTATTTCTCTGCAGGGCTTTTCATCCGATTCATTGACTTTGTCAGCAAAAGGAGGTCATGGAGGAAACACAGTAAACGCCTACGGCCAGGGTGGCGGTGGTGGAGGGGGCTTTATAAATATAAGCAGTCTCTCCATACCCTCAAAAATTGATTCACTATGTGCCGGAGGTGTTTCTGGAACATTTACTGGAGGCGTAAATTCATCAGTTTGGCTGGGGAAGGTCGGTGAGGTGCGGACTACATTCATTCCTACCCTTAACGGCTTCCTCTTCAATTCAATACGATCTGAAGTAACAGGAGACCAGGTTGATTCTATCTGTTCAAATATGGTATATGGGAATATAACCGGTACAGTGCCTGTTGGAGGAGTGGCCCCTCATACATTCCAGTGGCAAAAAAGTATAACGTCAGGGACGACAGGCTATACTGATATTTCGGGTGCCACAGACAAGGATTATTCTCCGGGATTACTGACTGTGACAACATGGTTCAGGAGAATTGTTAGGGATTCGGATATACCTGTACTGGAGGATATTAGTTTGCCTGTTCAGGTTATAGTGCAGCCCTTTATTGAGAATAATATTGTCGGAAACCCCGATACCATTTGTTACAACGGTGATCCTCCATTGTTGCAGCAACTTACACCTGACCTTATTGTTCCTACAACCAAATATCTGTTTTACAGCTGGCAGGATAGTTCTTCGAGGTAGTTCCTGGGGCGCCCAGATTGCATCTTCCAAAGATTTTGATCCCTCTGCAGGACTTATAAGACATACCTGGTACCGCAGAACAGTTACTTCCGGTCGTTGTGTTGACTCATCAGCGGTAGTTAAAATCACAGTTCTGGATACAATCAGAAATAATAGGATACTCTCTCTGCCTCAGGATATTTGTAATGGTGGATTATTTACTGATCTTAATGCAACAAGCACTGCTACGACTCCTGCATTGGGAGGAGGAGATAATCTGTACCGGTTCAGATGGGAGAGCAATATTAATGGCGGCGGCTGGACTACTGCATCTGGTATTGCAGATGGTATTAATTATAATCCTGTTGAACTTCCGGAAAGAGTTCCGGTGAATGAGTATTATTTCCGGCGTGTTGTATCGTCGGGCATGCATGATGTTTGTGTCAGTACAAGCACCCCTGTGCTTTTACGCGATTATCCCGTAATAACTAATAACTCAATTACTGCATCTCAGACTATATGTTCAGGATCCTCTCCTGCAAAACTTACAGGCTCATTACCTTCTAATGGTAACGGAATTTATACCTATACCTGGCAGGATAGCTCAAAGACCAGCAACTGGACTAATATTGCAGGAGCAACTGACAATACAGATCCCGATTTCAGCCTCCGGTGCTCACTGATACAACGGCCTACAGAAGAGTTGTTAAATCATCCGGTTGTTCCGATATAAGTAATGCGGTTATTATTAATGTTCATAAACCAATCACCAATTACAATATTTCATTTCTATCTGCTGTTACAGATACAACGTTGTGCTATAATCAGACGCCCAACAGGTTAACTGGTGATCTTCCTTCAGGAGGAACAAATATTCCTGGTAGTTATACATTTCTATGGCTTGATTCGACAGCCGGAAATAGCTGGAATGCTGTTCCGGGCTTAAATACCGGCATAAATTATGACCCCGCGGCTTTAACGGAAACTACATTTTATAAAAGGCAGGTAATATCGGGGGGGATATGTATTGAGTTCAGTAATATTATTGAGGTTAATGTTCTTCCTTTGATCAGCAATAATATTATTTCCTCAGGGAACCCTGGTGTTTGTTACGAGAATATACCAGGTAAATTAACAGGTACTGAACCCATAGGAGGATCAGGCATTTATAGCTATAAGTGGGAACAAAGCGTTGATGGAGGAAGCTCATGGACTCAGGCTGAGGGTATCAACGATTTGCCTGATGGAAAGTATCAGCCACCTTCATTAATAATTCCAACTAAATATAAAAGAATTGTGAAGTCCGGTGATTATGAATGTTGTGAAGACATTTCAGATCCACTGGAAATCATAATTTATCCTCTTCCTGAAAATCCTTATGCAGGTCCTGATGCAACAATCTTCTCTGGCGACAATGAATATCAGATGCAAGCCACTGAACCACCTCCCGGGGAAACCGGACTTTGGAGCTCAAATGCTTTTTCAGGCTCCATTGATAATGATACTCAATATAATACATATGTGCGTGACTTAACTGTAGGAGTTTCTACTAGCTTTTTATGGACTGTAACCAGAGGTGAATGTAAACTCATGGATTCAGTAGACATGACGGTGAATCTTTTATCCCTCAGGGATTTCACCCAAATGGGGATGAATGGAATAATACTTTTAAAATTGAAGGATTGAATATCGATCAACCAGGATCTGGACCTTAGTATTGTAAACAGTGCCGGGACAGAAGTTTTTTCTGCAACAACCCGTAATGGGCCTGAAAATTGGCAGGAGTGGGATGGGAAAAACTCTAAGGGGATGGATTTGCCAGAAGGAACATATTATTATTTTCTGAAGATATCACCCAAGCATTACACCGGGACAGGTTTCCGGAACGAAAGAGGATTTATTATTCTTAAGAGATATTGATCATGATATAAATTACTTTAACTATATTGAGATAATCAGAACATGAACAGGCTTAAGTTAGTTTTTTTGTTGTCATTTCTTTATACTTTCATAAGTGTGCCTTAACGGTCAGTCGATGTCTCTATCCGGCAGGCACTAATATAAGTCTGGGGTATCCTGTTTACAGTCAGTATCTTCAAAATGGATTGATGATTAATCCTGCCTATACGGGTTCTCGTGGTGCCCTTAGTGCCTTTCTGGCTTACAGATAGCAATGGATTAATGTTGACGGGGCACCTCAATTTCAAACACTGTCTCTTCATTCCCCGATGAAAAATGACAGAGTAGCTATAGGTATACTGGCTCAGTTCATGCAATATGGATTTACAAAATCTTCAAGTATTTATGCCACTTATGCTTACCGGATAAAGTCGGAAATGGTAAACTTTCATTCGGACTGAAAGCAGGTACCGATATTTCAAATACCGATTATTCAAAAATAGACCTTACAGATCAGAGTGGTGATCCGGTATTTACCGCTAATGATAAACCCTATATATCTTCCTAATGTTGGAGCTGGTGTTTACTATTTCAGTGAAAAATTATTTGCAGGTGCTGCGGTACCACAATTTCTCAGTTATAAAAAAAACAGTAGTGGTTCTGGCTGATATTAGTAATGACTTCAGCAATTTTGATATTGTCTTTTCCGGAGGAGGATTAATTACATTCTCACGGTTTTTTAAATTTAAGCCTTCATTTCTGGTTGATTATTCCTTTCAGGAAACAAAAAAGCTTACTCAGTTGGATATAAGCGGGAATTTTATTCTGGATGATCTGATATGGCTTGGAGGCTCATGGAGAACAACTGAAGAATGTAGCAGTAGGGATATTGCAGGTTCAGTTAAATCCTCAGTTAATGTTCGGATTTTCGTATGATTATCCGGTTGGGAGATTTAATTCATTATTCAAAGGGATCAACTGAATTTGTTTTGCGATATGAATTCGGAAGCAAGGTAAGTGCAGCTAATCCAAGGTATTTTTAACTTTATGATTAAAAGAGGACTATATATTATAACTTTTCTGTTGATTATTCAGGCATTCCCGTCACTTCTGTTGTCGCAGGATGCTTCGATCTATAAAGTAAAAGCACTTTCTTTAAACTCAAATGAATTCAGTGAGATATCTCCGGTAATCTACAAAGACGGAATTATGTTTTGTTCAACCCGGCGGTTCAGTGCTTTCACAGACCGGACAACCTTTGATGACAGACGTCTCTATAATATCTATACTGCAGAAAGAAAAGATACTTCTGAATGGAAGAATATTTCTGAAGTAAAAAGCGAACGAAGTTCCCTGTTCAATAACGGGCCGTTATGTTTTGCTTCTGATGGCAAGACTGTCTATTTTACCAGCGAGGTTGAAACCGGAAAGATAACAAAGGAGAGAAACTTCAAAAATCACAACGGAATATTCATTGCTGATCTTTCGGGAACTGACTTAATAAATCTTCGTCCGTTTAAATTCAACAACCAGGCTTATGATGTTGGACAACCCTCGATAAGCAGCGATGGCAAGTACCTTTATTTTGCCTCGGATATGCCCGGGGGGCAGGGCGGATCGGATATTTATTATTCTGAGTTAGTTAATGGAGAATGGTCTGCTCCGGTGAATCTGGGCTCCACTGTAAATTCTTCCGGCTCTGAGATATATCCTTATATTCATCCTTCAGGAAGGCTATATTTCTCCTCAAACAGACCTGGCGGAATTGGAAAACTTGATATTTATTATACCTCTAAAGTAAATGACAAATGGGATATGCCAATGCTGTTACCGGAGCCAATTAATTCCAAATCCGATGATTTTGCATTTGTTGCGGTTAATGATCTGCAGACTGGTTATTTTTCTTCAAATCGTTCCGGTAGCGATGATATTATGGAGTTTAAATCAACTATAAAACGACTTGCTTCCTGTAATCCTCTTGAAGAAAATAATTATTGTTACAGGTTTATGGAAGAGAATGCTGTTAAGTTCGATACGATGCCTTTCAGGTACGAATGGAAATTCGGAGATGGAGACAAAGATCAGGGAGCTATGGTTGAGCACTGTTACAAGGGCCCCGGAACTTATCTGGTGCAGCTTGATGTGGTTAACCTGATTACCAAGGAAGTTCTTTATAATGAAAAATCAGACACTCTTCTGATAACCGATATTGAACAGCCTTATATATCAGCCCCCGATACCGTATCATCAGGTCAGAAAATTAGCCTGAGTGCTGCAAATACTTATCTGCCAGGCTGGAAGATAGCTGAGTATTACTGGAATTTTGGAGACGAAACAATTGGATTAGGTGAAGTGGTTAATAAGAGTTATATTAAGCCTGGATTATATAATATCCAGTTAATTGTATCAACCGGATCGGATCCGGGGACAGTTTACAGGGAGACCTGTGTTTCAAAAAATATTATTGTATTACCTCAGCCCTGATACAGAAAATGACTAAATTTGAGATTGATGAAATTGCAAAAATCATTATATAGAATCCTTATCATTTTTCTTTTACTTGGTTTACCTGTTGCTAATAGTGTGAAAGGGCAGTCGGTACCAGGGAAAGATGAGAATATTCCATTCCTGGTTACTTTCGGAAAACAGGGCAAAACATCATGGGGGGATGATCATTTTTACCAGATTTTCTTCTTCTCAATATTGAAAGATACTAAAAAGCAGATCTATATCAGAGTTTTTGACCCCGACTGCGGCGGGGAAAATGACGAAATACAGGGTGATTTCAATACAAAAACAATGTTCTCCGTTTATGGGGGCAAAGGAGTCGATCCTGATAAATACGAAGATTCCAAAGGGTTATTACGCGGAGAAAATTACAAAAGAGGAAATTTGCTGGCATCAAAGGTTTTTGGCAGTGAGGCAAGGTATGATAATAAATATTATACTTTTGGGCCGTTTAATCCTACCGAAGGCGATTACAATGCAAAGTGGAACAGTTATATATTTAAGATTGTGTGTGAAGGCATAAGTGGTGATGACGGTAATCTTTACAGGTACTTTCTTAGCAGTGATCCTGATAATAATATTGCAGTGGAAGGAGCCAATGCTTTTACTTATGAGTATACATTCCGAATGTGGAATGATTTTAAAAGCGTGGCACATATCTATCCTTATATAGATACAGGAATAGTATATATCCGTCAGAAAAATTTCGACTGGGATAATGATGGCAGCATCCTGGTAGTTTCCAGGTACAGGCAGGGAATAACTGTCCCTATTTCAAACGAAGATGATTCAAAAGAATCACAGATACCAATTGAACCTGAAGAGGTGACAACATCAATGGATTTTCAATTTCATAAAAGACAGGGTGAACTGGTAAAGAACAATAACGTGGTAATATCACTCCAGAACCAGAGGGGTGATGCTCTTAAGTTCTATAGTTCACCAATTGGGGGAATTCCTGTTTATGATCCAAAGATAAAATACGAACAAATCATTCCGAAAAAATAAGATAATCCTGAAATGAGGTTTAATATCAAACTGAAAATAGCAAGCAGCACCATAGGGTGCTTATTTTTATTTTCAGC
This sequence comes from uncultured Bacteroidales bacterium, assembly GCA_963741935.1. GTDB lineage: Bacteria > Bacteroidota > Bacteroidia > Bacteroidales > VadinHA17 > LD21. The sequence goes on along the minus strand of CAVUJY010000002.1, from coordinate 28,270 downwards.
ATTATTAAATGGACAGACCTATAGCTACAGAAATTACAGTACTGAAAAAGACAGGACAGGTGGAGTTGTGTATACTGTAAATCAATCTGAAGACGGTTTTTTATGGCTTGGGAACCGGTTCGGGTATTTCACGTTTTGACGGTTTCACTTTCTTCCCTGTACAATATCCTGATTCAGTTACCAGCAGAAATCCTACTGCAAATTTCAGAGATAAGAAAGGAACCCTTTGGTTTGGTTGCAGTGATGGTACAGTATTCTATGTTAACGGAAATAACCTTGTTCAGGTTCCTATTATCAAATACGAGCAGAGTAAGTGACATCATTCAGGGTCCCGATGATCTGATATATATACTTCCTCAGGGTAAAGGCATTTTTTCGATCGATCCTGAAAATAAACTGGTCGTCAAAGAATATTCCATTTCGATTGATCCTGTAATGTTCTCGGCAGCATTTACCTATTCAGGCAAGTTACTGATAGGAACTCAGGAGAACCTTCTTGTCTGTACACTTGGGTGATGAGTCTGTTGATATTGATGAAGTTATCGATGGCTTTGATAACTCAAATATTACTTCAATATATTCTACTGATGACAGCAGCCGTTTTGTAATAGGTACAGCCGATAACGGTTTGTTCAAGTTAAGATGGGGAAAAAGAACCCACCTTCTTTCCAGGTTTGCCAATCATCCTGAATGGACTTATCTGAGTGTTCAGGACATAACCGGGGATAACAGATCATAATATCCTGGTAGCTACCAAATCGTCAGGTGCAATTCAATTTCACTTTGATGAAAAATATGAATCGGTAAGGTCGGTCAGGAATTTTAATGCCAACTCAGGTCTTTCAGGGAATAATGTACTCTCAATATTTCAGGATTTTGAGGGTAATTATTGGTTTGCTTTTAATGGTCAGGGATTATCAATGCTGCAATCATATGCATTCGGATATTACAGACCTGGAAGGACATCAGCTGAGAACAATATTATTTATGTAAAGGAAGTAAACGATAAATATTTGTTTGGTACTCCTGCAGGATTTCATTTGTTCGACCCGAAATCAGGAAAATCTGTTTCATTCACAGAACTTGTAAGTCAGATTGGTAAAACGGAAATAACTTCATATGAACTTGAAAATAATGGTGATCTGTATATAGGGACCGGTGGACACGGTTTATTCAGGAGAAATAGTTCCGGATCAATAACTCCAGTTTATCGCTCGGGTGACACTGGTGCTGACGATATACGGGATGTGGAATCAGATGATAAGAATATTTGGCTTGCGACAACTTTTGGAGTTGTTGTGCTCGATAAAGAAACAGGTAAAGTGCTTAATAAGATTTGATATAGACAATGGCCTGCCTCATAACAGCATAAACAAGATATTTATTTCACGGGAGGGACCTGTATATATTGGAACAGAAAGTGACCGTTTATTCAGTATTAACAAAGACTTTGAGGTAACCTCGGGCAAATCAGTTATGTCGGGGAGTGTTAAGAATATAATAAATTCATTTTCAGAGAGCAGAGATGGTGTGATCTGGGTTGCTACAATGGGGAATGGAATTTTTGAATATATAGGTGATTCTGTTTCTTCTATTACCAGGGCAAATGGTTTGTTCTCTAATTATTGCTACAGCATTCTTGCTGATTCTGAGAACTATATCTGGATTGGTCATGAAAGAGGCGTTTCCAGGTTTAATGTCACCACAGGCACAATGAATGTTTTCGGGACTGATTTTGAGAAGATCGGCGTTTGTAATCCTGAAGCCATAATCGAATCTTCAGATCATAAAATATTTATCGGGACAAGAGATGGTATAATCATATATGACAGGAATAATGACAGGAAAAGCAATATTCCTCCATATAATAATATAAACTATGTAACAATAAATGATGTCAGATTGCCTTTCAGACCATCATATACCATTAGTTATAATAAAAGGAACATTGTTAAGGTATCATATTCAGGTATTAATTTCAGCTCACCTGAAAAAGTATATTACAGTACCTATCTCGAGAATTATGATGATACATACAGTAAGATGACTACCTCAAGGGAGGTAACATATAATCTGAGTGATGGAAAATACAAATTCCATCTTATTTCAGTAAATCAGGATGGTCTTTCCAGTGAAAATCCTGTAACATTTACATTGATTATTACTCCGCCTGTATGGAGAAAATGGTGGTTTATACTTCTGGTAATGGTAATATTAGCCGGAATTATTGTTCTCATTATCCGGGAACGGGATAAGTCACAGAAAAAGATTCAGGAATATCTTGAAAAAGAGCTTGAGGCCAGAACCAGTGTGGTTATGAAGCAGAAGGGTGAAATTGAACTTCAGAATATTGAAATTACTGACAGTATTAATTATGCAAAAAGGATACAATCGAGCATCTTACCTGATATAAATAAATTAAAGGATACATTTAAAGATGCTTTTATCCTGTTCCATCCCCGCGATATAGTAAGCGGCGATTTTTACTGGTTCGATAAGCTTGAAGATGATAAATTTATCCTTGTCTGTGCCGATTCAACAGGCCATGGTGTTCCCGGAGCATTTATGTCAATGATAGGTTCCACTTTGCTGCAGGATATTGTTACCAGGCAAAGGATATCTCAACCATCAGTGATTCTGAATCTGCTTGATAAACAGATATTCACTACACTTAATCAGAATGTGGAGCTCGGAGTATCCAATGATGGGATGGATATGGTGGTTTGTGAGTTTAATCCAAAAACCCGTCATATAAGATTTGCGTCTGCCATGCGTCCGATTATTATTGTTCTGGAAGACGAACCATATTATATAAAAGGCAACAGGCTGTCAGTAGGCGGGGAATCAGTTATCGAGAAGTACTTTGATGATCAGGAGTATTATCTTAATGAGGGAGATACAGTATATCTTTTCTCCGACGGACTGCCTGACCAGTTTGGTGGGGTAGATGGTAAAAAGATGAAAATTGCCAGATTAAAGAAGATGATTGAACGGGTTTCAAAGCTGCCGATGGATCAACAGAAAGAAGCAATGTCAAAATTCTATTTTGACTGGAAGGGGTCTAATGACCAGGTCGATGACATCCTGCTTATAGGAGTAAAAGTCTGAGGCGTTATTTCTGGTAAATATCATTGACAGAAAGTATGATTTCTCCGGTAGAGGCTGTATTACTCTCATTCAAAGCCCTGTCAATAACATAGAAATCATATTTAATAGTATCTGAGGGAGAAAAATAGAGGTAGAGAAATGTAACAGAAATAGTTCCCTTTAAGTATTTTGTTCTGTCCCGTTCTTTCCATGTAAGGAATCCTGTATGATGAAGGTTTTAACAGGTCATCATCCGGAGCAGGTACCATAACTCCTCTGTTTTTCTGTATAGTGTAAAGAAAAGATTTGTTGTATCAGGTTGATATCAGTAGGCGAATTTAATCCAAGATCTCCGTCTCCATCTTCAAAATAAAATTTCAGTCTTCCGCCCTTGGCCTGATTTCCAAGTATATCAAGTGTATCGAATACAGCAAAACTTGTGAATTCAATATGAGGAACAGCAGGCAATTGCTCTATTTTCCTGCATGATGACAGCGCAACAATGTTGAGAGTAGAAATATTATCAGATACTTTAAATTTTTCATGGGATATCGTTACTAAATTTCATTGAACAAAAACCACACCAAATTTGATCATTTTTTTCTGAAAAATATCCTTATTGGAACACCTGAAAAATCATATTTTTCCCTCATCCGGTTTTCAAGATACCTTTTATATGGATCCTTTAACATATTGAGGGAGGTTACAAAAGAAAGCAAATGCAGGAGTATAAATAGGCAGCTGGGTTACATACTTGATCTTAACATATTTACCTTTGAGTGCCGGAGGCGGATTATTTTTTACAACCTCAAGCATTACTTCATTCAGTTCGGAAGTGCTTATTTTCCTGTTTCTGTTCTGGTTAACCTGTTCAATTAAATCAAGTACTTTGTGAATCCTTTGTTTGTTGATTGCTGAGATAAACAGGACAGGATAATCGGTAAATGGGGCGGTTTTTTCCTTAATCTCCTTTTCAAACTGCAGAGAAGTATTATTTTCCTTTTCAATTAAGATCCCACTTATTTACAAGGATTATCATTCCTTTATTATTCTTCTGTATAAGTGACATTATATTTAGGTCCTGCGATTCAATTCCTCTTGTTGCATCAATAAGCAGAAGACAGATATCAGAATTCTCAATTGTCTTTACCGCCCGCATTACAGAATAGAATTCAATATCTTCACTTACCTTTCCTTTTTTTCTAAGACCGGCAGTATCGACAAGAAGAAAATCGTGCTGAAATTTATTATACCTGGTATAAATTGAATCGCGGGTAGTACCGGCAACAGGAGTTACAATATTTCTTTCTTCACCAATAAGTGAATTTACTAAGGAAGATTTTCCAACATTCGGACGACCGACAATAGCTATCCTTGGCAGATCGGGCATTATCCCGGGGTCTTCCTCCGGAAGGTTCTTTACTACCTCATCAAGCAGTTCACCTGTACCGCTTCCGTTCATTGAGCTTAAAGGGAAATAATCCCCAAGACCAAGATTCTAGAATTCAGTTGCCTCCATGAGTCTTTCACCATTATCAACTTTATTTACAACGAGGATTACTTTCTTTTTACTCTTTCTGAGCAGTGAAGCAACTGAAGTATCCAGTTCATGAATGCCACATGGTTACATCAACCATAAAGAGTATGAGATCCGATTCCTCTAATGCCAGCAGGACCTGTTTATTAATCTCCTCCTCAAATATATCATCTGAATTCTGAACATATCCGCCGGTATCAATAACTGAAAAATCCATGCCATTCCAATGCGACATCCCATAATTTCGGTCGCGTGTTACTCCGCTTACTTCATCAACAATTGCTTCCCTTGAATCGGTAAGCCTGTTGAAAAGCGTCGATTTACCAACATTTGGTCTGCCTACTATTGCAACTATTCTACTCATAATATTTTTTGAAATTCATCTTATCTGATAACCAAATCTTTTAAGTATCAATGGCTTGTCTCTCCAGTCTTTGGTCACCTTGACATATAATTCAAGAAACACCTTTTTCCCGAAAAAGTCTTCCATATCACGTCTGGCTTCAGTTCCCACTCTTTTTAACATTGAGCCCTTATGTCCGATAATTATTCCTTTCTGGCTATCCCGTGTTACATGAATAAGAGCCCGGATCTTAATAATATTTTTCTCGTCAGCAAAGCTTTCGATCTCAATTTCAACAGAATACGGAATCTCTTTTTTATAGTTTAAAAGAATTTTTTCCCTGATTATCTCGGATGCAAAAAATCGTTCATATTTGTCCGTCAGCTGATCTTTAGGAAAATACGGAGGACCTTCAGGTAAATTATTTAGTATTGCATTCAGAAGAGAATCGAGATTAAAATCCTTAAGTCCGGAAACAGGAATAACAGGAGAATCCGGAAAAGCAATATGCCATGATTCAACAATTTTTTCAAGTTCAGCCTGGTCAGTCAGGTCTATTTTGTTTACTGCAATTATAACCGGAATTCCTGATTCTTTAATCCTGTCGATATATTCACCTTCAAATGCGTTGTGTTCTGTAGTATCTGTAACATAAAGTATCATGTCAGCATCGGACAAAGCAGTGTTTACAAAATTCATCATTGTCTCCTGAAGCTTGTATTGAGGTTTCAGAATGCCGGGAGTATCGGAATAAACAATCTGGAAATCTTCTCCGTTAACAATACCCATTATACGATGCCGTGGTAGTCTGAGCTTTCGATGTAATAATTGAAAGTTTCTCACCTACGAGAGAATTCATAATTGTGGATTTACCCACATTAGGATTTCCCAGTATATTTACAAAACCTGATCTGTGACCCATGTTGAAGTATTAAAAAATCCCTCTTTTAAGCATACTTACCTCTTTGTCAGTAAGAAACCTCCATTTACCTCTCTGACATTCTTTTTTGTAAGTCCTGCAAAATAAACCCTGTCGAGTTTTTTAACTTTATAACCAAGTGTCTCAAACATTCTTCTGATTACTCTGTTCTGGCCTGAGTGAAGTTCAATTCCAATCTGGGTTTTATCATCGAGATCTGCATATGATACTGCATCTGCGACTACTATTGTGCCATCGAGATCTATTCCTTCAGTTAGTTTGAAAAGATCGTTTTTGGTGACAGGATTGTCAAGAAAAACATGATATATTTTTTTCCTTTTATATTTTGGATGAGTGAGTTTTCCTGTAAGATCACCATCATTTGTAAGCAGACAGCACTCCGGTAGTGGCCTTTCAAGTCGTCCGACAGGATAAACTCTTTCAGGGCAATCGTCACCAAGCAGATCAAGCACAGTATGTTCAGCATGAGGATCTTCAACTGTTGTCACATAATCTTTAGGTTTATTCATAAGTATATAAACCTTCTTCTCCGCAGAAAGCCTTTTATTTCTGTACCTTACATCATCATCGTACGATAACTTTGATTCCCATATCTGTTACGATCTTCCATTTACAGATACAAGACCATTTTTAATATGTTCATCAGCATCTCTTCGTGAACATACTCCGCTATTGGCAATGAACCTGTTAAGTCTTATCAGGGTAATAGTCTTATTTTTGACAACAGAAATTTTCCCCTTAGCTTTGCCTGCAGGTTTCGATACTGCTCTGCGGTTAGTCATCTCTTTCCCGACAGGCTTAACATCTCTTTTTACTGGCCTTGGTCCGGGTTTTCTGTTCTCCATATCAATTATTTATCAGGGTGCAAAGGTACAATTATTTGGCGAGATAATGATTTGATGTTTTTTTTGCACCTTTGTATGTCTGAAAATATATAAAATATGGCATTAATAAAATCGATCTCAGGTATAAGGGGAACAATAGGAGGAAAACCAGGCGAAAGTCTTTCTCCTGTTGATATAGTGAAATTTACAGCAGCTTTTGGCACATGGGCTCAGCATCAGGCATAATCAACACAGCTTAATGGTTGTGGTAGGCCGTGATGCACGGAAATCGGGAAGTATGGTTAACAGCATTGTGATTACAACTCTGCGTAGTCTTGGTATCAATGTCACCGATCTTGGAATGGCCACAACCCCTACAGTTGAAATGGCTGTTACAGGTCTGAAAGCTGACGGAGGGATAATAATTACTGCAAGTCACAATCCTGCTGAATGGAATGCTCTCAAATTATTAAATGAGAAAGGTGAATTTCTTTCATCCGATGATGGTATGAAAGTTCTTGAAATAGCTGACAAAGAGGATTTTGAATTTGTTCATGTCGATTCCACGGGATCTCTTGTTCATGACGATACATGGGGAAAACGACATATTGATCAGATACTTGAATCTTAAACTGGTCTCAGTCGACGATATAAAAGCTGCAGGATTTTCAGTGGCAATAGATTGCGTAAATTCTGTGGGAGGGATAATACTTCCTCAGTTGCTGAAATCGCTCGGCGTTGAAAAGATACTTGAATTGAATACAATCCCTGATGGTAACTTTGCTCATAATCCTGAACCTATCCCTGAGAACCTTAAAGATATTTCTGACTTTGTTAGTAAGGGAAAGGTTGATGTTGGTTTTGTTGTCGATCCCGATGTTGACCGTCTGGCAATAGTTTGTGAAGATGGAACAATGTTTGGTGAAGAGTATACACTTGTATCAGTATCTGATTATGTTCTGAAAAATACTCCCGGCAATACCGTCTCAAACCTGTCCTCTACCAGGGCATTAAGAGATATAACCTTAAAGCATGGTGGCACACATTATTCAGCCTCAGTAGGTGAAGTAAATGTTGTTGAGGAGATGAAGAAACAGAGATGCAATAATCGGAGGAGAAGGTAATGGTGGTGTAATTTATCCGGAGCTTCATTATGGACGTGATGCTTTGGTAGGGATTGCCTTGTTCCTTTCACATTTGGCTAAAAGCAAACTCAAGTGTACTGCACTTCGCAGATTTTATCCTGAATATGTTATAGCAAAGAAGAAGTTAAAGCTTAACCCTGGGATGGAGTTTAATCATATTATTAATGCAGTTAAAAAACATTTTACTGGCCACTTGATTGATGAAAGAGACGGATTATGGGTTGAGCAGAAGGATGGCTGGGTGCAGATCAGGAAATCAAATACTGAGCCCATAATGAGAATCTATGCTGAAGGAAGGAATGATTCAGAAGCAAATGAGCTTGCTGAAACGGTTATCTCAATTGTTAAAAATCTCTAAAATAATTTTATTTTATTCCGGACCCGGAATAAATCGGCATACTTGTGTGTCTTTAAAACGTAAGAAGCAATAAGTATTGATGTTAAATATTGTTAATTGTAAAAAAGGGTAGGTACCTTTTAATACTTTTGCAGCTGATTTTTAGAATCTATTAATTATTAAAATTTCAAATGAAAAGGACACTAATTTTTACAGCGATTATTGTAGTCGCAGCAATAGTAATTCTGATTGTCATTGGTAAAGTCTCGTCCAAAAAGGATATTCAGAATCTTTATTCGGAATCTCTTCAGGGTCAGTTTGATATACTTGTTACTACTACAGGTGAATTGCAAGCTAAAAAATCTACTGATATTTTTGGTCCGGATTTTACCCAGAGCCGGGGAATAAGGGTAATGGATATTAAAATAACAGATATGGTACCAGAAGGTACTGAAGTTAAAGAAGGTGATTATGTTGCAACTCTCGACAGAACTACTTTTGACAATAGTTTAAAGGATGAGCTCGAAAGGCTGACAACATATGAGACAAACCTTGAGATGAAAATTCTTGATACAGCTGTTACTCTTAGTAACCTTCGCGATAATATTAAAAACCTGCGATTTACGGTTGAGGAAGCTCAGATAACACTTCAGCAGTCAAAGTATGAGCCGCCAACAACTATCAGGCAGGCTGAGATTGCTCTCGATAAAGCTAACAGATCACTCGATCAGAATATAAGAGGATATTCTCTTCAGGTTGAAAAGGCCAAATCAGATATGAGAACCAACCGGAATAATGTTGCTGAGCAGCGCCAGAGGGTTTCTGACCTTGAAACTGTATTGTCAAAATTTATTATTAAGGCACCTTCCGATGGTATGATTATATATAAACGAGACAGGATGGGAGCAAAAAGAAAAGTAGGTTCTTCTATCAGTCCATGGGATAATGTTGTGGCTACTTTGCCTGACATGAGTTCAATGATCTCTAAAACTTATGTAAACGAAATTGATGTAAGTAAAGTAAAAGTAGGACAACATGTTGAAATTATGGTAGATGCATTTCCTGAAAAGAGCTATACAGGTACTGTAACCAGTGTTGCTAATATTGGAGAACAACTGCCAAATGCAGATGCCAAGGTTTTTGAAGTACTTATCGAAGTGAAAGAATCGGATCCTATCTTACGTCCTTCAATGACAACAGGTAATAAGATTATTACAAAAACTATTGACAATGTTATTTATATCCCGCTTGAAAGTGTACAGGCAGGCCCTGACAGTGTTCCATTTGTTTATATGAAGAATGGCACCAGTCAGGTTGTTGTACTTGGTGAATCAAATGAGAATAATGTGGTTGTTGACAAGGGGTTGGATGCAGGTGTTCAGATTTATCTGAGTACTCCTGAAAAACCTGAAAACTTTAAATTGGTAGGAGAAGATCTTATCTCTATAATCAGAGAACGTGCCAAAGCAAAAAAAGATGAAGAGCTTCGGATAAGAGAAGAAGCTGAAAAGGCAAAAGAGATGCGGGCAAATCCTATGGGCGGTGGCGGAATGGGAGCCAGAGAAGGCATGCCTGCTAATATTACTCCTGAAATGATGCAGCAGTTCCAAAGGATGAGAGGTAATCAGAACGGCGGAACAGCAACACCAGAGATACTTCAGCAAGGCGAAGGTGATGAATAACACCAATCCTCAGGGAGGTACTCAAGATACAACTACAAGGCGAAGAGTTAATACCCAGCCAGGCGGACAACAGACAGAGCAGGCAAAATGCTCCAGCAGAGTAATAATCCACAGTAAAGAATTAGTAATTAAACAGATAATAAGATGTTTAAATTTATATTACGATATTTCCATGATATTGAAATTGCTGTCGAATCAATAGTTTCGAATAAGCTCAAATCAATGCTTACTGCTCTCGGAATAATTTTTGGGGTTGCTGCAGTTATTGCCATGCTGGCAATAGGCAAAGGAGCAAAGCAGGAGATTATGGAGCAGATGAAAATGGTAGGGGTGAACAATATTCTTATCAATCCCATTATCCCTGATAAATCCTCTTCGTCTGAAACAGGAGAAAAACAGCAAAAAAAATTCTCAAGGGGATTGAATCTGCTTGATGTGGATGCAATTAAGGAGATTCTGCCTTCTGTCAAAAGGATAAGTCCTGAGATTTCTTTTAACTCAACAGCTGTGTTAAATGGAGTTAAATATTCGGCTAAGCTTGTCGGTGTTTCAAATGATTATTTTCACCTTTATAATCTGCCTCTTGTTGGAGGAGCATTCTTTAACTCATATCAGGAAGAAAATGGTATTCAGGTATGTATAATCGGTGCAAATATCAGGGCGAAATTCTTCAGTAAAGTAGATCCTCTGGGTCAGTATATCAAATTTAATGGAATTTGGCTTAAAGTGATAGGGGTACTGCAAAAGACAAATGTTAGTCTTACGGGTTTCGAAGAGAAAGGTGTTAATGTTTATAATGATAATATTTACATTCCGATTTCAACAATGTTATTAAGGTATCAGAACAGAGCGCTGTTGAATACAAAAATGGTGACAGAGGCCAGCTCAATGCAGTTTTTTGGAGGAGGTCGTGGAATGTCAAGGGTTGTAGTCAGTAGCTCAGATGCATCAAGCGATGTTGAGACCAATTATAATCAGCTCGACAGGATCGTAGTTCAGGTAGCAGAAACAGAACAGCTGACTCCAACAACGGAAATTCTTAGCCGTATGCTTGACAAGACGACATACAGGTGTAAAAGATTTTGAAATAACAGTACCGGAATTGCTTCTTAAACAACAACAAAGAACAAAAGATATTTTCAATATAGTTCTTGGAGCAATAGCCAGTATTTCACTTATTGTAGGAGGTATTGGAATTATGAATATCATGTTTGCTTCAGTTATGGAGAGAATCAAGGAGATTGGAACACAGTATGGCTATTGGTGCAAAGAAAATGGATATTGTTGTTCAATTTTTTCTGAAGCAGTTCTTATAAGTGTATCTGGAGGATTTATCGGAGTATTTTTCGGAGTAATTATGGCAAAGCTTATCGAACAGATTGCAGGAATCATGACCGTAGTCTCCTTCTTCTCGGTATTCATTGCATTTGGAGTTTCCGCAGCAGTCGGGGTAATATTCGGTTACTCTCCGGCAAAACGGGCATCAGAAAAAGATCCTATAGAATCATTGAGATATGAATAAATTGATAAAAATGAAGAAATTATTTTTGCTTTCTATGATAGCTGTGCTCTTCTTTTCAGCTAAGAATACTGATGCACAGGAACTGAAAAAACTTAACTTTCCAGGAAGTTATTAAACTTGCAGAGGAGCAATCACCAAATGCACTGATGGCAAAGCACCGTTTTCGTGCCAGTTACTGGCAGTACAGATCATACCAGGCTCAATATCTGCCCTCGCTTACTCTTTCAGGTACTACCCCTGATTTCAGTAACGGGCTTGAAAAAGTATATAATTCACGGTACAGATGAGTATATCTATATACCAAAGAATACGGTGAGTAATCTGGGTACTCTTTCTCTTTCACAGAATATTGGCCCTACCGGAACAGTTATTTCGTTACGTTCCGATCTCACTCTCTTCAGGGATATTGCAAAGGATCTGCCAACAAATTATATTACTAATCCGGTTAGTATAGATATAACACAACCAATAAGGAAATATAATACTCTTAAGTGGCAAAAAAAAATAGAGCCTGTCAGGTATAATGCTGCCAGAAAAACCTATCTGGCAAACATTGAAGGTGTTCATCTGAGTGCAGTTATGAATTTCTTTTCTCTTGCTCTTGCACAGATAAACAAGCAAATAGCAGAAATGAACTATTCCAATGCCGATACTCTGTACAGAATTGCTCAGGGAAGATATGATCTTGGAACTATTGCTGAAGATGAGCTTTTACAGATGCAACTCTCATGGCTTAATGCCGAAACAGCCAGAAAGCAGGCTGATATGAATTTGCGTGACAGGGAGATCAGGCTAAGATCATTCCTTGGATATAATGAAAATGTCAGGCTGGAGCTTATTGTGCCTACCGAAATACCTGATCTTCAGGTTGAAATGAAAGAGGTGCTGGATTTGGCTCTGGAGAATAACCCGGATCTTCTGCAACAACAGATAAATGTTCTTAACGCACAGAGTAATGCAGCACAGGCAAAAGCGGAGAAAGGGCTTAATGCCAGTCTGACTGCTTCATTTGGGTTTATCGCAGCAATCAACTGATCTGGCAACTGCTTATGGGAACCTTAGCAATTCCCAACGAGTAAGGGTGGGATTTACCCTTCCAATACTTGACTGGGGATTAAGCAAAGGAAAATATGAAATGGCAAAGTCAAGTCTCGAACTCACACAGGTGACATGCTAAACAGGCAATTGTTGACTTCCAGCAGAATCTTTTTCTGGATGTGGAACAATTCAACCTTCAGAAAAGCCAGGTAGCAATTGCAGCAAAATCAGATACTGTGGCTATGAAAAGATACGAAGTTACCAAGCAACGATTTTTAATCGGTAAAATTGCCGTACTCGATCTGAATGATGCTGATTCCAGAAAAGACCAGAATAAAAGAGCATATCTTATGTCTCTGCAAGACTACTGGAAATACTTTTATAACATTCGTTCTCTGACGCTTTTCGATTTTATAAACAGAAAGCCTCTTGAGACAGATTATGATAAATTACTTAATTAATATATACGAAAATTAGTTTGAAAGGGTTGAGAATACTTATTCCAACCCTTTTTTTGTTTTATATAAAGTTGTGAAGTGAATGTTTAAAAACTACTTATGTCATTTTCAGGTCTCTTGATTATCCCAATAGCCCTTGATTTTTATAATTTTTAGTTTCTCGGAAGTTGTTTCCTGATTAAAATTGCTAATGAGAGAAAACAGTGCATCCATACTCTGAAATTGATATCTTTTTAATATGAGTGTTTTACAAAATTTTAATATCTTTGCGCCTCAATAAAGTAGAGTAAGAAAAATATTATTATAATCCCAAAAGAACAGACAAATGCAGAATAAAGCAGCGATTATCGTTCTGGCCATTGCCTTAGGGCTGGTATCAATTTACCAGCTTTCGTTTACAGGTGCAACTTATAAAGTTAAAAAGGAAGCCAAAGCATATGCAAAAGGAAGCCTTGTAAAGGAAACCAGTTACCTCGATTCAATTTCAACATTACCTAAAGACCAATGGAGTTTTCTGGGTAATACCTTTAAGGAGTGTCAGAAGAAGGAACTTAACCTTGGTCTTGACCTTAAAGGCGGTATGAACGTGATACTTGAAGTATCTGTTGAGGATATTCTGAAAGCTCTTTCAAATTATAGTACTGATAAAACCTTTACTGCTGCCCTTGCCCGGGCCAAGGAGCTTCAGAAACAAAGTCAGGCCGATTACCTGACACTGTTCGGCAGAGCTTTTCAGGAGATTGACCCTAATGCAAAACTGGCCTCTATTTTTGGTACTGTTGCGTTGAAGGATAAGATAAATTTCAATTCTACAAATGAAGATGTACTGAAAGTACTCGATAATGAAGTTTCAGGTGCAATAACAAATACGTTTAATATTTTAAGTACAAGAATTGACCGTTTTGGAGTTGTACAACCTAATATCTCCCAACTCTCTACAAAAGGACGTATACTTATTCAGTTGCCTGGAGTAACCAATCCGAAAAGGGTACGTGAACTTCTTCAGGGAACTGCTAATCTTGAATTCTGGGAGACTTATGAGAACAGTGAAGTAATTGGTTATCTTTCAAAAGCCAATACACTTCTGAGAGAAATTCTGGCAAATAAAAAAGAAGCCAGCACAGCAGTTACTAAGCCAGCAGAAAAAATTACAGAGGCTGATACCACAAAAACGGATCAGTCACTTCTCGATCTTATTGGAAAAGATACTACTAATACTCAGGAAGCTTCCACACGTGAGGAATTTACTGCGCAAAACCCTCTTTTTGGCATTCTTAGTCCCCGGGTGGATGCTCAGGGTCAGCCATTGCCTTCATGTATGGTAGGTCTGGCAAGCTACAGAGATACAGCAAAAGTAGATGAATATCTGAAAATGAATCAGATAAAGGCTCTTTTCCCACGAAATCTGAAGTTTATGTGGAGTCAGAATCCTTATAAGTATGACCCTACAAAAACACTATATGAACTTCATGCAATAAAAATAACCACACGTGATGGGAGACCTCCACTGGATGGTGATGTTATTACATCTGCCAGAACATCTACAGGAACCAATTCAGCTCCGATGTTAAAGTAGATATGACAATGAGTTCTGAAGGTTCAAAGATATGGGCCAGGATGACCCGTGAAAATATTGGTCGTTGTATTGCTGTTGTTCTTGATGGTTATGTTCGTTCTTATCCAAGGGTTCAGAATGAAATAACTGGGGGTAGTACTGAAATTACCGGTGATTTCACAATTGAAGAAGCAGATGACCTTGCCAACATTCTGAAATCAGGTAAGCTGATGGCACCTGCCAAAATAATCTCTGATACAATTGTTGGACCATCACTTGGACAGGAAGCTATCAATTCAGGATTTATCTCATTCTTAATAGCATTTGCATTCGTTCTTGCCTTTATGATATTCTACTACAGTAAAAGTGCTGGTACTATTGCCAATATTGCTCTTATTGCCAACGTATTTCTGCTCTTTGGGGTGCTGGCATCTCTTAATGCGGTCCTTACTCTCCCTGGTATAGCAGGTATTGTTTTAACCATGGGTATGGCTGTCGATGCGAACGTTCTTATCTTTGAACGAATCAGGGAGGAGCTAAGGGCCGGAAAAGGTCTCAAACTTGCAATTCATGATGGCTATAAGCATGCTTATTCTGCAATTATTGACTCTAACGTCACTACCTTACTTACCGGTGTAGTTCTTTATATATTTGGAACTGGCCCAATTAAAGGTTTTGCTACTACTCTTGTAATAGGTATTCTTACTTCTCTGTTCACTGCGATCTTTATTACAAGGATCATTTATGACACCATGCTGAATAAGAACAGAAAGCTTACATTCTCTATTAAATTTACTGCTGATCTCTTCAAACACACCAAGATTGATTTTATCGGTAAGCGCAAATATTTTTATGTTGTATCCGGAGTTATTCTGCTCGCTGGTGTAGTGTCATTGTTTGTAAGAGGACTTAATCCGGGTATTGATTTTACCGGTGGACGAACATATGTTCTCAGATTTGACAAACCGGTCACCACCGAAGATATTGCTTCAAGATTAGATGTTGCATTCGGTGATCTTCCTCAGGTTGTTACATATGGAAATAATAACACGGTTAAGATAACTACCAAGTACAAGATTAATGAAAGTGGTGTTGATGATGAAGTTGAAACAAAATTGTACGATGGTTTAAAAGATTTTGTAGGAGGTAATATCAGTAAAGAGGCCTTTCTTTCCAAATACAGGATAAGTTCCGAAACTGTCGGGCCTGTAGTTGCAGCAACAATTACAATTAATGCTATATACGCAGTTGCGATCGCTCTTATCCTTATCTTTTTATATATCTTCCTGAGGTTCCGACGCTGGCAATATGGTTTCGGGGCTGTAATGTCGCTGTTTCATGATGTTTTGTTAGTAATGGGTGTATATTCTATATTCTGGGGTATTATGCCGTTCTCAATGGAGATTGATCAGGCTTTTATAGCGGCAATTCTTACGGTAATAGGTTTTTCTGTAAATGATACGGTTATTGTGTTTGACAGGCTCAGGGAGTATATACCACTTTATCGTAAAAGACCTATGAAAGAGGTGCTTAATATGGCTATCAACTCAACCCTCAGCAGGACTATAAATACAACATTAACAGTTATGCTCACAATTGTTGCAATGTTCATATTTGGTGGAGCTGTTATTCGCGGATTTATGTTTGCACTTATGGTTGGTATCGGAACAGGTGTTTATTCATCAGTATTTGTGGCTACCGCTCTGATGTACGATACATCAGAAAAAGGTACTGACGAGGAAAATGCTGCTAAAGCCAAATTAAAGAAATCTTAATATAATAACATAACATATAAAAGAAAGGCTGTCCGTAAGGGCAGCCTTTCCTTTTTTACTGTAAAACTACCGGAAAAAATCAGCCCGGCGTTTTATTTGTGGCCATAACCATTTTTACTTTTAAACGGGTACCAATTTCTAAAATATCTGCAAGATCCTGAACTGTAAGTGTTTTTTCAAGCCTCAGGATAACAGTAGGTTCCTCGAGTATACTTATTCTTGCTTTTAAAAATGGTTCAATATCATTAAAACTTATTTGCCTGCTGTCGATAAAATAATTCTTTTCCTTTGTTACCGAAATAGTTATCTGCTGCTTATTAAGATTTTGAGCTGATTTAGAATCAGGTAACAAAAGCTTGATAACATTTGGATTTGCAAGAGATGACACAATCAGGAAAAACAATAGCAGGAAAAACATTATGTCATTAAGAGATGATGTGCTCACCTCCGGCTTAAAATGTTTCTTTCTCTTGATATTCATTTTACAATACTTTTACAACTTCATTAACTTCTCTCTGCATATTTATTGAAAAACGGTCAATCATCATCTGAAGGTAATGATAACATGCGTAAGCTATTACACCTACTATAAGCCCTGTGCCGCTGCAGATCATTTTCTGATACAAACCGCCTGCAATAATTCCAATACTGATATTATCCGCTAATGATATATTGTAAAAAATCTTTATGACACCGGCAATTGTCCCAATAAAGCCAAGCATGGGAGCTATACCGGCAATAATGCCAAGGTATCCTGTATCTTTCTCCATCATTGATATCTCGAGGTTGGCAGCAGCCTCCATATAGTTCTCCAGATCTCCTGATGACTTGTCTCTTTGATTCAGTCCGCTCTCCAGTATCTTGCCTATGGATGTTTTATTCTCCTTTGCATGCGCAAGCGCATTCTCATTTCTCTTATTTCTGAGCTCAGCTATGACATTTGAAATAAGCGATGAATCAATAACGGAACTTCTTCTTATATAGATTAATCGTTCAATAAAAATGTAAATGCTTATTATTGATAAAAGGATGATGGGAATCATAATAAATCCCCCCTTCATGAGAAGCTCGGCAACATTATTTACAGTATTGGTATCTTTCAACTGCGCCTGTATCAATACACTTTGAATGATGTTTAGGTTCATCTTATATGATTTAAATTATCCGCTAAAAATAGTCAATAATAGAATTTGATATGACTCGAACTGACAATTTTTAGGAATATTGCCTGCAGCAGCTTATTTAGCACTGAAAAAATGAAAATAGGGTAGCCTAAAAGTTATGTTCAAAAGTTAATTTTAACGATAATATCATTAAACTTTTCTAACTTTACACCTGATTAGGAAAACAATTCAACGTACAGGATTTATGAGCGGACAGGAAATATTTGTAATCATTATCGTTGCTCTCCTCCTTTTTGGTGCTGAGAAATTACCTGACATGGCAAAAGTGATTGGAAAGGGGATGAGAGACTTTAAAAAGGCTACTGACGAAATAAAAAGAGAGCTTGAAGACAGTACTCAGGATATCCGGAAGGACCTTAATGAAGTTTCAGATTCATTAAAGAAAGACATGACCGATATGTCAGAAAGCATAACAAAAGATGTAAATGAGGTTTCTGATTCTATCAGAAATGATATGAATGATGTGACATCAAATGTCAGGAAAGAAATGAATGAAGTTAGCAGTGCAATTCATGAAGATGCCAATGAGGTTGCACAGTCCATTCATAAGGATGCTAATGAAGTCGCTGAGAATCTTAAAAAAGATTCTGAACGTACTTCTACGAAACCTAAAAAAAAGGATAAAGCTTAGGATTACTATATTTAAGGAGAGCTAATATCACAACTTCTCTTCTCAATGATACGGTATATATTATTTCTTCCTCAAAACACTATGGCAGGTAAGGGATTTTATAAAGTTTTGTATCTTAGAGATAGAATAAAGGATATCATCGGCATCACAGAAGAACTATGATCAGAACAACCGGCATTACTAAAGCATACGGCGACCTTAAAGTATTAAAAGGGATTGATATTCAGATTAAAGAGAAAGAGGTTGTATCTATTGTAGGTGCCAGTGGTGCCGGGAAAACAACTCTTCTTCAAATAATTGGCACCCTCGATCGTCCTGATGGAGGAACAGTAATTTATAACGATACTGATATAAGTCGTCTTAAAGGACGTGCTCTTGCTTCCTTCAGAAATAATAATATAGGATTTGTATTTCAGTTTCATCAGCTACTTCCTGAATTTACTGCACTTGAAAATGTATGTATACCGGCTTATATTGCCGGTAAAACTAAAGTAGAAGCAGAAAAAAGGGCTGCGGAACTGCTTGGATTTCTAAGCCTTAGTCAACGTCTCGATCATAAGCCCTCAGAATTAAGTGGAGGTGAACAGCAACGTGTCGCTGTTGCGAGGGCTCTGGTAAATAATCCATCTGTTATTCTGGCAGATGAACCATCCGGAAACCTGGATACTGAGAATAAAAATGAGCTGCATAAACTATTCTTTAAGCTAAGGGACACCTTTGGACAAACAATTGTTATCGTAACCCACGACAGACAACTGGCTGGTATGTCTGACAGAATAATACAGATAAAAGATGGACTTATTGTTAAGGAGCCGTAAAAAGGTATACAACGGATTATCAGAAGAAGAGGTAAAGTTATTTCTTGAAGAAAAATATCTTCAGTATAATACTCCCTCATTTATTTTATGTGATCCTATCTCAATTCCACATCGTTTTACTGACCAGCGCGACAGGGAGATATCTGGTTTCCTGATTGCATCCATTGCCTGGGGCAGAAGAGATATGATATTGCGAAATGGCATAAAGCTTCTTGAAATTATGGATAATTGCCCTTACGAGTATGTTATGTCGGCCAGTGAACATGAGTTCTGGAGATGTTCGGGATTTGTACACAGAACATTTAATGGAAGCGATTGTGTATATTTTCTTAAGGGACTGAGACATATTTACAGTAACTACAACAGCATGGAAGATCTGCTTATTAAGGGGCTGAATGTCAATGGCTCATTGAAAGAAGGGTTATCATATCTCCGGAAGTGTTCTTTTCATTGCCTCATGCCAGAAGAACTGAAAAACATTTTGCAGATGTGAATGGAGGTGCAGCTGGAAAAAGACTGAATATGTTTCTGCGATGGATGGTAAGGAATGATGGCCGTGGTGTTGACTTTGGGCTATGGGAGAAAATTGACCCGGCTATGCTCTATATTCCACTTGGACCTTCATTCGGGTAATACTGCAAGAAGGTTAGGTCTGCTTAAAAGAAAAGTAAACGACTGGAAAGCTGTTGAAGAATTGACACGGGTGCTTCGGACATTTGATCCTGCTGATCCTGTAAAATATGATTTTGCATTGTTCGGACTGGGAGTAAATGAGAAATTCTGAGGATGCCAAATAGTTATTTCACCTTTAAACAATTCACAATAAACCAGGATAAAGCTGCTTTTAAAGTCGGAACCGATGGTGTGCTGCTTGGCGCATTATGCAAAAGTTACTGATGCTAAATGCATTCTCGACATCGGAACAGGTACCGGACTGATAGCAATAATGTCAGCACAAAGATCAGATGCAAAAATTACTGCAATAGAACCGGATCGGGATTCCTGCCTTCAGGCTTCTGAAAATGTCAGCCTGTGCCAATGGAGTGACAGAATTGAAGTACTGAATACAAGTCTTCAGGAATATAATGCGGGGAATACGAAGTTTGATCTGATTGTTTCAAATCCTCCATATTTCACTGATTCCCTTAAAAATCCCGACCCGCGTAAATCGTCAGTCAGGCATAACGACACCCTTTCCTTTGACGATTTGCTTAAAGGGGTGTCGGACATGATCGCTGACAATGGATTATTTCAGGTAATATTACCTTATGCAGAAGGAAATGTATTAATTGCTTATGCACAGGCTTCAGGTCTTTATTGTGTTAATATTTTAAAAATAAGGCCATTGCCAACATCTGAAATTAAAAGGCTGATACTTACATTTTCAAAACAGCGTCTGAAGGTTACTGAGAAATTTCTTACTATAGAACATGGTAAGAGGCATGATTTTACGGAAGAATATGTTAATCTTACAAAAGACTTTTATCTGAATTTCTGATAGTCTTCCACTGACTTACCTTCCATTTATTATTCCTGCAACCTTTTCGTCCGGGAATTCCTTAATAGCTGGTCCTTATGTCAAGAAATAAGATAAAGCATTAAATATTAAATATTAAATTAGTATGTTTTGCTGCGAATGTAATGTATAGATAATCAAATACAAGTAACGTTTACATGATCCTCGAAGTACTCTCAAACTTTAGTACTGAATAGCCATTATCTTGATCTTTTTCTTGTGCTATGATACCAAAATTACTATTGCGCATGTTGGGAATTTGTGTCGAACAATATCCGAACTATAATGTTCTATTATAGTATTATTCAATGTTATACATTAAATATACTAAATGGCAGGAATTAAAATTCACAAGTATTGTCACCTGGCCTTTTTACTATTATTCCTTCTTTTTTACTATTGTAAAATAGTATCAGCAGACGAACATCCATTTAAAACGATTGACCGATATATAGAAAATCGAATGAAGATCTATAAGGTTCCTGGGATTGCTCTAGGCATAGTTAAGGATGACAGTATTATATATCTTAAAGGCTATGGTATTGCAGATGATAATGGACGAAGAGTAAGTCCGCAAACACCATTCTTATTAGCTTCGGCAACTAAATCATTTACTGCACTTGGAATAATGCAACTTGTTGAAGAAGGTAAGATTGATCTGGATGCTCCGGTTCAAAAATATTTGCCATGGTTCAGAGTAGCTGATGTTAAATCCTCTTCTGAAATTACTGTCCGTCATCTTCTAAATCAGACAAGCGGATTTTCTACTCTTGATGGAAGGAAAAAATTAGCAGATTCCAAAATGATTGAAGACCCATTGGAAATGTATATACGAAGCTTAAAGGAAACACAACTTATTGCTTCTCCAGGGGAGAAATTTGAGTATTCAAACATCAATTACGGAATCCTGGGATTGATTATACAAAAAATGTCCGGAGTATCTTATGGAAATTATATTCAAAAGAGAATATTGAATCCTTTGAATATGCAGCATACCTACACATCAATTTCAGATGCAAGAGAAGGTGGTGTATCGCGGGGATATTATCCATTCTTTGGTATTCCTGTTGTTTATGACAATCCCGGGTCACGTGCGTCAATTCCCTGGGGTGGCATATATTCAAGCGCTGAAGATATGACTCATTATTTAATTGCCCATCTTAACCAAGGTGTCTATTTAGATCAGGAGATTCTCTCACCAAATGGAATGACTGAGCTTCATTCTCCGGGTAAAATTTCCAACTATGCAATGGGCTGGATTATTTCTGCTGATTATCATCCCAACATTGAAACCTTTACTGCCGTTTGGCACGATGGTGATGGACCTTCTTTCCATTCGTATGTTCTGCTTGTTCCTAAAAAAAAGACCGGAATAGTATTATTAATGAATATGAACGATCCTACAAAGGGATCACTTATTTCCTCCCTTGGATGGATTATTGCGGAAATTTATTTTGGCAAAGAACCATCTTACCCTCAGGCTTCCGAATCTTTCGTCTTTCAATATTCACGTATTATATATGCACTAGTTATTCTCTTACTTATTTCGGGTATTTTCTGGTCCGTATCCCATCTTCGTCGCTGGCGTCGGCAGAGTGATCTATACAGACCAGATAACACCTGCAATAAGTAAGATAATAACTCCTGCATAAATAATACGTGAATATTGAAAGACAATAGGTTCGGAAGGTTGAGGGTACGCCGGTTCCTTACCAAAATAAATTTCTGCAATAATCCATCCAATGTAGGAAAGAATAGATCCGGTTGTGGGATCGTCCATGTTAACTAACAATACCATTCCAAATTTTTTTTCAGGAACAAGCAGGACATACGAATGGAAAAAAGGTCCTCCGCCCTCGTGCGCAATTGCAGTATAGGTTTCAATATTGGGTTTATAATTGGGGAAAATACCCCATCCCATCGCATAGTTGGAAATTTTATCCGGGGCATGAAGTTCTGCAATTCCATTTGGAGAGAGAATTTCCTGATCTAAATAGACACCCTGATCAAGGTGGGCAATTAAATAATGTGTCATATCTTCAGCACTTGAATATATACCCCCCCACGGAATTACGGCACGTGACCCGGGATTGTCATAAATAGCAGGAATACCAAAGAAGGATAATATCCCCGGGATACACCACCTTCTCTTGCATCTGCAAATGAAGTGTAAGAATGCTGCATATTCAAAGGATTCAATATTCTCTTTTGAATATAATTTTCATAAGATACTCCGGATATTTTTTGTATAATCAATCCCAGGATTCCGTAATTGATGTTTGAATATTCAAATTTTTGCCCTGGAGAAGCAATCAGTTGTGTTTCTTTTAAGCTTCGTATATACTTTTCCAATGGGTCTTCTATCATATCGGAATCTGCTTATTTTTTCCTTCCATCAAGAGTAGAAAAGCCACTTGTTTGATTTAGAAGATGACGGACAGTAATTTTAGAAGAGGCTTTAACATCAGCTACCCTGAACCATGGTAAATATTTTTGAACCGGAGCATCCAGATCAATCTTACCTTCTTCAACCAGTTGCATTATTCCAAGTGCAGTAAATGATTTAGTTACCGAAGCTAATAAGAATGGTGTTTGCGGAGTCACTATTCGTCCGTTATCATCTGCAATACCATATCCTTTAAGATATACAATACTGTCATCATTAACTATGCCGAGTGCAATACCAGGAATCTTATAAGTTTTCATTCGATTTTCTATATATCGGTCAATAGTTTTAAACGGATGTTCGTCTGCTGATACTATATTACAATAATAAAAAAGAAGAAATAAGAGTAAAAAGACAACACGGTGTTCCTTATTAAGTCTAATTTCTACCATCTGGTATATCTAATGTATAACATTGAATAATACTACTACAGAACATTATCATTAGGATATTGTTCGAAACAAATGACCAACCTGACCAATAGTAATTTAGTTATCATGCCGTAAAATAAAGTTCAATATATCAGCTATTCAATATTAAACATTGAGGAGACTCTCCAAAACAGGGAATAATTACAATTGATTGTTTGTATATTATGTTTGTGATTTAACATACTTATCTGATATTGAGATAGAAAGATATCTTACTACGACAATCGCATGGGGAAAAAGAAAGATTATTCTAAGAACTGCAAACCGGATGATGGAATTGCACGATAAACCGCATACGGATTCATATTGAATTCAAGCATTGATGAAATGAGACCGGATAGCGTACTGGAATAAAAAATCAGGAAAATAAGTCAGGCAAGACTATCAGAAATTCAGATAAAATTCTTTTGTAAGATTGACATATTCTTCTGTAAAATCATGTCTCTTACCATGTTCTATAGTAAGAAATTTCTCAATAACCTTCAGACGCTGTTTTGAAAATGTAAGGATCAGCCTTTTAATATCAGATGTTGGCAATGGCCTTATTTTTAAAATATTAACACAATAAAGACCTGAAGCCTGTGCATAAGCAATTAATACATTTCCTTCTGCATAAGGTAATATTACCTGAAATAATCCATTATCAGCGATCATGTCCGACACCCCTTTAAGCAAATCGTCAAAGGAAAGGGTGTCGTTATGCCTGACTGACGATTTACGCGGGTCGGGATTTTTAAGGGAATCAGCGAAATATGGAGGATTTGAAACAATCAGATCAAACTTCGTATTCCCCACATTATATTCCTGAAGACTTGTATTCAATACTTCAATTCTATCGCTCCATCGACACTGGCTTACATTTTCAGAAGCCTGAAAGCAGGAATCCTGATCCGGTTCTATTGCAGTAATTCTTGCATCTGATCTTTGTGCTGACATTATTGCTATCAGTCCGGTACCTGTTCCAATGTCGAGAATGCTCTTAGCATCAGAAACCTTTGCATAAGCGCCAAGCAGCACACCATCGGTGCCGACTTTAAAAGCAGCTTTATCCTGGTTTATTGTGAATTGTTTAAAAGTGAAATAACTATTTGGCATCCTCAGAATTTCTCATTCACTCCCAGTCCGAACAATGCAAAATCATATTTTACAGGATCAGCAGGATCAAATGTCCGAAGCACACAGGTCAATTCTTCAACAGCTTTCCAGTCGTTTACTTTTCTTTTAAGCAGACCTAACCTTCTTGCAGTATTACCCGAATGAAGGTCCAATGGAATATATAGCATAGCCGGGTCAATTTTCTCCCATAGCCCAAAGTCAACACCATGGCCATCATTCCTTACCATCCATCGCAGAAACATGTTTCAGTCTTTTTCAGCTGCACCTCCATTCACATCTGCAAAATGTTTTTCCGTTCTTCTGGCATGTGGCAATGAGAAGAACACTTGCCGGAGATATGATAACCCCTCTTTCAATGAGCCATTGACATTCAGCCCCTTAATAAGCAGATCCTTCCATGCTGCTGTACTCACTGTAAATTTGCCTTAGTCCCTTTAAGAAAATAGACACAATCGCTTCCATTAAATGTTCTATGTACAAATCCTGAACATCTCCAGAACTCAGTTCACTGGCCAACATAACATCCACTCATAAGGGCTATTATCCATTATTTCAAGGAGCTTTAGTCCATTCAGCAATATAATATCTCTTCTGCCCCAGGCAATGGATGCAATCATGAAACCAGAAAATCTCCCTGTCAGCCAGCTGGTCATGAAAACGATGTGGAATTGAGATAGGATCACATAAAATAAATGAGGGAGTATTATACTGAAGATCCTTTTCTTCAAGAAATAATTTTACCTCCCTCTTCTGATAATCCGTTGTATACCTTTTTACGGCTCCTTAACAATAAGTAGTCTTTTATCTGTATTATTCTGTCAGACATACCAGCCAGTTGTCTGTCATAGATTTCTGATAACAATTGTTTGTCCAAAGGTGTCCCTTAGCTTAAAGAATAGTTTATGCAGCTAATTTACTGCTCACTATCCAGGTTCCCCTGGATGGTTCATCAGCCAGAATAACAGATCGATAATTTACCAGAGCCCTCGCAACAGCGACACGTTGCTCAACACTCCAGCTTAATTCTGAGGGCTGATGATCAAAACAATGAGCTAAAGGCTTAGAAATCCAAGCATCGCTTTCCCTCCTGCTCTCTATTTCTCTTAGTTTTACCGGCAATATAAGCTGGTATACATACGTTTCGAGTGCAGTAAATTCAGGAAGTAGCTGATGAAACTGAAATACAAATACCTATATTATTATTTCTGAAGGAAGCAAGAGCAAATCCTTTGACGGTTCATATGAGTATCGTTATAAATTACAGGTTCTCCATCGGACGATCGATACGAATTATTTGAAGAAAGATTATTTTTTAAGCACACTGGCACCTACAATAAGATACAACCTCTTTCTCTTTAACCTGAATACCGATTCCTTTTAATACTTTAAGTCTCAGCATATGCCTTGGCATCCATCTATAATAAATAGTCCTTCTGTGATTCCAATGATATCCTTTATTCTATCCCTAAGACCGCCATACACAAACCTTTATAAAATCCATGCTCCATGAATGTTTTGAAATTTATATATAGTATCATTGAGAAGAGAAGTTGTGATATTAGCTCCTCCTTAAATATAGTAATCCTAAGCTTTATCCTTTTTTTTAGGTTTCGTAGAAGTACGTTCAGAATCTCTTTTTAAGATTCTCAGCGACTTCATTGACAGCATCCTTATGAATGGACTGTGATTGGCATTCTTCATGAATCGCACTGCGTTCATTCATTTCTTTCCTGACATTTGATGTCACATCATTCATATCATTTCTGATAGAATCAGAAACTCTCATTTACATCTTTTGTTATGCTTTCTGACATATAGGTCATGTCTTTCTTTAATGATCTCTGAAACTTCATTAAGGTCCTTGCGTATATCCTGAGTATTGTCTTCAAGCTCTCACTTTATTTCGTCAGTAGCCTTTTTAAAGTCTCTCATCCCCTTTCCAATACAGCTTTTTCCCCATCAGGTAATTTCTGGGCACCAAAAAGGAGGAGAGCAACGATAATGATTAAAAATATTTCCTGTCCGCTCATAAATCCTGTACGTTGAATTGTTTTCCTAATCAGGTTGTAAAGTTAGAAAAGTTTAATGATATTATCGTTAAAATTAACTTTTGAACATAAATTTTAGGCTATCTATTTTCATTTTTTAGTGCTAAAATAAGCTGCTGCAGGCAATATTCTTAAAAATTGCTCAGTTGGAGTCATATCAAATTCTATTATTGACTATTTTTAGCGGATAATTTAAATCATATAAGATGAACCTAAACATCATTCAAAGTGTATTGATGCAGGCGCAGTTGAAAGATACCAATACTGCAAATAATGTTGCTGAGCTTCTCATGAAGGGTGGATTTATTATGATTCCCATCATCCTTTTATCAATAATAAGCATTTACATTTTTATTGAACGATTAATCTATATAAGAAAAAGTTCCGTTATTGACTCATCGCTTATTTCAAATGTCATAGCCGAACTCAGAAATAAGAGAAATGAGAATGCGCTTGCGCATGCAAAGGAGAATAGAACATCCATAGGCAAGATACTGGAGAGCGGACTGAATCAAAGAGATAAGTCATCAGGAGATCTGGAGAACTATATGGAGGCTGCTGCCAACCTCGAGATATCAATGATGGAGAAAGATACAGGATACCTTGGCATTATTGCCAGTATAGCTCCGATGCTTGGCTTTATTGGGACAATCGCCGGTGTCATAAAGATTTTTTACAATATATCATTAGCGGATAATATCAGTATTGACATTATTCAGGCGGTTTGTATCAGAAAAATGATATGCAGTGGTACAGGGCTTATAGTAGGGGTAATAGCTTATGCATGTTATCATTACCTTCAGATGATGATTGACCGTTTTTCAATAAATATGCAGAGAGAAGTTAATGAAGTTGTAAAAGTATTGTAAAATGAATATCAAGAGAAAGAAACATTTTAAGCCGGAGGTTAGCACATCATCTCTTAATGACATAATGTTTTTCCTGCTATTGTTTTTCCTGATTGTGTCATCTCTTGCAAATCCAAATGTCATCAAGCTTTTGTTACCTGATTCCAAGTCAGCGCAAAATCTTAATAAGCAGCAGATAACAATTTCAGTAACAAAGGAAAAAAATTATTTTATCGACAGCAGGCAAATAAGCTTTAATGATATTGAACCATTTTTAAAAGCAAGAATAAGCATACTCGAGGAACCTACTGTTATCCTGAGGCTTGAAAAAACACTTACAGTTCAGGATCTTGCAGATATTTTAGAAATTGGTACCCGTTTAAAAGTAAAAATGGTTATGGCCACAAATAAAACACCGGGCTGATTTTTTCCAGAGTAATTTTACAGTATGTGTAAAAAATGGAAAAGTCTATAGGTCATTTACACTTTCCCGTTCTTACATTAAAAGAGTAACAGGGTACATTTTAACTCAGGAAGAACATCACAAAACAAATACATTTAAAGACGATATTTGGAGATTCCTGTAAAGAACAATATTGAATTTAAAGAGGAATACCTGTTTAATTTTTCAGTGATATTCATAATTGGGATTAAATATTGCGGTGCTCTGCACCTATGGTAATGTGTTTCAAATGCATTTCTACAAATATTATGCGGCTCTGCCGCTTATATCCAGCCCGGAATGTGCTGTTCATCTCAACAAGTATTATGTAGCTCTGCCTCTCAATATTAGACCCTAAATGTGAGAGTTTATTTAATATTTGTAGATAAATAGTTGCATTGAATAGCTCTAGAAGGTGCGGAGCACCATAATATTTGTAGATAAATGTTTGTCATAGAGGACAAAGGTGCAGCGCACCGGAATATTATATTAAATGACATCCTTGACGTTAAATTATGGTGTTGGAACGCTTGAAAACAGGAAAATG
>CAVUJY010000001.1:0-225569 GCA_963741935.1 uncultured Bacteroidales bacterium | reverse complement strand
AAGATAATCTTAACGTGAATTTAATTAATAATAAGAAGGATAGATCTATCTTTAATATATTAATAATTAGCTTAAGACTTTTCAAATCAAGTGTAGCTAATGAAAATTATCTAATGATAGATTCTTAATAATGACTTTTTTTAAACTCTTTCATTTTGTATTTGTTATAATTATATGCATAGGTATAATTAATGATCATAATGTTCCTGATTATTTGCTAATTAATAAATTTTAAAAATAAATATTATGAACTCAAAAAATGTACTTTTAGGCGTGCTTGCAGGAATGGCTGCCGGAGCTTTACTCGGAGTCTTATTTGCTCCTTATGAAGGCTCAGTTACCCGCGAAAAAATTTCAAAGGCCGGAGATGATTCTCTGGAATCAATTAAGGATAAATTTATTGAGGTAATAGACATGGTTTCGGATAAATTCGAAAATGTGAAGGAAACTGTTGCTGATACAGCTGAAAAAGTAAAAGCTAAGACCTCTGAAGCCAGCTAATATTTAATTTTTCTTTGATTTGTTAAAAAAATAGAAATACAGGGATGGAAATAGTTACTTCAAAAACCCGCTCTCCCGGTACAGAACGCAAGATATTATCACAAAATTCAGCACTTCTTACCGGGCTTAAAGATTCTATTGAGAAACTTCAGAATAATCATAGTAAAACCAGGGGAGACATAAGTTCAAATATTTTGTTACGAACTCCCGATAAAAAGGTTGTTCTTACTGCTGCACATGATGGTACAGAAGTATTCTCCTTTCAATCAAACGATTCAGTCACAATTCAGGTTTTCGAAGGAATTTTGCGGTTTGATTCAGCAGGCAAAACTGAAATTCTTACAAAATGTCAGTTTCTGACCCTTTATGATAATGTTGAATTCCATCTTACGGCAATTGGGGAAACTATGTTTATGATTACAATATCGAATGATTCTGAAGAATTTAATGTGAAAGAAGAAGCAGGCAATTAGTATTTTTTAAAATTTCAAACATGGAGGACAGTTCACACTTGATAGAACCATTATTTGAGCGAGTTTCTGATTATGGGAAAACAAGTATTGAGTTATTAAAACTTAAAGCTATTGACAAGACTTCGGATGTTGTATCCACTTTAATTCCGAATTATTTTGTTTTGATTTTAGTTGCATTTTTTGTTTTGTTTATGAGTCTGGCTGCTGCATTTTGGCTGGGTGATCTCCTTGGCAGAGACTATTACGGATTTCTCATATTAGGCGGTTTCTATGCAGTTACAGCATTATGCTTCAGGTTTTTGTTGAACAAAAGACTCAAAAAATATTTTTATGAGTACATTGTTAATCAGGCCCTTAAATAGTATTTATGAGTGAAACTATAACAATAGAGGAATTCAGACAATCAATAAAGACACTTGAAGATTCACAGGTTGAAAAAGGAAATTTGTTGAAGGAACAATTCTACTTTACCTATGAGAGTCTGAAACCGGCAAACTTGATTAAGGGTATGTTACAGGATATTTCATCATCTCCTGATCTGCTTGATAGTCTCATTGGAACCTCAGTTGGTCAGACAACCGGCTTTTTATTAAAAAAAATATTTGTCGGCTCTTCAAAAAATCCTTTCAGAAAAGTATTGGGAGCCTATGGTACAGATGGAAATATCTGGATTTATTTTCAGACACTCTGAAGTTATTAAGTCTGTAATACAGTCAATATTTCAAAACATTCAACAAAGGAAAGATAATCAGGGCATTAACAATAATGCCACTTAATATAACTAATATTGAATATCATGTTTGACATTATGATAGTGCAGGAAGCACTTAAGAATAGCAGGGATTTGATTGTAAATCCTGTTATTACATCAGATGTGACCCTGGAAGATGAGAGCAGCGAAACATCTCTTCTTATCCACGACATTTTTGGTGGTGAAATACTGAAAACGCATATGAAAAAAGGTTGGCATTTCTATAACAGAATTGATGGTCAACGAATTGATCTTGCCAAACAAACAACGCGAAAAGCTCCCAGGACTTTTAAATTCGAAGACATTCCTGCAAGCCCGGATGAAACTTACAATTATTTCACGAAAGAGGATTATGCACGATTTTTTATGCGGTTCGTAAGAGCTTTTGAAGAGTATGTGGGATTGGAACATATGAGTCCTGGCTTAACTGCCTGATTATTTAAAATCAGGAAACCTCATGAACAGTACCCCTATGAAAAAGGTTTTGATCGCCCTGGATTATAATCCTACTGCACAAAAAGTTGCCGAGACAGGATTAAACCTGGGTCAATCAATGAATGCGGAAATATATTTGTTAAATGTAGTTGTAGATCCCATGCATTATCCAAAACCCGATTTTTCTCATGTTATGGGATATTCAGGTTATATGGATGTTGATCCGGAAATGTAGGACAGACTTGACGGGCTTAAGGATGCTGCACAGCAATTTCTTGATCATACCACTGTTCATCTTGGTGATGAAACTATAAAAACTATTGTAAAAGGTGGGGATTTTGCTACCACCATTCTTGAGACAGCAAAAGAATTAAATGCGGATGTAATTGTGATGGGCTCTCATAGCCGGAAATGGCTCGAAAATATCCTGATGGGCAGTGTAACTGAAAAAGTTCTGCATCATACACACATTCCGCTGTTTGTTGTTCCGACCGCTTACAAAAAACAATAAAACCATACTGTATATATCTGTGCTTTCAGATGTATGAACAAAATATATGTCTGAGTGGTTTTATCATCTTAATAAAGTAAATTCAAATTATAAGTAATGAAATATAAACAACTAGGAAAGACCGGAGTATTGGTTTCAGAACTCTGTTTCGGAACAATGACTTTTGGGGGGAAAGGATATTGGAAAGCTATCGGACAGCTGCCGGAGGAGGCAGCAACAGAGCTGGTTAAGACTGCAATTGATAACGGAATAAACTTCTTCGATACCGCGAATGCTTATTCTGAAGGGTTAGCAGAAATATTAACCGGGAAAGCATTTAAAAAACTCGGAATTCCTCATAATTCGTTTTTTATAGCAACCAAGGTAAGGCTCAGGATGGGAGAGGGAGCAAACCAGGTTGGATTGTCAAAACTTCATATTCTTGATTCGGTTGATGACAGTCTTAAACGTTTGGGTCTTTCACATATTGATATGCTTTATATTCATGGTGTAGATCCTGTCACTCCGCTGGAAGAGACTATGAGAGCTCTGGAAGATGTGCTAAGAGCAGGTAAGGTAAGGTATATCGGTATAAGTAATCATCCGGCCTGGATGGTAGTTAAGGCTAACAGTCTGGCAGAAAGAATGGGATGGACTAAATTTGTTGCATCTCAAAATTTTTATAGTATTGCCAGCCGTGATATTGAAAGGGAAATAGTTCCTATGGCATTAAGTGAAGGGCTTGGCATTATGCCATGGAGTCCTCTGGCTGGCGGATTCCTGTCCGGTAAATACACACGTTCTCAGCAAAAAGCAGGAAACAGCAGGCGCGATGATTTTGATTTTCCTCCTTTGAACAAAGAGAGAGCCTTTGACATTATTGATGTTATGGCTGAGATAGGAAAGAAATATAATGTCTCGGTTGCTCAGGTTGCATTGGCCTGGATTAAAGACAAGCCTGCAGTTACCAGTGTAATAATTGGTGCAAAAACCAAAGATCAGTTGCTTGATAATATTGCCAGCACAGAACTGTCTCTTTCACCTGATGATTTACAAAGATTAGATACTGTCAGTAATTTATCTCCTGAATATCCGGGATGGATGGTGGAAAGACAGATGACAGGCCGTTTCCCTGAATCAGTTTAAACCATTTTCCGGGTATTGATTATCAGGAATGCACAGAGTTGTTTGATGGAATTGAAAAGATAAATTCACTGCCTTTATTTTCAATACTTTCAACCCATATTTTCCCATTCATCTTTTCAACAAATTCTTTACACAGCTTTAACCCAAGCCCTGTACCTTGTTCATTGGCAGTTCCGGGCATTGAATTTTTGGAGTCAAGATTAAATAGAATTGCAGTCTTCTCTTTCGAAATGCCTATCCCATTATCTTTTACCGATATAACTACCTGTTCACCCTTAATCGCCGCATTTATGGCTACTGTTCCACCGTTACGGGTGAATTTTAAAGCATTACTCATAAGATTTCGCAAAACAGTATTAACATGTTCTTGTCTGCAATCAGAGAAATCATCTGCCTGTGATTCATAAATAAGTTGTATGTTTTTATTTATGGCAGGGAGTTGAAGGTTTTCAATATTTTCGTTGATAACATGCTTTAAATTAATCTTTTCAGGTGATATTTTAAGCATGCCTGTCTGTGATCTTGACCAGTCGAGCAGGTTCTGAAGTATAGCGTATCCGCTCTTAGCTGAATCATAAAGAATCATTGAGAGTTCCCTGATATTTTCTTTATCCATTTGATTTATATTGTCATAAAGAAGTTCAGACGAACCAAGAAGACTGGTGAAAGGATTTTTTAGGTCATGGGCTACTATATTGAAAAACTTATCCTTGGTGATAATGAGCTCCTTTAATTTTACCTCATTCTCTTTTATTGCCCTTGTTGCAGCTCTTTCAGACTCTTCGAGGCGGATATATGATATCCCGTATGCCAGATCATCAGCCAGGTCAGAAAGCAGGTCTATTTCCTTGTCTGAAAAGGCATCTGGTTCATTCGCATAGATAGTCATCGCTCCGAAAGACTCTCCATTAAGTATGAGCGGGATGGAAACGGAAGAAGCAAAATCACGTTTGATGGCCTCTTCTCTCCAGGGTGCAAAAGCAGGATCAGTTTGCATATTAGTACATCTGGAGATTTTACAGGTTCTAATACAAGTACCGGTAGGACCCTGACCTCTGTCATTATTACCCCAGCTTATATTCATTTTTTCGATATACCCCTTATCAAAGCCATGAAAGGCAATCGGCTTAACGGTCTTCTTTTTGTCATTCTGAGCATATCCTATCCATACCATCTTATAGCCGCAATCCTCAATAACAATCTTACAGACATCATCGAGATATGCATACTCATTTATGGAATGCATCATTGCCTGACTGCTTTTTGTGTGTGCGTTCAGAGTATGGTTCAGTCTGATAAGTTCTTCCTGGTTATTTTTTGTTTGAGTTATATCGATTGACGCTATGAGATATGATGGTTCATTCATAAATGATATCATTCTTACGGACGTCATTATCCAGAATAGTGTACCATCTGCCTTTTTGACCTTAAATTCAGTATTATTAATCCCTCCATCCGCCTTTAAGGTTTTTTCAAGAAGTTCAAAGTCGCTGGGGAAATAAAATAGATTTTGTAATTTCTTCCCGGTTAGTGCTCCGGTAGCAAATCCGAAACTTTTTTCAAGATGTTCATTTACAAATGTTATTGTTGAATTGCTTGCTCTTATTATCAAGACAAGTGCAGGCATTGCTTCAGTAATAGTGCGGAATCTGTCTTCACTTTCTTTTAGGTTGGCTTCAAATTTCTTGTTTTCCGTAATATCGGAACTATAGGTTACCACAAAGGAAACTTTATTGTGCTGGAAAACAGGAAAATAGTTATGATGGAAAACTCTTCCACTGCGCTCTTCTTCGTAATCAAGAGGTTCACCGGTACTGAATACTTCTTCCAGTTTCAGCTTTCTCAGTTCAGCAGAATCCCTGTCCATAAATTCGGAATAGTGATGTCCTATCAGCTCATTTTCTGCAGTTTCATTCATCCTTTCAAGGCCGGTTGTATTAGACATTGTAATAATACCGTTTTGATCATACATATAGATTGATTCCTTTGTTGCATTTAATACTGACCATAACTTTTCTTCACTCTCTTTTAAGGCCTCTTCAGTTATTTTTCTTTGTGTGATATCAACCCCGATTGCAATATGTCCGATCCTGTTTCCTTCATTGTCAAATAGCGCCTTGTTATGCCATTCGATCCATACCCTTTCACCGCTTTTTTTGATGTTCTCATTAATATTAATTGAATATTTATCAGGATCCTGATAAATATCCTCAACCAGTTTATTCAGTTTTCTTCCTGTACTTTCAATAGCCGGAACAATAGTTTCAATTGCAGGTTTTCCAAGTATCTCATTTTTACTAAAACCGAAAAAATCCAATTGCAAACTCATTAATAAATGTTATCCTTCCTTCAGTATCAAGCTTGATAATGATACTCCTGGCATTAGCTAATAAGTTCCTTATAATTTTCACGACTTTCTCTAAGTTCTTTTTCAGTCTTACCTAGCAAGGTAACATCATCAATCAGCGATAAAACGGAAGACATATTTCCATTTTCATCAAGCAGAACTGAGTTATACCAGACACAATCTATTATGGATCTGTCTCCGGAGTAATTCCTGTTTTTTGATACAACCTTGAGTTCCTTCCCGCTTGTTAACCGTTTCATTGTTGATGCAACGACAGGCAAATCTTCTTCGTATATTATATTAAGAGAGTCGATTCTGACTCCAATGACATTTTCTTTTTTAAGTCCGAAAATATGCTCTGCTTCCTCTGACCATTGCAGAATATTGAAATCCTTGTCCCACTCAACAACTGCAAGCGGTGAATTCTCAAGATGGTATTTCAGTCTTTGTTCGCTTTTCAGTAAGGCTTCTTCGGAAGCTAATCTCTTAATGTCCAGATTTGTAACAGAACGTGCCAGAAAGGAATACAAGAATGAGAAAACAAACTGTGTATGTAATTGCAACAACCACAACGCCAATGTCATATTTGACCAGACCTGTAGCTTCGCCCTTAATGCTGAACCATGCAATAATAACCGGGATAATCATAATAGCAGGAATAAGCTGTCTTGCAATGAGCCCACCCATGCTGCCTGAGGTAAAAACTTTCAGGAACCAGGTCTGGGGTCGCATTAATAATACAACCACACAAATTGCGAATATTGCAATGCCTGAATTCACAGGCATCGCGATATTTCCAGTTTCAGTGTATCGGTAAATTCCAAGTATGTAACTAGCTGTTAAATAATAACTTATAAGTGCAACCGGGATTATTATGGAATGGGCAATGTCGGAGGATATTTTTCTGGAGGTTGAAAGCAAGATTAATACAAACCCAATAAGAATTAACAACATGGACATTAAAATGTCCATTCTTTTTTCAGGTAAAAGAAAAAATTCCAGCAATTTTAGTTTATTAAAAGCTGCCTCGTTTCCAGTTATAATATTATAAATAATAACGTACAAGGTTGCGAAACTCAACAGGCAGATTATACCTGCCATGGTAATAACAAGATTCTTAATTATAGCTTGTCCTGAATGAGAACTGAAGCAGTAACAAGTGATACTCCGGCAATAAACATGTTTATTGTCGTTGTAACAGCCATAGGAGGCATATGAGGGATCAGGCTTTTTAATACAGGTATCTGAAAAATCCATCCCGTGAAATCAAAAATACATATCAGGTAAATAATTCCCAGTGATATCCAGATAGTTACCTTAAATTCACGGGGTAGTACAATTGCATTTAATTTCATTGCTTTCTATTAATCTCAACCTTAACAGCAATCCCTTTACTAACGTAGTCAAAATTACATATTTTAGAATCTAAAAAAAAAGGTATTTATATGAACTATTGGTAAATAACTCACTGAAGAAAAATATTCTGATTTTTTGAATTATGTATACTCCAGTTAAATCGATTCAGTAATTTTAATTCTGAAAACTGGATATGTGTAAAGAATATTCTTAAATTTGAATATTCAATTAACAGTGATCTGATAAAATTGGCTGATGGTGTTTTTCTAATTAACAAAATTGAGTATGAAAATTTTATTGGTAGAAGATGATCCCAAGATTTCTTCTTTCGTTGTTATTGGACTTGAAAGTAATGATTGTATTGTTGACAGGGCTTACGACAGCACTATTGGAGAAAGACTGGCTATGACCGGTAAGTATGATGTAATCATTATGGACGTCATTATTCCGGGTATCACAGGATTTGAGCTTAGTAAGAAGATCAGAAATAATAATATTCTGACACCAATAATAATGTTGACATCACTTGATACTGTTGAAGATAAAATCACCGGGTTTGATTGTGGTGCTGATGATTACCTTGTCAAACCTTTCAGTTTTCAGGAATTGTTTGCCCGTGTAAAGGCTTTACACCGACGAAATAAGGAAACAGTTGTACATCCCGTATTAAAAGTTCTTGATCTCGAACTGGATTCTATTGCAAGAAAAGTAAAACGTGCTGAAAAAGAAATAAACCTGACTGCAACAGAATTTAAGATCCTTGAGTTGTTATTAAGTAATAAGGATAAAGTATTTGACAGAATGCTTATTGCTGAAAAGATCTGGGGTGTTTCATTTAATTCCGGTACAAATGTAATAGATGTTCATATCAATTCGCTTAGGAAAAAAATTGACAAAAACTTCTCTCCCAAGCTCATACAGACAAAAAAAGGTTTTGGATACGTATTGAGCGAAGAATCATAATATTTTAAAAGTAAAATTTCTGACAGCTTAATAAGGAATAATATTTTCCTCCTTATCAGGGTTAATATTTTCATATTCTTTTTTAGTAGTGATGTTAGAGGATTACTGTCCTAAATACACGGGAAGTTATTCTAATATTTTTAGGATTCGGATAAATAATCACAAACAATTACATATCAGGATTGTTAACATAATAAATAGTAATTAATGTTAGTAACAATTTAAATTTTGATGTTATGAAAAAGATTTTGGTTATGATTTCGTCGATTTTGGTGCTTTCGGCACCTGTGATGGCGCAGACAATGGACCTGGAGGAATCATCAGTACCAGTTGAATCACTTACACTTAAAAAAGGCGATATTCCTCCACAGATAATAATAGCAGCTCAGAAACTCTTTGAAGGTGATACTCAGGTAGCATGGGGCAAGTTTCCTTATGAACTGAAAGATTACGGATGGAACGTAGACAAGAATGCTAAGGAACCTATTACTCGTTATGAAATAAAAATGGAAGCAAAAGACGGATCCAGTGTGTATGCCGTTTTTGAACCGAATGGAGACCTTGTTCGCAGTAAGATAGTGAATAATAATGCAGCTGTTCCCAAAGATATTGCTGAGCAAATAAAGACAGGAGAGTATAAAGACTGGCATATTATTGGAGATGTAATGCTAATCAAAAACAACCCGAAGGAGATTGTTGATCATTATGCAGTGACCATTGCTAAAGGTAATCAGACAAAGACTCTTTATTTTAAGACAGATGAAGAGCAATTGGCTGTAAGGTAAACCCAATTAAATTATATTAATCCCAAAATGGAAACTGCTGGCAGTAAATTCCAGCAGTTTTTTTTACGATGAATTATGATGGTTATTTTCCTGTTCGGATTATATCAATAGTAATTTAATAATCCTGACATAATTATCATATTGTATTTGGTATTTAACCTCGCAGAAATCAGGAAAGAATACAACCATAAGTTAATTTGTGAAGAAACTGATATATTATCGGTTCTGAATTTTGCTTACCTTCAGAATATTTGCTTAACTTTATGTGAGCTTCTTCGTAGATGACATCATTCTGGAAATAAAGTTTCTGTTCGGCAATACTGGAACCGGGAGTGGGTCGGGGATTTAATTTTTTACAAATTGAGACAGATGAAGATAAAATTGAGTTCTTAAAGATTTAAAGCTTCATTCTTATTAGCATAAAAGAATGCAACGCATTATGGATAATATTTTATAACCCGCTATTTAGGCTGATGCCAAATAAATTAACTCATGAAGAAAATTATAAATCAGGAGGCACCAAAAACTGAAGAAATCTTAAATTCATCTGATAAGAGGGGATCTTCATCCAGATTATTTTCAATCGTAGGGATCGGTGCCTCAGCAGGTGGGCTGGAAGCGCTTGAACAATTTTTCAAGAACATGACCGGCCACAGCGGGATGGCATTTGTAGTACT
This sequence comes from uncultured Bacteroidales bacterium, assembly GCA_963741935.1. Classification (GTDB taxonomy): domain Bacteria; phylum Bacteroidota; class Bacteroidia; order Bacteroidales; family VadinHA17; genus LD21. Next base: position 215,645 of record CAVUJY010000001.1, on the reverse strand, counting down.
TCAACATCTCGACCCGACACATGTGGGCATTATGCCTGAACTCCTTCAACGGACTACTTCTATGAAAGTAATTCAGGTTACTGACAACATGAAAGTAAATCCAAACCATGTCTATGTTCTCCCGCCAAACAAGAGTATGGCAATTTTAAACGGACGTCTGCATTTGTTTGAACCAACTGGGCAAAGAGGACTGAGGCTTCCGATTGATATTTTTTTTCATTCATTGGCTGATGATCAGCGGGAAAGAAGTATTGGGATTATCCTGTCCGGAATGGGATCGGATGGAAGTGCAGGATTAAAAGCCATAAAAGAAAAAAACGGTATTGTGCTGGTACAGGACCCGCAGTCAGCCAAATTCAATGGAATGCCAAATAGTGCTATTGAATCTTGTTCTGTTGACATTATAGCATCAGCGGACGAATTACCGGAGCGGCTGCTGTCTTTTCTTAAAAACAGTCCTGCAGTTAAAAAGGACATTATATCGGATGAAAAAAGCAAGAGCAGTCTCCAAAAAATTGTCATTTTACTCCGGACTTATACCGGACATGATTTTTCCCTATATAAAAAACATACATTATACCGACGTATTGAAAGACGGATGAATGTTCATCAGTTAATAAACATAACAAATTATGTGCGCTTTGCACAAGACAACCCGGGTGAGCTGGCGATTCTGTTTAAAGAAATATTGATTGGCGTCACAAACTTTTTTCGCGATGCAGCAATGTGGGATAAACTTAGAGACCGGATCCTTCCGGATATGCTTAAAGAAATGCCGGATGGACATGTGCTCAGAGCATGGATTACAGGCTGCTCAACTGGAGAAGAAGCCTACTCACTGGCAATTGTATTTAAAGAAGCCTGTGAAAAAATTAAGCATAGCAAAAATTTTTCTTTGCAGATATTTGCTACAGATATTGATACTGATGCTATTGACAGAGCAAGAAAAGGCTTATTCAGTGCAAATATAATTTCCGAAATATCACAGGAGAGGTTAGATAAATATTTCACAAAAAATGAGAACACCTATTCAGTTAATAATTCCATTCGTGAAATGGTTGTTTTTGCACCTCATGATGTGATAATAGACCCCCCCTTCACAAAGCTGGATTTTCTTCTTTGCCGTAATCTGTTGATCTATATGGAGTCTGAATTGCAGAAGAAACTGATGAATTTATTTTATTATAGTCTCAAAGCCGGTGGTGTTATGTTGCTTGGTACTGCCGAGTCAGTAAATCATGCGGAAAGATTGTTTACTTCCCTTGATAATAAATTAAAAATATACAAGCGCTCCATAAATCCGTTGCAAATTGAACAGATGAATTTTCCTGGTTCATACTCACGTTCCATAAACATGGCTCAGGGCGATATATTACCCGTTAAATCACAGCGGAATATTCAGACCTTTGCCGACCAGTTGGTATTGCAACAATTTTCTCCGGCAAGTGTACTCATTAACCAGGAGGGTGACATTCTTTATATAACCGGAAGGACCGGGAAGTACTTAGAGCCGGCAGCAGGAAAAGCTAACTGGAACATCTTTGTGATGGCACGGCAGGGTCTTCGGTACGAATTACTCAGTGCAATACGTAAAGCAAAGCAAAATTATGAACCGGTTCATTTAAGGAATTTAGAAGTTGGTACAAACGGGGGAACTCAGTTTGTGAACATTACAATACAGTCAACTGAACAACCTGAAGAATTTAAAGATACTATCCTTATCGTTTTTGCAGATGTCCCTGCAAATCATCTGACCAAAGGAGGAAAATCGAAAAGGGGGATTAAAAGTCTCACAGAACATGATCGTGATCTTGAAATTGAACTTCAACAATCACGTGAAGAATTAAAGAACATCCGTGAAGAAATGCAGACTTCACAGGAAGAACTAAAATCCACTAATGAAGAGTTGCAATCTACAAACGAAGAACTTCAGTCAACCAACGAAGAGCTCACTACCTCTAAAGAGGAATTGCAAAGTCTTAATGAAGAGTTGCAGACTGTGAATCTGGAGTTACAGTCAAAGGTGACAGAGTTTATGGAAGCAAATAGTGATATGAAAAATCTTCTTAACAGTACAGAAATTGCTACTTTATTTCTGGACAAAAAATTGAACATCCGAAGATTTACAGATCAGTTAAATAAGTTAATCAAGCTACGGCAATCTGATATCGGACGACCCTTTACGGATATGGTTTCAGATTTGCAGTACCCTGAAATAGAAGCCGATGCCAATGAAGTATTACGGACACTTATCTTTAAGGAAAGTGATATTTCAACGCTGGATAAAAGATGGTATAAAGTTCGTATCATGCCCTATCGAACCCTGGATGAACGGATTGAAGGGTTGGTAATAACTTTTACGGATATTACAAAAGCCAAAGAAATAGAATTAGAGCTTAAAGATGCTCTGAAAGTTCTTCAACAACATAATTTGTATAAACCATGAAGAATCATGTGCCGGATTTAAATCAGGCTCAACTACTTCGTCAAAAGGCAGAAGAACTGCATAAAAAAAAGATTTCGGGCGTTGATGAAATGTCCTATGAATCAGATTTACATAAACTCAACCATGAACTTTCTGTCCATCAGATCGAATTGGAAATTCAAAATTCCGAGCTTATTCAGGCAAAGTATGATTTGGAAGCTGCAGTTGAGAAATATACTGATCTTTATGATTTTGCTCCAACAGGGTATATTACACTTTCAGGAGATGGTCAGATAATTGGACTGAATCTCTGCGCTTCAAAGATGCTTGGGAAAGAACGCAGTCGCTTAATTAATAACTTATTTGGGGCCTATGTATCAAATGATACAAAAAAAATATACTATACCTTTATCAAAGAAATCTCTGACACAAAAACCGAGCAATCTTGTGAACTTACAATCATGGGTAAGGGTAAATCGCCAATCTATGTTTACCTGATAGGGATTATTACCAATAGTGGTAATAATATTGATATAAGCATGGTCGATATCTCTAAAAGAAAGCTTGCTGAAGCCAGGTTAAGTGAAACTCACAAAGAACTTGAACGATCAACACAACTTATTGCTGACAAGGACCTTTTCATATCATTGCTTGCACATGATTTAAGAAATCCCTTCGGGGTGCTTCTGGGTTCAGCTGAATTACTGCTAAATGACAGTAAAAAAATATCTGAAAATGAATTTAATGACCTGTTAAGAGAAATTTACAGGTCAGCCTTAAGTTCATATAATTTACTCGAAGACCTTTTGAAGTGGTCCAGAGTTCAAATGGGTAGAGTTCCCTTTGATCCGCAAAAATCCAACTTTACTGAAGTATGCACAGAAATAATTAATTCTCTGTCGCATACTGCCAGAACAAAAGGAATCACAATAAATTGTAATGCAGAAAAAGAAATAATTGTTGTGGCTGATCAGGAAATGTTAAAAGCCATATTAAGAAATCTTGTTTCGAATGCCATAAAATTTACCAATAAATATGGAAAAATTGAGGTTATGGCGTTTAAAACTAAATCGGGTATCGTATTTTCTGTATCTGACAACGGAGTTGGGATTGAGACGGACAGATTAATTAAACTTTTTGATATTGCGCACTCCCATTCAACAACAGGAACTGCAAATGAAAAGGGAACAGGCTTAGGATTACTTCTGTGCAAAGATTTTGTTGAGAAACATGGAGGTAAAATCTGGGTAGAAAGCGAGATTGGCAAAGGCTCAGTATTCTATTTTGAAATCCCCGGCCTTCCTGAAATAGACCTGGAAGATGATTCAAAAGATGTATCAGAACAAAATCACAGTCATAATCTGAAAGTTTTAATTACTGATGATGATCCGGGGTTAAGAATAATACTGGGGGCAATGATGAAAAATTACAGCAGGGAAATTCTTTATGCAGAAACAGGTGTCGAGGCAGTAAATGTCTGTGCAGAAAACCCGGATATTGACTTAATTTTGATGGATATTGCAATGCCGGAGATGGATGGTTTGGAGGCAGCAAAATCAATAAGAATAGTCAATAAAGAAGTTGTAATAATTGTAGAAACGGCTAAATCCCTGGCTGAAATAACAAATGAAACTAAAGGGGATGGAATTGACGACTTTTTCTTCAAGCCTTATAGCAGGTCTTTTCTTGATGGGTTAATAAAAAAACACTTTGTGTGAAAAAGCATCGGTTTCAGGAATGAACTATGGCTGATTATATCTGTTACTGAATCTTTTTTTACATATTCAGGCCTATCCGAAAATCAAACCATCCTCATTATACGGGTCAGTATGATATTGCATGAATTGACTTTTATAACTGAGTTGTCTTTTGAGATACAAAAGATGAACATAATCTAGCAATTCAGTGGCTGACACCAATCTTAGATGACTTCATTAATTACATGTTAAATCATAATCCTTGCAAATAATTAACTGCCTTAATGTAATCTTAATTCAATATTAATATTGTTTTAATCAACTGATGATGTTATGTAGTTAATTTTATAAGAAATCTGAGACATAAAATCTATCTACATCTTTTTTAAATAATTAATTACGTGGTTAAGCAGAGCAGGATGAACTATAGCTGAGTAATATTTTCACAGATAACAATGTTTGATTTTTTCATATAAAGCTTAAAAAAATTACATAACTGGTCAGTGCTGACTTTCAAAACTAATATTAACTACAATGAAAAGAAAATTTGCAATCTACGGTTTGGTGCTGCTTTCTTTGGCTGTATATTTAGTAGCCTGTACTAAAAATTCTTCCCAACCTTCAAATCCTCCGGGAATTTCAGGTGATTATTCCGTGTTCTCATGGAACGACCTTGGTATGCATTGTCTTAATCCAACGTATGATAAGCTGGTGATACTGCCACCATATAATAATATTGTCGTACAGGTGATTAAGAAAGGAGAGCCGCCTTCAATTGTGACAGATGGGGTTACAGTGTCATACAAACTTATTAATAATACAACTTCCTATAATAAAAGAGCTTATGGCGGATTCTGGGATAATGCCATGAAGTTATTCGGTGTTTCACCTGTACATGATGTGGGGCTTAAGGGTTATGGATTATCTGGTGAAATGACCCTGACCGGTGATCATTTTTTTGCTGAAGGGGTCCCGGTCGTTCCCGTCTATGACGATGGGACATGGAACCCTTATCAGGTAGCTGAAATTACTGTAAAAAACAGCACTGGAACAGTTCTTGCCCAGACACAGAATATGGTACCTACTTCTGACGAAATTAACTGTGCGAAATGTCATGGGGCGTCAACTAGTGAAGCCTTCACGGATATTTTGTCAAAGCATGACGACAAACATGGAACTTCTCTTTCTGATCCAATAAACCAGCCGGTATTATGCGCCAGTTGTCATCCCAGCCCAGTTCTGGAAATCACTACCGGTCCCCAAATATATTTATCACAGGCACTTCATGGATCACATGCAGATAAGACAGGTATAGGCTGTTACGATTGCCATCCGGGTGATAAGACAAAGTGTAGCAGGAGTCTGGCTCATAATGGTAATAATGCAACCAATGGAAATTGTACAACTTGCCATGGTGATATGGCAAATGTTGCTTCAACGATTGCAAACGGAAGAATCCCATGGGCTTCCGAACCTCAATGTGTAACATGCCATACTGATGTTACCGGTGTTGCAACAGGAACAGTTTTATACAGAAATGCAAAAGGTCATGGTGATCTGTATTGTACTGTATGTCATGGAAGTCCCCATGCAATGTATCCCTCTCGTGAAACAGCAGATAATTACCAGTCAAAGCAATACCAGGGATTTACCTCGAAGATTAAAACCATAGGGAGCTGTGGTGTTTGTCACGATAACTCCAGAGGTCAGTCAAATATCAACGATTTTGCCGAAGTTCATGGCGGGACAAATCCTGAAAAAATTATTGGATGCAGAGCCTGTCATACTTCAATATCTTCGAATACTGCCAGTTGGCCTCATGCTTATACCTGGAAGAATAGTAATATCTGAAATAAGGTATTTGTCGAAAAGGTAATTGTCCAATCCATGATATCATATTATTATCAAATTGGATAATTACCTTAATAAATGCTTTTGAATGGTAAAATTAAAGTAGACAAATAGTTGGCAGGGATCTCTCATTGATGATTATTTCTTTATTATACGCCCGATGCTTCGCTTTGAATGACTGAAAGCAGGACAAATGTACCAACCTATTGAACATTCATAATAGTAGTATTAAAGAACTGCATTGTCCTTCACTTTAAAACAATCAGAACTTAAGAGTCATCAATTATTTTATATGAGTATCGGGAATGAGTAATATAAAATATTAAAGCACTTTAAAATCAATAGATTTACCCATCCTGAAAGCTTTTGGGATGTGTATACAAAGAACTGTAGCGAAGAGGAGCCCGACGAAATCAAAATCAATGAGAGCTTATTACTACTGATGCGTTTTATTTCAACTCTAAACAAATGCTTCAGCCCTGAAGGGGCTGAATATCAGATTGGTATATTGTGTTCATTATTCAACCCCTTCAGGGTTGTCAAAGGTTTTCCTGTCTTTACCGTGGGTTGCACCCCATAGCCGTCAGGCTAAGGGGTTGCACCCACGGTTATTCATATTAAACCCTTTCAGGGTTAAAATATCTATTTAAATCAAAAAACTCTTATATAGTATTTATTATAAAATATTTATGAAAAGTTAACATATCAAAGCAGAGAACTTATTATTAATTGCCGATACTCATATTATTTTATATGAGTATCCGGAATCATGCATATAGTTCCATTGATTTTCTTCGTTTACCCCGACCCCATGGGGAGCGAAGAAAATCAATTTACTCCCCTTGGGGCTGGGGTAAATAAATTGATTTTCAAGCGATTTATAAATTCTTATTCATCATTCCCGATACTCATATTATTTTAAATACCAGAAACGAATACATCACTTTACTTATTCTGATAAATTATTAAGCTTCTTGAATAGTGAATTCAGTATTCTGTATAATTGATAGCTGAACCATAAAGAAGTGAAAATTAATTTTCTGAATTATACTGTCTTTCGAATATTTTTCCTACTCCTGATAACTTCTTTTATTCTTTCCCGTTATTGAATATTCCAATCCGAGAAAGAATGATCGTCGTGTTCCGGGCATATAAGTTATTGCTCCGGTGCCATAAGATGATTTCTGCACTCTTACTGCATACAGATCGTTCGTTACATTCAATATATTCAGCCAAAAATCAAATCTCCTGAAGTTGTATCCGGTTCGCAGGTTCAGGAGCCTGTAGCCCTTATATTCATTTGTATTCATTTCATCAATATAATATCTTCCTATATTTTCCAGTTCTGCCGTTATCCGGAAGTTCTTTAAGTAAACAGGCCTGTAGGTTATGTCTGCATTTGCTATAAACCTGGGAGCAAGGTTCATCTTTTTACCGCTGTAATCATTTGCACCGGAGACGAAGTAGACAAATTTATGCACTGAATTGGCTGCACTGATCCTTATATCGACCTGGTCGAAAAAATTATATTTTACTGAATATTCTATTCCCCTGTGAATTGTTTTGCCAGTTGATTGATTTTGTGATGTACCATCCTCAAGCAGTACTGATACAATTTCATTTACCCCTTTTGAAGAGTAAAGGCTCAGGTCAGCATAGCCTTTGTTATTCCCGAATCCTAACCAGCCACCCATTTCATAATTTGAAAAGGATGCCGGTTTTAATGTTGGTACTGTTACTCCTTTATATAATTGAGAAAATAGTGGGGGGGCAAAGCCGGTACTATAATTTGCATATATCCCTAAATTGTCTGTCATATTATAATTAAGCCCTATTTTGGGGCTCAACTGGTCAAAAGTATTACGGTCATCTGGTGCTCCGGATATCGCGGTTGACGGAAGATTGTTTATATAGTTATAATCCAGCCTGTCATACCTTAGGGCTGATGATATTTTTAGTTTATACAGGGGTGTAAATTCAAATAACAGGTACTCTGCCGAATTAAATAATCCTGCCTTGAAATCCTGAACGTATGTATCAGTCAAACTGTAAGTTGTGTAGAGATCACCCTCTTTTGTAACATCGATTTCCTTACTTACATACTTATAAGGTGTATAATCTGAACTTAATCCGGCAATAAGCTGAGCATCCATTAAGTTAAATTTTAGCCGGTGCTGTATAAGAAGTCCATAACTATGATATCCTGATTCTATAAATTCACCTTTATATCTTGGAGGAGGTGGACCTCCGTAAACCCTTTGAATATAATATGTTGGTATCTGATTTTCATTATTTCCCCTGTAGTGTAATACGGCGAATGTTTTATTTTCATCATTCCAGGTTTTATCAATCCTTATATTCGCCCTCATAGACAGGTCGTTAGAATAGCAAAATTTATACTGGTTATATTTATCATTGGTAAAAAATATAGTACTGTCCAGGCTGCCTGATACATTGGTATTATGATGAATATAACTTAAAGTAGTCGTCAACATCGTTTCTTCATTGAAATTGTAGGTAGCTTTAAGCAGAAGGGCCGATTTTTTGAAATCGCAATAATCACGGTAAGAATCAGAACATTGGGCTGTATATCCAGCTGCGAGAATACCCAGATTGTCCATTTTTCCTCCTGCCTCAAAATCGAGCCTCTTATAACCCATGTCATTTGCCTGTATTGATACCCTGGCACTTGGCATTTGGGTAGGATTTTTCGTAATAAAATTGACAGTTCCACCAATAGCTTCACTTCCATAAATAGAAGATGCCGGACCTTTGAGTACTTCAATCGATTTCACGGCAGCCATGTTAATTTCCTTAAGGTTTCCGGAAGTGGCAATCGTTGTTGGCACAATTGGTATTTCATCCTCCAGAATTACCAGTTGGGTCCGGATAAATGAAAGTGGCTGTCTTATACTTACAGACTGATTTTCATTACCAAAATTTGCTACATATACACCACTAACCTTGTTTAAAAGGTCGGCAATCTCAGTAGCTTTGGTTTCATCAATTATTTTTGCCGGAAGCAGACTTATTGAAATCGGGACATCTTTTCTGCTTTGCGATTCTCTTTGTGCTGAAACAATAATCTGGTCCAGTTCATTGGAACTTTGTTCCATATAGATATTAAGATATTCCGAAGTTACCGCAATCTTTTTTGTCCGATAGCCGATAAAAGATACAATTATGGAATCGATTTTTTTATCAGAATGAAGGGTAAACTCACTTTCAGAATTTGTAACTGATACAATACTGGTGTTGCAAATTGTAACATATGCCCCTGGAAGTCCCTCATTGGTGTTTATGTCTGTTACTCTGCCTTCTACAGTATATTGGGCATGGGAGTTACACATAAATATAAGGGAGCCAACTACTATAAGTATATATTTTTTCATAAAATTACTTTATTATCTGATACATTATTATATATTAACTTTCGTCTCTTCCTGAAGAATTGATTCAGTTTTCTGTAAATCAGTGCACTGACTAATATTATTACTGGAGTTCCCGCAATTAAACATCTGTAACAGTTATTGCATGATCCACCGCAGCTGCCAAGTGATATTGCAGGCAATGCCATTGAGGCTCCAACCAGGCTGAATTTTAGTTTGTTATAGCCTGATTTTAAGTTTTTTATTCCTTTCTGTAGGAAATTGCTTCTTTCGGACATTTTTCTATACATATTTTGCATGGTATACAGGAGAGCTGATTTATTTTGACAATATTATTTTCATGGTTCTCAATAGCCCATACAGGACAGCTCTTAATGCAAAGATTACAGGAATTACATTTCCCGGAGTCTATCCTGATCCTTTTGAAAAAGCTTACTTTTGATCCAAGCCAGTTGATTGCAGAATCAATCGACCCAACCGGACACAGAAAGTTGCAATATGCCCTTCCCCCGACAGCCAGAAACCCGAGCAAAAAAATCATAATCAGGTTCGCTATACCGCCGAATCCCATAAGCAATAACCGGCTCGACTGACTTGTGGTTGATCCCAGCAGCGATGAGACAACTGAGAAGTTACAATACGAACAGCATAAGCTTCCAATCCCCAGTACAGGAAGAATAAGAAAAGCTGCAAGGTAACTGTATCTCACTGCAGGAGCAGATATCCAGGTATAGTTAAGTTTGAATTTGTCAGGTATTGCTTTTGATACAAACTCGGTACTGCCACCGACGGGACAGATATGCGAACACCAGAATCTGCCTGCGACAAGAGTAATAAGGAATATAAGAACCAGCATTATCAAGCCGATGTAAAGCGTTTTTGACATTGCTGCAAATCCGTTGATGCTTAATAACATCCTCATGCAGAATGGAGAACCGCAGATACTCATTGTTCCGAAAAATCGGGGAATGATTGCTATCGGCGGGAAGAAGACCAATATACTTAGTATTATTAAAATAAGCCGTTTTGACTGACTGTTAAGTTTCATCTTGTTGTGGTATTAGGGTTAGTAGATGTATTGTGATCATGATTTTCTCCCTGTGGCATTGCAGTCTGAGTTTTCATTGATCCGGATGCCGGTCTGGAACCATGCCTTTCAGGTACCGGCCTTCGTACATTCTTGGAAATACTGAAATTTACAAGTTCCTTAAAGATAACCGGGACTGATAAGACCTGTTCGTCTGATTCACTGTCATATAGGTTTAATTTATAATGTGTCTCAGTAATAATGGGCTGATCAGGTTTTATGCTGATTGTAAGTGCATACTGATATCCTCCATTCATGTTTATCAGCGTATTGTCATTAAAGAGGTTGAATTTGTGAATTCCAAAGTCAAAATAAGGAGGGTACCGGGAAAATACCTTATAGTTTACTTCAGGTAATCCTTCCAGAACAATTTTTACATTACCTTTAAAAGGAGGCTTAACTGTTCCTGTAACAAGGAATACATATCTGTGCTTATTCAGACCAAGTAAAACAGGGTGTAAAGCCATTCCGCCATCTTTCGACATTACGGTTACACAATGACCGAATCCTGGAGTTGAATACATGGCAAAAATTGTACAAAGGGCTAAGGTAATAACTGCTGTTAAGCTGAGTATTATAATATTTTTTTTCATTTATTTCAGGTTTTGAAATTAAACCGGGAGGTTAAAAATGAACGTTATCCGCCATTCTGAGAGCGTATATATCAATCGCATACAATTTGATGCAGCTCAGTTAAATAATTCAGATGATATTATTTCCCGGATACAGCTCAGGAAGATATACCACGTACCGTGATCATGGTTTTTTATTGACTATATGATCATTTTTTCCGGCAATAACTTCGCTCAATTGTTCATACATTAGCATCAACAATCCAATAAGATACCATATAATGATAAATCAATTGATTAAGAGCTTATTCCACAAAAATTAGCAGATTGGGTTTCCGGGATAGCTTGAATATATACCTCCGGCTTTTGGAGGGTGAAATACTGATGAAATGAATGATGACGAGATGAAAGAAGGATAATTCTCGCAATAACCTTCTTTAGCAGGAGGTAAAAGAGAATCTATCTTTAAACATTCAATCTGGCATAAATAAAATGTTTCAAGCGTTTCAGTCGTAGCTTTTGGAACATTCTTCGGTTCTTGCTCACCTAATTCCCTGAGTTTTTTTGCAAGACAGCACTTACCATTACAACCCATTTCAGGTTTATCCCTGTTTTCACATAGGTAGGTGGCGATATAACATCTGTTGACGTTAAAAGTTATTATAATCCATACTTTACTCAGAGGATGAAATAATGTTAACAGCAAAAATAATATGGCTACAATTTGTCTTAGCATTTATAGATCGTTTCAGGTCCGGATGCTTTGTCTATCAAAATTAGGCTTGATGTCAACACTCTTTGTTAACTTTAGATTAATTCTACATTAATTTTAGATTAATATTTTGCGAATAGAATAACTAATGCAAATTGTTATATAGTAATAATGTATGATCATTCCTTCCTGAAGCTGGGTATATTCAGTCGGCTTCTGACTTTTGCATAAACATCATGCTAAACAAAAATCCGAAAATAAATCAGAAACCTGCAACTGAATTGCCAGGCGACTTTACGTTTGGCCTGCCTTCTTCACTGATATGATGAAATACTACTCCTTTAAAAAATAATAATGTTAACACGTGAAACTTAATCTAATCTTAATCTAATATTAATATAGTCTTAATAGTTAATCGTTCCCGTCTGTCTATTTTTGATTCAGTAATAGATTTATTACGATTGTTAAGTACAATCTGATTTATTGCTAAACCTGGACTTTAAGATGAAATATTTTTTTGCAGTTATATTGATTTCTGAAACCATGGACAGATATCTGAACAGGTTAATCCACTTAGTTTATACAATGAATCTGAATTCAGATATTGTCACGTGAGATAAAAGGCGGCTTTCTGCTTTAATATAAAATCATTCTTTTTAAATCCTGGAAATATGGAATCTGAAAAATACTCCTCTCTTTTAAAACTTAAAAACTATTACCATGAAAACCTTAGTATCTTTCTTTTTGCTGGTATTAACTGCTGCTTCCGCTATTTCGTTTACAAATGTTGTTGATCAAGACATTATCACTCCGGGCGAAAACATGAAGAATTCTGCAATCTCTTTACCTTGCTGTATTCAGATTAATCAGAAGCAGGTTATCTATAAATGTCCTATGCATCCCGAAGTCAAGGCGGATAAGCCTGGTAAATGTCCGAAATGCGGTATGAATCTGGTTGAAGGGCAGGAAGCAAAAAATGCTAAAGTTGCTGCTTATGTTTATACATGCCCAATGCATAAGGAGGTGATGCAGGATAAGGCAGGGAAGTGTCCAAAGTGCGGAATGAACCTGGTAAAGACTGAGTTAGAAAAGGTTATCTATACCTGCCCGATGCACCCTGAGATCAAACAGGATAAACCGGGAAAATGCTCTAAATGCGGTATGGACCTGGTAAAAAGCGAGGCTCCTTCAACAAAAAAGTCTGAAGAAGATAAATAACTGATTATAAGTCTTGAAATGGTTGAAAACATTATCACATTCTCTCTTAAAAACAAATTTGTAATTCTGATAGTCGCTGCCGGGCTTTTTATCTGGGGTATTATATCAGTAAGCAAGAATCCTATCGATGCAATTCCTGATGTCTCAGAAAACCAGGTGATTGTTTTCACTGAGTGGCAGGGTAGAAGTCCCCAGGTTATTGAGGATCAGGTTACCTATACTCTTGTCTCTAACCTGCAGGGCTTGCCTGAAGTTAAGAATGTAAGAGCCACATCCATGTTTGGGATGAGTTTCATTTACCTGATATTTGAAGATAAAACAGACATTTACTGGGCCCGGACAAGAGTCCTTGAGCGACTTAATTCCACTCAGCAATTGTTGCCATCTGGTGTTATTCCCACTCTTGGGCCTGATGGAACCGGAGTGGGGCATATCTTCTGGTACACTCTTGAAAGCAGGGATTATGATCTTGGTGAATTGCGTGCTTTACAAGACTGGTATGTCAAATTTGCTCTGCAGACCGTCCCCGGGGTAAGTGAAGTTGCATCGTATGGCGGGTTTCAAAAACAGTACCAGATAGTTGTGGATCCCAATAAGCTGGTATACTATAATATACCTCTTTCTGATGTTCTGAAAGCCACCCGTCAGAACAATAATGATGTGAGTGGGAGGAAGCTTGAGATGTCAGATCGGGGCTATATTATCCGGGGACTAGGGTATATAAAAAATTCGAGGGACATAGAAAACATTGCCGTTGGAGTGTATGACAGGGTTCCTGTTTATATAAAGGATTTAGCATCGGTCCTTGAAGGTGGAGATTTACGTCTGGGAATTTTTGATGAAAATGGAGAAGGAGAAGCTGTAGGAGGAATTATTGTGATGCGCTACAACGAGAATGCTAATAATGTTATTTCTGCTGTTAAGGAAAAGATGAAGGAAGTTGCAAAAGGATTACCTGAGGGTGTCACTTTCAAAACAGTCTATGACAGGAGTACTCTGATCAGGGATGCAATTAAATCTGTTAGGGGAACCCTTATCGAAGAGATGATAGCAGTATCGCTGGTAGTATTGTTCTTTCTTTTTCACTGGAGAAGTGCTTTGATAATATTGATTCAAATGCCCATATCCATTGCTGTTGCTTTCATCTTATTAAATGCTTTTAACATTTCATCCAACATTATGTCATTAACAGGTATCATCCTGGCAATAGGTGTGATAGTAGATGATAGCATAGTGATGGTTGAAAATTCGTATCGCCGGCTGGCTAATAATGCAATGGAGACAAAATCTGAAAAATAATTCCTGGTAAAAACAAGAATAAATGAATAAGGAAGAAAGAGAATCGTTAATTGCCAAAGCCAGTAAGCAGGTTGGACCCGGCGTATTTTATTCCACAATAGTTGTTATAACCTCTTTTTTGCCGGTGTTCATGCTCACAGGTATGGAAGGTAAAATGTTTCATCCTCTTGCATATACAAAAACATTTATCTTACTGATCGATGCCTTTCTGGCAATTACTCTGACACCGGTTCTTATAACATTTCTTTTGAAAGGCAGGCTAAAACTGGAAACTGCTAACCCTGTAACAAGGATAACTGAACGTATTTATACTCCTGTATTAAAGACATGCATGAAATGGAGAAAGACCACGATAGTTGTAAATATAATGGCGCTTCTCATCAGTGTACCTATGTTTATTAATATGGGGACTGAATTCATACCTCCTCTGGATGAAGGGTCATTATTGTTTATGCCTGTTACTTTGCCGGATGTATCGAACAGTGAAATAAAAAGAATCCTGCAGGTTCAGGACAAAATTATAAAATCTATACCGGAAGTCGGGAATGTACTTGGAAAAGCGGGACGTGCAAGCACAGCAACGGATAATTCGCCTATAAGCATGATTGAGACGATAATCCTGCTTAAGCCCCAGAACGAGTGGCGACCTGGTTATACAAAGGATGATTTAATGCTTGAAATGAATGCTAAACTTCAGATTCCGGGAGTTGTAAACGGGTGGACCCAGCCAATTATAAACAGGATAAACATGCTTTCGACAGGTGTAAGAACGGATGTCGGACTTAAGGTGTACGGGCAGAACCTTGATTCAATCTATGCATTGTCAAACAGACTTAAAAAACACCTTGAGAAGATAGAAGGAATTAAAGATATGTACGTTGATCCGGTAACAGGAGGCAAATTTATAGATATAGCGGTAAGACGTGACGAGATTGGTAAATATGGATTGTCGGTTGATGATGTGAATTCCGTAATTGAGTCTGCTCTTGGCGGGGTAAATGTTACAACAACTATTGAAGGAAGAAGACGATTCAGTGTTAATGTCAGGTTTGCCCAGGACTACAGGAACAATATACAGGAGATAAGACGTATTCTGGTTCAGAGCCCGAACTCGGGTCCGATACCACTTGAATCAGTTTGCGATATTGCAATTACAGATGGTCCTCCGATGGTTAATTCTGAAAACGCAATGTTACGAGGAGCTGTATTGTTCAATGTCAGGGGACGGGATCTTGGAAGTACGGTTAAAGAGTGCAAAATGAAACTTGAGGAGATGGTTAAGTCCCTGCCTAAAGGATACTATCTTGAATGGAGTGGTCAGTACGAGAACCAGCTTAAAGCCAATCGTGATCTTATGGCTATCCTGCCGGTAGTGGTATTTATCATCCTGCTTGTGGTATACTTTACATATAAATCACTAAAGGAAGCATTGATAACACTTATAACCGTACCATTCGCCTTGATTGGCGGAGTTTACATTGTATATTTTTATAATATTAATATGTCTGTTGCTGTGGCTGTTGGTTTTATTGCTCTTTTCGGTATGGCTATAGAAACCAGTATGCTCATGACTATCTATCTGAATGAAGCTATGGAGGACCTGGTTGCCAAAAAAGGCAACTCCTCCAGGACTATTAATTTACCTGATCTGCATGAATATGTTATTAGGGGGGCCGTTAAACGCCTGAGACCTAAGATAATGACTGTATCAGTCTCATTATTCGGATTATTTCCTGTATTGTGGTCTACGGGTGTTGGAAATGATGTTATGCTGCCAATAACACTGCCTTTGATAGGGGGACTGGCTTCCTCTACAATATATGTTCTGCTGGTAGTTCCTGTAATATTTGAGATTACCAAAGAGCGTGAACTTAAAAAGTACGGATCAATTAAAATTGCCGGCACTTAAGTCAGGAATGATCTTTTTTAGAGATGATAATAGTTAGAATTTATACAGGACGATGATGATTTTAATTGCAACTGCAGAAAGTAAATGTTTATGGTACAACCAAAAACACAACTCAGTATGAAGAAGTTGAGATCACTTATAATTGTTTCTGCCTCTATTGTTATTTTATTAACAATAGGATGGGCATATATAGGTAGTATGCCGGAAGAGAGGTTTTTACCCAGTTCTGATACAGTTCAGGTGTCAGGCAAACAATATACATGCCCTATGCATCCGGAGGTAGTATCCGATTCACCGGGTGACTGCCCTGAATGCGGGATGCATCTGGTTGAGAAAGCTGACGGGAACGTGTCAGAGGGAAAATCATCACCGACCTTTTTCCGGAAGCTGCATTTCCTGTTGTCCGGAAACAATAAATCACAAGCTTCTGATGTGGAAGATGTATATGTATGTCCTATGCATCCGGAGATTGTGCGTGATAAACCTGGAGACTGTCCTGAGTGCGGTATGCATCTCGTTTTGAAATCGAAAATGAATGAAACTTCAGCAGACCTTAACCCCAAACCGATTGCCGGAACCCGGAATAAAAGCAGAAAGAAGATTGTGGCTTCCGGTGACCTTAGTTCACCTAAGCAATATGTATGCTCAATGCATCCACAGATTGTTCGGGATGCACCGGGTGATTGCCCTATATGTGGTATGTTCCTTATTGAAAAAATTTCCAGGGACAATAATCTAAGTGACTCAACATTAAATGATGTGGTGGCCAATGTAAATAATTCGGTATTGGCAAAAGTTGCAACAACAAGCCCTGTTTTTGTATCGCTTCCGGTAATTATTGAGGCTAACGGTGTTGTAACATGCGATCCCAGGAAAATAAAATCTGTAAGTGCAAGCTATGAGGGAGCAATTGAAAAATCGTTTATAAAATACCAGTTTCAGAAGATAAGGCAGAACCAGAAAATTTATCAGATCTACTGTCCTGACATTTACATTAAAGAGTGGAATTATGTTCTGATTATGCAGAACTATCCTGATAATCCAAGGCTTAACCACGAAGCTTACCAATGGTTTAAATTATTGGGTTTGACTGATGGACAAATTGATTCGTTGAAAAAAGCAAAGAAACCGGATTATCATTTAAATGTCTATAGTGAGGCCGGCGGGTACGTTGTTGGTGTTGATTTTAATCCCGATGTATATTTCTCATCCTCACAATATAAAGTTAATTCTCCTTTATCTGACGATTCGCGATTTGGTTTAAAGGAAGGGATTATTGTTCAGAAGGGTCAGGAGTTGTTTAAAATAATTGATCCCCAATATTTACGAATAGATCTTAAAGTGAGAACAGAAAATATTAATGTTCTGAAGCCCGGGCAATTAGTTACTGTAACTGATGACTATGATCATGGTAACGAGTATAAAGGTACTGTGAACCAGGTTGAGCCGATGAATGGCAGCTTCTTTCAAATAGTTCAGGTGTATGTTAAAGACAGTAAACAGGAACTTATGCCGGGCAGAATTATAAATGGGAACATCAGGGCAGAAAACCACGAAGCATTTTGGATTCCAAAAAGTTCTGTGGTTGTAAAAGGAAGTGAAAGTGTGGTATTCCTCTTTGATGGGGGAAAATTCATATCAAAAAACATAAAAACAGGCTTGAAAATTGCCGATTGGCTGGAAGTTGTATCAGGATTGGATACAGATTCAAAAATAGCTCTTAACGGAATGCTTCTTGTTGACAGCGATGGCTTTATTTCAGCTAATGATTGATAATAGTGTAATATGATTTTCTAATGATAAATATGAAATTTCAGAATATGAAGATCATCAGAAGAATAACCAGTGTCTCCATTGTTTTTGCATTTGCCCTTTTTACAACATCATCATGTAAAACAGCCACTGCTGACAGTGATGTAATGATAATGCCTGAAGATGCGAATATAGTGTTGAGTGAAGCTCAGATACAACTGGCAAATATTAAGGTCACGGAAGTGAAGGAAGGAACTATAAGTACTAAAATAACCTTGCCGGGGAGTCTTAAAATTAATGAACAGAGTTCAGTGGGCATAGCTTCCAGAGCAGCCGGAAGAATCGAAAAACTATTCTTTAAAACTTCCGGAGAAAAAGTAAGTCCGGGTGATTCTTTATACTCGTTCTATTCCGAAGATGTGATAGACGCAGAGAGGGATTATTTTACACTACAGAGCAATAACTGGAATATTACAGGGGAATACCCACCAAGTTTACTTCTTGAAAATGACCTTCAGTTTTATGGGCTTACACCAGCGCAAATGAAGCAGCTGAGGATAGATGGAAAAATAAAATTTGTTGTCACTATACTTAGTCAGGTCAATGGAACCATACGCTCAGTATATGTCACGGAAGGTCAGTATGTTAAAGAAGGAGAAAAATTGTTTGAGCTGGCGGAGGACAATACATTATGGATGGAAGCTCTGGCTTACCCTGGCGATATTGGTTCTATTGGTATAGGAACGGAGGCAACGATAACTATACCAACCGAGAAGATAAGTGATTTTAAAACAAAAATAAATTATATTAATCCAACATATATTGCCGGGCAGAATGTAATTCTGGTCAGAACAGCCCTGAAAAACTCAGAAAGAAAATTGTTCCCGGGGATGTTTGCACTTCTTAGCATTGAAGTCAGCAAAAAAAAGTGCCTTATCATACCTGTTTCATCTGTCATTTTTGATAAGAATGAGAATATAGTCTGGCTTCGTAATGAAGATGGGACATTTTCTGCGAGAGAAATTCAAACAGGAATACAGTCAGATGATTCAATTGAAGTTTTATCAGGACTTGAAAAATCAGATGTTATTGTTACTTCAGGGGCATATCTTTTAAACAGTGAATCTATCCTTCAGAGAGGAACCGGTTCTGATGAAGGTGCTGAATTATAATAAATATAAATAGTATTAAACAAATGAGTATGAAATCAAAATCCATGTATCTCTTCCCGATTTCGGGACTACTACTATTGTTTCTGTGCGGTTGTGCAGTGAAGGCTCAGACTGCTAATGTAAAAACTATTAAGGACCAAAGCGGGAACGAATACAACACTATTCAGTACGGGATGCAAAACTGGACCAGTAAAAACCTGAGTGTTTCCCGATTCAGAAATGGCGATATTATTCCTCAGGCTAAAACTGATGAAGAATGGAAAAATGCCGGATTGTCAAAGAAACCTGTATGGTGCTATTATAATAATGATCCTGAAAATGGTAAAAAGTATGGAAAATTGTATAACTGGTATGCCATTAATGACCGGCGCGGACTGGCACCAAAAGGATGGCATATTCCTGATAATGCTGACTGGAGTAAGCTTGTCAAAAACCTGAATGGTATCGATATAGCCGGCACTAAGCTCAAAAGCAAAACCGGCTGGAAGAACAAAAAGGGCAGTGATTTGATAGGTTTCTCAGCTTTACCCGGAGGCATGAGAAGCTCTGATGGGAAATTCGAGTCTCTTGATGAAATCTGCCGCTGGTGGTCAAACTCAGTTCCGGTTGAAGCTCAGCCAACCAATGCAATATTTTCTGTTCAGCTTAATGATAAATCGGTAGAAGTTGGATATCTGAAAACAGATAAAGCTTGCGGACTCTCAGTGAGATGTATAAAAGATAAGTAGGTTCATAATTATATGAATTATCATTACGACTGTTGTCAACTGCTTCTGTAGCAGGTAAAAAGCAAATAATATTTGATTTGGATAATGTGAGATGAATCACTCAGTAATTAATGAAAAGTGCATAAAAAATTAACGATAATGGATTTTTAATCTAATTGTCTGTAATAACAGAGATTATGAATTAATTCAATCTTCATTCAATCTTCATTCAATCTTAATCCAATCTTAATTATTGAATTTTTATTAAAGTCTAAATTTGGAATAACAGTTTACAATTAATAACTTAAAAAACTACCGTATGAAAAAACTCTACCCATTTCCTTAAGCAAAAACAATTGCAGGCATAAAATGCAGAATTGCATTTTGGTTGCCCTTTGAAAAATATTTCCATTCCGGATATTTTTCTCCCGTCTCTGACAAATTGATTGGTCTGACGACTCTCTGAAAATAAAAACCTGATTTACCTGAATGTTTCAATAATCATTTTTAATAATCATAAATGAATTGTCGGACTTTGTCTATTCCATTTCATTTTCTGGAATCCTGATACCTAATTAAGATAGTCTCCGGATTATTAAGTATCAGTTATAAATTGAATTAATCATGTGGTTTATTTTATAACTAAAAATCAATAATACATGAAAGTAAAATTCTATACAAAATTCTTCATTGCGATGGGACTTTTCATGTTTCAGGCAATGATTTTGTTATCACAGACAACACCCCCGGATATTTCTGTCGGGACAGCCTCCCTGTCAGGAGGTACATATTCAGTTCCAATAGTAATTTCTGACTACACAAATGTTGGGAATATTTCACTTAAATTGTTGTATGACCCGTCGAAAGTTGAGTACACCGGTACCAGCCTTAATACCGGACTTAGTTTATCAAATGCGGTATTAACTCCGGTTTCTGATCAAAGCGGAGTTATAGGGTTTTCATTTACGTCAGCTACTGCGATTGTTCTGCAAACCCCTGTAACAACACTACTGACATTTGATTTTATTGCAAAACCCGGAGTTCAGGCTACTCCTGTAGCACTTACATGGAGTACAGCCCAGGGGGCCAATGATATTACGCCTCCATCCCCCGATGTATTTGTCCCTGAGATATCTGCGTCTAATTTCATAAGCGGTACTCTGAATCTTGCTCCAATACCTGTAATAACCGGTCCAAATAATCTTTGTGTCGGCAGTACAGGAAATATTTACTCAACTGCTGCAGGCATGTCAAATTATGTCTGGACCGTTTCCTCAGGTGGTACGATAACATCAGGAGACGGGACTAACTCCATATCAGTCGACTGGTCAGCCTCTGGTCCGCAGCAGGTAGCCGTAACATACGATGATCCGGTAACGGGTCCTGCTGAGACACCTACTGTATATGCAGTTACTGTCAATGATTTCCCTGTTCCTACAATAACAGGTCCGCTTGATGGAAGCGGTATGCCTGCAACGCTTTCCGGGGGATCAACCCTTGGTCAGGTGTATACTACCGAATCAGGCATGACTGACTATCTATGGACGGTTTCAACGGAGGGAACAATTATCTCCGGACAGGGAACAGAATCTATTACTGTGGACTGGGTCAATCCCACAGGACAACAAACAGTAACTGTAAGCTATACTGGTAACGGAGGTTGTGCAGCTGTTGATCCAACAATCCTTATAATAAACTATTATCCCTTTGCGCCTCCTATAGATCCAGGAACTATTCCTCAGTTTGTTGACCCGATGCCGCATTTTGCTGCAGGTCTGAGGATTAATGCCAGGGCAGGCGGAAGTCTGATTGTTAAGGCACAGCTTGCCCAACAGGTAGCACTATCGACAGGAACAGTATTGACAACAGGTACTGTCGGCGATTCGCCTACCATAGGCCTTGGTAATTATGAGGGATATGCTATTTCCACGGATGGCGGCTCGAACTTTACGGCGCCAATGTGGCCGGCAAGAACTATTGAGGCACAGCAGGGTAACCAACTTACAGTAGAGTACAGGAATGAACTCACAGGATTAACCTATAGTGATTTCAATATACTTGCCGATCAGACCCTGATGATGAACGGATATCCGCAAAACGGAAATATACTCACAGACCCGTATACAGGTCCGATTCCAATGGTTGTTCACCTGCATGGCGGTGAGATGCCATCAAATTCTGACGGAGGTCCGACAGCCTGGTTTATGCCGAACTATTCACTAATGGGACCAGGGTTCCTGCATAATGCTTCGGCTGTTTCTACTTATCCAAACCAGCAGGAAGAAACTACGCTATGGTATCATCCACATGATCAGGGGCTTACACGTATAAATGTTTATACAGGATTAGCCGGCTTCTATTTTCTCAGAGGTGATGCTGAAGAAGCAGCACATCTGCCTGGCTGGTCAGGTGATGACCTGGTACAGGAAACAACACCGGCAGGCAAATCGCCAACATTTAACGGTACAACACCATATCTGCCTGAAATCGAGCTTGCCGTTCAGGACCGTATGTTCAACGACAAAGGTGAATTGTACTGGCCTGTAGCACCAACAAATCCTGATCTTCATCCTTTCTGGACGCCGGAATTCTTTGGTGATGTAATGACAGTTAATGGCAAATCATGGCCTTATCTCAGTGTTGCACCACGTAAGTACAGGTTCCGTATGCTTAATGGCTGTAATGCCAGATTTCTTAACATCTGGTTGCAGGATTTAGCCACTTCAGTTACTCCTCCTGTAATATATCTGATAGGAACTGACGGAGGATTACTTGATACCCCTGTACCATTGACAGGTTCCGGAAATACCGCTCTTTGGGCTCCGGCCGAACGATTTGACGTAATTATTGACTTTAGCGGCATTCCTGACGGTACAACCTTTACACTTATGAATAATGCAAATGCTCCTTATCCCGATGGTGATCCGGTAATAGATGGTCTGACAGACAGGATAATGCAGTTTGTTGTAAATGGTCAGATGGTTGCTTCCGCCGGAGGTACCGGAGCAGACCTGAGTGTACTGCCTGGTAATGTCAGACCTTCAAATCCTATGGTTAAGCTTACTGACTTTGCCGGTGGATTATCAGCAGGCGTAACTCCTGATCTTAAGCGTCAGATTATTCTTAATGAGGTATCTGGAGCAGGTGGTCCTGTTCAGGTTCTCTTTAATAATTCATTGTTCGATGAATCAGATGTGATTGCTGGAGCTCCATTAAAATTTGGAGGACCTACAGAAACACCTGTGGAAGGTACCACGGAATTAATACAGATTGTAAATACAACTGTTGATGCACATCCTATACATATCCACCTCACTCAGTGGCAGCTTGTAAGCCGCCAGGCTTTTGATGCAAATGCCTATATGACAGCTTACCAGGCAGCCTGGGCCACACGGGGAGTTCCGGAGTGGCCATTTGGTCTAGGATATCCGGGTGGAGGAGGACCTCCGAATGATTATAATATTCTTAACAGCGATGGAGCTGTCGGGGGTAACCCATCGGTTTCCTCGTTCCTTATAGGATCACCTGTTGCCGCTCTTCCTGAAGAAAACGGATGGAAAGACGATGTTAAGGTATTTCCGGGAGAGGTAGCAACTTTTGTTGTGCGTTATGCTCCAACAGACAGGCCAATAAATGCAACGCCTGAACAACTGCTGTATCCTTTCGATCCAAGTTTGGGGCCAGGTTATGTATGGCACTGCCATATTATAGATCATGAGGATATGGATATGATGCGTCCGCTGTTGATTCAGCCTTCGCCTCTGAGATTACCACAGATAACTTCACAGCCTGCGTCTCTTGTAGCCTGTGCCGGTTATCCTGCTACCTTCTCAGTTACCATTTCCAATACTGCTGATGTTACATACGATTGGCAGATATCCACTGATAATGGTACATCATGGACAAGCCTCACAAACGGAGCTCCTTATTCGGGTGTAAACACATCTACATTGACCATTGATCCGGCAACCGCCGATCTGAGTTCAAATCTGTACAAATGTGTTATGACTAATCTTGACGGGACTACTGAATCTGATGCAGCGTTACTGACAGTTAATCAGTGTAATATAAGTGGAACAGTTATGTATAATAATCCAGCACTGGATCCACTGGAAGGCTTTACAGTAAGCGCCGGTGGAAAATCTGCTGATACGGGAGCTGACGGTTCGTTTACGATTGTTGGTGTAAATTCAGGAAATTATCTGGTGACTGTTGATCCTAAAGGTCGGCTGACAGGAGGTATTAACTCAACTGATGCCGGTCTTATAAACTATTGGTTCGCAAATACATCTTCGATACCTGCGGTTAAGTTCCTTGCCGGGGATGTCGATAATTCATCCGAAATCAATGCAATCGATGCTCAAAAAGTACAGAGATATTTTGTACTATATGAGCCATTTGCAAAACCTGCCTGGGTATTTGGTGATGCAATGGTATCCGGGATAACCAATCCACCTGCTTTGACTGTTGATGTAAATGGAACAAGTGTATCCAACTTCAATATCAGGGCACAGGCAACCGGCGACTTTAATGAGAGCTTCCTTGCAAATGCACCAGCCAAGGGTACAAGTCAGGCTATTCAGCTGGTTGTTGACAAGTCGGTGAATGTTACTGCAGCACAGGAATTTGAGTTACCATTAAGACCTATATCCAAGATGCAGGCTGGAGCAGTATCTCTGATTCTTAATATTCCTTCAGACCTTGTAGAGGTTAAGAGTGTGTCTGTAAAAGGAAGTACCACACCTATAACCTGGGATGTAAAAGGTAATACTCTCAGAATAGGATGGAACTCAATGACACCTGTTACTGTTCAGGCTGATGAAGACCTTGTTGTTCTTAAATTAAAAGCAACACCTTCATTTGTAGAGGGCATGTCCTGTGAACTGATACTTGAATCCAACCCGTTGAATGAAATAGCAAACGGAAATTTTGAAACAATACCGGATGTTGTTCTTAAGGCGGATGCAATTGTGGCAGTATCTTCGAAGGGTGAAACTCTGGCAACAAATCTGCTTCTTAACTGTTATCCGAATCCTGTCTCAGGTACCACAACAGTTTACTATACTTTGCCTGAGGATGGATTTGTAACAATGGCCATCTATAACTCAATAGGGGTTGCAGTAAATACTATTGTTAAGGAAAACAGGTCTGCCGGTAATTATTCCACAAATGTGGATGTATCCTCATTGCCTCATGGCATTTATATGGTTAATCTCAAATTGACAAGCAATAATGTTAATTTGAACAAAACCATTAAGTTAATAATTAAATAACAATTTATCTTAAATAGGGGAGCATCATGCTCCCCTATTTTTAAATATTCAAAATAGTTTCATTAACCTGGACAAATCAATCGATCGTAACAATGTCAGCAGAAGCGTTAGATACATTATATTACCAATATATTCTACGAATAATCATTGTAGTTAGTTTTATTGGTACGCTTCCTAAGTATGGATATAGCCAGAATGCTCCGGTTACATCCATTTCGTCAGTTGCCACGGCTGTTTCCGGGCAACAGGTAAGTGTCCAGGTTACGGTATCTCAGTTTAATAATATCGGATCTGTTTCTCTGTCATTGGATTATGATTATACAAAATTGCATTTCGTCTCAGGAACCTTGAATAATCAGCTTTATACAAGTGGTAATTTTGCCCTTGGGGATAATGATCTTGGTAACGGAATGCACAGGGTTAAAGCCGGATGGTATGGAAATGGAAATTCATTGCAGGATGGAGCAGTATTGCTCACATACATATTTACCTATATTTCCGGAAGTTCAGTACTTCAATGGTTTGATGACGGAGGTTCATGTGCCTATTCCGACGGATCTGCAATAACCTTGGTGGATACTCCTTACTCAACATATTATCATAACGGTATGATATGTGGATCCATGGTTAATCCTGCTCAGATTGATGGATTGACCTCATTTTGTCAGGGTTCAAAGGGAGTAATTTACACTACCGGTCAGATTAATGCAGCAGACAGATATGTCTGGACGGTTCCTGCCGGTGTCGTTATCACCGGAACTCAGAATTCCAATTCAATCACTGTTGATTTTCCTTCTTATTCTCTTACAGGCAATATTACTGTAAGAGCTGAAAATGATTGCGGATCAACATCAACTGT
The DNA here is from genome assembly GCA_963741935.1 of uncultured Bacteroidales bacterium. Classification (GTDB taxonomy): domain Bacteria; phylum Bacteroidota; class Bacteroidia; order Bacteroidales; family VadinHA17; genus LD21. The sequence continues at coordinate 189,723 of CAVUJY010000001.1, read as the reverse complement.
GTCGCTATACGTCAGTAGTATGGCCCCACCGATTGCTTACGCCGGCCTTGATACAACAATATGGGCAGGTAGTCAGGCATACTTGCATGGATCAGCCGGCAGGACTACATCGGTAAATTATAGTTGGACACCTGTTGACCTGCTCACGGATCCCAATGTTAAGGATCCGATTACCATTAATCTATATACTGCCCAGATTTTTACACTTTTGGTTACAAGTACAGTGACTAGCTGTTCCTCATCTGACCAGATACTAGTATCAGTAAAGGATATTCCTACGGGAGTAGAAGATCTTACTACAACAGATAAGGTAAGAAGCGGGCTTGAAGCCGGAATACAGGTTTTTCCAAACCCTGCTGATGATTATATTATTATTCGGTTAAACGATGTATCAGAAATTATAAGTTCTGTTAGCATGGTGTCAGTCAATGGTACCGTGATTAAAAAAATCGATAATTTGACTAAAACAGGGGGTAATGATATAACTGTGTTTGTAGGCGATATAAAACCTGGAATTTATGTCTTGATGCTAAATAATAAAAAGTCATTTCATGGTAAAAAAATACTTATTCAGTAAGGAACCAACCGGAACTATTAAAATAAAAAATTATAACTTCTATTAACAGACTTTAAATGAATCAGTAAAAAAAGGTTTATCGGAATAATATTAGTTGTGAAAAATTAAGATATTAATATGAAAGTCTCAAAAACAGTAATTTTAATTTATTTCCTGGCCTGTTTAACTAGCCTGGAATTATATTCACAGACACCGCCTTTGACTTCTGTTGGAACTGTTAATTATGATGGGACTTCATTTTCTGTTCCAATAACAGTTCAGAACTTTAATAATGTTGGAAATATTTCACTTAGGCTTGAATATAATGCTGCCTGTCTTATTTATACGGGGGTGACATTAAATTCAGGTCTTGTTTCGGAAAATTCATTATCGACTCCTTTGTCGGACCAATCAGGGAAATTCAGTTTTAGTTACACATCTTCATCCACGATTGTTTTGAATAGTCCTTCAGATGTTCTTTTAACAATTACATTCAATAGTAAGCCCGGGATTAAAGGAGTTCATACACTTTTAACATGGAGTACCCTTCAGGGAAATTGTGATATGACACCACCTTCCCCTGGTACCTTTACACCTGAAATTACTGTTTCGAATATGATGGATTATTTTACCAATGGGGTTCTGAATATCCCTCCTGAACCTCAAATTGCTGGGCCACAAACATCATGCATCACATCCGGAGTTATATATTCCACAGAACCGGGTATGATCGGTTATCAGTGGACAATTTCCAGCGGAGGTACAATTGACTCCGGGGAGGGAACAAATCTGATTTCGGTTACTTGGAACAATGTGGGGCCTCAGACTATTTCTGTTACTTATAGCGATCCATATGCAGGACCTGCATTTGCACCTGTTGTTTTTCCGGTAAATACCGTTGCATGTTCGAATACACTTGTTTTAAATTTTTATTTACAGGGCTTATACACCGGGGGCGGAAAAATGCGACAGGTACAAGGAGATTTTGGTAACCAGTTTTCAGGGAATACAGCAGATGTCTTTTCAGTTGAATTGCATGATGCTATTAATTATTCAAGTATACTCTTTTCAACTGATAATGTCAATTTAAGTACTGACGGAGTGGCTTCGGTAACCATTCCTGACAACCTTGCGGGAAATTATTACATATCAATTGTTCACAGGAACAGTATAGCAACTACAAGTGCTGATCCTGTATCATTCATTTCTTCACCTGTTACATATAACTTTACTGATCAGATAACCAGGGCTTATGGTAGTAATCTAGCTTACTCAGCAGGTGTTTACCTTATCTATTGTGGTGATATAAATCAGGATGGTATAATTGACCTGAGCGATCTGATATTAGTTGAAACTAATGCAGTGCAGGCTGCAACCGGCTATATTATAGAGGATGTTAATGGAGATGGTCTTGTCGATCTTTCTGATCTTATCATTGTGGGAAATAATGCTTCCCTGGCAATAGGTGTCATTACGCCATGATTGAAAAGATATTGATGTTTAATCTTAAAATATTGTTCATTAGGAATAACGTTAATTTTAATATAACCACAGATTAAAAAAAAATAATTTCAAACTCAATTTTATACTCATGAAAATTTCTTATTTCAGACATTTTATAGCTTCCCTGCTTTTCTCATTAACACTGCTTACATTGAATGGTCAGGCACTGCGGGACTTTGATGGGAATGAATATAAAGCAATACGGCTTGGCTTGCAGTACTGGATATCAACAAACCTGAATGTTACTCATTTCAGGAACGGAGATGAAATTTTAGAAGCTAAAACAAAGGAAGAATGGATAAAGGCAGGTTTAGATAGTATCCCGGCTTATTGCAATTTTGATAATGATGAACAAAAAGGTCAGACTTGTGGCAAGTTGTATAACTGGTATGCTATAAATGATCCAAGAGGACTGGCTCCGGAAGGTTGGCATATCCCCACTAATGCCGACTGGAGACTTCTGGTGAAGAATCTGCTGGGTGTTGATGAAGCAGGACCCAAGCTTAAGAGCATGACTGGATGGCGATCAGTAAATGTTAAAAATAGTATTGGTTTTTCGGCTATTCCGGCAGGCTTGCGCGATAGCAGGGGTGATTTTGTTGAATTCAAAACAAAGGCGCAGTGGTGGTCAAATTCAAAACCCATAGAACCAGTACAAAGCAGTCTGATTTATTCAGTTGTTCTCAACGACTTCACAGAGGAAGTAAGTTATAGAAAAATGGACAAATTATGTGGACTGTCAGTGCGAATTCTGAAAGACTAATTGATTTAATATGTTAGTGTTACTGTCTTTTAAAGCTTAGCTTTTGTGTAAAAAATCTCTGATAAATGCTTAAAACTTAATCCAATCTTAATCCATAATTAATATTTACTTAATTAACTGTTTATAATCAATATCTACTTTTGAATATCCTTTTATGATTAAGTAATAGAGATTACCCGAAACTACAATATCAATTATCTAATTATCCAGATTATGAGATTAGAGCTGACCGACCTCTCATATGAAACTGATGCGCTTGAACCATATATTTCTGTAAAGAATATTGAGTATCATTATTATACCTTGCAAAAGGATTATATCACTTCCCTTAATAGCCTGCTCCCTACCTCAAAGTACAGGAATCTTGATCTTGAAACGATAATTAAAATAGCTGAAGGTCCTGTCTATAATTATGCTGCACAGGTTTGGAATCATACATTCTATTTTGAAGGGCTAAGGCCTGGAAAAGAGATAAATACAAATATTAAAAGAACCTTTATCAATGTACTGAAAAATAGTTTTGGTTCAGTCCAATTCTTCAAGCGTACATTTTTTAAAGCTGCAGGTTCAGAGTTTGTTTCGGGTTGGATATGGCTTGTTTTAACTCATAAAGGTACCCTGGAGATATTGAGAGAGGATCAAACTGGCAATCCATTGCGAACGGGGTATATTCCTTTGCTCAACTGTGATATTTGGGAACATGCATATTATATTGACTATCAGAACAGAAGAAAAGAATACCTCGATTCTTTTTGGAACCTTATTAACTGGGATGTTATTTCTAAGAGATATTTTGATGCAAAGTAGATAAAAATCAAACAGAGACTAATATAAAAAATACACATATGGTTCAATTTTACTCAAGTTTATCTCTTAAAACAACTTTTCCAGAAACGTGTTCCGGTTTCCAGTTAGTGACGCCGTTTAACCTTTTTTTATCAAAAGAATCTGAAAGAGTATTAGCCACTGAATATTCATTCCATGGCACCGTGAGAAATTCTTACAGGGTAAAATCATTTGATTCCCTTCTCAAGATTGACGTTTAATCAAATACAATTAAAATTTATGATTAAGATTATGAAAAGAATTTATAAAAGCTCGGGTGCGATATTTTTCCTGTTACTGATTGCATCCCTTGGTTACTCTCAGAGCACAAGTATAAATTCTACAGGCAATGCTCCGGATCCCTCAGCTGGTCTTGAAATAAATTTTCTGAACCTGGGATTTTTAATTCCCAGGGTTGCACTTACCGGCACCCTGAATTCATTGCCATTGCCTTCTCATGTAGCAGGAATGATCGTTCACAATACATCTTCAACAGCTGATGTAACTCCGGGATTATATTTTAATGATGGAGCAAAGTGGCTCAGGTATAAACCTGTGGGTACAACTCCGGGAAATATGGTTTACTGGGATGGAAACGGATGGAAAAATATTCCCCCAGGATTGCCCGGACAACGTCTCAGGCTTAATGGGTCGAATATCCCTGAATGGCAATGAATGTCCCAAATACGGAGATTAATAAATATAACTAAAACATATAAATAATTTTTCAATAAAAGCTTAAGAATCAGAAAAATGAACTGTAAAAACCAAACCTGTGTTACCCGACTGGTCAAAAATTCACTGACTTTAGTCTTTTTTCTATTTTTATTTATTACTGGACATGCACAGAATGTAGGAATTAATGGTACCGGTTCGGTTCCGAATCCAGCTGCAGGACTTGATGTCGATTTTCCTGATAAAGGTGTCTTACTGCCAAGAATAGCCCTGACAGGAACTTCAGGTTCAAACCCCTTGCCAGCTCATGTTGCAGGTATGATAGTATATAATACTGCCACAACCGGCGATGTAACTCCAGGTTTATATTATGATGATGGCACCAGGTGGGTGAAAGGATTGCCTACAGGTATTTCTGTCGGGGACATGCTCTACTGGAATGGTACTGATTGGGTAAGAATACCGGTTGGTACATCAGGGCAATATTTGCAAATGGATGCATCAAATATTCCTTTTTGGGGTGGTGGTGCTTTTGCCACTCTAAGTACTAATGCTGCAACTTCAATTACAGCAACAACAGCCGTTACTGGGGGTGATATTAGCTCTGATGGAGGCGCAGCAGTGCTTGCACGTGGTGTTTGTTATAATACCTCTGCAAATCCGACAACGGCAAATTCCTTATTGCCTGCGAGTCCTTCCACTGGCATAGGCCCTTTTACAAGCAACCTTACCGGGCTATTATCAGGTACTACATATTATGTCAGAGCATATGCTACAAATAGTTCTGTTACATCATATGGTCCCGGAAATAAGTTTTACGACTTTAGCTGATATTCCAACGCTGGCAGCAACTACTGCTGCAAGTGCTATTACCGGAACCAGTGCCAGTACTGGTGGAAATGTTACCTCAGATGGCGGCGCTCCAATTCTTGAAAGAGGAGTATGTTACGGTACTGCTACAAACCCAACAATTGCCGGGGACAAAGTCATTGACAGCGCTCCTGGTACAGGATCATTTGTTGTGGCTTTGAGTGGACTAACAGGTGGAACAACGTATTATGTAAGAGCTTATGCTACCAATAGTATCGGGACTGCTTATGGTGCACAGATATCCTTTGTAACTACTGTTATTCCCCCTACATTGACAACAGTAGCTGCCTCCGGTATAACCGGCTCCACTGCAATCTCCGGGGGAAGTATGGTTTGGAATGGAGCCGGTTATTCAAATTATCAGTATTTTGGTGTTGAGTACTCGGTAAATGCTGACTTCTCAGTCCTGCATACCAAAGTTCATACCAACTACAACAAATTATAACTATTTATACCCGTTAGTCCTAATCCATGGGTTACCAACCTTACAGGACTTACGGCAAATACAACATACTATATCCGCTCATTCTATATGTATATAGAGCTGGATGGTGTATGTCTATGGCGATGACTTAATTTACGACAGCGCACCAACTGCACCTATTGTGGGAGCAACAACTGTACCATCTCTAATATAACCGCTAGCAACTGCATAAGTGGTGGTACAATTACTTCGGACGGTGGTTCTCCATCACTGTCAAAGGAGTTTGTTGGGGTACAAGTTCTCCAAATCCAACTATTAGGAGTTGGTAATTTTACATCCAATGGAACCGGAACTTAAGTATATTCGTAAGTAGATGTAACCGGGCTTAAGCCGGAGCTACAGCATATTATATCCGTGCTTATGCAACCAATAGTGTAGGAACATGCTTATAGTTCCGCTGATCAAACATTTACTACTTGTACAACACCTACCTATAATATTGGGGATATGGTTGGTGGCGGAATTGTATTCTATGTCAATTGTGACGGAAGCGGACTAATAGCTTCAACAGCGGATCAGTCTGCTGGAGTGGAGTGGGGATGTTCAGGAATCAATATAGGGACATCAGCAAATATTGGTACAGGTGCTGCAAATACAGCAGCAATTTTAAACGGATGTGCTACACGACCAATTGCAGCCAGTGTTGCAAGTACTTATAATGGAGGAGGATTTACTGATTGGTATCTGCCTTCTTCTCAGGAGCTTTATCAAATGTTTCAACAACGCCTAATTCTTAATATGGGTGGTATGTATTGGTCTTCCACTGATGGTGCCAGCACAACCACAGCTTCAATTTACTATTATATTAATAATCTTCAGGCTTCATCTGCAGTTAAAACTTCAATATCTCCAAAAGTTCGTGCTATCCGTAGCTTTGGCCCGGCAACGTTACCGGCAGTAACTACTGCTGCAATTACGAATATTGGAGCGACAACTGCAACTGGTGGTGGAAATGTAACAAACGATGGTGGAGGAGGAGTCTCTGCGGGAGTATGCTGGAGTACAAATACGAATCCAACAATTTCCGATGCACATACTACAGGAGATGGTACTTCCACTGGATCCTATGTTAGTAATCTTTCCGGATTAGTTTCGGGTACTTTATATCATGTAAGAGCTTATGCAACCAATAGTGCTGGTACTGCATATGGATCTGAAGTGACTTTTTCTACCACTGCACCTACTGCACCAATTATTACTACAGAACCAATAACAGCATCAACTGATGTTAGCGGAACATCCGGGGGGACAATTGTAAGTGATGGCGGGAATGCAATAACTGTTAGTGGTATATGCTGGAATACTGCAGGTTCGCCAACAACAGCTGATCCAAAAACAACTGATGGAACTTTCAGTGGCACATTTTTAAGTGATGCCACAGGCCTGACGGCAGGAACGACATACTATATCAGGGCTTATGCTACCAATGGAATTGGAACTTCCTATGGAAATGAAATAACTTTCACACCTATACCTGTCGGATTCCCTGTTGTAACAACTGATCCAATGAGTAAACTCTTATAGGCGCTATTGCAGAAGGAGGAGGAACTATAGTTAGTGATGGGGGTAACCTGATTCTGGAAGAAGGCATTTGCTGGGATGTTACGGCTAATCCGACAATTGCCTCAAATTTTGCTGTAGATCCTTACCTTTTTGGATTTGGAACTTATTATGCCAGTATTACAGGCCTTACAATCGGAACAACCTATCATTACAGGGCTTATGCAACAAACAGTGCAGGAACATCCTATGGCGATGATATGACATTTGTTGCAACTGCAGCTACTATTGGGCAGGTTATTCAGGGAGGATATTATGTATGGTACAGTATTTTCAGTTGACGGAACTGGTCTTCATGGATTAATAGCGGATCCATGGGGGTGGGGAACAGCCGACTGGGGTTGCCCAAATACATCTACAGGGGCTACGGGAACTGCTCTTGGAACAGGAATGGCAAATACCAACCTGATTATATCGGATATAATTTTAAACGCATGTGCAAGTGCCTCCCCAAGTGGAGCCTTTGCTGCGGAAATATCACTTTGGGATGGACCTGAATGGTACCTGCCATCAAAAGATGAAATGGATCTTCTCTGGACTAACAAAGCAGCAGACCCAAATCTGGATGCAAATCTTTCATCAGCCGGACCTCTCTGGAGTTCATCAGAAGTTGATGCTACAAGTGCCTGGTACTTTAACGGAACCACCTGGCTAAATACAGGACTTAAAACTGACCAGTACAATGTCTGGCCTATAAGATCATTCTAGTTAGTGAATCAGGAAAATTATCAGTAATAAGCAAAAATGATAAAAATGAAAAAAATCCTACTGTACCTGATTCTCCTGTTTTTGTTCTCAGGAATGTATTCACAGGGAATATTTAATAATGGAGGTAAAATAGTAATTGGAACAGGAGCCTATTTAAACGTCACAGGAACTTCCGGCGGTTTCAGGAATGAAACCAATACCACAGACGGGGAGGTAATCCTGAATGGAAATTTAAAAGTCGAAGGAGATTATATAAATAATGTGGCCAATTTTGATATAATTAATCCGGGAAGTACCGGAAATGTAATACTTGCCGGAGCAATTCAGCAACTTCTGGCAGCAAATTCAACAGCCGCATTTGGCTTTATAAATCTGGAAATAAATAATGCCAGCGGGATATCACTGTTGCATGATGCAACAGTGTCCGGGACTCTTACCTTATCTTCAGGCTTACTTGATATAGGTTCAAGTAACCTTACTCTGGGTCCGCTCTCTACGGTTTCAGGAAGCCCGTCATCAGCAAATATGGTCGTTGCTACCGGGAACGGGGAAGTAAGGAAAGAATATTCGACAACAGAGGTTTTTACTTTTCCCGTTGGTGACAATACTGCCACAGCTGAATATTCACCTGTCTCAGTAGATATAACAGCCGGTACCTTTGCTCCCGGAGCATATGTCGGGCTTAATCTGGTAAACGATAAATATAACGATCCTGCTATTACAGACTCCTACCTTAACAGGTACTGGAATCTGTCTCAAACAGGAATTACAGGTATGTCTGCTAACGCTTTATTTCAGTATGGATCCGCTGATGTTACCGGGACTGAGAGTAATATCTATACTTTACTTGTCAGCCCAGCACCAATAACATCTTTTCGACGCTGCAAATACAGGGCTTCATCAGTTAACAGCCAATGGATTGACCTCTTTTGGAACTTTTACTGGTGGTTTAGGTCTAAGGACGCTAAGTCTTAAACTTTTTATTGAAGGTCTCTATACGCGGGAAGTGGCCAGATGTCACAATCTCAGGGTGATCTGGGTAATCAGTTCCCGGGAAGTGTAGCTGATCAGATTACAGTTGAATTACACGATCAGGCAACTTATCCTACTACTGTATATTCAACATCCAATATTGACCTTACAACTACCGGACTTGCATCGGTAGCTATTCCTGCTGCTTATGGAAATAATTACTATATAACAGTAAAACACAGAAACAGTATAGAAACAGTTTCATCCTCACCTGTTGCCTTTTCAGCTGTTGCAGTGAATTATGATTTTACAACATCAGCCGCCCAGGCATTTGGGAATAATCTGAAAAATATTGGTGGTATTTATGTATTGTTCAGTGGCGATGTAAACCAGGATGGTATTATTGATATAAGCGATATGATTGATGTTGATAATTTGTCAACCCTGGCATCCAGTGGCTATCTGCCATCAGATGTTAACGGTGATGGATTGATTGATATTTCTGATATGATCATAATAGATAATAATTCAAGTCAGGCAATTGGAACAATAACACCTTGATGTTAATTTTTTAAAGATATGCGCCGAACAATTAAGAAATTGGAAAATATTAAAAATAGAGTCATTATGAGAATAAAATTTAATACATTGGATCAGAGCCATACTTTTCCTTCCTCTTATGATGGCTTTTATGCAAGTCAATGGTCAAAATTATATTTTTACCATTAATAATGATGTTCAGATCTCTGACCGGATTCTGGAATTCGATCTTTACATCCTCAATACTAATTCAGGAACACCTTTTGAGTTAGGAGGTATCCAGGCTGGTATACTGGTAAACCCTGCGATTTACAACGGAGGAAACCTTTCAATCTCAATTGTGCCAGGCACCTCAGATCTTAATATATTTCAGGCGCCAACAAGTGTAATCTGGAGTCAGACTCAGAATACAATCAAGCTTACGCCTAAAGCACCTCCCGGAACAGGGAACGGAACAATCTTAAGTACCACTGCCCCTGGTTCACGTGTATGCAGATTGCGTATTACAAACGATGTAGCATTTGCACAAGCCTCTGCGGATCTTACATTCAACTTTTCTACCGTACCTTATCCAACAAAAGTAGCTGAATACATTGCGGGTATTAATACCCAGTTATTAAGTGACGCTTCAAATTGTTATAGTCTTGCCTCTAACCCGATTCTTAATAATATAATTATCCCTGTAATAAGTGGTAACAGTACCGCTTGTGCCGGTTCAACAACTAATGTTTATACAACACAGCCCGGCATGACAAATTATTTATGGACAGTATCGGGAGGAGGAACAGTTACAGCTGGAGGAACCACATCAGACAATACAGTGACTGTCACATGGGATACAGAAGGGCCACAGTCTGTAAGTGTTAATTTCACAGACGGCGGATTAACCGCACCTATACCGACTGAATATCCGGTTACGGTAAATGCGGTTCCGGTTCCTTCAATAACAGGGCCAGTGACCAGTTGCGTCAGTATTGCCGGGAATGTTTATACCACTGAAGCTCTTATGACAGGATATTCATGGTCTGTTACAAATGGAACTATAAATTCTGGCCTGGGAACTAACTCCATATCAGTTACATGGAATGTTTCAGGACCCCAGTCTGTTAGTGTAAATTACACAAATTCAAATAATTGCACAGCCTCTTCTCCAACATTATATATTGTTCAAGTTGATCCTGCATCGGTAGGAGGAACAATTGCTCCTGTGACTTTAACATCAATTGTACTAGGGCAGACAACTGATATCATGACTCTTTCAGGGTATGTAGGTGCAATAGTTAAATGGCAGGAAAGGCTTGGTGCAGGCACCTGGATTGACATGCCAAATACAACAACAACTTTTAGCGACAGTCCTAATGCAATTGGAACATGGGAGTACAGAGCTGTAATTCAAAGTGGAAGCTGCTCAATAGCCTATTCATCATCATCCTTTGTCGATGTTACAACCTCCAGCGCTGGTACTGTTACCGGTGGTTCATCTCCTTTATGTCTGGGTTCTTCTACGGGAACTATGACATTATCTGGGTATACAGGAACCATCGTGAAGTGGCAAAAACATGTAGATGCAGGCTTGTGGACTGACATACTTAATACAACCACCACATATTCTGAAATACCATCTTCAGCAGGAACCTGGGAATATCGTGCTGTAGTAAATAATGGAACAGATTTGACGTCTGCTCCGGCAACAATAATAGTTGATCCTCCATCAGCTGGCGGAGCCGTCACCGGCGGAACAACAATCTGTTCAGGCAGCACCAGTGGTCTTCTGACCCTTGCAGGACAGACAGGCACAGTTGTCAGATGGCAGAGTTCAGTATCACCATTTACATCATGGACTGATATAGCCAATACGGCAACAACATATACCTCAGGAGCCCTTACAGCTACCACACAGTTCAGGGCAGTTGTACAGAGCGGCAGTTGTGCTGTGGCATACTCCACACCGACAACAGTAACCGTTGATCCGCCATCAGCAGGCGGAGCCGTTACCGGCGGAACAACAATCTGTTCAGGCAGCACCAGTGGTCTTCTTAACCCTTGCAGGACAGACAGGCACCGTTGTCAGATGGCAGAGTTCAGTATCACCATTTACATCATGGACCGATATAGCCAATACGGCAACAACATTATACCTCAGGAGCCCTTACAGCTACCACACAGTTCAGGGCAGTTGTACAGAGCGGCAGTTGTGCTGTGGCATACTCCACACCAACAACAGTAACCGTTGATCCTCCATCAGCTGGCGGAGCCGTTACCGGCGGAACAACGATCTGTTCAGGCAGCACCAGTGGTCTTCTTACCCTTGCAGGACAGACAGGCACAGTTGTCAGATGGCAGAGTTCAGTATCACCATTTACAACATGGACCGATATAGCCAATACGGCAACAACATATACCTCAGGAGCCCTTACAGCTACCACACAGTTCAGGGCAGTTGTACAGAGCGGCAGTTGCGCTGTGGCATACTCCACACCAACAACGGTAACCGTTGATCCTCCATCAGTTGGCGGAGCCGTTACCGGCGGAACAACGATCTGTTCAGGCAGCACCAGTGGTCTTCTTAACCCTTGCAGGACAGACAGGCACAGTTGTCAGATGGCAGAGTTCAGTATCACCATTTACATCATGGACTGATATAGCCAATACGGCAACAACATATACCTCAGGAGCCCTTACAGCTACCACACAGTTCAGGGCAGTTGTACAGAGCGGCAGTTGTGCTGTGGCATACTCCACACCGACAACGGTAACCGTTGATCCTCCATCAGTAGGCGGAGCCGTTACCGGCGGAACAACGATCTGTTCAGGCAGCACCAGTGGTCTTCTAACCCTTGCAGGACAGACAGGCACAGTTGTCAGATGGCAGAGTTCAGTATCACCATTTACATCATGGACTGATATAGCCAATACGGCAACAACATATACCTCAGGAGCCCTTACAGCTACCACACAGTTCAGGGCAGTTGTACAGAGCGGCAGTTGTGCTGTGGCATACTCCACACCGACAACAGTAACCGTTGATCCTCCATCAGCAGGCGGAGCCGTTACCGGCGGAACAACTATCTGTTCAGGCAGCACCAGTGGTCTTCTTACCCTTGCAGGACAGACAGGCACAGTTGTCAGATGGCAGAGTTCAGTATCACCATTTACATCATGGACCGATATAGCCAATACGGCAACAACATATACCTCAGGAGCCCTTACAGCTACCACACAGTTCAGGGCAGTTGTCCAGAGCGGCAGTTGTGCTGTGGCATACTCCACACCGACAACGGTAACCGTTGATCCTCCATCAGCAGGCGGAGCCGTTACCGGCGGAACAACAATCTGTTCAGGCAGCACCAGTGGTCTTCTAACCCTTGCGGGACAGACAGGCACAGTTGTCAGATGGCAGAGTTCAGTATCACCATTTACATCATGGACTGATATAGCCAATACGGCAACAACATATACCTCAGGAACTCTTACAGCTACCACACAGTTCAGGGCAGTTGTACAGAGCGGCAGTTGTGCTGTGGCATACTCCACACCGACAACAGTAACCGTTGATCCACCATCAGCAGGCGGAGCCGTTACCGGCGGAACAACAATCTGTTCAGGCAGCACCAGTGGTCTTCTAACCCTTGCAGGACAGACAGGCACAGTTGTCAGATGGCAGAGTTCAGTATCACCATTCACCACATGGACTGATATAGCCAATACGGCAACAACCTATACCTCAGGAACTCTTACAGCTACCACACAGTTCAGGGCAGTTGTACAGAGCGGCAGTTGTGCTGTGGCATACTCCACACCGACAACAGTAACCGTTGATCCACCATCAGCAGGGGGAGCCGTCACCGGCGGAACAACGATCTGTTCAGGCAGCAACAGTGGTCTTCTTACCCTTTCAGGACAGACAGGCTCAGTTGTCAGCTGGCAGAGTTCAGTGTCACCGTTTACATCATGGACGGATATAGCCAATACGGCAACAACCTATACCTCAGGAACCCTTACAGCTACCACACAGTTCAGGGCAGTTGTACAGAGCGGCAGTTGTGCTGTGGCATACTCGACACCGACAACAGTAACCGTTGATCCTCCATCAGCAGGAGGAGCCGTCACCGGCGGAACAACTATCTGTTCAGGCAGCAACAGTGGTCTTCTTACCCTTGCAGGACAGACAGGCACAGTTGTCAGCTGGCAGAGTTCAGTATCACCATTTACATCATGGACTGATATAGCCAATACGGCAACAACCTATACCTCAGGAGCCCTTACAGCTACCACACAGTTCAGGGCAGTTGTACAAAGCGGCAGTTGTGCTGTGGCATACTCGACACCGACAACAGTAACCGTTGATCCTCCGTCAGCAGGCGGAGCCGTTACCGGTGGAACAACAATCTGTTCAGGCAGCAACAGTGGTCTTCTGACCCTTTCAGGACAGACAGGCACAGTTGTCAGCTGGCAGAGTTCAGTATCACCATTTACAAGCTGGACTGATATAGCCAATACGGCAACAACCTATACCTCAGGAGCCCTTACAGCTACCACACAGTTCAGGGCAGTTGTACAGAGCGGCAGTTGTGCTGTGGCATACTCGACACCAACAACAGTAACCGTTGATCCTCCGTCAGTTGGCGGAGCCGTCACCGGCGGAACGACGATCTGTTCAGGCAGCACAAGTGGTCTTCTTACCCTTTCAGGACAGACAGGCACAGTTGTCAGCTGGCAGAGTTCAGTATCACCGTTTACATCATGGACTGATATAGCCAATACGGCAACAACCTATACCTCAGGAGCCCTTACAGCTACCACACAGTTCAGGGCAGTTGTACAGAGCGGCAGTTGTGCTGTGGCATACTCGACACCGACAACGGTAACCGTTGATCCTCCATCAGCAGGGGGAGCCGTTACCGGCGGAACGACGATCTGTTCAGGCAGCACCAGTGGTCTTCTGACCCTTTCGGGACAGACAGGCACAGTTGTCAGCTGGCAGAGTTCAGTATCACCATTTACATCATGGACGGATATAGCCAATACGGCAACAACCTATACCTCAGGAGCCCTTACAGCTACCACACAGTTCAGGGCAGTTGTCCAGAGCGGCAGTTGTGCTGTGGCATACTCGACACCGACAACAGTAACCGTTGATCCTCCATCAGCAGGAGGAGCCGTCACCGGCGGAACAACTATCTGTTCAGGCAGCAACAGTGGTCTTCTTACCCTTGCAGGACAGACAGGTACAGTTGTCAGCTGGCAGAGTTCAGTATCCCCATTTACCACCTGGACTGATATAGCCAATACGGCAACAACCTATACCTCAGGAACCCTTACAGCTACCACACAGTTCAGGGCAGTTGTCCAGAGCGGCAGTTGTGCTGTGGCATACTCGACACCGACAACGGTAACCGTTGATCCTCCATCAGCAGGGGGAGCCGTTACCGGCGGAACAACAATCTGTTCAGGCAGCACAAGTGGTATTCTGACCCTTTCGGGACAGACAGGCACAGTTGTCAGATGGCAGAGTTCAGTATCACCATTCACCACATGGGCTGATATAGCCAATACGGCAACAACCTATACCTCAGGAACTCTAACAGCTACCACACAGTTCAGGGCAGTTGTACAGAGCGGCAGTTGTGCTGTGGCATACTCGACACCGACAACAGTAACCGTTGATCCACCATCAGCAGGGGGAGCCGTTACCGGTGGAACAACAATCTGTTCAGGCAGCACCAGTGGTCTTCTGACCCTTTCAGGACAGACAGGCACAGTTGTCAGATGGCAGAGTTCAGTATCACCATTTACAAGCTGGACTGATATAGCCAATACGGCAACAACCTATACCTCAGGAGCCCTTACAGCTACCACACAGTTCAGGGCAGTTGTACAGAGCGGCAGTTGTGCTGTGGCATACTCCACACCGACAACAGTAACCGTTGATCCTCCATCAGCAGGAGGAGCCGTTACCGGCGGAACAACTATCTGTTCAGGCAGCAACAGTGGTCTTCTGACCCTTTCAGGACAGACAGGCACAGTTGTCAGATGGCAGAGTTCAGTATCACCATTTACATCATGGACTGATATAGCCAATACGGCAACAACCTATACCTCAGGAACTCTTACAGCTACCACACAGTTCAGGGCAGTTGTACAGAGCGGCAGTTGTGCTGTGGCATACTCGACACCGACAACAGTAACCGTTGATCCTCCGTCAGCAGGCGGAGCCGTTACCGGCGGAACAACAATCTGTTCAGGCAGCACCAGTGGTCTTCTGACCCTTTCAGGACAGACAGGCACAGTTGTCAGATGGCAGAGTTCAGTATCACCATTTACAAGCTGGACTGATATAGCCAATACGGCAACAACCTATACCTCAGGAGCCCTTACAGCTACCACACAGTTCAGGGCAGTTGTACAGAGCGGCAGTTGTGCTGTGGCATACTCGACACCGACAACAGTAACCGTTGATCCTCCGTCAGTTGGCGGAGCCGTTACCGGCGGAACGACGATCTGTTCAGGCAGCACAGTGGTCTTCTTACCCTTTCAGGACAGACAGGCACAGTTGTCAGATGGCAGAGTTCAGTATCACCATTTACCACCTGGACGGATATAGCCAATACGGCAACAACCTATACCTCAGGAACCCTTACAGCTACCACACAGTTCAGGGCAGTTGTACAGAGCGGCAGTTGCGCTGTGGCATACTCGACACCGACAACGGTAACCGTTGATCCAGTTTCAGCAGGAGGTATATTATCACCTGCCTATCTTCCATCAATATTCCTGGGTCAGTCAACCGGAACTATTACATTATCTGGGTACACAGGTACTATTATTAGACTGGCAGAGACGTACTTGGAACTCAGAGTATGGACTGACATAGTTAATACAACAACAACACTTACCGATCAGTCCAAATGTTACAGGTACATGGGAATACAGAGCTGTAATTCAAAGCGGCAGTTGTCCTGTTGCTTATTCCATCCTCATCATTTGTTGATGTTGCTCCATCGAATGCAGGTGCAGTTACCGGGGGATCATCACCAGTATGTCTTGGTTCATCAACAGGGACCTATGACCTTGTCAGGCTACACAGGTACAGTTGTTAAATGGCAAAAACATGTAGATGCAGGCTTGTGGACTGACATTG
Organism: uncultured Bacteroidales bacterium; assembly: GCA_963741935.1. Taxonomy (GTDB): domain Bacteria; phylum Bacteroidota; class Bacteroidia; order Bacteroidales; family VadinHA17; genus LD21. Next base: position 173,126 of record CAVUJY010000001.1, on the reverse strand, counting down.
CAAATACCACAGCCACATATTCTGAAATACCATCCTCAGCAGGAACCATGGGAATATCAGTGCAGTTGTACAGAGTGACATGTAACAGATATGATATCCAGCACCGGCAACAATAGTTGTTGATCCTGTTACAGTCAGGCGGAGCCGTTACCGGCGGAACAACAATCTGTTCAGGCAGCACCAGTGGTCTTCTGACCCTTGCAGGACAGACAGGCACAGTTGTGAGATGGCAGAGTTCAGTATCACCATTCACATCATGGACGGATATAGCCAATACGGCAACAACCTATACCTCAGGAGTCTCTTACAGCTACCACACAGTTCAGAGCAGTTGTACAGAGCGGCACTTGCGCTGTGGCATACTCGACACCGACAACGGTAACCGTTGATCCTCCTTCAGTAGGCGGAACAGTTAATGGCGGAACAACGATCTGTTCAGGCAGCACAAGTGGTCTTCTTACCCTTACAGGACAGACAGGCACAGTGATGGGATGGCAGAGTTCAGTATCACCATTCACAACCTGGACTGATATAGCCAATACGGCAACAACCTATACCTCAGGAACCCTTACAGCTACCACACAGTTCAGGGCAGTTGTACAGAGCGGCAGTTGCGCTGTGGCATACTCGACACCGACAACGGTAACCGTTGATCCAGTTTCAGCAGGAGGTATTTTATCACCTGCCAATCTTCCATCAATATTCCTGGGTCAGTCTACCGGAACTATCACATTATCTGGGTATACGGGTACTATTGTTAACTGGCAGCGACGTCTGGGAGCAGGAGTATGGACTGATATAGTCAATACAACAACAACACTTACTGACAGTCCAAATGTTACAGGTACATGGGAATACAGAGCTGTTATTCAAAGTGGCAGTTGTCCTGTTGCTTATTCATCCTCATCATTTGTTGATGTAGCACCATCGAATGCAGGTGCAGTTACCGGAGGGTCATCACCAGTATGTCTGGGTTCTTCAACAGGAACCATGACCTTATCAGGATACACAGGTACAATTGTAAAATGGCAAAAACGTGTAGATGCAGGCTTGTGGACTGACATTGTAAATACCACTGCCACATATTCTGAAATACCATCTTCTGCAGGAACATGGGAATATCGTGCAGTTGTCAATAATGTAACTGATATGGCATCTGCACCAACAACTATAATTGTAAACTCAGTATTTCCGGTAAGTGTCTCAATTTCCCCATCAATTAATCCTGTATGCTGAGGAAGTTCAACAACTCTTACTGCCATCCCGGTGAATGAGGGACTACTCCGGTTTATCAATGGAAAGTAAACGGCTTAGCTGTAGGAACAAATAGTCCTGTTTATACATATGTTCCATCTGATGGTGACCAGGTTTCAGTCGAGCTTAATTCCTCTCTAACATGTGTTTCAGGAAGTCCGGCAATTTCCAATATAATCTCTATGAATGTTAATCCTGGTAACAGTTGGCGGCACATTATCAGGAAATAGCTTAATAACCTATGGCAGTTCAACAGGAACAATTACTCTGTCAGGCTTTACAGGTTCTGTGTTAAAATGGCAGAAAATGCTTGATTCAGGAGCATGGATTGACATAAGCAATACCACCGCAACCTATAGTGAAACTCCTTCTTCAGCCGGAACATGGCAGTATCGTGCAGAAGTACAAAGTGGAATATGTTCTATTGAATATTCATCAGTACAGACTATATCAGTTGCTCAGAAATCACTTACGATAACAGGTCTGTCAGTTGAAGATAAAGTAGCAGATGGCACAACAGATGCTACATTAAGCGGAACAGCAATACTCTCAGGCATTGTGTCACCGGATGTAGTAATCCTTGGAGGTTCCCCGGTTGCTAATTTTGCAACATCAGTATCCAGGAAATAATATTCCTGTAAGTGTTACTGGTTATTCTATCAGTGGAGCAGATGCAGGAAATTATCTTTTGATTCAACCATCTGGTCTGACTGGTAATATTATCGGGTCCGGATCAATTGTGGTTACTATCTCAGGTGTAACTGCAAGCGGGAAGGTTTATGATGGTACTACTACAGCCAATATCAATACATCCGGAGTAACCCTTGTTGGTGTTGTATCACCCGATAATGTAACTCTGAATACCAGTGGAGCGACAGGAACATTTAATAATAAGGATGTTGGAACAGGTAAGCCTGTAACAACAAGCGGATTTGTTCTTGAAGGACCAGATGCTGCAAAATACACCCTTGTACAACCGGTTCTTAGTGCTGATATTACTCCTAAAGCTATAGTTGTAACAGCAAATGATCTATCGAAAGACTATGGTACATTACTGACATTCTCAGGCACTGAATTTACATCAATTGGTTTGATTCCAGGCGATATAATATCAGGGCTTACGATAAGCAGCACAGGGTCACCAGCAGGAGCAAATGCAGGTACATACTCTATTCTCATTGGTGGTGGTTCTGACGGTAATTATACCTTTAGTTATGTAAGCGGAGCATTAACAGTGAATAAGGTTGAGTTGATCGCAACTGCAGACAATAAAACCAGAAATTATGGTGCCATAAACCCGACGCTAACAATCACATATACGGGATTTGTCAATGGAGACAATTCTTCAGTGGTTACTGATCCGGCTATAAATACCACAGCTGTTACAACCAGTGATGTTGGGTTGTATCCGATTACTGTTTCCGGAGGTTCTGCTGTCAACTATGATTTAACATATGTTGACGGAATTCTGACGGTAACCAAGGCTCAAATTACTGTTATTGCAGATAATAAGAGCAGAGTGTATAATGATCAAAATCCACTGTTTACAATTACGTACCAGGGGTTTGTAAATGGAGAGGATGCTTCTGTACTGGATGTGTTGCCTGAAGCTACAACCTACTGCGACGCAGACTATCTGACGCCGGCATTTATGATATTGATGTGAGTGGGGCTTCTGATCTTAATTACAGTTTCATTTATACAAAAGGAACTCTTACCATTGAAAAAGCAGACCAGACAATTACATTTGATCCAATTCCGGCTGGATTAAGAATGACTCAGGAAATACCCTGTAGCTACAGTTCTTCCAGTGGATTGCCTGTAAGTTTTGAAACTTCTGATCAAACTGCAGCCAGTATTGTTGGTGATGTTCTTACAATACTGAAAGATGGGAATGTGAATATTATAGCAATGCAATCCGGTGATAAAAACTGGAATCCGGCACCTGACGTTACCCAGGCAATTTCAGCTCTTCCCACATTTGATAATATCAGTTCATTGTTCACGCCAAACAATGATGGCATGAACGATTACTGGTATATTCCTGATCTGGAGTCATTTGGGAAATTGCAGGTTACTGTATATAACAGATTTGGTCAGACCGTTTATCATTCCGATGCATATAAGAATGATTGGGATGGAACATGGAACGGATCTCCGTTACCTGAAGCCACTTACTACTATGTGATAAAATCCTCAACAAAGGGATATATTAAAGGTGTAGTTAATATAGTACGGTAGAAGAAATATAATGGTATAAATATATTGAAATACAGAGTTTAATCCAGATAATCCCAAATACTTACTTCCTCCAATCCCAGTTAATATAAATGGGGGAGTAAGTATTAATCTGGAGACAATACGAAAATCATGGTTTGAAAAATATAAATTCTAAGAGATGAAAAGGATAATATTAATTTTGGTCGGTTTGATTCCTGCAGTGCTATTTGGGCAACAATTTCCTTTCATGGAAAACTATAATGTCAATACGTTTAGTCTTTCACCTGCCTATGCCGGAATACATAATAGCAAAACTTTGTTTATTGATTACCGTTCTGACTGGTCAGGCATTGAGGGCGGTCCTACAACTTATCAACTTAGTTATAATGACAAACTTGGTGAACGTGTTGGCATTGGAGGTCGGTTCTATTATGATGTGACAGATATTTTTAAACAGTCACTGATTCTTGGAACATATTCATATAAAGTTAAGCTCACCGATGAGCATATTTTACATTTTGCACTGTCGCTGGGTTTCTATCGAAATTCTATCAATATTGCAAAATATTTTAATGATCCTGGCTATGTTCAGGACCTGGTTCTTATAAATAACGGACTGGAAAAATCAAAGATCAAATTTGCATCTGACATTAGTGTCCTTTATACATTTAAAGGACTTGAAACCGGATTACTTTTTTCAAATATTATGTTTGGTACAGCAAAATACAAAAATACTGAGCTGACATACAAGCCTTTGAAAAATTATCTTATTCATGCATCATATTTCATTCCTATTGATAATGCCTGGTCAGTTAAACCTACTATGATCTTAAGGGGAGGACAGAATATTCCCGTACAATTTGAGGTATCTCCAACAATGACCTGGAATAACAGGATTTGGGGAACTCTTGTTTACAGAACAGGTGGAATATTTGGTTTGGGACTTGGTGGAGAAGTAGTTGAGGGAATACTTCTAAACTATTCGTACAATATGAGCAGTAATATTGCACTAAATACATTTGGGAGCCATCAGTTATCATTAGGAGTCAGAATTTTTAGTTTTGCCAAAAAAAAGGAATAAATTTGCAGCTGGTAAAACAATATCTTTAGATTAACGTTCTTAGGTATAAGTTCGATTTTAATATCAAACTGTTATTAAAATAACATTAATTTTTAAAGATTGATCTGCAATATTTACTTCTGACTCACGTATATTTGGTAATTGAAAGGATGAATGTCTAAAACTGCACACAAAATATTCATTGGTACTCTGGTGCAATAATTGCCATTACTTTTTTTGGTATACTCTATATTGGTTTGCCTTATTATAGGACCAGTCTTGAAGAAAGATTTTATAACCCTGATCATTTATTATTGAAACCCAGCGGAATTGTTGGTCATGGATATGGTATAATAGGATCATTATTAGTTATAATTGGTGTTGGAAGCTATATGGCCAGAAAACGATACAGGTTTATGTCGAGGATGGGGATATTAAAATATTGGCTGGAAACACATATCTTCCTCTGCACTATGGGACCTGTTCTTATCCTTTTTCATACTACTCTGAAATTCGGGGGTCTGGTAGCCATAAGTTTCTGGAGTATGGTAGCCGTTTTCCTAAGTGGTGTTATCGGAAGGTTTATTTATATTCAGATTCCACGATCGATTGAAGGACGCGAACTAAGTTTAAATGAGGTGCGTGAACTTAAATCAGATGTTGCAGGTATTTTAAGAAATTCATATAACCTCGATGAAACTAGTTATAATGTGATTACAGATTCAATTAAGAAAAAGTTTGAATTATACCATCGTAACCCAATTGTCAGATTTGTCAGAAAACATATTGACGATAATAATTCAATAAGAGCAGTTAAATATGTATTGAGAAAAAATAAGCTTCCCTCATCTGAGCGAAAGAAAATACTCTCCCTGGTTAGGGACGATAGAAAAATTAATAGAAAAATTGAGCGGCTGGACACTATGCAGAATTTGTTTAAATACTGGCATGTTGCACATCTTCCATTTGCATTGGTAATGCTCATTATTATGATAATTCATATTGGGGTAACAATAGTGTTTGGCTACAGATGGATTTTTTGAATATGGAACAGATATTAGAAAACATATTGATATATTCTCTTGCTGCAATACTTTGCATTACGGTTGTTGTTATTTATCTGCGCAAAAAAAGCAAGGAATCGAAAATAGTTGATGAAAAAATAAAGCATGCCAGGGAATTGGGGCTTCATGAGCCGATCTCTTTGCATCCATATATTGATGTCAACTCGTGTATTCAAACCGGTGCATGTATAACTGCCTGTCATGAAAAGGACATTTTAGGTATCAGAAACGGAAAAGCAACAATTATCAATGCCTCTCAATGTGTTGGCCACGGTGCCTGTTTTCTGGCCTGTCCAACTGAAGCAATAAGTCTTAGAATCGGAACTGAAAAGAGAGGCGTGGACCTTCCGCATGTTAAACCTACATTTGAGACCAATGTCCCTGGCATTTATATTGCCGGAGAACTTGGGGGAATGGGTCTGATAAAGAATGCGGTTGAGCAGGGAAGGCAGGCGGCTGAAAATATTGTTAAGTCTTTAAAGAAAGAGCATCAAGCCGATTATGATCTGATAGTAATTGGTGCAGGACCTGCAGGAATTTCAGCGGTCCTGACAGCAAAAAAGCATGGAATAAAATTTCTGCTTCTGGAGCAGGATACCCTTGGTGGCACTGTTTTTACATTCCCAAGAAAAAAAATTGTGATGACCTCGCCAATGGATTTGCCACTCTTTGGTAAGATAAAATTATTTGAAACAACCAAAACTGAGTTGCTCGATCTGTGGCAAAGTGTACTTAAAAAAAATAATATTTCAATAAAAGAAAACTCAAAAGTTGAAGCAATAATCTCTGAAAATGAAGTCTTTAAAGTTGTAACCATAAAAGGGGAACAGTTTACAGCCTCAAGTATCTTGCTTTCGATAGGACGTAGAGGCACACCACGTAAACTTAATGTACCTGGCGAGACAAAGGAAAAAGTCGCGTACCGCCTCTTAGAACCGGAAACGATTGCTGGAAAAGATGTGTTGGTGGTAGGAGGGGGCGATTCAGCAGTCGAATCTGCTCTTCTGCTTGCTGATGATAATCATGTTACACTCTCATATCGAAACGAGGTTTTTAATCGTATTAAACCTGCAAACAGCATGGCAATTAATAAAGCTATTGCAGAAGGAAAACTGGAGGTCCGTCTCAATACAAATGTTTTATCAATTGAGGATGAATATATAACACTGGCAATAGGGAAAGATGGTGAAACGCTTAAATTAAAAAATGATTTGGTTTATATATTTGCCGGAGGTGAACTACCGACACAATTTTTAGAGAAGACAGGTATTAAGATTGAAAAAAAGTTTGGAGAAACTGTTCTAAAACATTAAAGATTAGTCCATTGTAAAATATTATTAAAGAGTACTGTTCTAAAACCAAAGATCGTAAATAAGTATAGTGAGCAATATTAAGAACATAATAAGTATTCTGGCAGTAGTACTGTTGCCGGTTTTAAAGGTTTCGGCCCAGCTTTCTCCTGGAGATCTTGCTTCTCCACATTCGAAACTGGAGGGTATTTCAAATTGTACTCAGTGTCATGAGCTGGGTAACAAAGTAAACAATTCAAAATGCCTTGCATGTCATACTGAAATAATGGATGAGATATCCAAAGAGAAAGGTTATCATGTTTCATCCGAAGTAAAAGGTAAGCAGTGTGTTATTTGTCACAATGATCATCATGGCAGGAACTTTCAGCTTGTAAGATTAGATACTTCAACTTTTGACCATAATCTGACAGGATACAGTCTTACGGGAGCACATGCAAAAAAGGCATGTAATGATTGTCATAATGTTAAATTCATTACATCTCCTAAGATTAAGTCTAAAAGCTTTACCTACCTTGGTTTGAATCAGAAATGTTTGACATGTCATGTAGATTATCATCAAAATACCTTGTCAGATGATTGTCTTAATTGCCATAATCAGAATGCATTTGCACCGGCAACAAAATTTAACCATTCAGAAACCAGATTCAAGCTTGTTGGTAAACATATAAAAGTGGAATGTGTGAAATGCCACAAGATTGAAACAACAAATAATAAGAAGTTCCAGCAATTCAAACTGAATAATTCGCTGGTATGTAACAGTTGTCATAGTGACCCGCATCAGAATAAATTTGGTAAAGATTGCAAGCAGTGTCATAACGAAGAATCTTTTAAGATAATAGCCGGACAGAAGGCATTTGACCATAATAAAACAGGGTATAAGCTCGAAGGTAAGCATCTGGCTGTTAACTGTAAAGCCTGTCACAAGGGTAAGTTTACCGATCCCCTGAAATATGCTAGATGTACTGATTGCCATACCGATTATCACAAAAAACAATTTGCGAAAAAAGGGGTTTCACCTGACTGCTCCCAATGCCATAGTGTTAAAGGATTTACGTTTTTTTCATATTCCATTGATCAGCACAACAAAAGCTCATTTCCTCTTAATGGTTCCCATAATGCTATCCCTTGCATTGATTGCCATAAAAAGCAAAAGGAGTGGAGTTTCGAAGGAATTGGAAAGAGTTGCATTGATTGCCATAAAGATATCCATAAAGGTATTATTGACTCTAAATATTATCCGGGAGGCAATTGTAAAAGTTGTCATAATGAAGAAAGATGGAGTACAGTGACTTTTGATCATTCAAAAACTAATTTTAATCTTACAGGTGCGCATGCTAAGGAGGATTGTAAGGCATGCCATTTTAAAAATGTAACGAAAAATGTTGAGCAGCAAAAGTTCGCTGGACTATCCAATAAATGTTCCGATTGCCATACTGATAAGCATTTTGGACAATTTGAAAAAGGGGGAACTACAGATTGCAGTTCATGTCATGGAACAGAAAACTGGAAAGCTTCTAAATTTAATCATGATAATACAGCCTTCAAGCTCGATGGGAAACATATTAATGTCCCATGTGAGAAATGTCATAAACCCCAACAAGAAGGGTCATCTTTTTACGTTATATATAAAATAAAAGACTATCGATGCGAATCCTGTCATTCCTGATTTTCAGTCTGGGGATTTATTTGAATAACCAGCAACCAGAATCACCTCACGGAGCTGATTTCAAGATTAGTTGCAAGACTTGTCATAGTACAAAGGGATGGCAACTCGATAAAGCAATCTATTCATTCGATCATAATACCACATTATTGCCACTCGAAGGTCAGCATAAGAATTTAAGTTGCAGACAGTGTCATCCTACACTGAAGTTTGGTGAGGCAAAAACGTCATGTAATGAATGCCATACAGACATTCACCAGGGGACAGTAGGTTTTGATTGTTCACGTTGTCACACGCCAGCCTCATGGCTTGTAAATAATATAATTGAACTTCACCAGACATCCAGATTTCCTCTTGTTGGAGCTCACAGGACAGCTGATTGTTCGCAATGCCATCTTTCTGAGAGCCTTCTTAGATTTGATGTTCAGGGAATTAATTGTATCGATTGCCACCGTAAGGACTACTTGGCAACAACAAATCCTAATCATCAGCAGTCAGGAATTTCGGAAGATTGTTCGCTTTGCCATCAGGTGACATCATTTGAGTGGACCAGCGCCGGATTTGATCATAGTATATTTCCTTTGCAGTTAGGGCATTCATCCTTGAAATGTAATGATTGTCATACAACAGGGAATTTTGCAGATGCAAAACCTGAGTGTATTTCCTGTCATCAGCAGAATTACACGGCAACCACCAACCCTGATCATCAGGCAGCTCAGTTTTCTACAAGATGTCTCGATTGCCACACACTAAATCCAGGCTGGAAACCAACAAATTATAATCACAGTAGTTTTCCTCTGGAGCAGGCACATTCTGTTCCGACTTGCAATGATTGCCATACAAAAGGAAATTATCTTTCAACTTCACCGGAATGCTATTCCTGTCATGAGCAAAATTATGCAGCTACCACAAATCCCAACCATGTTACATCAGGCTTCCCAAAAGCTTGTGAAACATGTCATTCGGTTTCAGCAGGATGGAAACCGGTAAGTATTGATCACAGTGCTTTTCCTCTGAATTTGGGCCATTCTGTAGTTGCATGCACAGATTGCCATAAAGATGCAAACTATTCGGCAACTCCTGTAGCTTGCTATTCGTGTCATTCCCAGGATTATAACGCGACAACAAATCCTAATCATGTGGAATCAGGAATTGCCAAAACCTGTGAAAATTGCCATTCACTTAATCCGGGCTGGACTCCTGCAGGGTTTAATCATGCAAATTTCCCACTTACACTTGGTCATTCTGTCCCAACATGTGCTGATTGCCATACAGGCGGTAATTACACTAATCTTTCTGCGGATTGTTATTCGTGTCATCAGGCTAACTTTAATTCAACCACTAATCCCAACCATGCAGCAAGCGGGTTCCCGACGACCTGCGGGACTTGCCATACACTGAATCCTGGCTGGACACCAGCTACATTTAGTCATACCAGCTTCCCGCTTACACTTGGACATTCAACTCCGACATGTACAGATTGTCATAATGGAAATTATACTAACTTATCTTCCGACTGTTATTCATGTCACCAGCAGAATTATACTGCTACAACAAATCCGAATCATGTAAGCGCCGGCTTTCCGACTACCTGCTCCACATGTCATACTTTGAATCCTGGCTGGACACCAGCAACATATAATCATACCAGCTTCCCGCTTACACTTGGACATTCAACACCGACATGTACAGATTGTCATAATGGAAATTATTCTAACTTATCTTCCGACTGTTATTCATGTCACCAGCAGAATTATACTGCGACAACAAATCCGAATCATGTAAGCGCCGGCTTTCCGACTACATGTTCCACATGTCATACTTTGAATCCTGGCTGGACACCAGCAACTTTTAATCACACCAGCTTCCCACTTACTCTGGGACACTCAACACCAACCTGTACTGATTGTCATAAGGTAAATTATACGAATACTTCAGCTGCATGCTATTCCTGTCATGCAACAGACTTTAATAATACAACTAATCCAAATCATCAGTCGCTGGGTTTTGCAACCTCATGTTCTGATTGCCATACAACTGCAGCCGGATGGAAACCTGCAACTTTTGCTGCTCATGAGTCTTTGTTTCCCATTGCATCCGGGAGGCATAAGCTGGATTGTATCGAATGCCATACAAATCCGGCAAATTATACACTTTTTGATTGCAAGCATTGTCATACAGATGCGCACAGAAGCAACAACTACACAAATGCTGACTGTTACAGGTGTCATCCAACCGGAAGAGCAGGCTAAATATTATTTATGAGAAAAATTATTTTTACTGTCATTCTAATATATTTTAGTGCTGTACTAAAGGGTCAGACTGTAAGAGAAATACTGACAGGGAAGATTTCTTTTGTCAGTTCACAGAATATTTATGTCAAATTCAGTTCTACTGAAGGTATATCAGCCGGAGATACATTATATAAATCATCCTCATCAGGAGTTTTGAAACCTGTATTGTCTGTAACAAATCTTTCTTCAACATCCTGTGTATGTACTTCAATTGCTAATACTAAATTTTCTGTTTCGGATGTGATATCCGCAATAAAGAAAAATAGTTTAAATATAAAGACGGCAAAGACTGATGAGGCGAAAAAGCCTGATTCCACTCCGGTTCCTGTATTGGTTGCTGGAACCAAACAAAAAAAATATCAGGATGACAGGAAACAAAGAATCAATGGAAGTATTTCTGCATATTCCTATACTTCCTTTTCTAATACAAAAGCACCAGGTTCTACAAGATTGAGATATAACATTAATTTAAATGCCTTAAATATTGCGGATTCTAAGTTTTCAGTTGAAAGCTATATTTCATTCAATCATAAAGCAGGTGACTGGACTCTGGTAAAAAAGGATATATTCAATGCTCTTAAAATTTATTCTTTATCGGTAAAATACGATATCAATAAATCTGCCAGTATAAGTGTGGGCAGGAAGATTAATCCTAAGATTTCAAATATAGGAGCTATGGATGGCATACAGATAGAGAAATCGTTTGGTAATTTTTCTGTTGGTCTGCTCGGGGGTACAAGACCTAAATTCACAGATTATGGTTTTGATTCAAAGCTGATTCAATATGGTGCTTATCTGGCTTATGGCTCTGTAACTTCAAATTCATACAATCAGAGTTCTTTAGCATTTATGCAACAGACAAATAACGGAAAGACTGACAGGCGATTTCTCTATTTTCAACATTCAAATTCACTCCTAAAAAACCTTTATTTTATGGGTACATTTGAGGTTGATCTCTATAAACTTAAAAGTGATTCTCTTAATAATTACATACCGCAAAATACATTCGATATAACTGGATTATATCTTTCATTAAGGTATAAGATTACGAAACAATTATCCCTGACCGGAGCCTATGATGAAAGGAAAAATGTAATATTCTACGAGACTTATAAGACATTTATGGACAGGATTCTTGAAAGTGAGATGCGCCAGACTCTCAGATTACAGGTTGATTATCGGGTTTCAAACAGAATAAGAATTGGTGTACAATCGGGATACCGGTCATTAAAATCTGATCCCAAACCCACCAGAAATATTTATGGTTACTTATCATACAGTCAGATCCCTGGTGTTAAGATATCTCTGATGCTATCCGGTACTTATTTGGAAACAAGTTATCTAAAGAGCCGGATTTATGGAGGATCATTGTCACGTGATTTCTTCAATGGAAAGCTATATAGCAGCTTAGGTTATCATTATTATGAATACAACTATCCTGAAAGCATAATGAATACAATTCAGAATATCGGGGAAATGAACATTTCCTGGCAGCTAACCAGAACAATGTCATTTTCGGCAAATTACGAGGGTACTCTTGAAAACAACAATCAATATCATATGGTTTATCTGCAGATCAGAAAAAGATTTTAGATTTCTTCTTTTCTTCCGTAACGATCAGCGTCTGAAAAAACCAGGATTACTATCGCCTCATGGCAAATAACAGGTAAAGTTTTTTATGCTGAATGAAACAAGAGCTAGATGAAAATTGTTTTTTTATCGCAGAGCTTAGTCATATGCTCAGAAAAGATTCTGTTATTTTAAATTTAAAAGGTCTGACATTATGGATTTAAGTACAAAAAAATGTAAACCTTGTGAGGGAGGCGTTGATCCGCTGACTGAAAGTGAGATCAGTAATTTTAAAAAAATGATATCAAAAGAATGGAAAGTTAGTGCGAATCAAAAAATTTCAAGAGAGTTTATGTTCGTTAACTATCGTCATACTATGGACTTTGTGAATAAAGTAGCTGATATATCTGAAAAGGAGGGGCATCATCCTGTAATGCATGTTTTTTATGGACGAGCCATAATTGAATTATGGACACATGCAATTGACGGATTGTCAGAAAATGATTTTATTCTTGCAGCGAAAATTGATAAGTTATAGTATATTTTAAAAAGAGCTCATTAATGTTCTAAAACAAACCATGTTATAGAAAATTCTGATGAAGGATATTTTATCAACTGGGATTTTTATTAACATATTGTAATTCAATCAGAATAATTATATTAAACCAGCTGTTACCTTTTAAGTACGACTTTTTTAGTATCTTTGCAAAATGAAAGAAGAAATAATAATACCAGTTCTAAAAGAGGAAGATTTTGTTGCAGCAACAAAGCGCAGAGATAACTATTCTCTTACTCGTGATATTCAGAATCAGGAATTTAACAGCGCCATTGCCAGCAGGCTTATCGCAGAAAATGAAAACATTATTAAGTGTGAGAAATGCGGAAAAGAGTTTGATGCCGGTACCAAATTAAATCCGGCAACTGTTTGTAAGGAATGCACTAGTTTCCTAGATCTGATTGTGTTTTGCTGTCAAATGTTGATAAATCGGTGTAATATAATTACTTGTCTTTTTAATTAGGTAAATGAAAAGATTGCTTTTAAACATCTTTTCATACTTTACACCTTCCAATTGAGATATTGCATCTTCCTGCAGTCAGACATTTTTCATTTCAGATTACGAAAAATCTGCGAATTTATTACATATTAAATTATGTGATGGGAATAATTTGTTTTCAGTATCGTTAAGTGCTTATTTACTGGCAGATGTGGCATTGTGAGAATAAAACTTATTAAAAAAATGTTGATTTGTTATGATATTTAAAAATTAGTAATACTTTTGCGCTGCTATTTACCGCCTTCACCATGGTTTCGGCGGTCGAAGCGGGGTGTAGCGCAGCCCGGTCCCGATAAATCAAAAATTTAAAATTTTTGATCTATCGAGGATCCACGAAAAACATAAGAATAGATATTCTTTGTTTTTCGGGATTAGCGCAACTGAGCTTTGATTATGTACTACGTATATATATTGGAAGCGACCAAGAGTAAGAGGTATTATATTGGACAGACAAATAACCTTTTAGAAAGGGTTAAGAGACATAATGAGGGAAGAAATATGTCAACCAAGGCTTATCTCCCCTGGGAATTGAAATGGTGGAAAGAATTTGAGACAAGATCAGAGGCGGTCAGAACAGAGAGGGAGTTGAAGAGTATTAAAAAGAGAGAGGGCCTTGAAAATTTTGTCAGAATGAATAAGTTTCGGGGTGTAGCGCAGCCCGGTCCCGATAGATAAAAAATTTACAATTTTTAATTTATCGAGGATCCACGAAAAACATAAGAATAGATATTCTTTGTTTTTCGGGATTAGCGCAACTGAGCTTTGATTATGTACTACGTATATATTTTGGAAGCGACCGAGAGTAAGAGGTATTATATTGGACAGACAAATAACCTTTTAGAAAGGGTTAAGAGACATAATGAGGGAAGAAATATGTCAACCAAGGCTTATCTCCCTTGGGAATTGAAATGGTGGAAAGAATTTGAGACAAGATCAGAGGCGATCAGAACAGAGAGGGAGTTGAAGAGAATTAAAAAGAGAGAGGGCCTTGAAAATTTTGTCAGAATAAATAAGTTTCGGGGTGTAGCGCAGCCCGGTCCCGATAAATCAAAAATTTTCAATTTTTGATTTATCGAGGATCCACGAAAAACATAAGAATAGATATTCTTTGTTTTTCGGGATTAGCGCAACTGAGCTTTGATTATGTACTACGTATATATATTGGAAGCGACCAAGAGTAAGAGGTATTATATTGGACAGACAAATAACCTTTTAGAAAGGGTTAAGAGACATAATGAGGGAAGAAATATGTCAACCAAGGCTTATCTCCCTTGGGAATTGAAATGGTGGAAAGAATTTGAGACAAGATCAGAGGCGGTCAGAACAGAGAGGGAGTTGAAGAGTATTAAAAAGAGAGAGGGCCTTGAAAATTTTGTCAGAATGAATAAGTTTCGGGGTGTAGCGCAGCCCGGTCCTCATAAATCACAAATTTTCAATTTTTGATTTATCGAGTAATTCCACGAAAAACATAAGAATAGATATTCTTTGTTTTTCGGGATTAGCGCAACTGAGCTTTGATTATGTACTACGTATATATTTTGGAAGCGACCAAGAGTAAGAGGTATTATATTGGACAGACAAATGACCTTTTAAAAAGAGTAAAGAGGCATAACGAGGGAAGGAATTTGTCAACCAAAGCTTATTTACCCTGGGAATTGAAATGGTGGAAAGAATTTGAGACAAGATCAGAGGCAGTCAGGACGGAGAGGGAGTTGAAGAGTATTAAAAAGAGAGAGGGCCTTGAAAATTTTGTCAGAATAAATAAGTTTCGGGGTGTAGCGCAGCCCGGTTAGCGCATCTGGTTTGGGACCAGAGGGTCGCAGGTTCGAATCCTGCCACCCCGACAAAGAAAAAGCCTGGCATGAAAGTGCCGGGCTTTGTTTTTCTTTAGCGTTGAAATCTTGCTTTCATAAGCTAAAGGAAAAACAAAGCCCGTAATGAGCGGAGCGAATGTCAGGCTTTTTCTTTTAGTTTCCTCCCCCACAGGATCACCGAAGGTAATCCTGCATGATTCAAAAATCGTTGAAATCTTGCTTTCATAAGCAAAAGGAAAAACAAAGCCCGTTCAATTGAGAGCCTGGACACGAAAGTGCCGGGCTTTGTTTAATAATTTAATAATTAATGTAGTTAATACGGTATCGATCATGAACATCAAAAATGCATTGTATTAAACTTTATGAGAATGTTTTTTGTTATATTTGTTACTGAAGCACAGCTATTTCAATAATTTGGTGTTTTTGCAAGAGTACATAATAACCAACTATTAAAGCCGGAAATCAATGAAAAATCTATCAACCAAGACATCTGTCCTTCTTGCTCTTATTCTTGTAGCAAGCAGTTTTTCTTTTCAGGTATTATCTCAGAAAAAATCAAAAAAAGCTTCTTCTGCTTCCGGAATTAAGCTTGTGTATAATTTTCCTGCAGACAAGTTTCTTCAGCTATTATACTGATAGCAAAATCGTCCAGGACATGGATATAAATGGATCATCGATGCTTGTAAATATCTCTACATATATGGGATGCCAGGTAAAGTCAGCAGGAAAACAAGGTGATAATCTGAAACTTGAGATAAAAATGGACTCTCTGTCACAGTTTGTTGAATCTCCTCAGGGTGCTGCCGGAGGAGCAGTCACGATATAAAAGGGAAAACATTTAACCTTGTGATCTCTCCAAAAGGTAAAACAGAAGATTTTTCAGAAGCTGCAAAAATTGTATACAATGTAGAAGGAAGCGGTGAAGCTACCCTGGCCCAGTCGTTCATGAATTATTTTCCGGTACTTCCTTCTGATCCAATAAAAGTTGGTGACACATGGATTACAAATGACACCATCGAAACAAAAACTGAGGCAATGTCTCTATGGATGCCTGTCAGATCAGAATATAAATTTGATGGTATTATGACTGTTGACGGGCTGGAGTGTGCAAAGATAAGTGCTGCCATTTCAGGTACGAGGAAAATGACAACTCAGTCGCAGGGAATGGAGATAAAAACTTCCGGTACATATACAGGAACACAACTGTTAATTTTTGCAATAAAGGAAGGCTACTTTACCAAAGAATCAGTTAATTCCAAGATGACAGGAAATATTGAGATAGCGGATCAGAATATGGTATTCCCTGTTGTAATGGATATTGCTACAACAAATGAAATAATCAGGTAAGCTTATTGGTCATTTATTTACTTTGATTACAATTCCTGTTACAGGAGTTTTACCTTTTGTATTCATTGATACAGGCTTTGTAATTTCTTTCTTATCGGTGTATAGATGAATATAGTATAGTCCTTCCTTTGTAAAGGAAACTGGAATGTTATATACAATTCCGTCCCTGTATTGAGCAAGATCCCATGGTAAAACATATTTATCCTCTTCTTTGGTAAAATCAGAATAACTGCCCTTTTTCATTATTTGTGCTGCAGTCATTGACTTCGGAAAGTTTTCATAGTAAATAATCATATAGTACAGGAATGTATTGTCTGGTACAATAACCTTAATATCAGTTTGTTCCCCTGGCTTTAATTTCTTTTGGGAAATCACCGAAATCCACGTACCTGTCAATAAACTCCTCATAGTATCTGAATTGATTTCCTGAAAAATAGTATCCGAGTCCTACAAAATTGTGCGATTTATCAATGATTGTTTTTTTGTGGCCATCATTCGGAGCCTTTTCAGCCATGAATTTTTCATGACCTGTTTTCATCATCGAACTGGCATTCGACATTGATGGATCATAGTTTTTCGAAGACCATTCTCCATAGGCATTCTCTGTTACATGATCCATTCCTCCTGCAAAAGCATAACGGAGATATGGTTTTTCTCCAGCCAGGTTCCAGTGCCCTACAAAATTGTTTTCAGCTGCCTCTTTACACATTTTATTAGCAACCCTGGACGCAAGGATATCAAGTTTTACGGGTTCTGCCCTGAATTTTCTCCTGCTGGCGTTAATAATATCGAGCTGAATAAGCTTAAGTTTTAATGCTTCCTTATCATCTTTATACTCAGAAAGCCTGGATTCCTTTTCATTTAATAATATATAGGAACCAAGATTTTTTAACTCTGATTCAGAGTTTTGCACAGGAAAGATAGAGTGTGGAATGCTTATCAGTCCAATACCTAAAATTAAAAAGATCTTAATCGTTTTCCATGTCTTCCTGAACATAACTCTTCCCTGCTTGTTTAGTTTGTAAAAATAGTTGATATATGGTGATCAGGGTAAGATTTGGTGTTAAATTATTCTAAATTTAAATCCATAACCATTTCTTTAACCTCAAAACTTTCACAAAAATATTTCTTATGAAAACGTACAAATTGTTAGTATTATTTTTTATGATGGCTGTTTCAGCTTCTTTGACGGCTCAGACGAAGAGTATATATGATTTTAAGGTAAAAACCCTTGAAGGCAAGGAATTCGATTTCTCATCATTGAAGGGTAAAAAGATAATGATAGTCAATACAGCTTCATTATGCGGATTCACTCCTCAGTACAAAGATCTTGAAGCTCTTTATAATGATTATCAGGGAGAGCTGGTGATCGTTGGATTTCCTGCGAACAATTTTAATAGTCAGGAACCGGGAACTAACCAGGACATCAGGAAATTCTGTACTGATAATTATAGCGTTACATTTCCTATGATGGAAAAGATATCTGTAAAAGGTGACGATATGGCCCCTATATACAAGTGGCTCACTGAAAAAAAGGAAAATGGAGTTATGGATTCAGAAGTTCAATGGAATTTTCAGAAATATCTTATTGATGAAAGCGGAAAACTAGTTGATGTTATATATTCCAAGGAGAAACCGAATTCTGATAAAATTCTAAGTTGGCTTGCAGCAAAATAAGATTTGTTTTTTATAGGTTTGTTTAAAGGTTGTGTCATTGAAGAAATGAACAACCTTTTTTCTTTTACTCTTGTTAAAGCAGAAAAGGAATAAACATTTTAGTCTCTTTCATATAATCTCTGTACTCATTACCAAACCTCGCTATCATCTCATTTTCTTCGATTCTGGCCGTCAGATATACTGCTACAAGAACTATAAGCATTAATAGTGTCTGCAATTCACCATAATCTTTTAGCCATATCCCGGCCCCAAGCAAAAATACCGACAGATATAACGGATGTCTTATTAATTTGTATATCCCTGATTTGACCAGAACGGAAGTATCTTCAAAATTAATTCCTGGCTTCCCTTTTCTTTTAAGAAGGAGGTAGCCTGTTGTAACTATATATAATGATAAGCATAGAAATATCCATGAAATTATCTGAATTATGGAAAATGGATTGATGAACCATACCCTATAGTTTAGTAAAGCCAGGATGAAGACACTTTCAAAGGCGAAAAATCTGGCAACACCATGGTATCTCTTATACTTCAGTGATAAAAACCATGAAAAGAGAATTATGAAAATTGTACCGCTGATAACAATAAGGTAATTCATAACTTCATGATACAAGAGTTTAATAATTACAGATACTTTGAGTCGAAGGTATTACACTAGTCTTTGTTTTACCCGATCTGACTGTTTCCGGATTATGCATTTCCTTTAAAATGATATTTTTAGGCTTATTCGCATTTTTTCAGGTAAGAATGTACCTCCATCTGTGACTGGACTCGTTTTTTGCCTGGTTTTACAAAAGTGTTGGAAAGTGTTCCGTCAATCTTTCTTGCTTTAACATTATCGCTCCATTGTATTTCGAATATTGTTTTCATCTCACTCTTGATGCTTCTGTCGAATACAGGGCAGGTAACCTCAATACGGTGCTCAATATTCCGGGTCATCAGGTCAGCAGATGAAATGAAACACTGTTCATTGCCGCCATTGCAGAATATCATGAATCTGGTATGTTCAAGAAATCTGTCAACTATGCTAATAGCTTTTATATTCTCGCTAAATTCTTTAACCGATGGAACCAGTGATATCATTCCTCTGACAATGAGGCGTACCGTTACACCGGCTTTGCTGGCTTCATATAAATGATTTATTAATTCATTGTCGGTAATATTATTTAGCTTAAGATAAATATAAGCCTTTTTTCCGGCTTTGGCATTTTTTATCTCATTATCAATTAATTGTGTCATCTTATTCCGAAGGGAAGAATGGAGAAAGAACCAGGTGGTAAAAGTTATCCTTTTTGTAATTAACATTGAAAAAATTGAAAGCTTTAAATACCTCATTTGTAATCTTCTTATTTGTTGTCAGGAGAAGATGATCGGTATATACTTTTGCTGTATCCTCATTGAAATTTCCGGTGCCAATTGCAGCATAACGCTGTGTTATATTATTCTTGACTCTTGTGATAAGGCATAGTTTCGAATGAACTTTTAATCCTGGAACTCCGTAAATTACTCTAACACCCTCCTCCATAAGCTTGTTACCCCACAGAATGTTGGCTTCTTCGTCAAAGCGAGCCTGCAGTTCAACAACTGTTGTGACACTTTTCCCATTACGTACAGCATTTAACAGTGCATTAATAACGCTTGAATTTCTTGCCAGCCGGTAAAGTGTTATCTGAATAGTTGTTACGTTTGGGTCTATAGATGCCTCTCTTAGAAGATCAATAAAATAGTCAAAAGGATGATATGGAAAAAAGAGCATTATATCCTTTTTCTTAATTGCTGTCAGTATACTCTTTCCCGATTGAATATCTCTGTGTGATATTGGCACCAGAGGCTCATAATAGAATTTTTTGCGTCCCAGATTGGGAAAACTCATAAAATCCTTAAAATTATGGTACCTGTCGCCTGGTATCATAACATCGTCGGGACCGAAATTGAGTTTCTTTGTAAGAATTTTCAACAGGTCAGGCGGCATATCCCTGTCGTAAATAAAACGGACAGGATTTCCCCACTTGCGTTGCTGAAGACTATGTGCAAGTTTGTCGATATAACTCTCGGATATGTCATCTGCTATTTCCAGTTCAGCATCTTTGGTAAGTTTGATTGTATAAGCAGAAAATTCATCAAAATCAAAAATGAAAAAGATCTCTTTCAGCCCAAACCGGATTATATCATCAATAAATATTACATACTTATCTTCGCCTTTTTCAGGAAGAACAATAAATCGGGGAAGTACATGTGTAGGTATTTCGAGCAGTGCAAATCTCTTTTTTTGTGTCTCTTTTTTAACAAGATATATTGCCAGGTAAATTGCATCATCAGTGAGGTTAGGTAATTCAGAATCCTTTTCGATAAGAAATGGCATTAGTCTGGTTCTTACCTCTTTATGAAAATATTTTTGAATAAATTCGGTCTGCTCCTCATTCAGATGTTTTTCATCAATTATATGTATCTTATGATCATCCAGCTCCTGTAGAAGACCCGAATATATCTTTTCAAACTTGGAGTTTTGTAATAATACTATTTGCTGTATTTTTTTGAGTGTGTCTTTAGGGCTGTAGCCAAGAATATTTTTGGACTTTGCTCCAAATTTTGAAAGCCTCTTTAAGGTTGCTACTCTTACCCGGAAATACTCATCAAGATTGTTGGAATAAATACCCAGGAATTTAAATCTTTCAATAAGTGGTACTTCTTTATTAGAGGCTTCCTGTAACACACGTTCATTGAAGGAGAGCCAGCTTATCTCCTTTGGGATATATGTCTTGTTCATATTATCTTTTCAGGTTTTAAAAAGTATTCCAGTTTGCCGCTCTTCTGAGTGATCTCTTTCCAGCTTTTCACTTTAAACGATATACCTATGACACCAGATTTAGGAACAAAGTCACACCCCGAAACAGATAATTCATCCGGAATCTGAGTGAATGAAGGATTATGTCCGAAGAAGGTAATTATATCAGTGTCTTCGCTTGCAACTGAAAGTATTTCAATCAGATACCTGAAGTTCATTTTGTAATATATATTACTGTTAAGAATTAAATTATCTTTCTCAGCCCGAAATTCACCGGCAAATATAAGAGCAGTTTCAATTGCCCTGAAAGCAGGGCTGCTGATCATTGATCCCAATGATTTTTCATAGTCCGCCAACTTCCCGGCCATTTGCCTCGAAGTTGTTTTTCCTTTAATAGTCAGCGATCTTTCAAAGTCAGAGATACTGTTTTCAGAATCCTCTGCTTTGCCGTGGCGCACAAAAATTAGCTTTTTCATTGTTGGGATATTAAAAGCAGTTTAGCAGACAATTGATTTATGTTCAGGTTCCGAAGCTGGTACCCATATTCATGGCCTGAAGTACAAGCGGATCGTCAGGATCAACAAGCTTTAATTTACCTGAAACATCTGAAAGGCTGACTGATACAATATCATTGTTTTTAAGGGCAACCATCTTCCCATAGTCACGTTCGGCTATCATGTCAGCTGCTGCACTGCCATATTTTGTTGCAAGGACGCGATCCATTGGAGAAGGGGTGCCTCCCCGTTGAATATAACCAAGAACAGTCTCTCTGGTTTCAAGCCCTGTAAGTTCATTTATCCTTTTTGCTAACGACTGGGCAGTTGAGCAACTGTCTTTGATAGGATTTTTGATGCCTTCAGCTACAACTACAATTGAATAAGGTTTGTTTTCTTCAACACGATGCAGAAGATATTCAGCAATTTTATCTTCCTTATATTGAATCTCAGGAATCAAAATTACATCTCCTCCGCCAGCAATACCCGAATATAAAGCTATCCATCCGGCATTATGTCCCATCAGTTCAATAATCATTATACGCTTATGAGAATTAGCTGTGGTATGAAGCCTGTCAATTGCTTCTGTGGCAATATTTACAGCAGAATCGAAACCGAATGTGACGTCGGTTCCCCATACATCATTGTCTATTGTCTTCGGAATTCCAACAACATTTAATCCTTCCTGTGAAAGGAGATATGCTGTTTTAAGAGTTCCGTTACCGCCGATACAAACCAGACAGTCGAGTCCCATCTGTTCATAATGTTCACGTATCAGAACCGGTTTGCTGATCTCGTTTTTGCCTTTGCCACTTCCCTTAAATGGCTTTTCACGGGATGTGCCCAATATTGTTCCGCCAACTGTCAGGATACCTGAAAGATCATGCTCTGTAAGTTCACGGTATTCCTTGTTTATCATTCCTGTAAAACCATCACTTATACCCACCAGATTCATTCCGTATTTTACAATTGCTGTTTTTCCTACACCGCGTATTGCAGCATTTATCCCGGGACAATCACCTCCGGCAGTGAGAATTCCTATTCTTTGTCCTCTGATTCCTTTACCCATTTAATTCGCTTTAAGTTTATTGTCAGCAAATTTAACTTTTTCGGGATGATATTTAAAATATTATGAGATAAGTTCTTTGATACTTTTCCTATATCTCTGTTAGTAATCAGGTGTGCTTAAAATTAAAATCATATTGTGCTATGATCTTTTTTCATGTTAATGTCAGGTTTCAAAGTAAGGTTAATATAATGACTTGGTTATAGTTTTGAGGGCTTGGATAAATTTTATAACTTTATACAATCTAGCATCAAATTGAGATAATTTCAGGATGGAGCCAGACTATGTAAAACTCAAGGAGCTCAAACCAACTGTCGCAGGATATGTAAAAAAAGCTCAGTCTTTGTTGACGAAACCCCCTTTTCCTGATGAAAAAGCAATTCATGATATAAGAGTATTGTTGAAGAAGGCAAGGTCTTCATTGAAACTGATAGCATCTCAGCCCGATATGGATTATTGTATAAGGGACATAAAGGAGCTGAAAGAGGCCGGACAACTCATGATCTTTGGAGAGAGGCTTCAATTCATCGCAAACTGCTTAAAGGTTTGAGAAAGGAATTTCCTGTAATATTTACACAACTTGATGAAAATGAGAATATAACAAGGTTGATGTTTAAGCATTTTCCTGATTATCTTTCTACAATAAACCCACAACCCGAACTTGACAAGATTTCCACATTATTATCAAAAACTGGTTATAGGCTCAGATTTATTTCCATGAGCAGAGTTGAACCTCATCTTCTGATCAAAGAGCTTGACATATCTATATCAGAAAGCTGTGAAATTATACCTAAAATGCAGAAATAGGCCAAAACCTGAATTGTTGCATGAATTCAGAAAGAAATCCAAAGATTTTCTGTACCAGCTTTATTTTTTCCGGCCGCTGAATCCATCTGTCATCAGATCTGTAGGGAAGGATCTTGATAAAATGACCAGAAACCTTGGAAAACTTAATGATCTTAATCAGCTTGTCATGGCACTTGATTATCATATTGCTGATGAAGATAACATTCCGGCACTGGATGAGCTGATAATAAAGATCCGCGATAAACAGGATAAGTACCTGGCAAAAGTATGGCCGGTTGCTTACGATATATTTTGTCCAGGAAGAAACCTGGAGAATATTCTTGGTTTCAAAGTGCTCATGATTTAAGATATATTTTTCTTTGATTTGCGATTTGACGGTTGTTACAATCTCATTTACCTGCAATTAGTAATTTAGAGCAATTCCAAATAGGCTACATTTATCAGATTGTTAATTTGTTAACAGTACTGCTTTTCGCACTGCACTAATCTATACATATATTTATCTATATATATGAATAAAAGCTGGATCTTTTTTTCATAATATTGCGCTGTTATTATACTTAAATCATGACCAGCAGAAGAGATTTTATTAAAATTTCGGCACTTGGAGCAGGGGCTCTGGTTGCCGGGACAGGAACTTATAAGATTATTAAAGCTCTTTCTTCACCTGAAAAGGTAAAAAAACTGGTAGTTGATCTTAAACGAACTCCAACTTATTGTGAAGTGTGTTTCTGGAAATGTGCCGGATGGGTCTATAAGACTTCAGAAGGTAAGATATGGAAGATAATTGGAAATGATGAAGATCAGCATAGTAATGGCAGGTTTTGTCCGAGAGGTACAGGTGGCGTTGGAATGTATTACGATACAGACAGGCTGAAAACCCCGCTTATAAGAGTTGAAGAAAGAGGAAAACAGGTATTTCGTGAAGCATCATGGGATGAAGCTCTTGGGAGTTATTTCTGATAAAATGAAGGAGATTTCCATCAAAATATGGTCCTGAAAGCATGGCTTTATTTACACATGGTTCAGGATCATCCAATTTTATGACTCTGATGAAGGCATTTGGGACAGCAAATATTGCTGAACCTGCTTATGCACAGTGCAAGGGACCAAGAGATGAAGCATTTCTATGCAACATTCGGAGAGGAAGTGTCATTCACCTGAACCTACGGATATTCGTGATACCAGATGTCTTGTACTTATTGGGTCACATATTGGAGAGAATATGCATAACGGACAGGTACAGGAAATGTCGGATGCCATTGATAAAGGAGCAACCATAATAACAGTTGATCCGCGATTCTCAACTGCTGCAGGCAAATCAAAATACTGGCTGCCAATTAAACCTTCAACGGATATTGCTTTGCTTCTTGCATGGATGCATGAATTGATATATAATGATTTATATAATAAGAAATATGTTGACAGCTATTGTTCCGGTTTTGAACAGTTAAAATCGCATGTAAAGGATTTTACTCCTGAATGGGCTTATGGCATAACCACAATTAATCCTGATGTCATAAGGAAGACTGCGAAGGAGATGTCAGATGCCTCCCCGGCAGTTATTGTACATCCTGGACGTCATACTGCCTGGTATGGAGATGATACTCAGAGAGAAAGGGCGATAGCAATCCTGAATGCACTTCTGGGTTCATGGGGACAGCGTGGTGGCTTTTACAGGCCTGCTTCATTTTCACTTGCCAAGTCAGTATACCGGCATTCAGAAAACCTTCAAAAGAATGGACAGATCTGTTTCCGGGAAATATCCCATTGCCAGTACAGCTGTAACAAATGTATTGATTGATGCTACAATACCAGAAAATAACCCCGCCTACCCTATCAAGGGGTGGATGGTGAATGCAACAAATCTGATATCACAGTATCCCGAATAAGGCCAAGACCATAAAAGCAATACAAAATCTTGATCTGTTAGTAGCTATTGACACTATGCCAATGGAAATTACAGGTTGGGCAGATGTGGTTCTTCCTGAATGTACATATCTGGAACGATACGAGAATTTAAGGGTAAGTCCTCACCGCAAGCCTGCTTTAGCTTTAAGAATGCCGGCAGCTGAACCTATGAATAATACAAAGCCAGGCTATGGTATGGCCAGGGAGCTTTCAAAAAAACTGGGTCTTGCTGATTATTTCCCATTTGAAAAATTAGAAGATCTTCTCGACTGGCAACTTAAGAAGGCCGGTTCATCTCTTGAGGAGATGCAGCGGATTGGAGTTAAAACTTTTGAAAGGGAATACTGATGATCTTGTATTTTGCTGAAGATGAGAAAATTGAATTTCCGACCG
Source organism: uncultured Bacteroidales bacterium (assembly GCA_963741935.1). Lineage (GTDB taxonomy): Bacteria > Bacteroidota > Bacteroidia > Bacteroidales > VadinHA17 > LD21. The sequence goes on along the minus strand of CAVUJY010000001.1, from coordinate 147,343 downwards.
ATTCAGGTAAGATTGAACTGTATTCAACAACTTTTGAAGCAGCCGGCTTTGATCCTCTTCCAAAGTATGTTCCACATGAAGAGCCATGCAGATGGATTTTACCGGCTTATTTATGGCCGTGCTCCCATGCATACTTTCGGCCGTACATCAAATAACCCCAATCTGCACCGACTTATGTCCGAAAATACTGTCTGGATTAATCCAAAGGTTGCAAAAGAATGGGGATTACAAACAGATCAGTATATCTGGCTTAAGAAATCAGGATGATATTATTTCCAGATTTCCTGTAAAGGTAAGGATAACTGAGCGAATACGGTGGGATTCGGTTTATATTGTTCATGGATTTGGACATGCACAGAAACAGATGAGAGAGTGTTTTGGAAAAGGAGTAAGTGATACACAATTAATTACTAATGTGCTTGTTGATCCTTTGATGGGAGGAACAGGAATGAGATCGCAATTTTGTGACATTTTTAACAGAAAAACCAGAGGAGGCTGCATCATGAGATATGCAATGGCAGTTGATACAAGGAAATGTGTTGGATGCAGCGACTGTGTTGTTGCTTGCCAGACTGAAAATAATGTACCGATAGGGTTTTGCCGCGACTGGGTTGTTGAGGTTATGGATGGCACTTATCCTCAGCTTGAAGTCGAAATCAGGTCGGAGAGATGTAATCATTGTGTAAATGCACCTTGTGTAAGATGTTGTCCTACAGGTGCAAGCCATATAGTTGAAGGAGGCATTGTGCTTGTTGAGCATAATGATTGTATAGGTTGTGGAGCCTGTATGGCTTCATGTCCTTACGACGCACGGTACCCGCATCCAAAAGGTTATGTTGATAAATGTACATTCTGTGATCACAGGCTTAAAAATGGGATGTCGCCTGCCTGTGTTGATGTATGTCCGACAAAATGTCTCTATTTCGGAGATCTGGATGATCCCAACAGTGATGTTTCACAGGTATTGAAGAAGAGAAAATCAAAGACTCTGATACCTGAAGCCGGAACTGATCCTCAATTGTACTTTCTAATTTAGGTTATTAATTTTCTATATAATATGAAAGAAGAACTAATTGTCAGCGGAAGGATGAATCAACTTATTGATCCGCATCTGCATATTTGGCACTGGCAAATCTCACTTTATCTCTTTCTAGGAGGTATGGCAGCAGGGATACTTGCTATTGCCGCACTTTACTTTATAAGAGGCAGGGAAAAGGATTACAGAACTGCCGTCAGGATTACACCGTTTCTTACACCTTTTCTGCTTGTTATTGGTCTGATAGCACTATTTATTGACCTTAGACATAAGCTGTTTTTCTGGCAGTTATATACAAATATCAGGCTTCAGTCTCCTATGTCGTGGGGCGCATGGACGCTTATGGTTATCACCCCTGTTTCATTTATCTGGTGTGCTCTTCATATAAGGGATATTTTTCCCAAATGGGACTGGAAATATCAGTGGCTTAAAGATATTGAGACCTTTTTTAATAAATATAAAAAAGTACTTGCATGGATCATGCTGATATATGCAATAATGCTCGGAATGTACACCGGAATCCTGCTCTCAGCATTCAATGCCCGTCCACTCTGGAATACATCAATACTGGGTCCGCTTTTCCTGGCTTCAGGATTATCAGCCGGAGCTGCTGCAACACTTCTTCTCTCGAAAGATAAAGGCAGAGAGAAAGCAATTTGCCAGAATAGACCTGGTGCTGATTGGGATAGAACTATTCCTTATTATTCATATGTTCATGGGATTCCTGGCAAGCACACAGGTTCAGATAGACGCTGCACATATGTTTCTGGGCGGACCTTACACCATGTCGTTCTGGATATTTGTAGTGATACTGGGAATGATTATACCGGCTATACTTGAAATAATGGAGCTCGGAAAGTATCACGTACCTGTTATTGTGCCGGCAGTACTTGTGATCTTTGGAAGCCTTATGTTGCGTTTCGTAATTGTTTATGCCGGACAGCTGAGCCGGTGGCTATATTAGATAATAAGTTTGGAGTGTGGAGATTAACAGAAGAAGATATTATAACAACATGACAAGAAAATAATTATAAGGAAAAGTATAAAACCCTGCTAAAGGGTCGAGAGATTTGAATTTAAATAAACATGAAACAGACTAAGAATAATTAAAATGGCAAAATCGAAAGAAATAAAAGTAGCTAAGTACCTGAATCCCTATATTGGAGGAGTATTGCTTGGTATTGTTCTCCTGGCTTCAAATTTTATCTCAGGACGGGGACTTGGAGCCAGCGGAGCTATAAAAAGCACTATTGTATCAGGTATGACAGTGGTGGCACCAACTCATCTGTAAATAACGGATTCGTTAAAGAATACAGTGAGGCTCACCCTGGAAACCCTATGAAAACCTGGCTGGTATTTGAAATGCTGGGTGTATTGGCAGGTGGATTTTTATCAGGAGCACTTTCGGGAAGACTGAAAGTTAAAGTTGAACATTCTCCTAAAATCACCTCACGAAGACGATTGGTTTTTGCACTGGCAGGAGGAGTATTATTTGGTTTTGGAGCGGAACTTGGAAGAGGATGTACAAGTGGATCAGCTTTAAGTGGTATGGCAGTTCTTTCACTGGGAGGCTTTATCTCTATGATGGCAATTTTCGGAACAGCTTTTGCTCTCGCTTATTTTTTCAGAAAAAACTGGATTTGAAGAATTGGCTTAAAATGATGAAATATTGAGTCTTTAATCCCTTTAAATCTTCAACTTCTTTATTAAACAATAGAATTGTAATATCTTAAGTATCAAGAAATAAATATAAGAAATCATGGGACCTTTATCAGTAAATGAATTAATATCAGAGAATACAAATCTGTTCCTTGCTTTTATAATCGGAATAGGTTTTGGCTTTGTGCTGGAGCAAAGTGGATTCTCTTCAAGCAGAAAACTAGCCGGTGTTTTTTATGGCTATGATACAGTAGTTCTAAAAGTGTTTTTTACAGCTGCAATAACTGCTATGCTGGGACTGCTGTTTTTCAGCCTGTTTGGATGGGTTGATCTTAACCTTGTGTATATAAATCCTACTTATCTGACATCAGCAATTGTTGGAGGCATCATTATGGGAGCAGGATTTATTATGGGAGGCTTTTGTCCGGGAACAAGTTTCTGTGCCGCATCTATTGGTAAGATTGATGCGCTTGTTTTCATAGGAGGATTATTTATTGGTGTTTTCATTTTTGGTTTAGGATATAACTGGTGGCATGGTATGTATATGGCTAAATTTCTTGGTTTTCCTAAAGTTAGTACAGTTCTGGGGCTTACTGACGGAATTTTTGCATTTATCCTGATTCTTGTTGCTCTCTCAATGTTCTGGGTCGGAGAATGGGCCGAGAAAAAATTCCCCAGAGCTGAATACTAATAAGTAGAGTTATAAATATTCTGTAATCAGAAAAATTTAAAAAGTTATTATCATGAAACCACGTTCATTTTTAGCTATGTTCCTGATCCCGATGGGATTAATCATTGCAGCTGTTCCTCAGAATAAGACTAAGCCTTATAAGCTTACAGCTGAAGAATTATTGAGTGAGGCAAACACCCGTACTCAGTATGTCACACCTGATGCTGTGGCTGACATGATTGTTAAGAAAGATCCAACTCTTCGTCTGATTGATGTAAGAAGCCAGGATGAATTTGAAAAATACAGTCTTCCCGGTGCAATAAATATTCCGGTGACAGACCTGCTTTCAGATCAATATACTGATATTCTGAATCAGGATCTTAAAATGAATATTTTCTATTCAAATGGAAGTCTGACAGCCAATGAGGCATGGATGGTTACAAGGCAGTTGGGATATACCAATAATTTTGTTTTGGAAGGCGGACTCAATTACTGGTTTGATGCTATTCTTAATCCGCAAAAGCCACCATGCCACAAGTCCTGATGAGGAGTTTGCAAAATATGACTTCAGGAAAAGTGCCGGCGCAGCTCTTGGTGGAGGAGGTGTTGTACAGGCTAGTCCTGAAGAAACTTCATCATCACCCAAACCAGCAATAAAACCTGTGGCAAAAAAGAAAAGAGCTGCGGGAGGTTGTTAAAGAACTTAAATACACCGACATAGCTTAATAATTGCCACTACTTAGGGAAGAAACGTCAAAACTTTTATTTTCTGATGGAAGGTTTATTATTAATTGATTTATACCAAAATCTGATTTTTGATTTCTATATTTGAAATCAAACAAATTAAATTAATCATGAAGAACAAAACATTTATTTTACTTGCTCTTTTGTTAGTGTCTTTTATTTCTGTTAACGGTCAGAGTAAAACTAAGAAAAGTAATCCTGTTGGAAGCTGGAAGTTCGAAGCACCATATGCTCCTGAAGGTTATACTTCGGGTATGATAGTGGTCGGAATGGCAGAAAAAAAACATACGGCAACTATGTCGTTTACGGGAAATGAATATAAGCTTCCTGGCGAAAATGTTAAGAATGTAAATGACAGTCTTTATTTTTCTATTTTCCTTGAAGGACAGGATATTAAGGTATTACTGAAAATAGAAAATGAAAGTAAAATGTCAGGGAAAGCGGTATACTCTGAAGGAGAAGTGCCACTGACACTAACTAAAACCGGAGTCAATTGATTAAAGCTGTTTAGATCAGTTGGAATTTATACCGTCATCGATATTCCTGACATTCTTATAAAAAATAATCTGTGCAATGTGCTTTGATTGAGGGCTGTCTCTCTTAATTAGAGATATTGCACATTTTTTTGTTTTGCCACATTGAGAAGAATTTCCTATTCCTTATCCTTAGATATTATTTGCCTTCCGATACCCTTCGCAAAGCTGAAGGCACCTGTAACAGGTGAAAGTCGTAATTGTAAACAAGATATTTTGTCTTCCCAGACCGGAAAGAATTTCTCCTTATATTTTCTAAGACCTTTGAAATGACCAAATGCTTTCATATTCTCATATGCATATGATATTGTCTTTTCTGCCAGATTAGTACCTTCAATACCGGATAAAGGTGCCAACCCAAGGTTTGCTGATTTATAGCCATTTTCCTTAAGGTACATAAGAGTTTTAGCCATCAGCATGTCAAGAACTCCATTTGGAGCATCAATTACCTTCCTTATCAAGTCATACGTTGCTTCTCCATCAGCATAATCCGGAACAAGATTAAGGAAAGCAAAGACCCTCTCTTCCTGGTTTTCGACTGTAATAATTGGCTGATCTCTTAAAATGGCCCGGTCAAATACTCCCTGGGTAAAAGCAATCTCTTTTTGTTTCATCTCCGAAAGCCAGTTATTTGATACCATCTCAAGCTTTTGAAGCAAGCCTTCCTTAATTGGAGGCTGATAGACTTTTATATCGAATCCTTCAGAACTTAATCTGTTAATTGCACTTCTGGTTGTTTTCATCCTGCCACCATCCAGTGTAAAAGTTGTAAGATCCACTACGGCTTCTTCTCCTAACGGGAAGCTTTTCTTTCCCAGTCCTTTATAAAGATTCAAGTGAGCGCTGAGGGATCCTGTAGTAAATGCTTACAAACCCATTCTCGAGGCAGAACTGATCGAAATCGTTAACCAGTCTGATAAGTGCCTCATCATTCTTGCACACCGGGTTTTCAAGAACGAATGCAAAATGTCGTGTTACTTTGAAAGATACAAAGCCTTCTCCATCATCTGACAAAAAAATAAATTTATCAGGATATGTTTTGAAAAAGTCAAGAGGAGAATTCCCATATTTCGTTATCAGGTTCTTCGCTTTTATTAAATCCTCATCAGAATTATATGGTTTACTGAAATATGGCCGAAGGACACTGAAGAATATGAAACTTACAACAGAAGCACCCAGAATGTATATCGAAAATAGAAAATTCTTTCCGAAATGTGTCATTGGTGTTAACCCGCTATCATCAAACAGGAAAAATAATTTGAATATAATTTTAACGGAGCTCCAAAACCTGAAGTTTATACCGAAGTGCCGCTGATCAATAAAATAAAATCCTATAATACCGTAGAGAAAAACAGCGCTTACACTATATAAAAGTACAATTGTACTGATTCTTGTGAACCTGGGATGTGGCTTTAGAGTGTAATGGCTTCGTGTGTAAATAAGAGATGTTGCAGCTATAAGTGCCAGGATAGCTTCCTCATAATCAGCTCCCTTCATTAAATGACCGACAGCGGATACAGCTGTAAGAGTAAGTGCAATATACCATGCTCTGGTTGATCCTTGTAAAAGAAAAACACTGAGAATAATCAGGAGTAAGCCAACAACCATAACAATCTCATTACTGTTATTTATAAGGGTTGATGGCAGAAATTCATTAACCAGTTTTAGTCTGCTTGGGATTGCCGGTGTTATTGAAGATACTAAATTAACCACACCTAAAAGGAAAATTATTAGCGGTGGCAGTATCCGGAGTATTATATGATTTCTACGGGAAATAAAGCTCAATGCTCCGGCAATCAAAGGAGTCCAGAATTCAAAGAAGCGGTATAACAGAACAATTGACGCAGCTGCAATTAAAGGAAACCCGAATTGTCCCAGAATAAAGGTAAGTGAGACTTCAATGGCGCCAAGGCCTCTTAGAAACGGAGAGGCAATAAGGATAAGTACCATGATTATATATCCGACAAATGCAGCAGGCCATGATGGTTCAAAACCTAATGCAAGCATTGCGATATACAGGTGAACTATACCCAAAAGCTCAATGCCCAGGGAATAAAATAAGGTATTCCAGAGCTGATTTTTACTGATACTCTGGTTTATCATCTCATCAAGAGTAATGCTCATCGCAGGCCTTATTTTTGATAACCATAAATAAGCTCTCCCTTTTACTGAAACTGAGTACAGGAAAATGAGAAAGCATATAATCATGATTATAAGGAAAATAAATCCTATTATCTCTGCTTTCTGTAAACTGAAAGAAAAGAGAGCATATCCGAATATTGGTAATGAGATTATGACTACTGACAGAATGCTGAAAAATGCGAATAAAGTAGAAGCGAGGTGTATCTGGGATTTACTTGCTCCCTTGTCCTCAACTTCACTTGTGAAAAATGCTAACGAAGAAAATCCACCTGCAGGAAGAAATATGCTTATGAAATTGCGCTTAAGGAATAGTCTCAAGGCAACCTTTAAGGGGATGTTAATTCCCATCGATTTAAAGCTATGAACATACATCTCTCCCTGAAAAATAATGTAGACGCAGGTTAATACAAGTCCCAATGATACATACCATGGATTGCTTTCTCCAAGTTTATCACCGATTTGTGAGAGTTCCAGATTTTCATGGCGAATAAAAAATATTGCCATGCCAATCAAAAATAAGGCGAAGATTAGCTGCCACAAAAACTTGTTATACAGTAGTTTGGAGATGAATGTCCTGGATTTGTTCATAAATTTTTATCTCTTCTTCTGTTAGACTATTGAGATGGAATGGCAAACTTACTTTAATTTATTGGAGACTTAAATTTACAATACTTTTTTCAAAAAATCAGATTTTCCTTTTGAGGTATAAAGATAGATTCATTGCATGGTTGTTGTTGAATATCAAGATACAGCTAACATACGATTTGTTTATAAATGTTTTTTTTATCTTTATTATGAACCTGTATTGAAAAAGTTATGGATTGAGCTTTTTCATTAAATTTGTTCATTAAATTGAGTATATGGCATATTATCAATTGATTATCACTTTTATTACAATTAAAAATAACAAAAATCAAAAATATTTATGAAGAGGTACCTGTTAATTCTAACACTAATTGCTGTAATAACACCTGTTTCTAATTGCCAGATAATCCTGAAAAAGCCTCTTAGCGACAGGCTTACAGGATATAAAATAAGTGCAAAGCTCGATACCTCTTTACATGAGGTACATGGCGAAATGGAATCTTACTGGGTTAATAATTCAACTGATATTGTACCTGACATACAGCTTCATCTATATTTGAATGCTTTCAGGAGTAATAAAACAACTTTTATGCGTGAATCTGGTAGCACAAAAGAGATAAAGGACACTGAAAAAGGCTGGATTGATATTAAGTCCATGACCAACGGTGATGGTTTAAACCTTATGCAATTCATGCAATTTATTAGCCCGGATGATGGGAATTCAGATGACATGACTGTTCTTAAGATTAATCTTCCACGCGCTGCAAACCCTGGAGATACAGTATTTTTAAAAATAAGTTTTGTGTCGAAGCTTCCTTCAAGAATAATCAGAACCGGATACACAGATAACTTTTATTTTGTTGCACAGTGGTTTCCCAAGTTTGGGGTTTATGAACCTGCAGGTATGAGGTATGCAACGCAAGGAGGGTGGAATTGTCATCAATTCCATGCCAATTCAGAATTTTATTCAAATCACAGCGTGTACGATGTAATAATTACTTTACCAAACAGATATATTGTTGGAACAGGTGGAGTGCTGTTAAAAGAAGAAAAATCAGGAGAGAAGGAAAAGACTCTTACCTACCGGGCTGAAGATATAGTGGATTTTGCATGGACAGCATGGCCGGGATATACTGTCTTCAATGACCGTTGGGGAGACGTTAAAATAAACCTTCTTCTGCCCTCAGAGAGAGCTGATCAGGTCAACAGACAGATTCAGGCAGTGAAAAATGCTCTTGAGTACTTAACAAAAAATGTTGGTCCCTATCCATGGCCTTATATAACCTTTGTAGATCCTCCGGGTATTGGAGGAGGGGCAGGCGGAATGGAATACACTACTCTATTTACTTCAGATTCATTTACAGGCATTCCATCTTACCTGCATATACCGGAACTTGTTACAATTCATGAGTTTGGTCATGCATATTTCATGGGAATCCTGGCAAGTAATGAATTCGAGGAGCCCTGGCTCGATGAGGGGTAAATTCTTTTTGGGAAGGGCGGATCGTTGATAATTATTATGGAAGTACTTCGGGATTTATGGATTACAAATATCTTAAGATTTCAGATATGTCGCTTGCAAGAATCTCATATGTTACCTCACCGTCACGTCAGATCATAAGCAACAAGGAGTATTCGTGGAACTATCCTCATGGGACTTATGGAATGATGTCGTATAATAAAACCGCTGTTATTTTATATACATTAATGGGTATTATAGGAGAAGATACTATGAACGATATCTTCAGGGAATATTACAGGAAATGGGCTTTCCGACACCCTTCAGGGAAGGATTTTATTGATATTGTCAATGAAGTGGTTATAAGACAACATGGTGATAAATATGGTAAAGACATGAACTGGTTCTTTGATCAGACATTGTTTGGAACGGGTATCTGCGATTATAAAGTTTCCAATATTCAAAATTCAAGAATTGACTTTCCTTCTCAGGATTCGGTTAAAAGTGAATCAGTTATTGACCCCGGATCCATTGGAGATACTGTGTTCAGATCAAAAGTCCAGCTTGAGAGAGTAGGAGAGGTTATGCTTCCGGAAGAAATTCTCGTACATTTTAGCAATGGTGATGAGGTGCTGGAAAAATGGGACGGAAAGAGCAGGGTCATGGATTTTACATATACAGGTAAGAACAAGGTGGAATGGGTTAAAATAGATCCTGATTTCAAGATTAAACTTGATGTTAATTATATTAATAATTCGATAACCCTTAGTCCCGACATGATCCCCGTACGTCGTATAACAGACAAATTATTATCTTTTATGCAATTCTTTCTTAGTTTTATTTCATTATAAATCATCAGAATATATTTTTAGCTTATAAATTTCTACATTATATCAAATTAGCATCAATATAAAAAAGGATGAAAATACTATTAGCATTAAGAACAGGAGCTTTACGATCATCAAAATCATGGAAAGGTGTTTTGGTAATATGGTTCGTATCTCTTATGCTTGTCAGTATGGTTGCATTTCCTTTGAGGAGTGTGGTAAATTCGGATTTTGGAAGGAGCATGATAACCGAAAAACTGGCCGATGGTCTCAATATTGAAGTGTTTACTGATCTTGGTGCGAATTTGAAGAGCCTGATCTCGTACTTATCAGCAGGATTTATGATGATAATTCTTGCCGGCTTTATTCTTAATACGTTTTTTACAGCTGGATTATTTACTCTTTTAAAGGAGACTCAGGTTGATTTCTCCTTGAAAGAATTTTTCATATACTCGGTAAAATATTTCCTGCCATTCTTAGCGATCTCCTTGATTATTACTTTGTTAATCTTACTGATGGCTGTTTTAGTGATTGTTATACCACTTTCTTTTATAATAGATTCCGGATCACTTTCTCAGGGAGCTGTTTTTAAAGCGGGATTACTGCTGATAACATTTTATTCATTCATACTTACTGTCCTGATACTTGTTGCTGATTACTCCAGGGCATGGCAAACATCAGAAGAGGTTAAAGCGCCTTTCAAAGCTATTGGTTTCGGTTTCAGGCAGACATTCAGAACATTTCTTTCGTCATTCCCGTTGATGATAATACTCTTAGCGATTCAGCTATTTTATGGATGGATGGTTTATTCAATTCTTCCGGGACTAAAACCGTCAGTAAGTGCAGGTGTATTTTTACTTTTCATGTTTTCGCAGATACTTTTTATCATCAGGATTTTTCTTAAAACATGCAGGTATGGAAGTATAACAGCCCTTATGGAATTAAATTCTTTAAAGATTCTTAGATAACTTTTTAATAAATTAGTAAATTGATAATCTGAAAATGATTAAATACTAATCAATTTCTATTAGGACTATCATTTAATACAGAATATATGGAAAAACTGGTTTCATGTTGCGGATTGGATTGCGCAGGTTGCGAGGCAAGAATTGCAACCATGAGTGATGACGATGACCTTAGAAAAGCTACCTCTGAAAAGTGGCGTGTTAATTATCATGCTGATATAACTCCAGTTATGATAAATTGTACTGGTTGCAGGGAAGACGGAGTTAAGTTCAGTCATTGTAATGATTGTGAAATAAGAAATTGTGTTAAAGATAAAGGGTATTCAACCTGCGCTGATTGCGCAGAGTTGGAAACATGTAATATTGTCTCCGGTGTTCATAAATATGTACCTGATGCTTTGCTTAATTTAAAAAGCTTAAACTAAACGAAAAGCATATTCTTAAAATTCACGACACTAACCTGGATGGTATTGATATGTGAGTGGACTTCGGATAATTGTGATGGAGATTAGTATAAAATTTTAAGATAAGGATAATCCAAAAGGACCTGAATATGGCAGGTTTAAGGTTATTCGAGGCGGAAGCTGGCATTCGGGGGGTATGTGTGTACAAACGTATTACAGGAATGGACTTTCTCCAAACTGGGTTGATTTTGCAGTTGGTTTTAGGTGTGTGAGGGATTATAGATGATTTTTAAAAGCTGGGATATAAACTTTCAAGTATGACAAATAGTGAAAAATTTGTCTTTCAGATAAGTCAATTGTGCCTGATGACGAATTAATATTCTCAATAATCGGCGAGAAAAAACATTTCTGGCTGGCTATTATTGGTTATACTAATGAAAACTACAGCGATATATCATATGGCTGGAATTATTATAATGATGGGAAACAGTGGCTGTTTAAACTTGTACAGAAAAAGAAAACCCTTTTCTGGGCAGCTATGTTATCAGATACTTTCAGAATCACATTCTATTTTGGGAATAAGGCCGAACCTTTCATTGAGGAGAGTGATCTTCCTGCACTTATTAAATCAGGTTTCAAATCCGCTAAGAGATATGGTCTGATCAGACCAATATCATTTGCAGTCTATGACCAGTCCGATGTTGATAATGTGCTAAAGCTGATTGGTATAAAGCATAAAATAAAATAGTTAACTGTTGTCAGAATTGGTATGACTGGTGAAATGGGATGTTAAAATTTCACTTTATTTATTCAGTACTGGCCCTTATTTAGCGGTATCATGATTATATGTTAAGGCAGATAATTATTTTGTCCCTTTAGGCAGAGATTATTATATGTTTAATAAATGATAAACATTGTTCAAAAAATGTTATATTTAATGCATGCTTAATGTGACCTTAATTTAAATTTAATTTAACTTTTAAATTGAAGTTCATAATTTTGCATTTGTTATACCTGAATAACGATTGGAGTATGTGATTAGGTAGTCAGCAGTTATAATTCATTATAGAAATGTCTATAAGTTATGAAAATTTAATGTGTTGCTGAATATGTCGGATTAATAATCCTTTGAGTCAGATTTATAATTCAAATTGTTAATGGTCTGTTTAATGACTTCCGTTGTCATGTTTTATGACTTCCATTGTATTTAATCTATAGAAATGATTATACGATCTTTGAAGAAAATATTTAAACTAATTATGGAATCCGATTTTTACCAGTTTAAAGCCAGATTGATTAACGGCAATGAACTTAGTATGAATAATTATAAGGGCAAGGTTGTGTTAGTGGTAAATACCGCAAGTGAATGTGGATTTACTCCTCAGTTTGAAGGGTTGGAAAAACTTTATGAAAATTATAAAGATAAGGGCTTTACGATTCTGGGATTTCCGTGTAATCAGTTTGGAAATCAGGAACCTGGTTCGGACAAAGATATTGCTGAGGGATGTGTTATAAATTACGGTGTTACTTTTCCTATGTTCTCAAAAATTGAAGTTAATGGAGATAATGCCCATCCGATTTTTAAATTTTTGAAGAATTCATTGCCAGGGATTCTGGGAAAGCAAATAAAGTGGAACTTTGCAAAGTTTCTGATCAATTCTGAAGGAATTCCTGTAAATCGTTTTTTGCCAAGTACTACCCCTGATCAACTTGAAAAGTATGTCGAAAAACTACTGGAATCAGGTTCATAGTTTTCAGTATTATTCATAGCTTTTAAATATTGCTTTATAGCGAGGGTGTGTGCCAGTATCGGGAGTCCCTTAGCCCTATTAAATACAATAAGATATTCAGGTTAGTCTATGCCTTTTAAAAGTTCTATGAATTGAAAACACTGCAATGTCTTCACAGCCTTCTCCCTTTCTCCCTTTCACATATAGGTATAAATACCCCTATGTAAATAGGTTTTAAGCTTCTTTTACTCTCCTGATTTTAAGGCTATTTTTGTGTTAATTATTTAACATAACTTCATATCCGCTGATGGGAAAATATTATAATCTTCTTTTAGAGGATATCCGGTTTGAAGAGGGAATGAATGCCTGCATGAACTGTGGGGTATGCACTGCAATATGCCCGGCAGCTGAATTTTACAATTACGATCCAAGAAAAGTTGTTGATACTGTTCAAAAGAAAGATGATAATGATATTATTGATCTTTTGAAATCAGAAACTATATGGTATTGCGGGGAGTGCATGTCGTGTAAAACACGTTGCCCCAGAGGAAATACTCCAGGCTTTATCATAATGGCTCTTCGAACTCTTTCACAAAAGACTGGGCTTATTTTACCGAGTCAGAAAAGGGACGTCAGCAACTTGCAATTAAAAGGACAGTTGGTGAAAATATTTTTAAGTATGGCTATTGTGCAGCTACATACGCTGTGAATCCACAGATGCATCCTGAACAGGGTCCAATTTGGGAATATATTATTGAGAATAGTGATGATGTGTTTGAACGTCTGGGAGGTCAGATAAATGGAATAGGAACAGGACCTCTGAGAAAGATTCCTCAGGATGCCCTTGATGAGCTGAAAAGCATATTTGATGTTACCGGAGGAACAGATTTTTTCAATACAATTGAAGAGCATTCAGAAGCTAAAGCTTCAGAAATGGGAATCCAATTTAGTAAGGAAGGTACTGATAATGATTATTTTGTAGAAGTCTTTACTGCAAATAATGGTACTCATAATGCTCATGAATCATAAAAAATGATAAATGAATAAAGAGGGAAAAAAAAGAATCTGGTCTGATTATCAGAAAGAAATTGCTGATGATCATTTTTTTTATGTCAGGTCATGTATCAGACAAAGTTTCTTCCCCGGATCAGAGCAGTTTTTTCTGAACCTTATGAGAAACATTCTGGGTAAAGATGTTTATGAAAATCCTTCTCATACAACATGTACCGGGATTGGTTATCACAGCGATATAGTGCCTTCTGCTACAATTATGACTGTTATAGCCAGGCATTTTGCACTGATGAAAGAATCAGGATATAAAAATATTGCCATCTCATGCGTTACTTCATTTGGTCTTTATACCGAGATACTTGAAACATGGAAACATTTTCCTGAAGAACTGGAGAAGACCAGGGAATATCTATTTCAAAGCAACCGGCAGAGAGTTTGATATTCCGGAAAATGTAGCTCACTCCAGTGATATCATTTATAAATTCAGAAGACGAAATAGCCGCAAAGGCAAAAAATCTGCTTGTAAATAAGGCAACAGGTGAACCTCTTAACATTGTTGAACATATAGGATGTCATTATTCAAAAATGTTTCCAAAATCAGGGATAGGAGGTGCTGAATTTCCGAATGTTCTTAGCGGAATGATAGATGCCTGGGGAGGAAGAGTAATTGATTATCCTGAAAGAAGACATTGTTGCGGCTTTGGTTTCAGACAATACCTGGTTCAGGCCAACAGAGGATATTCGGTCTCAAATACTGCCAAAAAGTTTTCATCAATGAAACCGTATAAACCCGATATGGTATTAACTAATTGCCCTGGCTGTACCATGTTTATGGATAAATGGCAATACACAATCAAGGAGATGGAAGGTATTACCTATGGCGAAAATGATGAATCAGTTCCGGTTCTGACTTACGAAGAACTTGCCGGGCTTGTTCTTGGATATAATCCATGGGATCTTGGCTTACAGTATCATATGGTTCAGTCCGAACCACTGTTAAAGAAACTGGGAATCGAATTTGATAGCACTGATAAGTATAAAACTAAGGATGGTAAACAGATGCCTATTCCGGAAAACCTTATAAATGTCTGATGATGAGCGTGAAGTAGTTGTGATAGGAGGGGGAACAGCAGGCATGGAGACAGCAGGTCAGCTGGCAAAAGCAGGTTATCTGGTTACCTTGCTTGAAAAAGAGCAGGAAGCAGGGGGGCATCTGAAAAACTGGTATCATCTTTTCCCTGATCGCAGGAGTAGTGCAGAAGTTATCAAATATCTGAATCAAAGGACTGATAATGAAAATTTAACCTTTCTGAAAGGAACAACAATTGAAAAGGTAGAAAAAGTAAGGAATAAGTTCAATATTAAAACCAGCAGGGGTACTGATATAACAGCTGATGCACTGGTTGTTGCTACAGGTTTTGATCTCTTTAAAAGCGAGAAAAAAGAAGAATATGGTTATGGTATTTATGATAATGTAATCACCTCAGCTGATCTTGAAGAAAAATTCAGAAGTGGTGAGTCTGAAAACCAGTTCCGGTGAAATACCGGGAAGAATTGGGATAGTGCATTGTGTTGGTTCACGTGATGAGAAATCAGGGAATCTATATTGTTCCAAACTATGTTGTGTTACAGCTGTAAAACAGGCAATAGAGATAAGGGAATATCTCCCTGATTCAAATGTTTTTTGTTTCTACATGGATATGAGGATGGGCGGAGCCTTCTATGAGGAGCTTTATATGGAATCACAGCAGAAATATCATGTTAATTTTATCCGTGGAAAAGTTTCTGAAGTGGGCGAGTCAATAACTAACAAGCTTATTGTAAAGGTTGAAGACACTCTTGCCGGAAGACCATTAAAGATGGAACTTGATTTGCTTGTGCTGATGGCTGGCATGGAGATATCTGAAGGCAGCAAAAAAATAGGATTCGGCACTGGGACTCAAAACAGGAGAAAACAGGTTTTTTCTGGCAAAGGATAATCATTTTGGAAGTAATCTGAGCAATATGGATGGAGTCTTTTATGCAGGAACATGCACAGCTCCCATGAACATTACTGAGACAATATCACATGCACGTGCAGCTGTTTCGGAAGTGATTGATTACCTGAATAAAAACATACTTAAGTATGAATAAATTCGGTTTTTCCATAACAAAAGGCCGTCAGATCGACTATGAATCGAATGACAGGAGGTTAGCAGAATATATTTTTGAAAATGAACCCAGTTTCCGTTATTGTATCGAATGTGGTGCATGTTCAGCTACCTGTACAACTGGAAGTTTTACAAAGTTTAGTCTCAGAGAATTACATATACTTATTAAACGGGGGGAAAATGATCAGGTAAAACAGAACATAAATAAATGCATGTTATGTGGTAAATGTACCCTGGTTTGTCCTCGCGGAGTTAATACACGAAACATAATTGTTCTGGCAAAAAAGGCATTTCTAAAATCCGATGAATATGCAATTTGATCCCTTTGTCATACCATTTAATATTGGATTATATTTTATAATTATTTATGTAGTTGTACGGAGTGTCATCTGGTTTCGTGATCTTTCGAGAGCTGATAAATTAAGACTTCAACGCGGATTTTTCGGAAGTGCATTTGTGTTAAGTCTTAAGGAAATCTTTCTTGAGAGTCTGATACACAGGAAGATTCTTAAATCGAACTTCAGGCTGGGCTATATGCACATGAGTCTTGCATTTGGCTGGTTCCTGCTTATTTTGTTTGGAACTATTGAAGCTGATGTTTTCGGAGTTAAACATCTTAATGCTCCCTATAAGGCAATCTTTTTCAGATTCTTTAATCCTGAGCACGGAAGAATGGGGATGGAAGCAGCATACGGTTTTCTTATGGATCTGATTCTGGCGTTCATCCTTTCTGGTCTTATTCTGGCTGTTTCCAAAAGGTTCTATTCGAAGGTAGTAGGTATGAAAAAGACCACCAGGCTTAAGGCTACTGATAAAATTGCTTTAACTGCATTGTGGCTGATATTTCCAAGTCGCCTACTTGCCGAAAGCTTTACAAGTGGTATTTATGGCAATGGCAGCTTTCTTACAGGTACACTTGGTAGCTGGTTGGCTGCATTTCTTCCTGTGCAGGATCTGGCTTATCCCTTTTGGTGGCTGTATTCTTTGTCGTTAGGTACATTTTTTGTTTTGCTTCCAGTAACACGATATATGCATATTCCAACAGAATTATTTCTGATTTTTATGAGAAATTCAGGAATAAGAACTGGAGATAAAGCTGGTAGTTATTCTGAAGTTGAAACGCATTCCTGCTCTTCATGCGGTATATGTATCGATGCCTGTCAGCTCAATTTTTCAGCCGGAATAACTAATATTCAATCAGCATATCTGATGAAGGCCATAAGGAATAATGAGGATGTTACTGATATTGCGGACAACTGTCTTCTTTGCGGAAGATGCGATCTGAAATGCCCTGTGGGTATAGAACTTACCCCCATCAGGATGATACAGAGAAGATATGGCGGAGTATGGTCATGAATATAAAAATGTCTACAATGGTTATTTTCGGACACGACAAAATATTATACCTGAACGAGTTAACCAGGCTCCTGTATATGATTTCCTTCCTGAGAAAAATGTGGAAAAGACAGATGTCCTGTATTTTGCCGGTTGTATGACACATCTCACTCCGACAATCAAAAAATCAATGATAAAGATACTGGAAGCTTCAGGAGTTAACTATAGTTTTATAGACGAGAATGGGGGAGTATGCTGCGGTCGTCCGTTAATGCTGGCAGGTCAGGATAAGGAAGCCCGTGAGCTGATAAATGCAAATTCGCAGTTGATATGGAAATCCGGAGCTCATACCCTTGTTACTTCATGTCCTATTTGTTATAAAGTATTTAAAGAAAGCTACTATCTGGGTGTTGAAGTGCTTCATCATACTCAGTTCATTAAAAAGTTAATAGATGAAGATATTGTGAAGATGAAGTTCCTTCGAAAACGGGTTGTCTATCATTCCCCATGTGACCTTGGACGGGGTTCAGGAGTTTATGACGAACCAAAAGATGTCTTGCGGCATGTTTCACGACTTGAAAAGACCGGTTTTGAAGATGAAAACTCACTCTGCTGCGGAGGGAGTCTTGCCAATGTTAAAATAGGCAATCCTGACAGAAAGAAAATAGCCAGAGATGCTGCCGTCGAACTAACCCGTTCGCAACCAGAAATACTGGCTACTGCATGTCCGTTATGTAAAAAAACTTTTTCAGGAGTAACGGAAACAAAAGTTGCTGATATCTCAGAGATTGTTGCTGAGGCACTCATTCCTCCTTCTATTAATAAGAGCATTATGAAGCAGGTTAAAACTATTAAAGAACTTTCCAATATTTCACTATAGGTTATCTTTTAGGTATTAGTTGAATCAGATCATTGCGTTTTGTGCATATCGAAATAAAAGAAAAAATTAAAAGATTTGTGGCTTGTGAATAATACACTTGTTTTAATCTCATTTTGCCCGATTGATGGTGTGGAAAACTGATATAGAAATGAATAGGCTAAAAACAGCATGATTTACTTCTCTGCCTGATCTGATAACTGTTTCGCTGCACATAGTTTTTTCATGAAAACTTAAAAAAACTTATACTGAAATTGATTTTATAGCGTTATAAATACAATTAACTTTGTACAGCAATAATCCTGAAAATGAAAAGAAAGTATTTTGTGTGGATGATAATGGTGGCAGCAGGCTTAATCTATGCGTGCAAAAGCGAGGTCAGGTCAAACTACGACCATAGTGCAGAGATTGAAAATATTAAACAGCAGAAAGACGGAACAATATCTTTGGACGTCGATAATGCGCAGTGTTATCACGATATGGTAAACCCTGCAAGCAATACTGCAGAGTGGAATGTACGTGTTTCGAAATCAGGACGGTTCGATGTATGGTTATCGAGTGCTACAAGAGATACAACAAATCTGCAATATAAACACTCAGTTATGCTGAGCGTTTATGACAACAGGCTTGAAGCCAGACCATCGTGCGATAAGGTTTTTCTTAATTCAAGCGATGTATCTTACCCGTACTACAGAGCTGATTCATTTATAGGATCCTTATATATCCAGGATACCGGACTTTGCAATATACAGGTAATCAGTGAAAAGATCATTCCTGATAATTATCGGAACGGAGATTCTTCAGGCGCGGAAATTTCAAAACTCCTTTCTGTTGTATTAAAACCTACTACACATTAGAAAGTGCGACCATCTTCAACCTGATTTCTATTTTAAGAAGTCTTCTATTTTGATGCAATCCACTCCCGTGCGTTTACAAATGCCTTCATCCATGGAGTAACATCATCGTTCTTCTTTTCTGAAGGATAATAACCACATTGCCATGGGAAAAATGCTCTTTCAAGATGTGGCATCATTACCAGGTGACGACCATCTTCAGAACAAAGCCCTGCAACGTCATGCTCTGAACCGTTAGGATTTGCAGGATAGTTATGTCTGCTGAACTTAAGCGGGATCTGATACTTTTCTTCTGCATATGGAAAGCTGAACTGTCCTTCGCCATGAGCAACCCAGATACCAAGTTCCATATCCGCCATATTCCCCAGCATTACAGAATTGTTCTTAAGCACCTTAACACCCAGAAATCCCGACTCGAATTTATGCGACTTATTTACTTTAAGAGATAGTTTCTTTTCGTGATGAGGATAGACCAGTCCCAATTCCGCCATCAACTGACAACCGTTACATACTCCCAGTGAAAGTGTGTCGTCTCTTTTATAAAAATTTTCAAGTGCAATTCTTGCTTTTTCATTATATCTGAATGCTCCAGCCCAGCCTTTTGCTGATCCAAGGACGTCAGAATTTGAGAATCCTCCTACAAAAACTATCATGCTGATATCTTCCAGTGTCTCTCTTCCTGCTATGAGGTCCGTCATATGAACATCTTTTACATCAAATCCTGCCAGGTACAGAGCATAAGCCATTTCCCTGTCTCCGTTTACCCCTTTTTCCCTTATTATGGCAGCATTGATTCCGCTTTTCTTTCTTCTGTCAGGGTTAATATTCAAAGATTTAAAGGTTCCCTCAAACCCATTATCACTAATATTCAAATCGTTATGCTTGAAATTCTCGTATCGCTCGAGTGCCAGTTCAGTTCCACACTGATGGCGATCGAGAAGGTAAGATGTTCTGAACCATTTATCACGAAGACGATCAATGTCGAATGATATCACCTCTTCATTATTTTTTACGAATAAGGATCTTTCTTTTACCGGATGGCCAATTGAGAAGTAAGATATTCCATTTTCAAGAAGAATTTCTGCAATCTCAACCTCATCTCTTACCTGGATTATAATACCAGGATTCTGACTGAAAAGAATACGGATCGTGTCAGCTTCATTGATCGCAGAAAGATTAACAGTTATACCGCCTGAAGTATTTGAAAAACACATCTCAAGAAGTGTTGTCAGCATACCTCCGGCAGAAATGTCGTGACCGGAGAGTATTTTTTCCTTCATTATCAGCTCCTGTACAGTATTAAAGACTTCCTTGAAATAAGCAGGGTCAGTGACTGTGGGAACTTCATTTCCCAGTCTGTTAAGTATCTGGGCAAAACTACTTCCTCCGGGTTTTAACCTGTCGCGGCTCATGTCAATATAAAGCAGGCTTGTATAGGGATCATTAACAATTACAGGTTCAACTATCTTTCTGATATCACTTATTTCAGCAGAAGCTGATATGATTACTGTTCCCGGGGAATAGACTACCTGATCATTATATTTCTGTGTCATCGACAGACTGTCTTTTCCGGTAGGTATGTTTATGCCCAGATCTATTGCGAAATTACTTGCTGCTTCAACAGCTGAGTAAAGTCTTGCATCTTCACCTGCATTTTTACATGGCCACATCCAGTTTGCAGAAAGTGATACACTCTTCAGTTTATCAGATAGAGGTGCCCAGATAATGTTAGTCAGAGCTTCAGCAATGGAAAGAACAGAACCGGCTGCAGGATCAACAAGCCCGGCTGCAGGTGCATGACCCAGTGATGTTGCTAATCCTTTGCGGCCCCTGTAATCGAGTGTTATAGCACCCAGATTATTAAGGGGTAACTGAAGTGGCCCGGCACATTGTTGTTTGGCCAGTCTTCCTGTCACTGACCTGTCAACTTTATTTGTAAGCCAGTCTTTACAGGCAACCTCCTCGATTTGCAGAACCTGATCTGCATATTCATGGATCTTATCAATGCTATATTCTAATTCCTGAAAACTTGATTCAACAATAGAATCATTCATGATCGTTCTGGGTGGATTGCCAAACAGAGAGGCTAATTCGAGATCAATAGGTTTTTCTCCTGTTACAGGATTTTCAAGAGTGAACTGATGGTCACCTGTAACTTCACCTATAATATAAATGGGGGCTCTCTCACGTTCCGCAATTTTTTGCAGTGTGTTGATATGTATTTTTTTCATTACCAGCCCCATACGTTCCTGGGATTCATTTCCAATGAGTTCCCTTGCCGAGAGGGTTGGGTCACCCACAGGAAGTTTGCTGATATCAATTGTACCACCGGTGGCTTCCACCAGTTCCGAAAGACAATTCAGATGTCCGCCTGCACCGTGGTCATGTATTGAAACAACAGGATTATTTTCAAGTTCACTTAATGCCCTAATCGCATTATATACTCTCTTCTGCATCTCAGGATTGGCTCTCTGAACAGCATTAAGCTCTATTGAACTGTCAAATTTGCCGGTATCGACTGATGAAACTGCACCGCCACCCATTCCTATCCTGTAATTATCGCCACCGAGTAACACTATGAGATCCCCCTTTTCAGGTATCTGTTTTTCGCTGTCTTTCCTCTTTGCAATACCTATACCTCCAGCCAGCATTATTACTTTATCGAAGCCGTACATCTTTAGGTTCTCATAATGTTCAAAAGTAAATACTGATCCACATATCAGTGGCTGACCGAATTTATTACCAAAATCACTTGCCCCGTTTGAAGCTTTTATCAGAATATCTTCAGGTGTCTGATATAACCATGGTCGCTCATTTGTAGCTTTCTCCCAGGGTCTGGGGCCGTCTGGTCGTGGATAGGATGTCATGTAAACAGCTGTTCCGGCAATAGGGAAGGACCCTTTTCCTCCGGCCATGCGATCTCTTATCTCTCCTCCTGTACCGGTAGCCGCACCGTTGAAAGGTTCGACCGTAGTCGGGAAATTATGTGTTTCAGCTTTTAATGACAGTACTGATTCATAGTCAGTTATTTTGAAAAAATCAGGTTTATCCTGAGATACAGGGGCAAATTGTTCAACAACCGGTCCCTCAATGAAAGCACAATTATCTTTATACGCTGAGACAACTTTATTGGGGTTAAGCTTTGTTGTAGACTTAATCATTTGGAATAGAGTGGATTCCTGCTCTTTCCCTGATAAAACAAAAGTCCCGTTGAAAATTTTATGACGGCAATGTTCCGAGTTTACCTGGGAGAATCCGAATACCTCACTATCAGTGAGTTTACGTCCGATAGATTTGCTTAAATTCTCGAGGTAGGCAATCTCATCATTATTGAGGGCAAGGCCTTCTTTTCTGTTATATTCCTTTATATCATCAATTGGTATGACAGGTTCAGGTAACTTTTCAATTGTAAAAATACCCTGTGTGAGACCATCGTAAAGAGCCTGTAACATTGGATCAAAGTGTCCGGTTCTGGATGTATCAGGAGTAAATTCCTCTATCCTTATTATTCCTGTTATACCCATATTCTGAGTAATTTCCACTGCATTGGTACTCCATGGAGTGATCATCTCTTTCCTTGGTCCAATATACAATCCGTCAATATTTAAGGCATTGATCACAGAAGCTTCCCCAAAGAGCCATGAAAGCTTATCAATTTCAGTTTGTGGAAGTACATGCGCTGGTTCCTGCTGCAATAATATTTTTGGAGGAGCTTTCAAAAAAGAGAATCATACTCTTGAGAATTAAAGTGTTGAATAATAGTGTAATATGCTTGATGTTATTAAAATCATTGAGCAGTTAAATATAATTCAAGTTTTAGGAATATCCTATTCAATATTCCCATCGTACCCCTTCACATGTATGGTTCATATGAAACAATTCAGGTATCTGGCTTAAATTAATAAGCTCCAAAAATATACGAAATGTTCAGATAAGTCCGCTTCTTTTAAGAAGAGCATTAATTGAAGGTTCCTGTCCTCTGAATCTTATATACAGATCTATAGGTTTTTCTGTACCTCCCTTTTCAAGAATATTCTTTCGGAACGACTCTGCTGTATCCTTATTAAATATACCAGTCTCAGTAAAATAACTGAAAGCATCAGCATCAAGAACTTCAGCCCATTTGTATCCATAATAGCCTGAAGCATAACCTCCTCCGAAGATATGTCCGAATGAAGCGCTCATATTTGTTCCTTCAATTGGAGGGAACATATCTGTTTTTGCCATAGCTTTGGATTCGAATGTGTCAATACCTGTTAAAACCTGACTGGTAACAGTATGCCATGCCATATCAAGAAATCCGAAACTGAGTTGTCGCATGCATGCATACCCTTCATTAAAGTTCGAAGCTTCCTTTATCTTCTTAATAATTTCTCCGGGTATTCTTTCACCTGTTTTGAAATGTGTTGCCCATGTATCGAGCCATTCCTTTTCAAAAGCAAAGTTCTCCATGAACTGCGATGGTAACTCCACAAAATCACGTGCTACATTTGTACCTGAAAGACTTTCATATGTGCATTTTGTCAGCATTCCATGAAGTGAATGGCCAAACTCGTGAAGAAATGTTGTAAGCTCATTAAATGTGAGCAGGGAGGGTAGTGATTCTGTAGGTCGTGTGAAGTTAGTAACTATCGAAATTAAAGGCCGTATCTCTTTTTCAGGTCGTTTTAAACTGGTCACGGTAGCTGGTCATCCAGGCTCCGCCATTCTTCCCGGGACGGGAATGATAATCGGTATACAGTATAGCAAGAAATGAATTATCACTATCATATACCTCAAAAGTTTTTACTTCTGAATGATAAACAGGAATCGAATTATTTCTGACAAACCTTATTCCGTAGAGTCTTGTAGCAAGTTCAAATACAGCCTGTTCAACTTTATCAAGGCTAAAATAGGGTTTGAGGATCTCATCATCAATGTTAAATAATTGCTTTTTAAGCTTCTCCGAATAAAATGCCCAATCCCATTTTTCAAGAGGCGAATTAATTCCGTAATTTTCAGAAAATGTTTTAATTTTTTCATAGTCACGATTAGCCCCATCTTTTGAAGCATTATAGAGCTCCTCCAGAAATATATTTACCTTTTCAGGAGTGTCTGCCATCCTGTCTCCAAGGATCATTTCTGAGAATGTATTGAATCCAAGTATTCTGGCTAATTCGAGTCGTAGGTTGGCAATCTTAAGGACATTTTCAGAGTTATCATGTTCATTTTTTCTGAAAGCACGTGAGGTATATGCCTTTAATAATTTTTCACGAAGATCTCTTCTTTCAGAGTATTGCATGAATGGTATATAACTGGGAAAGTGAAGGGTAATTATCCAGCCATCTTTATCCCTGTTTTTTGCTTCATTTGCAGCCATCTCAATATATCCGGCTGATAAGCCTGCAAGTTCACTTTTATCAGTAAGATGAAGCTCAAAGTTATTTGTCTCATCAAGAACATTCTCCTCAAATTTTAAAGACAGAGTTGAAAGCTCCTCTGAAATTTCCCTGAACCTTAGTTTATCATCTTCTTTTAATCCGGCTCCACCCAGCATAAAATTTCTGAATTTTCTCTCAACAAGGATTTTCTGTTCAGTATTCAGCCCGGATGACTCCCTCGAGTCATAGACTGTTTTAATACGATTAAATAAAGACTCGTTAAGTGTTATATCATTTGAAAAACGCGTCAGGAGAGGAGACACTTCCTGTGTGGTAATCTGCAACTCCTTATTTGTTTCTGCGCTGTTCAGGTTAAAAAGTATCGAAGTGATTTTCCCAAGGGTCTCACCTGCTCTTTCCAGAGGGAGAATTGTATTTTCAAAAGTTGGAGTATCATTTTTAGCAGTTATAGCGTCGATCTCAGAAGTAGCTGATTTTATTGATTCTTCAATTGCCGGAAGGAAGTGGGCTGTTTCAATAATGTGGAATGGTGGAGTTTCGAACGGTGTGAGCCAGGGCTTAAGTAAAGGGTTCATTTCTTTTTATTAAGTTTTTGTTTTTCTTTTTGAAGGTTTTCCTCTTTTCTCATTTTAACCATACGGGAAATTAGATCCAACGGAAGTGGCTGATCAATAGGGAACTGTACCGAGCCTTTCCCGCTTTTGTATATTGATAGTTCATTTTTGAAAGATTCTATTCCCTTAGGAGTCGGATAAAATCCAATATGTTTATCAAACGCAGCAAAATGTACCAGATTGCCATTTAATACAAAAGTAGGCATCTGATAACTGATAGTTTCAGTTGCTTCCGGTGCGGCAATTTGAATAGTTTGCCTCAATGACTGTAAGATTGTCTGAATATCTTCCCGAAAACCTGAAATATATTCATCGATATTCACCGGAGATTTTTTTTCTGACTTCATAAGATATTATAAATGTATCCGGCTTATGGTTCTGCCGGGTTATATTCAAATTGAGCCGGAAATACTAATGAGATGATATTTAATAAACACCTATCGATGGATATGGTTTATTGTAGTTTGAATAATTTATTATTCGTCATCCTCCTCATCGGGGTTTTTCCCTTCAAATTTTGCAGGATATGGTTTGTTTCCTTTGACCGCAAACCATAGTATCCTGTTTAGAATATCATCACTTCCGGTATCTATACCATCAAATTCCGGCAACAGGCTCTGTTTCGCAAAATGCAGTGCTTTTCCGCTTAATGACGACAGTGGAGGATTCATCTCATCCAAAGGAATGTTATTTGGCAACAGCAGTAAAAGGAGTTAAATCTTTTACTCCTGTGAAACAATCTGTCATTGGATTTGCAATTGCATCCTGGATATTCATCGGGGGTAATCCAAGTATCTGTTCAATGGATCTTACAATGGAAGGTTGATCGTAATAAGTGCTGATTGTATTTTTAGTTCTTGAATATGGACTTAAAACAAGTCCTACGGTACGGTATGCAGATACATGATCCCATCCATTCTGTGAATCATCTTCTGTTATAAAAATAACAGTACTTTCCCAGAACCTGCTTTTTGTCAGTGCTTCAACAATTTTCCCAAGTGCAAGATCATTGTCTGCTACCATAGCCCGGGGAGTGGGTAATCCGGGACGAGTACCGCCTGTATGATCATTTGGCAGGGCAATTATCATAAGTTCAGGAAGCTTGTCGCCATCCTGAGCTTCGAAATCATTCAGCTCCTTAATGAAAGCATCAGCTCTCATAATATCGGGAAATTCATGATTCCCATATGAAGGGTAGGTCTGACTTAATATGTTCTTAACAGGGTCAATAGTTGTACGGTTCGTGAACTCAGTTTTTTTACCGTTAATGAAATTGTTATATACTTCAGTCCATGTAGTCCGTTGTCGTAAAACAGGAACCGATGCCTCTCCATAAATCCGTACACTCTTATGGTATTTTAAGGCGTTGTCCCAAAGGAATCCGGAGGGTGCATAAACAAGAGCATCCTGTTGAACGTGCGGATAGCTTCTGAACCATGCTCTCATATTCTTCTCTATATAGTCAGTGACAATTGATGCATCAGTCCATTGATGTCCTTCTGCAGAACATTTGCCGGATACGTTATAATTATCCAGGAGCAGGAACTCTTCAGCCAGTTTATGAGTATTAGGAGTAACATCTGAACCAAATACACATAGTCCCGGCTCACCATTACCCTGTTTCATGTCACCAAGAATCTGGTCGTAAGTCCTGTTTTCTTTGATTATGTAAACAACATGTTTGAAAAGTGATGGTTCTCCGATCCTGTCAGGTAAAGGTTTGGGTTGTGCTGCTTCCCTTGGTTTTTCCCTGGCAAGAGTAGCTCTTGAGAGATCATTAACAGCAATAACAGTATCGGTATATGCAGAAAGAAGCCTTCTTCCGGGTACAGGTATTACTGATATTGATGCCAGCATATGATGAGAGTTATATGCCAGATTCCCTGTGTTTACATCCCTGATGCCCAGTCTTACTCCTTCGCCTTCAAGGTTGCAAACGTACAGATATTTGGAATTCAGGATATTAACTGAGGAGGGATAAGCTCCTGTGGGTATAAAGCCAATAACTGATGATCCTTTTTTATCCCCTTTGGATGCCGCATTTTTTCCCAAACGAACAACTGCCAGAGCATTATCCATCCCATTAGCTACATATAATATCTTGTCATCTGATGAGAGACATAATCCGTTAGGAGAATCACCAAAATAGGGATTAATTTCAGGTTGCAATCTTACGCTTATTGTTTCAGTAACCTCATCCCTGTAAGTGTTTATAACGGATATATTATCGCTGTTTGAATTAGTTACGTATATAAACTTCTTTTTCTTGTCGGTAATTATTTCGTTTGGGTGCAGTCCCACTATAATATCTTTTATCTTTTTCCCAGTGACAGGGTCAAGTACTGTAACACTTCCTTCCCTTGTTGCTCCACCTGCAGTAAGATTATCTACTCTTGCAAATACCCAGGGAGCAAGTGCGATATTGGTATCACCTGATTCAGCAAATCTGTCCAGCCCAGTTTGTTACATATAATTTGCCGGCAGCCATTGCAAGTCCGTAAGGCGCTACACCAGGAACAGTTGTCCAGATAGTATCTCCTGTTAAAAAGTCCTGTTTAAGAACCTGGTTATTTCCATTTAAAACTACATACAAAAATTCCCTGCCTGCTTCTTTGCTTGATAATAATTTCATTTGGCAGCGCCATTCTTGCCGGTGGCAATGTTTTATATTCAAACATCCGTCCAAATTCAGCTGTTTGTCCATTCCATTTTGCAGATACAACGAAGGATCTGCTACGTACTCCGATAGCACTCCAGTAAACCTCGTAACCATCTGCCCCATTATGCCAGGTAATTCCGGAATAGGTATTCATTCCTCCTTTAAGATCAGGATGATTATCTAAAGGAAGGGTAAATTTTATTTTGTTGTCAGAGGTGCTTATAAAGACTATGCTTGTTCTTTCTTCAACAGCAAGAATCCTTTTGTCAGGAGAAAGTGCTGCGTCAAGTGCATGATTTTCAAGAGCTTCGTTTCCAAATAAAATCTGGATACCAGCAGACTGGATCAGTCTGTTATAGGGGAGTTGAATCTGACGTGGATTTGCCACGATTGTTTCAGCCGGTATTTGTGCCTGAAGATGTAAACTCATCATTGAAGCAAAAAGCAGGAAAGAGATTGACTTCATTGATATGATATTTTAAATATTTGGTTTGAAAAATGTGAGAATATATTTTTGATTACTTATATAAATAGGATATAAGCCTGCAAAATGGCATTCATTTTAACTGTATTTTCTAATTTAAAAAATCACAACAAGTTGATTATTCGAATGTTATAAATAAAAAAAGGCTGTCAATCAGTGACAGCCTTTATACTATTTCATTAAAACGGCAGATCGCTTAACTCGTCATTTTCAGGCGGGATATCCTCAAGTGTAATATGGGAAGCCACATCCTGATCTCTTCCCTGGGATGCAGATTTTTCAATTTTCCAGGCATCAAGATTGGTAAAATAATTTATTTTGCCATCCCTTTCCCATTTATTGCCTTTAAGGTTAAACCAGATCTTAACATCCTCATTTAAAAACGATTCGTTAATGAGATCACATTTATCCTGTACCAGTTGAAACTTAATATAATCAATAAATACTGCTGCACCACCAGCCTCTTTTTTCTCAATTACGAACTCCCGCTTTTTAAATTTATCACTAACCTGGTTTACAGGAGATATTTCAATAATTTTTCCGGTAATTTCAAATGCCATTTCTCTTTATTCTTCGTGTATAATAATTTTTTCAATTTTATCGCCCTGACGAATTGCATCGATCACGTCCAACCCTTCATATACTTTTCCGAAACAGGTATGTTGCCTGTCGAGGTGTTTTGTATTTGTACGGCTGTGGCAGATAAAGAACTGAGATCCGCCTGTATTTCTACCGGCATGAGCCATTGAGAGAACACCGCGATCATGGTATTGGTTATTCCCTGTAAGTTCGCAATCAATTTTATAACCAGGTCCGCCAGTCCCAACTCTGGGATCACTCATATCCTTTGAAAAAGGGCAGCCACCCTGTATTACGAAATCGGGGAGAACCCTGTGGAATGCAAGCCCGTCGTAATATCCTTTTTTAGCCAGAGTTATAAAATTCTCAACAGTATTTGGAGCATCAGCTTCATAAAAACTGACTTTCATAGTTCCTTTTGGTGTCTGAATTTCTGCAGTTGCCATATTATTTTACTATTTCAAGAAGGGTAACATCAAAAATAAGTGTTGAGTAAGGTTTAATAACATCACCTGCACCTGTTGCTCCGTAAGCTAGTGATTCAGGAATAAAAAGTTTGAATTCTGAACCAACTGGCATAAGCTGTAAAGCTTCTGTCCAACCTGGTATTACACCAGATACAGGAAACTGAGCAGGTTCATTTCTTTTTATTGATGAATCAAATTCTGTACCGTCAATGAGTGTTCCTACATAATCAACCTTAACAGTGCTTTCAGCTGTTGGTTTTGGACCTGTTCCCATCTTTATTACCTCATACTGCAGACCGCTTGGGGTAACAATAACACCCGGTTTTTCTTTATTTTTTGCAAGAAAAGCCTCATTCTGTTCAATATAATCCTTGTAAAGTACTTTATTCTGCTCAGCCTGATTCTTCGATTTTTCAGCTTCTCTCTGATTAATAAACACCATAATAAATGAACGGGCAATATCATCCGTCATTAAAGGTTTATCTTCTTTTCCATCTAACATTGCTTTTGCCACAATCATTGGATTGAGCATAAGACTATCAGCCGTTAGTGCATTATAATTTACTATCCCAAATGCATAAGATAATGAGTCTTCCTTTGTACTTAGTTTTGCATTTTTAATTGCACTCTCTCCACAAGAACTAACCATCATGGCTATTACAGCCGCAATCACAAATAATCCCTTGATTTTCATACGATATGTTTTTAATTTTTAAAATTTCCGCTAAGATAATACTTTCAGTGAACGCAAAAAAGACATGACAAAAATTAATTTTTACAATTTAACTGCTCTTATAATTTGTCTTTTCCCTGGAGGACCAGGAATTAGTGACACATCAAACTGACAGGCTTTAAGGTTTCTTTTTACATCACCTTTGGCAGAGTAGGTCAGGAACATGCCTCCGGCTACGGTTATTGCAGCAATATTTGTAAAAATCTCTTTTGTCCACATTGATGGCAGCTTATCAGGTCCGAATGCATCAAAATATATCAGATCAAAATTGCCGGCAGGAATATCCTTTGCAATATCTCCTTCTATTTTTATAATGTTAAAGTTTTTGCAGACTGCCACCTTTGTTCCCCAGGGGCATGAATGGATCTTATCAAATATCTCCTTACCCTCTTTTCCTGCAAAGTTGTAATGATTAAGTTTGCTAATCATCTGCCCGGATAAAGGAAATTTTTCAATCGTCGTATAATTGACCTCTCTTGATCCTTCCTTGCTTTTTATAGCAGTCAGGAGGGCATTCAATCCTGTTCCGAAGCCTACCTCAAATATATTAACCGGGCTGGCTTTGCACTCTTCAAAACCATTTCTTATAAATATATATTCAGATTCCTGAACTGCCCCGTGAATTGAGTGGTAATGTTCATTCAGTTCAGGAACATAAATTGTATGTGATCCATCGGATGTTATTATCAGTTGATTCAAATTTTAATGTTATTTGTTATCCGTTATAAATTAGTCGTTGCCTGTTGCGTTTTGCCTTATCCGTTATATATTCCATATTTACGGATCTTTTTAATCTGATATCCTGAGCAATTTATAAATTTGTATTGTATATCTTGCGCTTTGCACTTTAAAGGTATTGTATTATCTTTAATACCTTATTTTTTAGATACTTTTTAAGCAGTAATTAATAATAATTTTATTCAAAAAGTCATATCATGAAAAAAAATCAATCTAGAAGGGATTTTCTGAGAGTGTCTGCAGCTGGGGCTATCGGCGCTTTTGCTCTTTCATCATTTTCGAATAGCACCAATGAAATGCGTTCATCAGTTCCGTCTTCAGTTGACCCTAAATCTTTTGGAATCGGACTTCAGTTGTATACTATTCGCGATGCTATGGGAACGGATCCGGCAGGTTCGCTTAAAAAAGTATCAGATATAGGTTATAAATATGTAGAATTGGCCGGTTATGCTGATGGAAAATTTTATGGTTATCAACCTGCAGAATTCAAAAAGTTGGTGAACGATCTTGGAATGGAGATTTTAAGTAGTCATACACAGGTTGAAGCAGAGGGTATAACTCTTGATAACGCTAAAAAAATGGCTGATGATCATGCTATTCTTGGCGTGAAGTATTGTCTGCAACCATGGGTTGTTGAAGAGGCTCGTAAGACTGTTGCCAGTTATGAGAAAATGGTAGCTGACTGGAATAAAGTTGGAAAGATCATGAAAGATACCGGAATTCAATTTGGTTATCATAGTCATAATTTTGAATTTGCAACTGTTGAAGGTAAAGTTCCTTACTATGATATTTTCATGAAAGAGCTGGATAAAGATCTGGTTACTATGGAGCTTGATCTCTTCTGGACTACAAAGGCCGGACAGGATCCTGTAGCGATATTCAAAAAATATCCCGGTAGGTTCCAGTTATTCCATATGAAGGATATGTATACAAAAGAAGCTCCGTTCTATACAACAAACGGAGTGAAAGATTTTGCTCCGGTAGGTGAAGGAGTAATCGATTTCAAAAGAATTCTTGCTGCAAAAGATATTGCAGGAATGAAGTATATGGTTGTTGAACAGGATCTTAGCAGAGATGGAAAACCTTTTGATGATATCAAAACAAGTCTGACCAATCTTATAACTAAAATACTTGTATAATTAATATTAATGGAAATGGAGCCCGGCATAACTTATGCCGGGCTTTTTCTTTTTATATGGCAATAATAAGCAAATATTGATTTTCAGATTTTTCCAATTAGGTTGAATTAAATTATTCTTTATATTTGTCGGTATAACAAATCCCGCATCAGTTATTGATCATGTACAGGATTTTTAAAACCATATCCCTCTTTTTATTAGTAATTGCCGGACTAACAGTCATCGCACATAGTATCATTCCACATGATCATCATCTTGCTGATGCATATTCCGGAAATGGTGATTCCTGTCCTGTTTCAGATAACAGACCCGGACATCACCCGGGATTGCCTGTTCACTGTCATGCTTTTAATGATCTTACTTCCGAGAAAATAGTATTAAATATTGTCCCTGATGAAATTCAGTTGAGAAACTTAGGGGTAATTAATGATTGTAATCATTATTTTGCTGATTTACAGTCGTATACTATTAAATATTACAATGTCAGGATCCTCTTGCCTGATATGTATGGTAAAGAATACTCATCTCTGAGGGCTCCTCCTTCCAAAGGTTAACAGACTTTTTTTAATTTCCGCCGGACTCTTGTCCGCATCTGTGAAGCTTTGACTAACAGATGCTATCAGATGAAATATATACAGGATAACTGTATATAGCCGGAGATTAAAAGAAATTCAGACATCACCAGATGCCATTTCTTAACCTTTTATATTTTCCAGATAATGATTAGCAAAATCATCACTTTTTCAGTAAAGAATAAATTCATTGTAGGATTATTTATTGTTGCATTAATAGGCTGGGGAGCATATTCATTAACCAGACTTCCAATTGATGCTATTCCGGATATCACAAATAACCAGGTTCAGATTATCTCAATTGCCCCTTCTCTTGCAGTGCAGGAAGTTGAGAGTTTTATAACTGCTCCGATTGAAGTAGCTGTTGCGAATATCCCGGATATTATAGAACTAAGATCAATTTCACGTCTTGGATTATCGGTAGTAACTGTTGTATTCGAAGATAATGTGGATATTTATTGGGCACGACAGCAGTTAACTGAACGAATGAAAGAGGCTGAGGAATCCATCCCCGCTAATGTGGCTCAGATTTCACTGGCCCCAATTTCGACAGGTTTGGGTGAAATATTTCAATACAGACTTGCTGTAAAAAAGGGTTATGAGAAAGAATATAACCCTATGGAGCTACGGACAATTCAGGATTGGATTGTGCGGCGTGAGATGCTTGGTACTCCTGGTGTGGCAGATATTAACAGTTATGGCGGATTTGTGAAGCAGTATGAGATTGCTGTAAATCCTGACAGACTCAGAGGAATGAACCTGACACTGACTGATATTTTTACAGCTCTTGAGAAAAATAATGAAAATACCGGAAGCGCATATATTGATAAAAAGCCGACAGCATATTTTATTCGTGGTATCGGGCTCGTAAAAACACTTGAAGATATTGAAAAGATTGTTGTGAAGAATGGTAGTAACGGGATTCCGGTGCTTATCAGAGATGTTGCAACTGTTCAGTTTGGAAGTGCAACACGGTATGGGGCATTTGTTGTTGATACATCAGAAGCTGTAGGTGGTGTTGTTATGATGCTTAAGGGTGCAAATGCACATGAAGTAATTTCAAATGTTGAAGCTCGTATAAGTTCAATTCAGAAATCATTGCCTGCAGCAGTCACAATCGACCCTTTTCTGAAAAGATCTGATCTTGTCGGCAGAGCCATCGGAACAGTATCGCGGAACCTCATTGAAGGAGCATTAATTGTAATATTCATCCTTGTATTATTGCTTGGTAACATCAGAGCCGGGCTGATTGTGGCTTCAGTTATTCCTCTGTCAATGTTATTTGCTGTATCAATGATGAACCTTTTTGGTGTATCGGGTAACCTGATGAGCCTTGGTGCCATCGACTTCGGACTTATAGTGGATGGCGCCGTTATTATTGTTGAAAGCGTTGTTCATCGGATCTCTATGAGTAAGCATCACTATCCCGGAGTTACCAGATTATCCAAAGAGCAGATGGATGAAAATGTACTGGACTCAGCTAAAAGGATGATGAGTTCTGCAACATTCGGACAGGTAATAATATTGATTGTTTATCTGCCAATAATGGCACTGGTAGGAATTGAGGGTAAGATGTTCCGTCCTATGGCTGAGGTAGTAACCTTTGCATTAATCGGTGCAGCAATTCTTTCGCTTACCTATGTTCCAATGGCATCGGCATTGTTTTTGAGCAAATCAACAATCAGGAGACAAAATTATTCTGATAAATTAATGTTACAGATGCACAGGATATTCAATCCTGCAATTGCATTTGCCCTGAATCATAAATTGATTGTTTCCGTATCAGCTATTTCGCTATTTATTTTAAGTCTTATAATGTTTAGTCGCTTAGGGGGTGAATTTATTCCCCAGCTTGAAGAAGGAGATCTTGCGTCGAGTGTGATTACACTGCAGGGCGGCTCACTTACAAATACTGTTGATATGGTGATTAAGGCCAATAAAATCCTTCTGGACAACTTTCCGGAAATAAAACATGCCGTTTGTAAGATAGGATCAGGAGAAATACCTACCGATCCAACTCCTATGGAAACAGGTGATTATATAATCACACTGAAAGATAAGAGTGAATGGGTTTCAGCCTCAACCCGTGAAGAGCTTGTTGCAAAAATGGAAGAGAAACTTGTTGCTCTTGCAGGAGTTAAATTTGAGTTTCAGCAACCTATTGCCATGAGATTCAATGAATTAATGACAGGGTCAAAACAGGATATTGCAATAAAAATATTTGGTGATGATCTTAATACTCTGGCTGAAAAAGCATCGGAAATTGAAAAAGTTATCATGCCGGTATTAGGAGTACAGGATATAAATGTGGAGAAAGTTACAGGTCTGGAACAGATTCAGGTTGAGTATAACCGTGACCGTCTGGCGCAATATGGCATTTCAATCAATGATATGAACAGTATATTACGTGCTGCATTTGCAGGAAGTCAGGCTGGTGTGGTATTTGACGAAGAGAAGCGTTTTGCACTGATTGTTCGCCTGGATAAAGACTACAGACAAAGTCTCGATAATGTTAAAAATTTAACAGTAGCTCTTCCCGGAGGAGGACAGATTCCTTTTCAGCAGTTAGCAGAAATATCCATCAAATCAGGTCCTGCACAGGTCTCCCGTGAAGACACCAAAAGAAGGATAACCGTTGGATTTAATGTTCGTAACAGGGATGTCAGGAGTGTTATAAATGAGGTTGAAAATCAGATAGATAATAAAATTATACTACCAACAGGTTATTATATCACATTTGGAGGTCAGTTCAAAAATCTCGAAGCTGCACAGAAAAGATTACTGATAGCAGTTCCCGTGGCTCTTTTGTTAATATTTGTACTGCTTTATTTCACATTTAATTCCGTAAAAGAGTCTCTATTGATCTTTTCTGCTGTTCCTATGTCGGCTATCGGAGGTGTTTTTGCATTATGGATAAGAGGCATGAATTTCTCAATTTCTGCCGGTGTTGGCTTCATTGCCTTGTTTGGAGTAGCAGTACTTAATGGTATAGTACTGATAGCGGAGTTTAACCGACTCGAAAAAGAGGGGACCTGTGATATTAAAGAGCGTGTTCTCAAAGGTCTGCATAACAGATTACGTCCTGTTATAATGACTGCGGCAGTTGCATCATTTGGTTTCCTCCCGATGGCTCTTTCCACATCTGCCGGAGCCGAGGTTCAGAAACCTCTTGCCACTGTAGTTATAGGAGGGCTCATAACTGCAACATTACTCACACTGTTTGTACTTCCTGTATTCTATATTTTATTCTCATCTTATAAAATTGACCTTGGTTTCAAAGGAAAACTATTTAAAAGGATTGCAGTAATTGCGCTTTTACTGGGTGTTACATCTGCAATTAATACGAGTTATGGTCAGCAGTCTGAACGATTTACGATTAATGAAGCTATAAAGACAGCTCTCGATAGCAATCTGACTATTAAATCAGCGGGTTATTCGGTTGAGGTTCAGAAAGCACTTAAGGGTGCCTCCTTCGACCTTCCGAAAACATCTATTGACGGTCAGTACGGACAGTTCAATTCTTATACGAATGATAACAGTATAGCAGTCTCACAGTCATTTGATTTTCCTTCTGTTTATATTAATCAGCATAAACTTGCCAATGCAAATATTAAGGGGAGTGAATTAAAACTCATAGTTTCTAAACTGGAGATTTCAACACTCGTTAAGCAGGTTTACTGGCAGTATGTTTATCTGATGGCTAAGCAGAAACTGCTTTCTTATCAGGACAGTCTCTATACCGGGTTTTTTCGTGCTGCGGAATTGAGAGCCAGAACAGGTGAAACAAACCAGCTGGAGATGATAACTGCACGCTCACAAAATCTGGAGATTAAAGACCAGTTGAACCAGGTGACAGCTGATATGGCCATTTTCAGCAGAAAACTTGGTATTCTTTTGAACATACAATCACATCCTGTGCCTGATGAGACAGAACTGCACAAAATTGAATTTCAGCCGGTATCAGATAGTAGTTCAGTAAGGCAGAATCCATCACTTGGTTATATGCAGCAACAAGTGGAAATATCGAAGTATCAGAAAAAATTGGAGAGAAGCAGGATGTTTCCTGAATTCAATGTAGGCTATTATAGTCAGACAATTATTGGTAGTCAGGATGTCAACGGAGTATCCCGAAGCTTTGGACAGGATTATCGTTTTACCGGGATTCAGGCTGGGATATCAGTGCCAGTCTGGTTTGGAGCTTATGCCTCAAAAAGCAAAGCTGCACGAATAAGTGAAGATATTGCACGTACTGATGCCGAAAATTATTCAAAATCCGTTGCCGGCACATTACAGTCGTTGCTTGATGAGTACAAAAAGTTTTCACTTAGTGTGGAATTTTATGACAAGCAGGCTGTGCCGGAGGCAGAAATGATAATTGAACAAGCCACACGCAGTTACAAAGCCGGTGCGCTCGATTACCTTGATTATGTTTTAACTCTGAACAGAGCACTGGCTATCCGACAAAACTATATCGATGCAATAAACAGCTGTAACCAGACAGTGATTTCAATTGATTATATAACAGGCAAAATATTTTAAAATCCATTATTATGACAAAATTGACTTATAAAACTTCAGTATTATTCATTGGACTACTTACTTTTTTGATATCATGTGGTACAGATATTAAAAACAATGATGCTGTTTTGAGTGAGGAGGTACTTCCTGAAGATATTGTTGAATTAAGGACTGACCAGATCAAACTGGCAGAAATTGAATTTGGTAAGGTCGAAATGCGCCAGATGGGCAATACACTAAAAGTAAACGGATTGATAACTGTATCTCCTCAAAATATGGCAACTGTCTGTATGCCTTTGGGAGGATTTATTAAAAGCACATCACTGGTTGCCGGAAATGAAGTATCACGCGGACAAATTATAGCAGTTATTGAGAATCAGGATTTCATTGACATCCAGCAGAACTATCTGGAGGCCAAATATAAACTGTATTTTGCTGAGCAGGAATTCAAACGGCATACTGAGTTGTACAGGGAGGATGTGTATTCTGAGCAGAACCTTCAGCAGGTAACTGTGGAATACCGTAATCTTAAAGCTATGGTAAGATCATTAGAGGAGAAATTATTACTTATCGGGATAAATCCTGCTGATCTGAGTGAGGATAATATAAGCAGTACTGTTAATCTGGTATCTCCCATAAAAGGATTTCTCAAATCTGTTAATATAAATATTGGTAAATATGTTTCACCTACTGATGTTTTATTTGAAATTGTAAACAGCGATAAATTAGTTCTGACATTAACACTTTTTGAAAAAGATGCGGCTAAGGTAGCAGCCGGACAAAGTCTGAAATTCTATATAAATAACGAAGATGAGGAACATCAGGCAATAATAACACAGACAGGAAGATCAGTGAATGATGATAAAACTCTGGTGGTTTATGCTTCAGTGAAAAGCTCGTGCAAAAATCTCTTGCCTGGCATGTATGTTAATGCAATAATTGAAGAATCTTCGAAAAATGTAACTGTTGTCCCGACAGAAGCAGTTGTGAGCTTTGATGATAAGAATTATATTTTCACTTTTGAAAAAGACAAGGAAGAATCGGGTTATGAATTTACTGAATATCGTATGGTGGAAATAATAAAAGGAGTAACAGGATCGGGCTTTACTGAAATTCAACTTCCTGAAGGATTCAATACAACATCGGAACGTGTTGTTGTTAAAGGGGCTTATAATCTGCTGTCTGCAAAGAAAAACGCCGGAGAAATGGCATGTTAGGGAAGAGTATTCAGAACCCTTCTCTTAGTCATGAGCTGTTACCAGCTTGAATCGTACCATGGTCTGACATCAGTAGCTGTCATCCCGGCGGTGGCTGCTGCTGCAATACCAAGGTCGCCATCTTCAAAAACTTCAATATACTTCAGGCTCAACTCCCATTAGCTCTGCACATTTAAGGAATGTCTCAGGATGAGGTTTGAAATTCTCAACATCATTGGCAGTTATTACAATGTCAAAATATTTTCTGATACCTGCAATCTCCATTGTCCGTTCCACTGCTTCCCTGTGTCCTCCTGTACCTACAGCCATTGGGATCTTTCCGTAATATTTTTTAGCTATTTCAACAACAGGGAATATAGGTTTTATAAGATGCTGAT
Source organism: uncultured Bacteroidales bacterium (assembly GCA_963741935.1). GTDB lineage: Bacteria > Bacteroidota > Bacteroidia > Bacteroidales > VadinHA17 > LD21. The sequence continues at coordinate 108,884 of CAVUJY010000001.1, read as the reverse complement.
CTTTATTGAATATGTTGATTTTCTCTTCAATGATCTGATCTATTGTGACATCCTCGCTTAAATTACACTTCTTAATGATTTCACTGGCTATTAACCACCCTGGCGATCCTGTATGTTTTCTCAGAAATGCGGTGTCAATATCAGCTCCGTATTTCTGACAGGCTATTCTCCATCCTTTAAAATGGTATGGCATGGTATCGGCCAGTGTTCCGTCAAGATCAAAAATAAGTCCTTTAATACCAGGTTTAATATCGTACTGCATTTTTTTACTTTGGCGACAAAGGTAAAAAGAATAATGAATGTTGAAAACTAATCAGTTTATGAGTTGAAATGTTTATGGGTTGAAATTCTAATCGTAAATTACATTAATCACATACTGTGGTATGTTCTGCTACAAAAATATTTTTGAATCTCCATCATTCATGTGATTTTTCTTATCTTGTATTTTTATGACAAGCTTCCGTTTAGGGGGAGAAGCAAGGAATTCGTAAAACTCCATATAGTACTGATAATTAATATTATGCTAAGTAATCGAGATAATCGCAAGAAAATTATAATGCCACTGCGGCTATTGTTATTGACAATTATCTCAATATTTTGCACTGATATACTGGTCTCAATTTTAATAAAATTGTTTCCTCCTGTGATGATGTGGGAGGAATTAGTTACTCGATTCCGGCTTCCTTGTCCTTATTTTATTTCCTGCTTTGTATTTTTTTGAATTCCGGCCGTTTTAAGGGCAGTCAAGGAAAGAGACATTGAGGAAGCTAAAAATCTGAAAAGTGAAGAGAAATTCACCAAAGCTTTTATGACAAGCCCTGACTCTGTAAATATAAACAGACTTTCAGACGGTAGGTATGTGTCATCAATCATGGATTTACTAAAATTCTAGGTTATACCGAAGATGATGTGTTAGGAAAGTCATCTATCGATCTGGATATCTGGGTCAATCCAAAATTCGACGAAATACCTTGTGAAAAAATTAAAGGAAACTGGTAGTATTGTTAATTTTGAAGCAGATTTTAGAGGCTAAAGACGGGAGAATAATTAATGGATTAATGTCAGCTTCGATAATTGAAATTGATGGGGAAGCTCATATCCTTAATGAAACCAAGGATATTACCCATATTAAAATGGCTGATAAAGCATCTGCAGCAGGAGAAATTTCTCGTAAAAGCTCTGCTCGATTATCTTCCTGACCATATTTATTTTAAGGATAGGGAGAGCAGGTTCATCAGAAACAGCAAATCGCATGCGGAGTCTTTTGGATTTACTGATCCAGATCAGTTGGTTGGTAAAACTGATTTTGATTTTTTCACAGAAGAGGCTGCCAGAAAGGCTTTTGATGACGAGCAAAATATAATGAAGACTGGTAAGTCTATTATCATGGAAGAAAAGCTTACCCGGAAAGATAAATCAGATGTATGGTTTTCTGCCATGAAATTGCCTCTTAGAAACACCGATGGGGAAGTTGTAGGCACATTCGGAATCTCCCGTGACATCTCAGAACAGAAAAAAGCTGAGGAGCAGCTTATCCTTTTGGCCAATGCTCTTAAAAGTACCAGTGAATGTGTTTCGATAACGGATATGAATGATAATGTTATATTTCTAAATAAAGCATTTCGTGATATCTATGGACTTGGAGAGGAAGATTTTAATCAAAAACATTTAGGTTTTATTCGTTCTCCCCTAAATCCTGAAGATCTTGTAAATGAAATTCTTCCGGCAACATTAAAAGGGGGATGGCATGGAGAGCTTCTTAATCGCAGGAAGGATGGGACTGAATTCCCGATATCACTTTCTACATCTGTGATTAAGAACAATATAGGTGAACCCATTGCACTTATTGGTGTAGCAAACGATATAACCGAAAGAAAGAAAAATGAAGAAGCCCTTAAGCAAAGTGAAGAAAGATTCAGAGCTGTTGCACAATCTGCTAATGATGCAATTATTACAGTTAATAATAAAGGAAATATTATAGGATGGAACAGGGGAGCGGAAGCAGCTTTTGAGTTTACTGAAGAGCAGATCTTAGGAAAATCATTGACTATGATAATTCCTGATGAATATCTTGAAAGACATATTAAGGGATTGGTCCGTATTGGATTGAAAGGAGAAGCAAATGTAATAGGGAAGACAGTTGAATTGTCAGGAAAGAAAAGGAACGGTAATATATTCCCGTTGGAATTGTCCCTGTCGGATTGGGAAACTTCCGAAGGAAGATTTTTTACAGGAATTATCAGAGATATTTCAAACCGTAGGAGAACAGAACTTGAAAATCAGGTTATACATGAAATAACCCAGGGAATAGTCACTACTTCAAACCTCGATGAACTTCTGAATCTTATTCATGCATCTCTAGGTACTGTTGTTTATGCTGAAAATTTTTTCATAGCCCTATTTAATAAGAAAACTGGATTATTCAGTTTCCCATATTTTGTTGATAAGGTTGACGAAACACCTGTCACCTGCAGTTCTTAGTAAAAGTTGTACGTCATATGTTTACAGGACGGTTAAGCCATATCTCTTTTCCGATGAATCATTCGATAATCTTATGCAGATGGGTGAAGTGGAACTTGTTGGTTCTGCTTCACCATCATGGATTGGGATACCTCTTAAATCGTCTTCGGATGTGATTGGGGTTATGGTACTGCAACATTATGAAAAGAGCGGAGTTTATTCGGAAAGTGATGTTAATTTCCTTGTTCTGATAGGTAGCCAGATTGCAATTGCAATTGAACGTAAGAAGACTGAAGAAGAGATAAAACTTAAAAATGAATTGCTTGAAGCCATAAACGCTGAAAAGGATAAGTTTTTCTCAATTCTTGCTCATGATCTTCGGGGACCTATGAGTGCTTTTGTAGCAGCCACTCAGATACTTACTGAAGATATCGAGAATATGACATTGGAAGAGATCCAGGATATTACCATTAGTATGAAAGATGATGCAACCAACATCTACACTCTTCTTGAAAATCTCCTTGAATGGTCACGGCTGAAAAGAGGTGTCCTTGAATTTAATCCAGTGAACCTAAACCTTTTAAAAACAATTAATAGCGGGATTTCAGCTGTTAATGCATCTGCAAAAAAGAAGGGAGTAGAAGTGGAAATCCTGGTTTCTGAGGACATTGAAATAAAGGCTGACCTCCATATGTTTGAAACGGTAATCAGAAATCTTATTTCAAACTCAGTAAAATTCACACCTTCCGGTGGTAAGGTTAAAGTTGAGGTTGTGAGGGATATTGAAAATACCACTGAAGTCAGAATCAGCGATACCGGAATAGGTATCCCATCAGTTATGATAAACAAGCTCTTTATTCTCAATGAAAAAACAAGCCGAATAGGAACTGATGGTGAATCCAGCACCGGACTTGGACTGTTACTCTGTAAAGAATTTATTGAAAAGCATGATGGTAAAATTTGGGTTGAAAGTGAAGAGGGGAAGGGTAGTACTTTTAGTTTTACAATACCCTGGCGTAGTTAGCATTTCGAAGCTTACTGATTTAATGGAATAAGTATGAATGATATTAACGACATAAGTGACAACATTTACCTCTCGATTGTTGAGAATAGTCCGGATTATATTATGCGATATGACAGGCAGTTCAGACATCTTTATATGAACAAAGCAGGGCTGAGTGTTGCAGGAATTGATAGAAAAAAGATAATCGGTAAATCACACAAGGAATCAGGGATATTTGAGCCTGAGCAGTGCGAATACTGGGAAGAGAAACTAAAATATGTTTTTGATACAGGTAAATCTATCCGTGAACAGTTTGAATGGAATAGTGCTGATGGACCTGTTTGGCTCGATTGGATGCTTACTCCTGAATATGACAAAGATGGTAATATTTGTTCAGTTCTTGGAGTATCACGTGACATCACACAAGTTAAAGCAGTAGAGAAAGCACTTTTAGAAAGTGACTCCAGATTCAGCCTGTTCTTTAATCAGGCACCTCTGGGATATCAATCACTTGATTCAGATGGCAGATTCATTGATGTGAATCAGGCCTGGTTGGATATCTTAGGCTATAACAGGGATGAAGTGATCGGGAAATGGTTCGGTGATTTCCTGACGTCTGTTCACAGGGAGGGTTTTCTGAAGAGATTTCCTTTATTCAAAGCAAAAGGCAAAATTCACAGTGAATTTGAAATGATTACCAGAAAAGGTAAAATAATAATTATTGCTTTCGATGGAAGAATCGGGTATGATTTAAACGGCAATTTTCATCAGACACACTGTGTGTTGAAGGATATAACAGAACAGCGAAAAGCTGAAGATGCCCTGCGTAAAAGTGAGGAGATTTTTAACCATTTTATGGAACACAGTCCTATATATGTATTTTTTAAGGATGCTGAAATCAGATCTCTACGACTGAGTAAAAATTATGAACAGATGCTTGGTCGTCCACTAAGTGAGTTGATTGGTAAAAATATGGACGATCTTTTTCCCTCCGACCTGGCAAATAAAATGGTGGCTGATGACATTAGAATACTTAACGGAGGGAAACCGGAAGTTATTGAAGAAGAACTTAACGGAAAGCAATACACTACTATTAAATTTCCAATTGTAATTGACGGTAAACCAAGATATCTGGCAGGTTACACAATTGATATGACCGATCAGAAGAGAGCCGAAGAGGAGATCGCAAATCTTAATAAAGACCTCGAGAATAAAGTAATAGAGAGGACCCGATTACTTGAAGCTGCCAACAAGGAGCTTGAGTCATTTGCCTACTCTGTTTCGCACGACCTGAGGGCGCCGCTGCGCGCAATTGATGGATTTTCAAAGTTTTTACTTGACGATCATGGATCGATGCTTAACCCTGAGGGAAAACGGCTATTGGGACTCATACGCAAAAACACTAAAAGGATGGATCAGCTTATACAGGATATCCTGGCCCTTTCGCGTGTTGCACGAAGCGAACATAATGCTTCCAAAACAGATATGGCAAAGATAGCCATGGCTATGTATAATGAATTAAATCAGTCAGATCTCCAGATGAAGATCCGTTTTACAATTGATCCTCTTCCTGAAGCTTATGCTGATCCAACTTATATAAAACAGGTATGGTTCAATCTGATTTCAAATGCCGTTAAATTTTCATCCACGAGACCGCATCCGGAGATTAAAATCGGTGGCTATACAGAAAATAAATTTAATATTTACTTCATAAAGGATAATGGTGTGGGGTTCAATATGGACTATTCACATAAACTATTTGGTGTTTTTCAGAGGCTGCATAAACCAGAGGATTTTGAAGGCACAGGTGTAGGGCTTGCAATTGTAAGACGAATAATCAACCGTCACCAGGGAAATGTCTGGGCTGAGGCTAAAGAGAATGAGGGCGCTACATTTTATTTTAGTATACCTGTAAACGAAGAGCCAATTAGCTTAAAATAGGCAGGTAAAAGTTAGCTGCTGGAAAATTGGATACTACTAATTATTGTGATAGGTCATAGAATAATTGGATTAGGAAATTAAGTAATTAAGTAATTAAGAAAATTAAGTTGATATAAATATTTATGGATCAGGACTAATTCCGTATATACCACATATGGAACTATAGTTGTAAAAAAGTGAAAGATAATGCAACCAAATGATTTGAAAATTCTTTTTATTGAAGATGTCTCCTCTGATGTTGATCTGGCTGTACTTGAATTACGTAAAGAAAAGCTGGATTTCGATTATAAAGTAGTTTGTACAAGTGAAGAGACCAAAAACGCAATTGAGAAGTTTTGTCCGGATATTGTTATCTCCGATTATTCTATGCCTGCATATAACGGTCTTGAAGCTCTGAGAGATGTGAAAAAACTGAATAAGTTGATCCCGTTTATTCTTTATACCGGTTCAATTAATGAGGAGACTGCAGTAGAATGTATTAAATCAGGTGCTGCTGATTATATTATCAAAGAACATATGACTAGGCTCCCTTTTGCTGTAAAGGAGGCTCTGGAAAAGACTAGAATCGCAAATGCAAAGAGAGCTTCGGATATTTTGTTAAAGGAAAGCCAGCAATTGTTTGAAACGCTAACCCAGGTATCCCCTGTTGGTATTTTCAGAACTCGTCCTGATGGATATACCACTTATGTAAATCCAAAGTGGATGACCCTGTCAGGGCTCTCATTCGATGAAGCGATAGGGTTTGGGTGGTTGAAGGCCGTACATCCCGATGATGTTGAAAGGGTAAAAAGCAGGTGGAGAGCGGATGTTGATTCTAAAAGAACATCTATCTCTGAATACCGCTTTTTGAGAGCTGATGGCTCTGTTTGTTGGGTAATGGGTGATGCAGAGCCCGAAATAAGAGACAAGGAAATTGTCGGCTATATTGGTTCTATCACTGATATTACAAAAAGAATTGAGATTGAAAGGGCATTGCAGGAAAGCGAGGAAAAATTCCGCTCTATGACCGAAAACATTTCTGATATCATTTACATAACAGATTCAGAAGGAATTATTGTATATGTGTCGCCTAATTCTATTAAATTAGGTTACACCCCTGAAGAATGTATTGGAAAACATTTTGGAGATTTTCTGATGGAAGGGGAATTGGGAAAAGCTGCACCCGCTATTCAGCGTACTATTGACTCGGCACGATTAAACAGCAGCATATTGTTACTTGTCAGTCATAAAAACGGAAGTAAAATTTTTGCTGAGTTTAGCGGACCATTTAAAATAGCAAATGGAAATATTGGAACTTTGGGATTGCTGAGAGATGTGTCTGATAAAATAAACCGGAAAATAAAACTTAAGAAATTATCGCGTACGGTAGATCAGAGTCCTGCTTCAATTGTAATTACCGATACGAATGGCATAATTGAGTATGTAAATCCCAGGTTTTGCAGGTAACAGGCTATTCCAGACCAGAGTTGACAGGTAAGAATTCCCCGTATTTTGAGTTCAAGTGAGAAATCAAAGGAAGAATATTCAAAGCTATGGACTACAATTTTAAAAGGAGAAGACTGGAAGGGTGAATTTCATAACAGGAAGAAAAATGGTGAATTGTATTGGGAAAGCGCTTCAATATCAGCTATAAAGAATGAAAATGATGAAATAACCCATTTTGTTGGTATAAAGGAAGATATTACTGAGAAAAAAATCATGGAAGCCGCTACCATTGAAAGTGAGAAGAGGTATAGAGAACTGTTTCTGAATAACCCTGTACCGACATATATTTTCGATGTAAATACTTATGAATTTATTGATGTAAACGATGCAACAGTAGAATTTTATGGCTATTCAAGAAATACGGTTTGCATCAATGACTTTAAAAGATATAAGGCCGCCTGAAGAAATACCGGATCTTATTGAAACGGTTAAAAACCTTGGTACAGGTAAATCTCATTCGGCAAAGATGATTCATCGCAAGAAAAATGGAGATGTTTTTCCTGTTGAAATAGTGTCACACGGTTTGCCTGAAAAAAATAGCAGGATAACCCGACTGGTGATGGCGACTGATATCTCTGAAAGAGTGATTGCTGCTGATCATATGAAAATTGCCAGGGAAAAAGCAGAGGCAAGTGACAAACTTAAAACTACATTTCTTAATAATATTCACATGAAGTAAGAACTCCTCTCAATGGGATACTTGGGTTTGCAGAAATAATCTCACAGCCTGATCTGAGTGAGGAAGAAAAAAAAGAATCTGTTGCAATGCTCTTTGAGAGCAGCGACAGATTGCTTAATACTATCACCAACTATATGGATATCTCACTTATTACTTCCGGCAACCTGACTCCTAATATTCATAATTTTCACCCATCAGAGACACTTAAGGATTTGTTCAGAGAGAATGAGAAACTATGCTCTCAGAAAAACCTGGAGTTGATTCTGTATCCAGGGGATGGTTTGGATAAAATTTCAGTAAATTCTGATCAGGAGCTGTTCAGAAAAATAATCTCACACCTGCTTGACAATGCTGTAAAATTTACTGATAAGGGAATGATATCTTACGGTTTTACAGTAGATAGTGATGAATTACTTTTTTATGTTAAGGATACAGGTATTGGAATAGGAGATAAGGCAATTGATAAAATATTTAACCGCTTCAGTAAAGGGACAGGGTCTCTGGTGGAATGACTGAAGGCAGTGGTTGGGTCTTTCTATCGCGAAAGGGTTAGCCGAAATACTAAGGGGCCGTATTTGGGTTGAATCTGAACTCTAAACAGGTTCCTCGTTTTATATGAGCATCCCGTTCAAAATTCCGGATAAATCCATATCTGTTGCTTCACCCCAGGTTCCTACTCAGGGTGAACCACCACCCGCTATCATATTAATTGCAGAGGATGATGAGACGAATTTTTATTATCTGAATGTAATACTATCGAAGGCGACAAATGCCAGAATACTTCATGCCCAAAATGGGGAGATTGCAGTAAACCTCTTTAAATCAACTCCCGGAATCACTCTGATACTCATGGATATCAAAATGCCGGTAATGAACGGACTTGAAGCTACACAAAAAATAAAAGCGATAAATAACGAAATACCTGTAATTGCTATTACGGCATATGCAATGTCGGGTGATGAAGAAAAAGTTCTTATCATCAGGTTTCGATGATTACATAAGTAAGCCAATAAGTAAAAAAAAGCTTCTGGAAAAAATCGGTCAATTTATTAAGAAATGAACTTAAGTTTATTTCTTAAAACTGCTTAAATAGGTCTTAACCTGCTGGTAAACATTATCTGCTGTAAAGCCGAATTTTTCATCCAATACTTTATATGGAGCCGAGTAACCAAAACTTGTCATTCCCCATACAGTCCCTGAAGGGCCTACAAGACCCTGCAATGTCACAGGTAAACCTGCTGTCAGTCCGAATATTGGAATATTATCAGGTATAACTGACTTACGGTAACTTTCAGTCTGATTTTTGAATAACCCTTCCGATGGAGCAGAAACAATTCTGACTTTCAGATTATCATTCTTCAGCAGGGCGGCACCCTCAACGAGAGTTGATACTTCAGAGCCGCTGGCAACCAGTATAATGTCAGGCTTGCCGGGGCAATCCTCAACAATATAAGCACCGAATTCTGATTGGAGTGCATCATTAAATCTGTCATTTTTCTCAGATGGAAGATCTTTAATATTTTGTCTCGACAGAATTAATCCAGTTGGTGTCTTCTTATTTTCAAGAGCCATTTTCCATGCAACAGTTGTTTCGTTGCCGTCAGCAGGCCTGAGTACCAGCATACTGTTTTTTCCATGATGATTTTTAAGATGTTCCAGAAGCCGGATCTGAGCTTCCTGTTCTACAGGCTGGTGGGTTGGTCCGTCTTCTCCTACACGGAAGGCATCATGTGTCCATATGTATTTTACGGGTAAGCCCATAAGACATGCCAACCTTACTGCGGGTTTCATATAATCAGAAAATACGAAGAAGGTTCCGCATGCCGGAATAACACCACCATGAAGTGCCAGTCCGTTCATAATTGCTGCCATGGTAAGTTCTGATACTCCGACATGCAGAAATGCACCAGAGAAATCCCCTTTTGTAAATGGATGTGTGTTTTTAAGGAATCCATCAGTTTTATCAGAGTTTGCAAGATCAGCTGAGGCTACTATCATGTTTTCTATCTTGTTTGCAAAAATGCCCAGCATTGCTGCTGATGCAGCTCTTGTTGCAATTCCTTCCTTTTGTTGAATATCTTTATAATCGATTTCAGGAATTTGCCCGGAATAGAATCTTTGAAGTTTTTTATCAAGTTCAGAATTCAGGGATGCCCATTCTGATTTCCTTTTTTTCCATTCTTCAGCCTTTTTACTTTTTTCTATAATCCGATTCTTGTAAAACTCTTTTACATCATCAAATACCCTGAATGGATTTTCAAGATCTCCTCCAAGGTTTATCATTGATTTTTCGACTGAACCTCCTGCTTCACTAACAGGCATGCCATGTGTAGAGACTTTTCCCTCAAAGCTGTTTCCATCTTTATCAAGAAGCCCTTTGCCCATTATTGTTTTACCTATGATGATGGTTGGCTTATCTTTTTCAGCTATAGCAGATGAAAGAGCTTTCCTTATCTGATCCTGATCATTGCCATCGATTTCTATGACATTCCATCCCCATGACGTGTATTTCATCCCTGTATCCTCAATTGTAACAGCTTTTGTTTTGGTCGAAAGCTGAATATCATTTGAATCGTAGAACATTATAAGGTTGCTTAATCCAAGAAATCCGGCTATTCGGCCTGCTCCCTGTGATATCTCTTCCTCAACACCACCGTCGGAAATATATGTAAATATCTTATGTGCAAATAATTCACCGAATCGTGCAACAAGAAATCTTTCAGCAATTGCAGCACCTACAGCCATTGTATGTCCCTGCCCGAGTGGACCAGAGGTGTTTTCTATGCCCCTCATGATATCGAATTCAGGATGCCCGGGTGTTGGACTGCCCCACTGACGGAAATTCTTTAACTCATCAATTGTAAAATGGTCAAAGAGTGCAAGTATTGTATATAGCATAGGAGACATGTGACCCGGATCAAGGAAAAATCTGTCACGATTTATCCATGATGGATCTTTGGGATCAAAATTCAGAAATTCTGAAAAGAGAATATGTATATAATCAGCACCACCCATAGCACCTCCGGGATGGCCCGATTTTGATTTTTCTACCATAGCCATGGCAAGTAGCCGGATATTATCAGCGGCTTTTTTGTTGATTTCTGTTTCCATCTTTATTCAAATTATTATTTCAGCTGGTTAATGTAAAAATAGTACTATTCATTGAGAGAAAAAAGCTACATTATGAGTAAGTACAGAATGAATCCATTTTTTCTGTATCGTGAGCATCTCCTGATATAGAATAATGTATCTGACTGAGGAGGTTCTCAGACAGGCATTGAATGTATAAGGATTTTGTTTAACTTATAAATGAGGATTATAGTGAAGGATGTGAAAAACTAATCCGAATCTGTATTTTAAAGATATTTTCTGTCCTCATCAGGTACCTCAAAATACTTATTATATAATTTTGCATCAGGGCCCTGGCTTTCCATGTTTGCGCCCCTTATCTTGAATGTGCATTTTTCTCCGGCAATACCTGAGAAGTATATGTTAAACTCTTTCCCGTTCTCATCCATCATAATGATTCTCACAAGATGATTATACTTGGCACTATTCAATTGAGAGTGGCAGATTGGGCATGTATAGATATACTCATCACCTTCTTTTATGGTGAATGATGGATGAGTAGTAATCGTATAGTTTCCCAGCTCAGGATTTAAGAATACCAATCCTCCTGTTGATCCGTTTTTTTTTGTTGCAGCCAGTACTATTGAAGTTTTTACTTTAAGGTGACCCCTGCAAACTTTGCATAAATATTCACTTTTCATAGCTTACCTCCTTATTGTTTTATATTTGATTTAATTTGTCCGCAACTGTCCTTAAATATACACAAAAAAAATGAGGCTAGAAAAACTTATTTTAGTTTTATTATTGTTAGGAAGAAGATAAATTTTCCCTTTTTAGAGCATACCTACCTTATCCAGGGTGGAGATTCCGGAAGTGAAATTTTGAATGACGTTAATAGAGAGTCCTGATAATATCCCGAATATAATCCATTTATAAATCTGTCTATTCCCTCATTAAGAAATCTGTTCCATGATTGTACTTCATAGCCAGGTATTACAGGAAAGAAAAGCACTCCATTATTCCTTGCTGCATCCATATCACCTCTGGCATCGCCTATCATCAGGATCCGGTTGTTATCATACTTCCCTATAGCTGATAAGGCAAGATGTTCTGTTTTTGTACCGTGTTCCTGTCCGGCAATTGCTTTAACATATTTTTTAAGATCTTGCTCCTCCCATTCACGTTCCAGAGCTTCAAGCGGCGTTTGTGAAATAATTATCAGGTCAGCAATAGCCGAGGTCTTTTCAATTGCATGTCTTGCATACCTGAAAGGAGGAATACTGTGTAAGTTATTGCCAATATCTGTATTTATCGCTTCTGTCCACATTAAGACTTTTTCAAGATCAGGGTCATAGTTCAATTCAAAATATTTCCGGAGAGTAGCGTTACCAAGTTTTGTTTCAGTCTTTACCCATGATTTAAGTGATTGCAGATCAGGTAATATTACTTTTGATTTTTTTACTTCTGGTCGTTCCGAGAGAAACTCAAAAACTTTGATCAGTGATGTAAAGCGATTGCCTCCTCTGTATACAGAATAAAGATTAACAAATTCCCATGTTTCCTGCAGAATAGCCGAAATGTCAGCCAGCTCAAAATATTTAATGGCATTAGGAATAAAAAAGTCTTTTTGTTTGACTTCCATTGTATCAAAGACACAACCGTCGGAGTCTATTCCGATAAAGAAATCATGTTCAGGTTTAAGATTCTTTAGTATATTCTGATAATCCATAAAGTAAAAGTTGCTATAAATATATAGCATTACAGGAGAATTTATCTCTCATCCCGGAAAATTGCCATTTAAACCGGCTAATATGTGTCCTTATTCGATGAATTGTTAATAAATAAAAGAATTGTTTCAGGTTAGAAATTGAATCCGAATTTTACCTCGAGCCTGTTAAGTGTGTTCCTGTAGGTAGAAGTATACTTGTTATAGTCTAATTCCTTATAGCTTGTACGTGCGTTCCTGTAAGCAAAGCTCAGAAATGTTTCACTATCCTCTCTTGACCATGAGATTCCTGTTCCAATAGTCATTGTAAACCCTCCGTGATAGTTGACAGGTACGCCATAATTGGGGGCATAAGTATCAATATTAGTAAATTCTCCATTTACATGAAAAAGTTTACCAGCTCTCATAAAGAAGAATGGAGAAGTCTTATGGGTTGTAAAAAGTCCCTTATATTCAAGGAATACAGGCATGAAAGGCTGACCCAAATACTCAACACCTGATCCAAGTCCTAAAATATTTCTTGTATTTAATGTATTTGTAATCACGCAGTTAAAACTAAAAGGTGTGGGGTATTCCGTTTTTTGAGAACCAACAAGAAAACCTGCTTCGAGTGAAAAACCTAATCCGCTTTTTTTTCGTCCTTCGAATAACGGTATTTCGTTGACAAATTTTTCAACCTCCGAATCAGGAAAAATGAAAATGCTTCCATCAGCAGTCCTTATTTTATATTGATTATCTGCTACCTCCATCAGGGTCCCATTTATTACGCTTCCGTTTTTAAGATAAAGAACATCTTTTGATTTTTGTCCGGATACAGGTACGATAATGAATATCAATACTATGGCAGAGATAATGTATTTTTTCATGTTAATTCAGGTTAGTTAGGTAAATAGTTTAGCATGATTTTTGTTAATTAAAAAATGACTAAACCTTAATCTTATGAAAGCAAAAATCATTCCAATTATACCATTTTTTGCCTTTTTTTCCAGTAATCTTTTCTTCATGCGAAGATTCGACATTGAGGGAATATAAAGGATATGCACCTGTTTATATGTCATATGAAGATCTCAGAACCTCAGTGAGTCAGGAACAAAATACGGACCTTGTTAACCCAGGGAAAATTTACTTTAAAGACAATTATATATTTATAGTTGAGGAGCTAAAGGGTTTTCATGTTTATGATAACACTGATCCTTCTTCACCTGTTAATAAGCTTTTTGTAAAGTTGCCGGGAGTTGTGGACATTTCTATTTCAGGAAATATTCTGTATGCAGACAGCTATATTGACCTTGTGGTATTCGATGTTGAGAACATTGATAACATACATGAGGTGAGCAGGATTAAGGATATTTTCCCTTATACTGTTCCTCCGGTCGAGGATAATGATTATCCTATGGGTTATGTTGATCAGGAAAAGGGAATTGTTGTTGCATGGGAGCTCAGAACCATAAAGGAAAAAGTGGAAGTTAATCCCAATCCATATCCTTACCCCATATACTATAAAGGTGGTATGGCTTTTTATGATAATGTTAATTCGCAAGGTGCATCATCGGGAGTAAGTGGAAGCGGGGTAGGAGTTGGCGGATCAATGGCCAGATTCGGGATTAAAGATAATATACTGTATGTAGTAGATAATAACAGTCTTAAGGTATTCGATATTTCATCAAAAACATCTCCTTCCAAAATAAATGAATTCTATCCGGGATGGAATATTGAGACTATGTTTCTTGCTGACAGCAAAATGTTTCTTGGATCCACATCAGGGATGATAGTATATGATATTTCTAATCCATCATCACCTGCATGGCTTTCAAACTTTACTCATGCGAGAAGTTGCGATCCAGTCATTGTTGATGATACTATTGCTTATATAACTCTCAGAACGGGAACTAATTGCGGAGGGAATGTCAATACTCTCGATGTAGTTAACATTAAAAATATTAAAAGCCCGGTAACTGTTATGACCTATGCGATGACCAATCCGCATGGTCTGGGCAAGGATGGGGACCTGCTATTTATCTGTGATGGTGATGCAGGGCTAAAAGTGTATGATGCATCTGATCCTAAATACATTACCGGCCATTTATTATTTCATTATCCTGACATCAATGCATTTGATGTTATACCAATTGGAAAAGTACTTATGTTGATTGGTGATGATGGTTTGTATCAGTATGATTATACAAATGTACAGGATATTAGTCTGTTAAGCGTGATCAGGGTAGTAGCTAAGCCAGATTAATTAATCTTACTTCTTTTCTTTTTGGATAAAGTATCAGAAATCCTGTGGGTTTTAAAAAATCCGTTGAAAAAAGCTTTTGCATTAACTCCAATAGTCTGAATTTTATATCCGCCTTCCTGGACAATCAGAGTTGGCAGCTCCATTTCACCGATAAGTTCGCCATTCTTTTCAAAGTCTGGATGTGTCAGTATCCATGTGCCTGTAGGGTCACCTTTCGCAGTGTCGAGACCTAATGCCACAATCAGAAATTCAGGCTGGAATTTTTTTACTCTTTTTATTGCTTTTAACAGAGTATTTCTGTACTCCTCTGTTGTTATATTCTCTTCCAGAGGATAGTTATGATTATAGCCTAAACCGGCATCTTCGCCATTTTCTTCTCTGAAACCTGAAAAGTATGGATACGCGAATGAAGGATGTCCATGAATCGATACAGTCAGTACATCATTTCTTGAATAGAAAATCTGCTGTTGACCGTTCCCGTGATGATAATCAATATCCAGGATAGCAACTTTGCCATAGCGGCTTAGAAAATGCGCTGCAATTGCATTGTTATTGAAATAGCAAAATCCTCCAAAAGAAAATTGTTCAGCATGATGACCCGGCGGCCTTGTAAGAACATAAGCCGCTCTTGTCCCTGATAGAATTTCATTAGCTGCGGTAAGTGTGCAATTGACACCTTCCCTGGCAGCAAGGAATGCATTTTTGTTCAATGGTGTAAATGTATCAATGCAATAGTAGCCAGCCCTGACTGATAATTCCTTTGGCGGTCTTGCAATGTTTCTTATTGGAAAAACATAGGGGTAAATTGACTTTCCAGGCGGCAGATTATTGCACACTTTTTTAAAATATTGAACATAAGCTTTGTCATGCACATTCGTAATATGTTTTTCCGGAAATTCTTCTGCCGATCCCAACTCTGAATATGCCAGTTTGTTCCAATTCTTTCGTAATGTGAGGAATCCTGACAGGAGATTCAATATATCCTCTCTGGCGAATATGATGGATAGAATGTTTATCGTTAATGATCCAGAAAATCTTATTTTTTTCAGATAACAGGTTTGCTGTACCTCCTTTTTTATTACCTTTTTATGATACCTGAAAGGACGAAGAGTTACCGGATCTGCTTTAAAGCTACTGACAACTTTTCTTATATATTCCGGGGGGCAATAATTTCCATAGACCCTGACTAAAATTGTCCTGACAATATTCCTGACAATATTTCTTGGTAATGAGGTTCGTATTCCAAATCCATCGAACATCAGATAGGGAGGGCAATCATCCTCCGGTTTTACTGGTGATTCATAAAGAGTATCAGCAAATGGTCTTGCACCGTAGCGTTCATAAAAGGCTAACCTTTTTTTGTTTTGTTCAATGTTTACCTGATTCCTGCATAAGCCAGGGTCATCAGGCAGACATTCGAAAAACAGACCTATTGCTCCAAGGGCTTCTGCTTCTTCCCTTACCCTCTGGTATAACATACCACCAACACCTGTTGATGTTTTACCAGGCATTGAAGCTATAAAATCGAGGAAACAAAATTTATGGTCAGGCATATATTTAAGAATGGCAAATCCCAGAATTGTCTCATGAATATTTTCTGAAACAAAGAGAGTTGAGTGATATTTGAATTTCAACGGATTAACAAGCTGCTCATCAAGTATCTCTATTTTATCTTTCCATATATCAGGAAACTGTCTCGACAAAATGCTCTTTACATTAAGCATTGCAACTTTGTTCGATTCAAGGTATGGATTTGAAATTTTGCGTATTCGGAGCATATCAGCTTGGTTTTTCCTTGGTAATATTATCATTCTTGAAGTGTACAACTCTTTGTGGAAACGGTATTGTAATGCCACTCTCAGCAAAGAGTTCAAACACTTTTATTCTTATTTCACTTTTAATGTTTTCAACTCTGAATACTTCATCAGACCAAAAAAGAACAACAAGATCGATCGATGAATTGCCAAAATCATATAAACGGACAAAAGGTACCGGATCATTCACTACTCCGGGATGTTCATATGTAACTGTCTGAAGAATAGAAATTGCTTTCTTTATATCTGCAGAATAATCAATTCCTACTTTTATGTCGAACCTGGAAGTGACACCCCCATGAGTCCAATTGATCAGTTGATTGCCTGTTAGTGTTGAATTTGGAAGAATTATATATTTGTCTTCGCGGGTTAACACAGTGGTTGTACGTATATTTATCTTCTGTACTTTACAGAAAAGACCATCAACCTCTATTATATCATTAACTTTGACAGACGAATCAAGTAAAATAATTACCCCGGAAACAAAATCATTAAAAAGATTCTGAAGACCAAGTCCTATTCCAACAAGTAATGCAGCTGAACCTGCAAGCATTACTTTTATATCAACACCCAGTAGCTCAAGTGCAATCAGTATTGAAATTGAAACTACGAGATATTTCATTATCTGGTATATAGCATACTGGCTTGATTTTCTTATCCTTCGGTTTCCTGTGATAAACTTTTTGAATATTCGGAGAAAGGCAAAAACCAAAATAAAAAGAATTAATAATCCTGTCAGACTAGCTACTGTAAGATTGTAAGTTCCAATTTCAATTAATTTGTATTCAAATATGTGTTTCATTTGATACCAAATATAGTAGTCTGCTCCTTTCTTATGATTATTTTCTCAAGATACTAAAAGTAATTCTGACTGGCAATTTTTTGGTAAACTGAGAACTGCTTATGTCCAATTAATTATGCATTCTAAGTTGCTGGCAACTTAATACTTCAGAGTTCTTTTTCTAATTACTGCGTCTGAGATTCCGGAGGAATTTCAAATTCTTCGGGTTCTTACAGGTAATATATAAATTTTAAATATTTTCTGTTTTTTTTCTATATGATCCATACTATATAACACTCAATTATTATTAACATCAGAAAACTGTCTATTGTTCCTTAATATCATCTTTTCTTCTTTATTCTCATTCTAAATTAGAAAGTATGACAATTAAGATTTTTTTTAAAAAGTATTGTTATTAATTTAACAGCACTTTTTAAAACCATAATAGCAACATTATAAATTTAGTTAATTACTTAAAAATCAATTAGAAATGTATCAAGTAGGAAATCTGGTTAAGGAATTGTCCGACAAACATGGTCGAGTACGAGAGAGCCTTATGCCAATTCTTCAGGAGATAGTGCAAAAACATAACTATCTAACTGATGAGGCAATGGTAGAAGTAGCTAAAGCAACTCGATATTTCAGCAGCTGAAGTTTACGGGACAGCTTCATTTTATACCTTTCTCGACACTCAGGTGAAAGGAAAATATGTTATAAGAGTTTGTAAAACAATAACATGCTCAATGAAGGGAAAGAGTGATATCATACATACCCTTGAAGATATGCTAAAAATCAAAGTAGGCGAAACAACAGCTGACGGGTTATTCAGTATTCTTGAAACCAATTGTATAGGATGGTGTCATAAAGCACCTGCCATTCTCATAAATGAAATACCATATACTGAACTTACCACCGAGAAAGTCAGTGAGATTATTAAAGATTACATGCAAAAATAAAAATCCGGCAAGACGATGGAAAATATTGGATTAAATAAGGTAGACCTTATATTTGAAAAAATTGAACCTAAAGAAGTTCTGATTAAAGCTTTTAAGATGAGCAATGCTGAGATTATTCAGAGCATGCTTGATTCCGGACTTAAAGGACGCGGAGGTGCCGGATTTCCGACCGGACTGAAATGGAAATACACAGCTGCAGAGACCAGCCCTGATAAATATATTGTATGCAACGCTGATGAAGGCGAGCCGGGTACATTTAAGGATCGCGAGATTCTCGACAGAGTGTCCACAAAAGTTCATGGTGGAATGGCAATAGCAGGAAAAGCTATCGGCGCAAAAAAAGGAATTGTTTACCTGAGGGGTGAATACAGATATCTTCTGCCAAAACTGATGATCGAACTCGAATTCTTTCCATAAAATGATTAAGGAAATAGGATATGAGTTTGAAATTGAATACCGTATGGGAAGCGGTGCTTATATCTGCGGTGAGGAAAGTGCATTATTCGAATCGATTGAAGGAAAACGCGGTGAGCCACGTAATAAACCTCCATACCCTACAGTATCTGGTTTGTTTGGTAAGCCTACCTCAATTAATAATGTTGAGACTCTTGTGACAGCTATGATGATCATCAAGCATGGCGCAAAAAACTTCATTCAGTATGGAACGAGTGATTCAAGAGGCTCAAAAGTATTTTCTGTTTCAGGTGATACTCCTACACCAGGGATTTTCGAGCTTGAACTGGGAATGACAGTTCAGCAGTTTGTAAATGAATTTGGTGACGGCGATACCAAAGCAGTTCAGGTTGGCGGTGCATCAGGTTTTTGTGTTCCACGCAAAAGATTTGCAGATACCATAATAGGTTTTGAAGGAGTGCCTACCGGAGGATCAATGAAGCTTTTCAACAGTTCAAGGTCCATGTATAATGTTCTGCATAATTACCTCGATTTCTTTGCTGAGGAATCATGCGGTCAGTGCACTCCCTGCCGTGTTGGCTGCCAGCAGTTGTTAAAAGGAATTGAGAAAGTTAAGAAAGGGGAGGCGGCATCAACCTACCTGACATGAGCTTACCAAACTTGCCGATACAATGAAGATAGCTGCAAAATGCGGTCTTGGCCAGTCAGTTGGAAATGCATTCAAATCAATAGTTGGTAACTTTAAGGAAGAGATCATCTATTAATTAACAATTCAAAAAAAGAGAACTATGATAAATCTAATGATAAATGACCAGAAGGTCTCGGTACCGGCAGGAACAACTGTTCTTGCAGCTGCCAAAAAACTTAAAATTACTATCCCTACCTTATGTAATCACGATGACCTGTGTGTTGCCGGAAATTGCCGTGTCTGTGTTGTTGAGCAAAAAGGAGCAAGAACATTAATTGCTTCATGTGCCACACCGGCATCAGAAGGAATGGATATTCATACCAATACTCTTAAAGTCCGGAATGCACGTAAACATGTTGTTGAGCTTCTGCTTTCTGAACACAGGGCAGATTGTACCAAATGTTATAAAAATCAAAATTGTGAACTACAGGCACTCGCAAATGAATTTGCATTCGGAGACCATATTCTTCTCGATCTTGTGGAAGATAAGAATTATACTATCGACAGGTCTTCTCCATCTTTTATTAAGGATGACAGTAAATGCATACGTTGCCAGCGTTGTGTAAGGACTTGTGCTACATTGCAGCAGGTATCAGCAATTGCTGTTGCCAATAAAGGTGCTCATCAGAAAATTTCATCTTTTCATGACAAGCCAATGAGCCATGTTGTTTGTACAAACTGCGGACAGTGTGTGAATCGTTGTCCTACAGGAGCTCTTGTTGAAAAAACATACATCGATCAGGTTTGGGATGCAATTTATGATACGGATAAGCATGTTGTAGTTCAGACTGCCCCTGCTGTAAGGGTTGCTTTGGGTGAAGATCTGGGTTATGATCCGGGTGAAAGGGTAACAGGTAAAATGGTTAATGCCCTGAAACAACTTGGATTTGACTCAGTACTCGATACTGACTTCTCAGCTGACCTTACTATTATGGAAGAAGGTACTGAACTTCTCGTAAGACTGAAGAAAGCACTGGTTGACGGGGATACTAAAGTGTCACTTCCTATGTTCACCTCTTGTTCTCCGGGATGGATAAAGTTCATTGAACATAAATACCCTGAATTCCTTCCAAATCTTTCTACCTGCAAATCACCACAGCAGATGTTTGGTGCTCTGGCTAAAACATACTATGCCAGCAAACGTAATATTGACCCTTCAAAGATTGTATCAGTATCTATAATGCCTTGTACTGCGAAAAAATTTGAAGCTGACAGACCTGAGATGAGAGCCAGTGGATATAAGGATGTTGATTATGTTCTTACAACCCGTGAACTTGCCGTTATGATAAAACAGGCAGGGATTGACTTCAGAAATATTGAGGAAGCAAAATATGATTCATTTATGGGTGAATCAACCGGTGCTGCTGTTATTTTTGGTGCTACCGGAGGTGTTATGGAGGCTGCCTTACGTACTGCTTATGAGATAGTAACTGGTCGTGAAGTTCCATTTGGAAACCTTAATATTACTCCTGTAAGAGGAATGGAAGGAGTGAAGGAAGCTTCTATTAAAATTGAAGGATGTGTTGATGCCTGGAAATTTCTTGAAGGCGCAGAACTTAAGATTGCAATTGCCCATGGATTGGTAAATGCAAATAAGATAATGAAGCTTGTCAGGGATGGTAAGGCTACTTATCACTTCATCGAAATAATGGCATGCCCCGGAGGTTGTATCGGTGGAGGTGGTCAGCCTATTCCGACTAACCTGAAAATCAGGGAAAAACGTATGAAAGCAATCTACTCAGAAGATGAAAGTATGGTTTTACGCAAATCGCATGAAAACCCTGAAGTAATTGCCATATATAAAGAGTTTCTTGATGCACCTAATAGTCATAAGTCGCATGAACTTCTTCATACTCATTATGTTGAAAGAGATAATTATTAAAGATAAGTATCAATAAATAAGAGAGCCGGCAAATTTACGCCGGCTTTTTTTATATGATACTAAAAAAGCCCTGAGTGTTATGTGACCAACAGGGCTCTGTTATTTGTTATTAAACTATTTGTGATGTTTACTTTTGCTCTTCTTATCTTTTTTTAATATTTCCTCATCCGAGCTATTGTTACCGGCTATCTTAAACTTTGTTTCCTTTTTGTTAACAGGCTCCCCAATTGATTTGCTTTTCCCGTTTATCCTGCCAAGTAACCATGCCATATTTTCCCCCAATACTTTCATAGTTTTCATTCCTTCTGCATCTTTCAGAACTTCACCCTTCTCCCTGCCAATCCCAATATTCCAGTAAGATGAGCCAGGGATTATCATCTCATTGATCAGGAAGAAATGATTTATACTATCGAATGAATGAACAGCACCTGCACGTCTGACCGCAATAACTGCAGCACCTGGTTTATGTTTTAAAGGATTGCCTGAAGCTCCTAAAGCATAACTGGCAACCTCAAGAAATGCCTTGGCATCTCCGGTTATATCAGCATTATATACAGGCGATCCAATAATTATTGCATCGGCTTTCAGCATTTTTTCAATACATTTATTTGTTACATCATTACTCTGGTGGCAGAAGCCATCTTTTTCCTTTTTGCATTTCATACAGGCAATACAACCATTTACCTTTTTTCCCCCAATCTGGAAGAGCTCTGTTTTAATGCCTTCCTTCTCAAGAGCCTTAAAGACCTCTTTTATAAGTAATTCAGTGTTTCCTCCCTTGCGGGGACTGCAATTTATGCCAAGTACTTTCATAATGTGTTATATTAGGTTTTATAATATATACAAATCGATTATTTGAGTTAAAGTGTATAAAGTTAGAAAGAAGTTTGAAGTGAACTAATGTTGAAATGTTGAAATGTTGAATCATAATCATAACTTTAGTCACTCTAATCACTCTAGTCACTTTAGTCACTCCTCTTTTATCCTATAATATCCAGAATCTCCTGAATATCCAGATCTTTAAGCGGATTATTACTTGAAATAAATGTATCTGCCAGCTTTGATTTCTTTTCCTGAAGTCTGACAATCTTTTCTTCGATGGTATTGCTTGTAATATATCTGTATACGAATACACTTTTTGCCTGACCTATCCTGTGAGCACGGCTCAGAGCCTGCATCTCGGAGGCAGGATTCCACCATGGATCAAGAATAAAAACATAATCGGCAGCTGTCAGGTTAAGACCAACACCTCCTGCTTTGAGAGATATAAGAAATATTTTATTCTCAGGGTCATTCTGAAAGCTATTTACAATTTTTTCCCTGTTAATACTGGCTCCCGTCAGTTTGGCAAATCGTATTCTCTTCTTTTTGAGTTCCTGGGCATAGAGATCAAGATGTTTCACAAATGAGGAAAAAACCAGTATCTTATGCCCTTCCGACAATACGCTTTCCATATCCTGAATTACAGTCTCAAATTTACCTGAGCTGAACGAATATTCATCATTCGCCATAACGGGATGATTTGAGATCTGTCGCAGCTTCATCAGTCCCTGCAGAACAATTATTGCCGATTTTTCACGGCCACTTGATTCCATGTTTTTAAGAATACTGTTCCTTACTGAAGATTTTTCTTCATCATAAACTTTAAACTGTTCCTCTGTCATATCGCAAAAAACAGTCTGTTCAGAAATCGGAGGCAGGTCTCTGGCCACCATCTCTTTGGTACGCCGCAGAATAAATGGCTGAATTATTTTTCTAAGTTTAATCTCCTTTTCATCATCCCTGAGTTTCTCAATTGGTTTTGCAAATTCCCTGCGAAAGAAGGCAAGATCACCTAATAGTCCCGGATTAACAAAGTTTAGCTGTGTCCAAAGATCTGTAAGTGAGTTTTCAACCGGTGTGCCGGTAAGTACAAGTTTGTATTCTGAATCTAATCTTGTAACAGTTTTAAATAACAGCGATGCAGGATTTTTTATGACCTGGCTTTCATCAAGGATAATATAATGAAAACGGAATGAGCTTATTATATCAACATCCTGCCGTAAGGTATGATAGCTTGTAAGTATTATGTCAAAATTATTAAAATAGGAAGTTGACTTGATCCTCTGATTCCCTTTGTAACTCTTTACAATCATTCCGGGAACGAATCTCTTTATCTCGTTTTCCCAGTTGTATATCAATGAAGCAGGAACAACAATTAATGATGTCAGCCTGGTATCAGAAGCGCCAAACAAAGTCATGGTTGCTTTGTGAAGTAGTGTTAGCAGCAGGAAGGAAGTTTTCCCGGTTATACTGTAAAAGTGCAAGAGTCTGGATTGTTTTTCCAAGTCCCATATCATCAGCAAGGCATCCGCCTAAACCTGAACTTTGGAGAAAGATGAGCCAGTTAAGACCATCGGACTGGTATTTTCTCATAGTGCAGTTAAGCCCTGAAGGTGGCTTAATTACAGGTAGTTGCTCAGGGGAGAGCAGTTTTTCAAGTTTCTCGAGCCCTATCCTTCTGTCATCCTCAACAGCATCGTTAATAAGCGAGAAATGTTGTTTGTGTATTCTTAGCGAATCGTCTGTGCTCTTACCGAAGGTAAAAATGTTCTTGTATTTCGAAAACCATGTTTCAGGTAATATTGCAATAGAATTATCAGGTAACCTGTATTCTCTGATGTCTTCCAGGATATTCCTCTTAAAAAGATGGAATGGCAATTTCCATTCCCCTATTGTTACAATTGCTTTGAGATCGAACCAGTCGTCAATTATCTGGCTGCTCAACGATATATTAACAGTATTTAGATTATAGTTCTGGTCCATTCTGGAAGTAAACACAAAGCCGGATTCAATAATCTCAGGATATACATTGTTTACCGTTTCAAGAAAAGAATAAAAATCATTCTTTCGTTTCAGGTCAGTGTTGAGAGGAAAGAAATTTATCTCATCATCGGAGAAGAATCCAAGTTCCCCCAGTCTCTCCCTGCATTGTTTTTCCCATTCATAATCGCGGTAATATTTTCTGAACTTATATTCATCATGCCACTTTTCAAGTATAGTAAAAGATGACGAAAGTTCATTAGCAAATATTTTATTTTCTTCGTACTGATATTTTAAAATGAGGACCGGACTTCCCTTTAATCCCTGTCTCCATCTCCAGAATCGCTTTTTTATCAGGTTCGATTATCTCAATCTTAAAACCGGTCCCTTCTACCCTGAAATTATTTACTGCATTCAGAACAAAGCTTTTAAAATATTTATCTTCGGTCTTTTTTGGAATTATAATACTATCTTTTGAAAGGAAAGGTCTGATCTTTGAACCATCGACATCTGAAACAAACAAAATCCTGTAGTCGTCCCTGATAAGACATGGCGATATGCAAAGTATATCGACAGAATCCTTTAAAAGATCAATGAGCTGACCTCCTGATTCAAGGCTGAGGTTATATCTGGTATCCTCTTCGTTTCTTATGAAACGGAATACCGGTGAAGCATTTTCTCCACTAAGGGTAAGCTGATCTTCTGAATGAAGTGTTCCTGACTTTTTTTTCTGGTAATAGACTGGAATATTTTCATCCCTGGCAATAGTAAGGCATTTATAAATTCTTCTCTCAATGTAGGGCCTTATGAATTGCTCAAATATATCTTTGGAGACCTTTTCAGTAAAATCTTTTACAGACTTGTCTTTTGAAAAAAGTGTGAAGAGTTTCCTGTCGGAATATTCATTTATTGTCTTTACTATGTCTCGTTCATCCGGGGTAAGGCTGCCTAAGGTATCAGTGCCCGGAAAAGGTGTAAGAACTTCAATTAGTTTATAATATCTTTTGTTAGGCTCACTTTGTATTAGATATGGTAATAAGACAGATCCCCACAATCTATGATTGGTAAGTATCAGTGCGAATGACTTCATTTTTTTTCTACCCTGCTTCCTGTATGTTTAAAATTAATAATCCTGCAATGTTTGTTATAAGCTTTCATATTTCAAAATAATTAGTTAGAAGAATTGTTCTTGATAGTGAAAATAATACTTAAGACAGCTTTTCATTTCGTTCCCTGCTAAATAGTATCTTATTTTGTTTGGTATATTACAAATATATTGCTCTTTCTCCATTACCCGGAAAGTATGACTTAGTAATCCCGTAAAAATGTGCAGGAATCTTAAATTAATAGAATTCATACTGGTAAATACGGATAATTTTTATGATATTTATAGTGCAATAGCCGGTTAATCCTGATTGAGGTTTTGTATGGGTTGCCGATAATAAATACCTGATTTAGAGCAAAATATCCTAAAATAGTATTTTTTGTGTCAAATAACCAATGAAACTGTTAAACGTTTACTCTGACTAATTGATTTCTTCTGTCGGACAATATAGTAAAATTTACTTCTATGTTAGAGAAAATTATTGATTTTAGTATCCGAAATAAACTGATAGTAATTCTGTTTACCCTCACAATAGCATCTTTTGGATTAATTGCTATTATGAATATTCCTGTTGGAGCAGTACCCGATATAACTAATAACCAGGTTCAGGTTATAACTACATCCGGAAATCTGTCAACCCAGGAAATTGAGCAATTTATAACTGCTCCTGTTGAACTTGAGATGGCAAATCTTCCGGGAGTCCTTGAGATACGTTCCATTTCAAAATTTGGACTTTCGGTTGTAACAATTGTATTTAAAGATCAGATAGGCACATATCTGCCCAGACAACTTATTGCAGAAAAAATAAAATCTGCTTCAGCTAATATTCCCGAAGGTTTTGGTACTCCCGAAATGGGGCCGATAACTACCGGTCTGGGTGAGATCTACCAATATATCCTTGATCTGAAACCGGGATATGAAAAACTTTATACTCCGATGGATCTCCGTACCATACAGGATTGGATAGTCAGACGTCAGTTGTCAGGAATTAACGGAGTGGTTGAGGTTAACTCCTGGGGCGGTTATCTTAAGCAATATGAAGTTGCTATCGACCCGGTGAGTATGCGAAGCAAAGGAGTAGCACTTGTCGAAGTTTTTAATGCCTTACAGGCAAACAACAGTATTTCCGGGGGGGCATATATTGAGAAAACAAACCAGAGTTATTTTATACGTGGTGATGGTCAGGTTAAATCACTTGAGGATATTGGGAATATCGTAATAAAAAAGAATGGAACTATTCCTGTATTTGTAAAAGACATAGCTCTGGTCCATTACGGATACGCGAACAGATTTGGTGCAATAACTGCCAACGGACAGGGTGAAAAAGTCCTTGGACAGATCATGATGCTGAAAAATGCCAACTCGAAGATTGTAATTAAAGAAGTTAAGGACAGGGTTGAACAAATTCAGAAGAACCTGCCTGAAGGAGTATATATTAATCCTATTCTTGAGCGAAGTGAATTGATCTCCAAAACTTCACTTACTGTTGTCGAAAACCTTATTCTTGGATGCATCATTGTAATTCTGATTGTAATCATTCTTCTTGGAAATGTGCGATCTGCTCTTGTTATCGCATCAATGATACCATTAGCACTGCTCTTTACCTTGTCAATGATGTATGTATTCGGAATAGATGCAAATCTGATGAGCCTGGGGGCCCTCGATTTTGGGATAATTATTGACGGGGCTGTAATTATTGTGGAGTTTATTGCTATAAAAATTACCGCCAAAAAAGCGGAATTTGATAAGGTTTCCGGGGCAGAACGTCAAACCCTTATTGATAAAATTACATTCAAAGGCGCATCGAAGATGATGAGTTCGGCAATTTTCGGCCAGATTATTATTCTTATCGTGTTTATTCCAATTCTCTCATTAAGCGGGGTGGAGGGGAAGATGTTCCGTCCGATGGCACTGTCTTTCAGTTTTGCAATAATAGGTGCTATGATACTTGGACTGACATGGCTTCCTGTTGCCGCATCTCTTTTTCTGAAACCAGAGAAGAAGAGTAAATGGAACCTGGCTGACTGGATCATGAAAATTGCTCACGGGTCATATTATCATGTTATAAGATGGTCATGTAATCACAAAAGAATAGTACTCGGAGCAGCTGTGATTTCGCTGCTATCTGACAGGATTTCTTTTTAGCCGGATGGGCGGTGAGTTTGTTCCTACACTTGATGAAGGAGATTTTGTGATTCAACCGGTTTTAAAGACAGGAACCTCATTGTCAAGGACAATTGAGATGACCACCAAAATGGAAAAAATTCTTCTTGCCAACTTTACAGAGGTGGATCAGATTGTAAGCCGTATTGGCGCTGCTGAAGTACCAACGGATCCCATGTCGATGGAAGAGATAGATATGATAATAAAATTGAAACCAAGGGAAGAATGGGTTGTTTCCGAAACCAAAGAAGGCCTTGCAGAAAAATTCAAGGAAGCACTTGCTGTAATACCAGGAATCGAATATGAGTTTACACAGCCTATTGAAATGCGCTTCAATGAATTAATTACCGGAGTAAGAGCTGACATTGCGATTAAGATATTTGGAGAGGACCTTGAATATCTGAACACTAAGGCAGTTGAAATAAGAGACCTGATAAAAGATATACCCGGAGCCGCAGATATTATTCTTGAGAAGACAGCAGGTCTTCCGCAGATGAGTGTAAAATATAACCGTGAAAAAATTGCTTACTACGGCATGGATGTGAAAACTCTTAACAGTTATCTGGCTATGGCTTTTGGTGGCGAGATTACCGGAAGTGTTTTTGAGGGAGAGAAACGTTTTGATATGGTTGTCAGGTTCAGTAAGCCTAACAGAACAGGCATCGAAAATATTCAGCATCTTCAGGTACCTCTGTCTGACGGAAATCAGATCCCACTTAGTGAACTTGCTGATATTTCATATACAGAAGGCCCTGCTAAAATTTCCCGTGACAATACCCATCGCCGTGTTGTTGTAAGCGTAAATGTACGAAACCGTGATCTGCAATCGGTTGTTGAGGATATACAATCAACAGTAGGAAGTAATATTTCAATGAAACCAGGTAATTACATCGCTTATGGAGGTCAGTTTGAAAACCTGCAGAATGCTACAAAGAGACTTGTGCTGGCTGTCCCCATAGCTCTGCTGCTGATATTTATTTTCCTGCATTTTACATTTAAATCATTCAAAGATGCACTTATGATATTCAGTGCAGTACCGCTTAGCAACCGTTGGAGGAGTATTGTTTTTATGGATAAGAGGGATGCCTTTCAGCGTTTCTGCAGGAATTGGATTTATTGCTCTGTTTGGAATCGCTGTTCTTAACGGAATAGTCCTTATTGAGCACTTAAAAGAGCTGAAAGACAAAGGGATGACAAATATGCGTGAGTTAATACTTAAAGGTACAAAGGATCGGCTCAGGCCCGTAATGTTAACTGCAGCAGCAGCCGCAATGGGATTCCTGCCAATGGCTTTTTCAAACGGTTCTGGTGCTGAAGTGCAACGTCCGCTGGCTACTGTGGTAATTGGCGGCCTTATTACATCTACTATGCTGACTATGATTGCTTTACCTTTGTTATTTGAGATATTCAATAACGTAACAGGAGTGCGCTTCAGGCCTCTCAGATTCATACGAGCAAAGCCATTAACTGTCCTGATTGTTTTGATTTTATCCACGCTGAATACATTCGGTCAGTCAAAAGCTCTTAGTCTTGATGATGCAATAACCCTGGCTTTGGAAAATAACAAAGAATTGAAATCCTTCTCCTTAAGGATAAAAGAACAGGAATCATTGCAACGAACTGCTTTCTCTCTTGATAAGACTATGGTCTTTTATGGTTATGATGAAAACAATATAGCTGAAAATGGTTACCCGTTGAAAGTATTTGGAGTGGAGCAGAATTTCAATTTCCCGACAAATTACACTTTGCAGAATAAAGCAAATAAAATAAATGTATCCATTGCCTCTGTCGAATTTGAGCAGAAACAGCAGCTTCTGAAAAAAGAAGTTACTCAATCATACTTCGATATCATTTATATTCTGAATAAGCAAAAATATTATTTTACTATTGACAGCCTGTATAAGGGTCTTAACAGTGGTGCTGAACTGAGCTATAAAGTGGGAGAGATAAGTCATCTTGATCTGCTTAATGCAAAAGCAAAACAGCAGCAGATCAGCATTGCCTTAACTAAGCTAAACCACGATCTGAATATTGCCTATCAGAAGCTTAATGGACTGATGCAGTACGATAGTGCATTTCAGATACCAATGCAGGAGATAAGTTTAATATCTGTGAATCAATGCTGATATTGAGCTGATTCCAGGTCTTCAGATGATGAAGATGCAAACAGAATATCAGGATGCAATGCTGAAGGTTGAAAAGAGCAGACTTCTGCCTGACCTGTCCTTGAGTTATTTCAGCGGAACAAATAAGTTTACAGGATCAAAAAATTACCAGGGCTTTCAGGTTGGACTCGCAGTCCCTCTTTTTTTCAGTGGCCAGTCTTCCCGGATAAAAGCAAATAAGATAGCTGTTTCAATTAATGAAAACATGCATTCAAATTATCTGAAAACTCTTACAGCGAAGTATAATGAGCTTAAGAGTGAAATTCTGAAATACAGGGAATCAATTGATACTTACAATAATTCAGGGAAAATGCTGAGTGAAGAGATATTAAGATCTTCATTACGCAGCTATAAGATTGGGGAAATTGATTTCTTCCGCTTTGTTGTTAGTATTGAAAATGCACTTACTTTAACATTGGACTATTTTGACAATGTCGCCCGATATAATCAGATTGCACTGGAAATTAATTATTTAAATCAATAAAAGTTTGATGCGATGAGACAATATACTATTATTATTACTCTGTCTTTAATCTTTATTTCGCTGATATCTGGATGTGGAAGACACTCAGGAACTAATGAATCTTTGACCGGGGAACAGGATCATCTGATTCACATTACTCAGAAACAGCTGGACTCTGAAGGAATAAAATTTGGAGAACCCGCAAAAAGGCTGTTTAATGAACAAATAGCCGTCAATGGATATATTATGGCACCTACAGAAGGAATTGCCCAGATAAGTATTCCCGTATCAGGGAATGTTGAATCTATAAACTGTTCCCTTGGTGACTTTGTGAAGAAAGGCGAGGTTCTCGGAACTATTTTAAGCAACGAACTGATTGTACTCCAGCAGGATTTTGCTGAAACTGCAGCTAAGCTTAAGCAGGTTAAAGCCGATTATGACAGGATCAAAATTTTGTATGATGAAAAAATAGGAGCCGAAAAAGATTTTATTGCTATGGAAAGTGAGTATAAAGCAGTTACTGCAAAATATCATTCACTGAAGATACGGTTAGAGCTCTTACGACTTAATGTTAATAAAATAGAGAACGGTGAGTTTGTAGCCTCATATCCTGTTGTCGCTCCAATAAAAGGGTATGTAACAAACATGAATATGGTCCTTGGGCAATTTGCTGAGCAACAAAGACAGCTTATTGAGATCGTTGATGTCAACAAGCTGCAATTAAGGCTTTCTATCTTTCAGGAAGATATATCCAGACTAAAACCAGGACAGGATGTAAGATTCAACTTGCTTGGGGACCGGTCAACTGTATACCCTGCCACGCTTCGTTCTATTGGCAGAGCCATCGATCCTGAGTCTAAGACTATTCAATGTATTGCCACAATTAACAATACAGGCGAGGCAGAATTTGTTAATGATGCATATATTGAAGCATTGGTTATTGTTAATCAGCACGAAGCAATCGCTTTACCTGATGAAGCGCTATTAAAATCGGAAAATGAAAATTATGTTTTTATGGTTAGCAGCGCAGAGAACGATGGCTATTATCTTAAAAAGGTAAAGGTAACAACTGGTCGTGCTTATTCGGGTTTTACTGAAATTGTGGATGGTGTTTTTTCTGGAAAAGTACTTGTAAATGGTGTTTATAATTTACAATCAAAGAAAGAATAGATAATTCACAACCGTTTCTTATGTCCTGTCTGACTTAATTCCTGATATTCTGTTTAAAGTATCAGAGAACTTATAAGTTATTCGGTATTATCATTATGTTTTATGAGTATCTGGAGTGAGTAAAAAAAACTTTAAAGCATTCAATGAAGCCGGATTTGAATGTCTCTCTAAAATTTTAATGTTTAGGACTAAAGTCCACAACAAACTAATTATCAATAACCCCGGACTTAAGTCCGGGGTTATTGAACGGTATTAAGAATCGGGCTTTAGCCCATAGTTCTTTTTAGTTATAAGATTTTATGCTCGTTTATTATTATATGAGTATCCGGGATGAACTCAGCGACATTTTCCAGCAAGGCGGGACTATGTCGTTCGAAGGCCGAAGGTAATCTCCTTCTATCATGGTAGGATTATTACTCATTATTGTTTCTCATTTTATATTTTATTAATCTGTGTTTTTAGGTAGTTTTACGCAGTTGCTTTTAACACTTATGCGTAAGATAATACATATCGATATGGATGCTTTTTTTGCATCCGTTGAACAGCTCGACAATCCTGCGCTCCGGGGAAAACCTGTTGCTGTTGGTGGAAGCGGAGAGAGAAGCGTTGTGGCAGCAGCAAGTTATGAAGCTCGCAAGTTTGGGGTCAGATCAGCTATGCCATCTGTTATAGCAAAAAGATTGTGTCCGGATCTGATTTTTGTTAAGCATAATTTTAGTCGATATAAGGAAGTTTCTTCAAGCGTTTTTGAAATTTTCAAGAAGTATACAGATCTAATCGAACCTCTTTCAATAGATGAAGCATTTCTTGATGTTACTCATGATAAGCTGAATATAGGATCTGCTACTATTATTGCCCGGAAGATAAGAAGTGAGATTAAAAAGGAAACCGGGCTTACCGCGTCAGCTGGTATTTCAGTTAATAAGTTTCTTGCTAAAATTGCTTCCGATATTAATAAGCCCGATGGGTTATTTATTATTAAACCTGAAGATGCTGAGAAGTTTATCGAATCACTGCCGGTTGAACGGTTTTATGGAATAGGAAAAGTAACTTCTCAAAAAATGCATAAACTTGGCATCCATAACGGCGCTGATCTGAAAAAATGGGACATGGTGGCGATGGTCCGTAATTTTGGTAAAGCCGGAGTGTTTTTTTATGAGATAGTGAGGGGTAAAGATGACAGGCCTGTTGAACCCGACCAGGAGCGAAAATCGGTAGGTACTGAACTTACGTACGAGAAGGATCTGACTACCAGGTTCGAAGTCATTGCCGAGCTTTATAAGATTGAAAAAGAGTTAATGGAACGGTTGGAGCATTCAGAGTACAACCGGACGAACTGTCACAATTAAGGTTAAGTTTTCAAATTTCTCTCAGCTTACCCGAAGCAAAACACTGCAGCACTATATTCGTGACTTTGAAACACTTCATAAGGAAGTTACAACAATCCGCAAGTCACTTGATCTTGAAGGGACAAGAATAAGACTGCTGGGGCTGAGCATTTCCAATCTTGAAACTGAAGATTGCGCCGACAGGCAGCTTTATTTGTTTGAGGAATAGCTGAGGAAAGGATGGGAGAGTGGGAGAGTGGGAGAGTTGAAGAAAAGGAGAAAGGGTGAGGGGGAGACGAAGATACGAAGAGACTGAGTGACTGTTATATTTGTTCTTTCCCGGTTCAAATTATTTAAATTGGAAATTTACTTAAATTGCGTTGAAATGAAAAACAGGTATTTCTTTTTAATTCAAACACTTCTGGTAATATTTATTATTATGGCCAACTTATGTATCTGCCCAGCATGTTTCAGGATGGCAGGCTTCGAAGGAAACAGTTGAAAATCTTTCAAAAAGCCAGCCGGATTTCAACTACCGGGAAGAAAAAGTCCCGGTCTATATATTGCCTGATGTTCTCGCTTCAACAGGCGGGCAAAAGATATCAACTCAATCCGGCTGGTTAAAGATACGCCGTCCCGAGCTTCTTGAACTCTTCCGTACAAACATATATGGGAGAGTGCCCTTTACTCCTTACAAGGAGACTTTCAATCTGGTAAATGAAGATAAGAATTCCATGGATGGAGCGGCTACATTAAAGCTGGTTGATATTACCATAGAATCTGAAGGTAAATCCCTTACAATACATCTTACATTATTTGTTCCGAATAAGGTCACAAAACCTGTTCCGGCATTTCTTCTTATTAACAACCGGGACCCAAATAATACCGACCCTACAAGGCAGGTTAAAAGTGAATTCTGGCCTGTTGAGCAGATTATTTCACGAGGATATGCTGCAGCGGTTTTCAGCAATGCAGATGTTGACCCTGATAATTTCGATAATTTCAAAAATGGAATTCATGGCCTTCTGGACGGAGGCGCAAGATCAGATGATGCATGGGCAACTATTGCGGCATGGGCATGGGGTGCCAGCCGCTGTATGGATTATCTCGTTACAGATAATAACATTGCAAAGGATAAGGTGGCTGTTCTTGGACATTCCCGTGGTGGCAAGGCTGCTTTATGGGCCGGTGCGGAAGATGAAAGATTCACAATGGTTATAAGCAATGAGTCGGGGTGTGGAGGCGCTGCTTTGGCCAGAAGAAGATTTGGCGAAACAATTGCTCAGATAAATAAAACATTCCCCTATTGGTTTTGCACCAATTACCGAAAATATAACAATAATGAGGATGCCCTTCCGGTTGATATGCATGAATTGCTGGCCCTTATTGCACCCAGGTCGCTCTACATAAGCTGTGCAAGTGATGATCTTTGGGGCGATCCGAAAGGCAGCTATCTGGCACTTTATAACGCATTGCCTGTATTCAGGCTCATGGGAATTAAATCAAAACTTCCCCAAACAGTTCCGCCTCTGAATAAGCAGGTGATAAGCGGTAAAGTTGCTTTTCATATTCGCGATGGCCAACACAATATGAAACTTCAGGACTGGAATTTCTTTATGGATTTTGCGGACAAGGTCTGGGGGAAATAATTATCTATTTAAATACAAGCAACTTTAATAACTATGAACCCCGATAACAATATCTCAAAAATCTTTATACAATATTTCTCAAAAGAATAGACTTTAAACGAAATAACTAAGAGGCTCAGCGAAAATAAAAGCCGTGATCCACCGTATCCTCAGTGTGGTGAAAGAAGTAATTAGTAATCAGTAATCAGTAATCAGTAATCAGGGAAAAGGGACAATAAAAACAGTGATCCACCGTGTGCTCCGTGGTTAAGAAAGATGAATGGGAGAGTGGGTGAATAGGAGAAGAGGAGAAAGGGAGAAGGGGTGAGTTGTGAATAGAAAGGTTACTTGCAGATAATCTTTGCTTATCTGATGATTTAAGTACTTCATTCATTGAGCCGGTTCTGTATCCATCAAGGTCAATTGTAATATAGTTGAATCCTGATCTGTGACAGATCTCTGCCAGCTTATTCCGTAAATTCCAGGCTTTATCCATTTCAGCAGGAATGAATTCGAAGCGTGCCATATTTTCATGACTCCTGATCCTGAATTGAGTAAATCCAAGTTTTCTTACTTCAAATTCAGCGGTAGCCAGTCTGTCAAGTTTAACTTTTGTTATCTTCTCACCATAGGGAAATCGTGATGCCAGGCATGCATATGACTGCTTATTGGCTGTTGGCAGGTTCATCAATGTTGAAAAATGGCGTATATCGTTTTTTGTAAAACCCGAGTCAGCAAGTGGGGAAATAATGCCTTTCTCCTTTTTAGCTTTCATGCCCGGACGGAAATCCTTAAGATCGTCAGCATTGCTACCATCAAATACAACATCATACCCATTCTTTTCAGCAATATATTTTATCTTGCCGAAAAGTTCACTTTTGCAATAATAGCATCTGTCAGGCGGATTTTCCGAGTAGCCCGGAATCTCCAATTCCTCCGATACAATTATTTTATGCTCTATGCCTAATAATTTTGCAAGCGATTTTGCCTCATCGAGTTCATAAAATGGATAAGTGCTTGAAGTTGCAGTTATTAAAAGCAACCTGTCGCCATAAATTTCGTGCGCAACTTTTGCCAGAAATGTGCTGTCGACTCCTCCGGAGAAGGCAATAACAGCACTATTATATTTACTTAAACCTGCTTTTAAAATGCCAAGTTTTTCTTCCATAAAATAAGTGTAATTAATACATTTATTAATTATGTACCACTTTGATTATTTGACTAATCTGAGCCTTTTCTTTTAGCTCAATATTATGACTCAATCAGCTTCTTCTTTTCCTCAAATTCTTCTTTGCCGATTTCACCTTTTGCAAATCGTTCCTTCAAAATATTCATGGCAGAACTATTGTTGCTCTGAATATTGTTATAATTCTGACCATAATTCCTGTGATAAGAATCGTGGTTTACAGATCTGGTTACCAGCCAAATAATCAGGATAATAAAACCCAGACCTATCAGCCATCCAAATCCCATTCCAATCCAATGACCTCCGTACATGATTAACCTCCTTTTAATTTGTTTTACTTAACTATTCTTTTTTAAATATTGATAATGCGAAGATACACAATGATATAATGTGACCCAAATAATTAGTGATTCCTCATCATACCCTGCATCTGGGGATTACTTTTCAACATATACTGCCACTGCCTGACCATTGCAGTATCATTTTGAATAACTCCCATCATATTTTCCATCAAAGTATTGCCGCTGTTACCCATGTGAGACATCATATAGTTAAGATGATCTTTACTGAATACGGATTGCATCATACCCTGGTTACCCATCATCTGTTCCATTGCGTTGTTATTGACCATCATTTTCCCCATGAAGTCGTTAAAAAGATCATTGTTATTCAGTATCTGATTATAAACTTCATTTCTCAGGGCAATATTATTGGATATGTCCAGTGCTTTAGTCTCCTGCTGATTTGAACATCCTGAAAAAGAGAACATTAATGCTGTAAGCATGATAACACTTCCTGTGTTAAATACTTTTGTTTTCATAATGATATTTTTTACTTAATATATTCATAAAGCGTAACAAACCTGAATTATATAAGTTTTTCAATATGATACAATTAAGATTATTTTAACACGATTTTAACGGGCCTGATTTTCTGGCAACCAGGTAGTCTGTGTTTAATTTAAAAAATGGATGTTCTCTTATTTTCTTCTGAGTCTTAATGCATTAGATATAACCGTAACAGAACTGAAACTCATAGCTGCTGCTGCTATCATTGGGCTAAGCAGTATTCCAAACACAGGAAACAGAACACCGGCTGCTATTGGTACTCCGAGCACATTATAGACGAAGGCAAAAAACAAATTCTGTTTAATATTCTTCATAACATCGCTGCTTAATGTTCTTGCTTTTGCAATTCCATTCAGATCGCCTTTCACTAGTGTGATTTCAGCACTTTGCATCGCAATATCCGTTCCGGTACCCATTGCTATGCCTATGTTGGCCTGGGTAAGTGCCGGGGCATCATTGATTCCGTCGCCTGCCATTGCAACAATATGACCTTCGTTTTGCAACTGTTTAATCTTATTGTATTTATCATCAGGCAGACAATCGGCCTCGAATCCATCAAGATGCAGCTCTTCAGCTACTGCTGTTGCAGTGAATTTATTGTCGCCGGTAAGCATAATAACTTTTACTCCCATCTTTTGAAGTGACTGAATAGCACCTGCAGATGATTCTTTGATTTTATCTGAAATACCAATTATCCCTTCCAGTTTGTCTTCCAGGAGCAGGAATACCACAGTTTGTCCTTCAAGCTGCCATTTCTTTATAAGTTCCATCTTGTCATCCTTCAGCGATGCCTTAAAATCTTCCAGTAGCCTGTGATTTCCAAGTCCGATCTTTTTCTTTTTGTAAATAGCCTGTACACCCTTACCGGTAACCGATTCAAATTTTTCTAATTTCTGCAGACTGATCTTTTTCTCTTTTGCCCCATTGACTATTGCTTCTGCAAGTGGGTGCTCACTATTGTTGTCAATTGAAGCAGCCAGCATCAAAACCTCTTCGTCGCTCAGGCTGCCAAATGATTTATAACCCTTGAGGCTGGGTTTACCCTCTGTAATTGTCCCTGTCTTATCTATTATAAGTGTGTCAACTTTATTCATCTCTTCAATAGCACGTGCATCTTTAACAAGAATGCCCATTTGTGCTCCACGTCCTGTACCAACCATTATAGATATAGGTGTAGCCAGACCCAGTGCGCATGGGCATGCAATTATAAGAACAGAAACAGCATTGACAAATGCATAAACATATGCAGGCTCAGGTCCCCATATTGCCCACACCGCAAAGGTTATCAATGATATTGCTACGATAATCTGTACAAAATATTTAGCCACAATATCCGCCAGCCTTTGTATCGGTGCTCTTGACCTGCCGGCTTCATTTACCATTTCTATGATACGCGCAAGTAAGGTATCGTTACCCACCTTTTCGGCCCTCATTTCAAAAACAGTCTTTCCATTGATAGTACCACCGGTAACCTTATCGTCTTTCGATTTGTCAACAGGCATCGGTTCCCCGGTTATCATACTTTCATCTATGACTGCATCACCATCAGATATTATTCCATCTACCGGTATCTTTTCCCCTGGCTTAACACGAAGTATATCACCGGGTTTAACTTGTTCGAGGGCGATCTCTTCTTCCTTGCCGTTACGAATTAATCTGGCAACAGGGGGAACAAGGTTCAGTAAAGCTTTTATTGCTGAATTTGTTTTGCCGTGTGCTCTCAGCTCAAGAACCTGTCCCATCAGTACAAGGGCAATAATAACGGCAGAAGCTTCGAAATAAAGATGAACATTGCCCTGATTATCTTTAAACT
The DNA here is from genome assembly GCA_963741935.1 of uncultured Bacteroidales bacterium. Lineage (GTDB taxonomy): Bacteria > Bacteroidota > Bacteroidia > Bacteroidales > VadinHA17 > LD21. The sequence continues at coordinate 71,073 of CAVUJY010000001.1, read as the reverse complement.
CAGACGGGAAAATTGAAGGAAATAACAGCCCGAATACACTAAAAAGATACGCAGCCCCGACACCAATTGATATCAGGGTCCACATATTAGGTGACCAACGACGTATTGAACTCCACCCTCGCTTAAAGAATATCCAGCCGGAGTAGAAAATAACAGGTGTGGCTAAAAGAAATTCTATCCAGCTCCATACTTTTTTTGAAGCGATAGATTCAAGATGGATAAACGGAATCACATCAGACATGGCGATAAGAAATACCGGAATACTTAAAGCCAGGGCAATCCGGAATTTTTTAACCATTTCTTTGTAAGATTTATCTTCTTCGCTGGTTTCTTCTCCTTTTTCGGGTACCAGGGTCATACCACATATCGGGCAGTCACCGGGTTTATCTTTTCTTATCTCCGGATGCATAGGGCAGGTGTATACTGTTCCGGACCCTGATAAGTGAACTGATTCTAACTTTTGCAAATGCATGCCGCAAACCGGGCAATCACCCGGTTCAGGATAAGTCTTGTCCCCCTCGCATAACATGGTGCAATAATATCTGTCCCCGCTACCTGTATCTTTAGGCATTGCCGGTGCAGGTTTATGCTCATGATCAGCATGATGATGATGTTCTTTATCTTTTTTATCGTCTTCAACCTTAACCAGGTACATATTGCACACAGGACAAGTACCAGGCTTATCATATACTTTTTCTCCTTCGCAATGCATCGGACATATATACCCTGACACTTCTTCCTCCAAGGTTGATTCTTTCATTTTAGTTATGTATTACAAAATTTAACAAACGCTGTTTAAATCGATAAAAAATATACCTGAAGCCTGCAGGCTTAACTGATTTTACATCACCAGGCGGTTATATGTTTTAATGTTATTTACTTACAGGTACAAGGTGCATATTGCATACCGGGCAATTACCTGGTTTATCATATACCTTATCACCTTCACAATGCATAGGGCAATAATATTTGCCGCTCCCATTATTACTTTTTTCATGATCTTTATTGTGATCATGCATCTCTGCTCTATGTGAGCCATGATTGTGTTCATGCTGAAACTGAGACTTAACAGCAGATTGTTCGGAGGAATCTGCTTCATTGAAAATGTGATTTGATTGTTTCATGATTTGATATTTTAGTATATATAAATTTTAAAAAATAGATTTTAAAAATGAAAGTCGCATTTTTATGATTCCTTTATCATAAGAAGAACTTAAATAGTCATTTAGATTAAGTCATCATTTCTTTTTTAATTCGGCATTTAATTTTTCATTATTAATCTGTTGTTCCATCATTCGAAACATTTGTGGGTGCGATGCCATTATATCTATCATGGCATGTGTCATGGTAGTGTCAGTAGATGCCACATTCATCATGTTATTCATAATTTCTTCCATAACACCCGGACTTTTAATCATCATATTCATCATATAGGAATGGTTCATCATGGGATTGTTACCGTACATACCCATCTGACTCTGGTTGCTCATCATATTATTGGTGCCATTCATGCCCATATGTTCCTGATTCATACCCATATGGCTGTCTTTGTTCATACCCATTTGACCACTATTGTTCATGGTACTGCTATTGCCCCTCATTCCCATTTGTCCCTGGTTATCTGCCATGTGATTATCCTTTTTAATCATCATCATAGCTTGTTGATTACCATGCAGATCCTGAATAAACTCCTTACAATAGTTTTGATTGTTCAGTATAGCACTGAAAATTTCCTTACGTGTAGCGGGTTTTTCAAGGAGAGCGTTTCCTTTTGAATTCTGACTGTAACTATTTACAGAAACAATCATAAATATTGATATAATTGAAATTAGTGTTTTCATCTCAGTATTTTTTAATTGAATTATTTGTACTTAATTTTTGAAACAAGTACTCTTATCTTTTTTAGAATTTTGTAAAGTATCATGGTCAGATACAATCCGATGTTCAACCTTTTGATCCTTCTTATTCTCGGAATATCATTATCCACAAAACTTCTTTATATCATAACTAATGGTTATAAAAGTATCAATCCATTAAACTGGATTTCTAATTAAAACTTATCCGAAGTGAGTCCTTAAATTATTACCCTTAACTAATTATCTTCGGATAATTACTATCACTTTTTCACCCTGAAATATTAAGTTTTAATACCAGTGATAATGTTTTTACAGGTAGATATAATAAGTCTAAAGAACTATGAGCTAAATAAACCAGCCTTGTAAAAACTATAAGGAATAGTTGCCTTATGCACATTCTAAAATTCATCACTTCTATATGATATCTTCCTTTCTATCATTAAAATTCGACTTTCACCTGACTAACAATGATTTTTCTGTAATGTTCACTGTTTTTTTGTATGATGGCCAATCCTAAATGCATAAAAAGCCCAATATAAAACGTATTGATTATTAGATATTTGCAATTTAAATGCTGGCTGTATTATTTAGAATGAGAACATAGGTAATTATTTTTTTAGCCTGATTCTCAGGTTATCACAAATTAAGAGCTTCTCTTGTCCCGCCCATGTCAGCACGACTTCTAAATAATATGAATTGTGTATTTCTTTATTTTCACTTAACCCATTTGCACCATTTTTATTCATCATCATGGGAAAGAGCTGGTAATAAATTGTTTGCCTATCAAGCCAACAGTCTAAATTACTTTATAACCTTCTTCATTGCATATATATCTATTCAATTTTTGGCTTATGTTTTAACATAAAACACAAAGCCAAAATCAATGCTGACAGTATCTTTCACCTTAACCAAACCCATAAACTTAACAGGAGGGAGTAAGATGAAAATCCGATAACCTGATTTTTTCTGTACCTGAAATATATATTTTACCGTCTTTACAATGGCTTGAAGTACTTGGAATTACGTAACTATTAACAAATCCGGCTATATTTATTTTAATTTCGTGGTCTGTACATGCTATCCCTGAGAAAATGCGATTCAGATGAACATAGGGAATTTCAATGGTAATATCGGGATATTGATCAGCTTTTAACAATTTCAAAAAGTCATTATATATCAATTTATTCTTTGTTTCCAATGATCTGACAGGGATTGATATTTTATAATAATCATTTATATTAATTGTGTCAATCGGTTCATTGATTACAAAAGCCTGGTTAGCGGCATATTCCAGCGTGAATTCAAATTGATTGATGTTGGTACTTCCTGATATTTCTACAAAGCTGTTACATTTGCTTCTTTCTGAGGAATCAGATGACAACTTTCCCTGTGCAAAATCACCATGAATTGCAAAACCTATCGTAAGAATAGCCAAAACAAAACCCTTATAACTAGCCTATTCCTGATATCATTATAATTTTATCCTTAAATATTGGTTCAATAGGAATATTCATTGTATTGCGCATGTTGATCTTATGATTCTTCAATGTAAAAGGTATCAAAATGAAACTGCAGCTTCAAACATAAAACCATTAAATCCGGCATCAGAACCATAACTGGAAATAAAATCCATATATTTCTGATTCACGTATTCAACTTTTAAAACAGTAGATTTGAGAATAAACCAACCGGCACCAGCCTGAATTCTGTTGACTGACTGGTTGACTGCAGAGTACAAATCAGTATTCCCTTTTACCATGTTATATCTGAGTCCTCCATAAAACTGGTCAGTGCCGCCGAATCTGTAAATTCCTTCTGCAGCTATTTGTGAAAATTTGAATTCATTGCCCGATAAATAATTTCCCTTTGCCGTCTCATAAGTACCAAAAAACTCAGCGCTTTTGTATTTGGCAAATAAGTTGAACATAAGTGAATTATCTTTATTTGTCGTTCCAGGTCCCCATCTTCCTGTAGTATGATTACTTGAAATGTCGACATCGGATGCTGAATTAGTCTCTCTTTTCATTACAAGATAGTACCTCGATCCGGTTCTGTCACCGTAGTAAATAGAGCCTGAATAATGCTTTGGCGCCTGATAACCTGAAAGGGTAAACCGCAGACGTAAATCATCATTAAACTGTTTATCATAACCCGCCTTCCAGTAATAAGCAAAATATTTGGCAGCGTCATATGCGGTGTAGGTATTGTTATTGCTATTGAAACTGACGAGCAAAGGATTCAGTGTGCCTTCAGTAACTGCTCCCATAGCTATGATGCCTTTACTGCGGAACATTACCTCCATGGAAGGTGAGGTAGTAAAACCATCCATGATGTAGTTGCCTACAAAGCTGTTTCTGATAACGTTGCCGTTATCCGATCGACGGAAGTGTTCATCCCCGTAGTTTATTTCCATATCTCCGACACGGATGGTAAGATAATTCATCAGCTTATCCACTGCTGGTGATTTGAGAAAAGGCAATTTGTCAATCAGTAAATATCCTCCTTTTACCCAGGTATCGGTATGATGACGTGACGAAAGGTAGGTGACAAGGTTAAGTTTAATTCCTTCCGCCAGAACAACATCGAGGTTTAGGTTGGCAGTAGGTAAATTGACTCCTGTTCCCAGGGGAATAAGGGTGCTGTCAGCATGATGCTTAAGTGCCTGATACTGGATGGCAAACGCTCCTCCTATACTGACTTTTGGTTTAGTAAAGCCTTCGCCGGTTAATTTCGGGTCTTCGAATTGCTGGCCGATTGCATAACCTGACACTGCCAGAAATATTAATCCTGTTAATACTTTTTTCATTTTAATCGATTTTTTATTCAATAATATGTTACAATTGTTTGAGATTCAGAATGTAAGTTACGGTAACGTCTTTCCCTGTTTTTAGTGTGCCAAGCAAAGCAGTAGGAGGTTGTATTCCAAAATTCGGTCATATCAATTTTTTCCGAACCCTTAATCTGCAGCTTTTTATCATCGGAATATGTACCAGAAAATTGCAGATTGATCTTTTTAGTTATTCCGGCCATGGTCAGTTCACCGGTAGCCGTTCCGCTAAAGTTTTCATTCGTCATGCTAACTTTAACTGGTGATAACAGATTGAACATAATCTGAGGATATTTATTAGACTTTAATGCATTTTGCGCTTTTCTATTCATTAATGACTCGTCGGTCTTTATACTTTTAGATGGAACTGTTAATTGCAGCTCCGTAATTGATAGAAAGCTTATTGCCGGTTTCAGCTGTTAGTTTGCAGTCAACTTTTTCAACTTTCATATCCCAGTCATGTAATGAAGAGGTACCCTTTACTGTCATTACGCTACTGTCAGGTGTCAGCTCAAAAACCTGTTGTGCCTGAACATTATAACCGAAAATCAATATAAAAATTAAAAAGGCACTCTTTAACAGAAGAGTTTTTCTGTTAAAATTTATGTGTAATTTACGATAAGGGAACTCCATACAAGTAGTTCTCCCTGATCCTAAATCAAATAAGTTTTTTTTGAACATAAGATTGATTTTTTATAATTATTTCCCACGTGAAAAAGAATTTGCGGTAAAAATCTTTCTGTTTTTTAATTAACACATCCTATTTTGAAGAACAGTTTTGTATATAGATTTGTTCAGATACAATAAACAATCAATCTATTCCTGTTCATTGAGGTTTTCAATATAGAATGATATTTCAGGCAATAAGTTGTTATATGACTATAGGAGATGATTGAACCGATTAGCAACAAGCAATGGGGATTCTTCGATCCCCTGAGCTCATTTCTAAATACCTGCTTACTCCTCAGCAATACTTCGGCTGGGCTCAGTCGGGTTGCAAAGAAGAACCGGGTTTTACGGACCCGCCGAGACCAATGCACTATCGGGAATTCATTAAATCAAACAAAAACTAAACAAGTTTTTCAATCACATTTATTAATTTATTCTGAATTTCGCCGGCAATAATTATTAATTCCGAATTCTTAATTGCCGACATGGAAGCAACCGGATCGACAGCAGCTACCTCAATAGTGCCATCAGATTTTTCCTGAATAATCACATTGCAAGGCAACATAACACCTATTTTATCCTCTTTCTGAAGGGCTTTATAAGCATAAGCCGGATTACATGCTCCAAGAATTTTATATCTCTGGAAATCGACATCAAGTTTTTCCTTTAGCTTTTCCTGAATATCAATTTCCGACAGAACTCCAAAACCTTCTGATTTTAAAGCTTCTTTTGTTTTTTCAACAGCCGTTTCAAAATCTGTTTTCAATGATTTTTCAAAATAATACTTCATAGCAATGTTCTTTAATTATTTTTTCTTTTATCTTAAATGTCAGTGGATACTAATTGTGTCTGTTTCTCATCTCAGCTGTCCGGTCTGTTGTTTCTGTTCACAGCCTTAATTATCAGCCATGCAAAGATAACAACAACGATAATGGCAGCTATCCAGCCATATCCCATCTGAAAGCCATGTCCTTCAAATCCATTCATCATAATATACCTCCGGTTTTTTTAGTTATTATAAAGAAAATATGTCCTGTTTTTATAGAAAATTTTAAATCTCTGATATTTATGTAAAGATAGAATAGGATAACTATTGATAATGTTACAGATTTGTATTTACATATTACATGATTAACAGTTATCCGGAGACTATTGTTTTATTTCTTTACTACCAGAAAGTTGAGGTAGTATCTTGAGTCTGCATTCATTAATTTAAAAGATTTCATTAAGTTAATTATTTGCATAGCATTAAAATTTAAGGGTATCTTTTGTTTCTCCGCATGTTAGCATTTCATCACCATAATATGGATTACGGATATCGCTGGTTTCACTCATCCAGTAAGCTCCTTTGTTATCATTCATCATCGGACAAAACTGGTAATAAACTGTTTTGCCCATCAGGCCGAAGGTCTCAATTACCTTATAGAATTCATCATTGAATACAGAAAATTCCTTCCTCTGATCTTCCAGAACATCTGATGAAGCGATCTGTTTCATTTCGCTGTTGATTTTGTCTGAAAGCTCCATCCATTTGCCCATTGCTGCTCCCTTAAGCAAATTCATATCTACTTTCGTAAGAGCCTGATTAACATCCTGGGCTGCTGCTTTTACCTTTTTTTCATCACTCCGGACAAAGGCATTTTTTAATATAATATACTTGTCATATACCTTATTAAGTTGCATTGTAAAATCCATATTGATTTCCGGATTCGACTCAGCAGCAACTGTTTTATTTGCTGATTTAGTATTAGTAGCAGTATCTTTTGATTTTTTGCTATCACCTGGACATATCCATTCCGGGCATAGTATTGGTCACGCCTCCTTCAGGATTCATCATGCTCGGGAGTCCCTGAAGTTGAGCTGCTGCATCAATTTTAAATGTTCCGTTTGTAGCTATTTCTTCTCCCTCAGCTAAACCATCCTCGACAACATAGAAATTTCCGGCTTCCGGTCCCAGGGTAATCTGACGGTACAGAAAAGTCGGATTTTCGCGATTTGGAACTTTCACATAAACAACAGAACGTTTACCTGTCCATAGAATGGATGATTTTGGGATTAGTAAATCATGACTTTCCTCTGCAATTTTTGATTGAATTGTACCATTTACAAACATTTCAGGTTTTATTTCAAGTGTTGGATTATTCAGTTCAACCCTGACTTTGGCAACGCGGGTGGATGCGTTTATAAAAGGATCGATAAAAGCTACTTTCCCTGTAAATGTTTTGCCGGGTAATGATTGTATTGTATAGACTGTCTTGTCACCTTTTTTTATCCAGGGGAGATCACTTTCATATGCATCGAATAATACCCATACATGGGTCAGGTCGACCACCTGGAACAGTGCATTTCCTTCTTTAATATAATCACCCAGGGCTACATGGCGCATGGTGACAGTTCCGGTGATCGGAGAGTTGATATCGAAGTATAGTAGTGGGACGCCACGTTTTTCAATAGATGAAATTTGTTCATCCGAAAGATCCCATAGTTTCAACTTACCCTTCGCTGCTGCATATAATGCCGGACGTGAATCTTTGTAACTCACTGCTTCAAGAAGTTCTCGTTGCGCAGTAACCAGTTCCGGAGAATAAATAGTGGCCATCTTTTCTCCTTTCTGAACATGTTGCCCTGTGAAATTAATGTATAATTTCTCAATACGTCCTCCGAAGCGGGCAGTCAGTTCGTTTATTTTTCGTTCATCTGCCATAACCTTCCCCTGAAGAAGAAGTGATTTTTCCGGAGATCCTCTTTTTACGGTTATTGTTTGTATTTCAGCCAGTTTGGCGGAAGCAGGCGACATTACAATTGCATTTGGAATAACCTCTTCTTCGGTAGGAGTCAGTGAACTTAATGGAATTAAATCCATACCACAGATAGGGCATTTCCCCGGTTTATCTGATCTTATCTGGGGGTGCATAGAGCAGGTCCATATGGTTGCTTTATCGTCTGAATGATCATGTTCGGCAGTTTTTTCGATGCTTGTATTGGCATTAGTTCTTTCTCCGGACGAATGAAAAAACAACCAGCCGAATAACAAACCAGCTATCAACATAACCAGAACCAATTTGTAGTTTTCTTTAATATTTATTAAAATCTTTTTCATAATATTATATATCTAATATTCTTTATTCATTAATTACAGCAATTCCGTTATTTCCCCATCAGATAGTAAATGAAGGAGATGGCAGCCTGTTTGTCGGAACGGGCTTTTTCCAGTTCGAGCTTATATGACAATAGTTTGCGCTCCATCCGAAGTATTTCCTCGAAGTTTTTACTGCTCGTCATATAATCAGTTTCCAATAGTTTCAATGATTTCCCCGATAGTTCTGACTGTTTTTCATTCAGGACTACCCGTCGTTTAGCATCAGAAAAATCTTTCCAGGTCTGTTCAAAAACGGTGCTGAGCACATTCTGTTTATTGATTTTTTCCTCCTTTTTCGCTGTCTCCATGTATACTGCTTCATTCACCATTGATTTATATTTGTTTCGATAGAGAGGAACTGAAATACCTACTGTTGGAAGCATAATAGCATCTGTTCCTGCCATATTGTTATTGCCTTTCCCAACGATTATATAATCTGCCCCTATTTTGAAATCGGGGTTGCCTGCCAGACGGGCAATCTCCTTCTTATAGTGCAATGCCTGGGTCTGCAGATCAATACTTAATAATTGGTGATTCTGCATCATGATACTATCCTTAATAGCTTCTTTAGAAATATCAGGTTCGCTTTCCCATAATTGTTCCGGAATTATTACCGGTGAGGCAATATCTGTATTAAGCAGGTTATTGAACATGATATGCAGTGCGTTGTATTTATCTTTCAACAACGCCAGTTGATTTACCATATCACCTATCTCCATCTCAATCCTGTACTCATCCACAACTGAAACCATACCAGCCTCAACTTTAATGAGTGCCAGTTTTTTAATTGAGTTCAGGAAGGTCAGGTTTTCTTCAGTTACAGAAATAGCCCTGCCTGTAAAATATATATTGTAGTAAGTACTTCTGACATCGTTAAACAGCATTGATTTTGCTTCCTCAAAAGCTTCATACTTAGCCTTAGCCATCATTAATGCAGAGTTTTCTTTTGCTTTAAGTGTCCCAAACCATGGAAACATTTGAGAAACAGATATTTTAAATTGTTGAGGACCAACACGTGTTTCCACAGGTTGTATAAAATACCCGAATGCCAGCTGCGGGTCAGGAAGTGATCTTACCTGTGGTGATACTTCCAGCGCCGCCATATACTCATTGAACCGTGCTTTTAATCCCGGATTATTTTGAGCAGCTGTCTTCAGATATTCAGCCAGGTCACCCTGTGCTGAAACCACTGAAGAAATTAGTAAGAACAAGATTCCTAATACAATATTATACTTCTTCATGGTTCTGGACTTTTAGTTGTTTTAATTCTCTTTTTAAGATTCCTTCCTTCCACATACTATACAGCACAGGTACAACAAACATTGTCATTACCTGAATAATCATTCCTCCGAAAGACGGAATAGCCATAGGTACCATAATATCGGATCCTTTCCCTGTAGAGGAAAGAATTGGCAAAAGAGCTATAATTGCACATGATGCAGTCATCATAGCCGGCCGAACCCTTTTTATCCCTGCTTCAGCCACTGCATCCCGAATTTCCTGTATAGATGAAGGTTTTCGTTCATCAAAAACCTGATGTATGTATGTCCCCATTATAACCCCATCATCAGTGGCAATGCCAAAGAGGGCAATAAATCCAACCCAAACGGCAACACTCAGGTTAATTGTTCCCATCTGGAACAATTGATGGATATTTACCCCCGCAACGTTGAAGTTCAGGAACCATGGCTGGCCATATAGCCAAATCATTATAAAACCGCCTGAAAAGGCAACAAAAATTCCTGAAAAGGTCATTAGAGAAACAGGTACAGATCCAAACTGAAAATAAAGAATAAGGAAAATCAGAATTAGTGAGATAGGTACGACGACCAACAGACGCCTGGTTGCCCTGACCTGATTTTCATAGTTTCCTGTAAAAATATAGCTAACACCGGCAGGCAATACTAATTCGCCGGATTCAATTTTGCTTTTAAGATATTTTTGAGCATTCTCGACCACATCCACCTCTGCATATTGAGGTTTTTTGTCAAAAATAACATAGCCTACCAGGAAGGTATTTTCGCTCTTAATCATTTGTGGTCCACGGATATATTTTATGTTTACCAGTTCGCCAAGAGGTATTTGTACCCCAGTAGGGGTCGGGATTAGAATTTTTTTCAAATCTTCAGGATTATCCCTCAATTCTCTGGCATACCGAAGACGAACTGCAAACCGTTCACGTCCTTCTACTGTTGAAGTTAATTGCATTCCTCCAATTGCGCTGCTCAGTACAAGCTGCAGGTTTTGAACGGATAAACCGTATCGGGCAATAGCCTTACGGTTGATTTCAATTTCCAGGTATGGCTTGCCAACTACCCGGTCAGCGAAGACTGTCATTGGTTCAACACCTTCAACCTGCTTCAGGCTGCTTTCAACCTGGTAACCAACCTTCTCAATTGTTTCAAGATCAGGACCAAATATTTTTATTCCCATTGGTGCTCTCATGCCGGTTTGAAGCATAACAAGACGAGTCTGTATAGGTTGAAGTTTTGGAGCTGACGTTAAACCTGGAATGGAAGCCTGTTTTATTATTTCCTTCCAGATGTCATCAGGAGAATTGATGTTTTTACGCCATTGACGGAAATACTCCCCATTCTTATCAATTATCAGGCTTGTTTTATCTATTTGCCTGAATCCATCTGATTTGGGATTGTATACAGTGCCATCATTCAAAACAAAGGCCTTATTTTTGTCTACTTTAAATCGCATGCGATGACCTGCTTCGTTTAAAATGTACTCTGATTTATAATTTATTATAGTTTCATACATAGAGGTTGGAGCAGGATCGAGTGCGGAATTTACACGTCCCCATTTACCTACTGCACTTTCTACTTCCGGAATAGCATTCAATCTTTTGTCAAGTAGTTCAATAACATCAAGGTTCTCTGCAATACCTGAATGGGGCATTGTTGTTGGCATGAGCAAAAACGAGCCTTCATCTAAAGATGGCATAAATTCCTTACCGGCACCCGGGAAAAGTGCATCAGCTGACTTCCAGAATCCGGAGCTTTTTATTGTGTCGGGCATGAAACCAAACACCTTATTGAAGCCCTGCCATGTTAAAATGCCAAAAAGCACCACTGAGATCGGAATAGCCAGGAATTGCCATTTATGAGCCAGGCACCATCTTAGGATGAAAAGATAGTAATGAACTATGGTCATTAAAATACCAAGTATAATACCAACAAGTGTAACTAAAAAGAGAAAATTCGTAAAGAAGCTGTTTTGGGCGCCCAAGGGCATCCATACCCTTGTCAGAAAATTAAGTACTACTCCCAGGGTTAAAGCTATATTTATATAATTGACATATTTCCTGTTTTTAATTGACCACCTTTCTTCAAGCATATTATTGATACCAACAGCTACTAGGACAAGGGCAATCAGATTTCCGCTTAAAATAGTCAATACTATACCTGCTATAGCCAGTATGGAGTTAAAAATGATTTTTATTCTCTTTTTATCAAATCTTATTGAGAAAATCAGGTTTGCCAGGGTAGGAATAAAAACTATTCCAATAAACAATGCTGAGATCATGGCAAATGTTTTGGTGAAGGCCAATGGTCGGAATAATTTACCTTCCGCTGCCTGCATTGCAAATACGGGAAGGAAACTGACAATTGTTGTTGCAAGTGCCGTGATTACAGCACTTGCAACTTCAACTGTACCTTCATAAATAACTGCTAATAATTTTTTCCCATGTACTCCAATATTCTCCTTCATGTCGAGATGTCTGATAATATTCTCAGTAAATACTATCCCGACATCCACCATAACCCCGATAGCAATTGCAATACCTGATAATGCAACTATATTAGCATCTACACCAAAACGGCGCATTGCAATAAAAGTCATCAATACCCCTATTGGAAGCAGACTTGAGATCAAAAACGAGGCACGTAAATTCATGACAAGAATAATGACCACCAGAATGCTTATTAGGATTTCAAGCGACAAAGCTTCTTCCAGTGTGCCAAGGGTTTCTTTAATTAAGCCTGTACGGTCGTAAAAAGGGACAACTGTTACCTTTGATACGGTTCCGTCACTAAGCTTTTTTGATGGTAGTCCCGGTGCTATCTCAGCAATTTTAGCCTTTATATTTTCGATAGCCTTCATCGGGTTTGCACCGTAACGGGCAACAACTACACCTCCAACGGCTTCAGCACCACCTTTATCAAGCCCCCCCCGGCGTGTTGCCGGACCGAAACTTATTTTAGCCACATCTTTTAACCGAACAGGTACGTTACCATGAACAGCCACGACACTCTGCTCCAGATCGTCCAGACTTTTGATATATCCAAGCACCCTGACAAGGTATTCAGCACGGTTAAATTCAATAGTACGTGCACCAATATCGAGGTTGCTGTTTTTAACTGCGTTCATAATCTCCATCACATTAACACCATAGGCTTTCATTGCATTTGGATCAATGTCGACCTGGTATTCTTTTACAAATCCACCAATAGATGCTACTTCAGCAACTCCTGAAGCAGATGTGAGAGAGTATCTGACATAAAAATCCTGAATGGTACGAAGTTCCTGTGGGTCCCATCCGCCGGTTGGTTTCCCGGTTTTCGGATCACGCCCCTCCAGAGTATACCAGTAAACCTGGCCAAGAGCTGTTGCATCAGGTCCAAGTGATGGTGTAACTCCGGCAGGCAATGTGCCGGCAGGAAGCGAGTTAAGCTTTTCCAGTATTCGTGTACGGCTCCAGTAAAACTCAACATTTTCATCAAAAATGAGGTAAATGCTGGATAATCCAAAAATTGAATTGCTGCGAATAGTCTTTACTCCCGGAATCCCAAGAAGTGCTGTTGTTAGCGGATAGGATATCTGATCCTCAATATCCTGAGGTGACCTTCCTGTCCATTCAGTATATACAATTTGCTGGTTTTCACCGATATCAGGGATGGCATCTACTGGGACAGGATCGGAGGGAAGTACTCCGGTATTCCATCCAAAGGGAGAATTAACGATTCCCCAGCTAATAAGGATGATAAGTATGAGAAAGGTAACCAGCTTATTATTTAAAAAGAATTTAATAGCCTTGTTTAGCATATTATTTATATTGTGATTTTCCTTATAAAGTGAAAATCAAATTATTGATATTAAAGTTAGTCGCTGCAGTTAAGCGAATATCAGACATGATCAGACTCTCAGGTACAAAGACCAGATTCTCATCCTCAGTTCTGCTTTTCTTTATGTGCAGGGGCACGATCATAGTGGCAGCATGATGGTAAAGCCTCATACGTTTTATCATCAGCTCTGTACTTTTCAGTGTCGTGGCCAACAGAGGCAAGTTTTTTACTTATTTTATCCACGCTTGTTTTTGAAGGATCGAAAGAAACTGCAAGAAGTTTTGTTTTTACGTCCCACACAGCAGTTGTGGCACCTTCTTCCTTTACTGCTTTTTCTATACGTGCTTTACACATGGTGCAGTTACCCCATACTTTAAATGATTCGGTATTTACTGAAGATTTGGCAGCTGTCTGTGCCGACAGGTCAGAACCTATGATAGATACAAATATAATAGCTAAAAATATCCTTATGGTTTTCATAATATATTGTTTAAGTGAATGATTAAAATATTGAACAAAAAGAATGAGGATATAGCAATACTATATCCCTTGGATATTTTCAGGAATCAAATACGGAAAATACATAATGTCTGCATGGTAGGAGTGTGCAGATCATTGATTCCGGGCGGTTTTTGGTTTGAATTTGTTTTGTTTAGGATCAGAATCTCACTTAACAGATTAAAGTGAGGTACAATAAACATATGAGTTCCCTGTTGACCAGGATCTGCTATGTTATATGATGATCCGAAATAATTATTATTGAAAGAATATGCTGAGACAACATCTTCACAACACTGATTTGTGAAAATCTCCCCGAAAGGATTTATCTCTTTATGATTTTCCATACCGCAGGTAGCCAGTTCACCTGAAAGAGATATTTTTGTTGCGGCTACCTCGCCTTTGCAATAATGTCTGGCAAATTTTACATTCACTCCGGTGAACAGGAGCAGAAAAATTAATGGTATGGATAAAACGGTCCTCATCATTTATGAAACATAAGAATCAGTCCAATTGTTTTGCAAAGAAACTAATTAATACGTTACGTTGTAATTTTGATGATATATTTAACTTAAAATTAACTGGTTTGACCAATGCAGGATCGATGATTTCCAATAGATTATCATATATTATGAGAATTAGTGGGGTCAGAGCAGGAATACTGCCTCAAGTAAAACAATAAAAGTGCTTCTGATGTTCTGCAGAATGAGGCTTTTGAAAAAGTCTAAATTCATGAGGTTGTCGCAAAAGTCCAAAATTACAGTAATGCTTTCTCTGTGGCGCTCTGTGGCTTCTCCGTGACTCTTTGTGTAACAAATAATTAAGAACTTACACAGAGATCACAGAGTTTACACTGAGTTACACAGAGAACTTATGAGACATCCTCAAAAGAACTTATTCATCACCCTCTTGAGTGGGTTCCTTAGCATGAATAACTATTCCTTCTTTTTGCCGGTATTAATTCCAAAAGGTAAGTAAAGCGGACAGAAACTGACTACACTGGTAAGAATAAAAATTCCTGACAGTACCAGCAGAATAACTGCAACAGGTCCTGATATTACTTTTGTAATTGTGAGTATAGCAACTGTGAGCGCTACTAATACCCTTACTGCCTTATCGGCTAAACCCATGTTCTTTTTCATCTTCTTAATTTTTATTATTAATCTAACTTTTAACTTCAACTCCAAACTCCAAACTCCAAACTCCAGTGTGTTACATATGGCTAATGAGAACATCCATTAACTGCGATTTTGTATGAACACCGGCCTGTCTGTACTTCAGCTCTCCATCCTTAAATATTGCAAGGGTTGGAACACTCTGAATATTATATCTGCGTGCAATATCAGTATTTTTGTCAACATCGACTTTGATAACTCTTACTCTGTTGCCCAGCTCTGATGCAACATCGCTCAATATCGGAGTCTGCATTTTACACGGACTGCACCATAAAGCGTGGAAATCTACTATTACAGGCCTGGAATCTTTTATTATTGAATCAAAACTTGCTTTCATAATTTGTT
Organism: uncultured Bacteroidales bacterium; assembly: GCA_963741935.1. Taxonomy (GTDB): domain Bacteria; phylum Bacteroidota; class Bacteroidia; order Bacteroidales; family VadinHA17; genus LD21. The sequence continues at coordinate 55,489 of CAVUJY010000001.1, read as the reverse complement.
ATTTTACCTTATTAATCTCCTGAATAAGAAAATCTTTATTTTTAATTCCGACAAAACGGTTGACCTCTTTGCCATTTTTGAAAAGTATCATGGTTGGAATATTCCTTACCTGATATTTTTGTGCAAGTGACTGGTATTGTTGTACATCAACTTTGCCAACATATGAGTTGCCTTCCAAATCATCGGCTACATCATTCAATACAGGGGCCATCATCCGGCAGGGGGCACACCAGCTTGCCCAGAAATCTACAAGCACTACCTTGTTTTTTGTCTGATTCTGGAAGTTCTTATCTGTCAGAGTCAGGATACTTTCACTTTCCTTAACCATTGGTATGTTCTTCATTTTATAACGAGCAATTAAAAAGAATGCTGCTATTACTGTAATTATAATCCCTGTGATAAGCATTTTTGGTTTCATTTTAAGTTGTTGTTGTTGAATCTTTTATCTGCAAAGCTCTTTGTTATTGGTATTTTGTAACTGACCTAAATTTTTATAATAAAGGAGTATCGGGAATGATTAATAATAATTTACAAACCGCTTGAAAATCAATTTATTTACCCCAGCCCCAAGGGGAGTAAATTGATTTTCTTCGCTCCCCATGGGGTCGGGGTAAACGAAGAAAATCAATGGGTTTTTATATATGATTACCGATACTCATATTTAAATAAAATCACCTGACAAAAATAGTTTAGATTCTTCCATTTATTATAAGGTTATTGATCATGTCGGACAACTTACCGGTTGAATAGGAACAACTTTATAATTGATTTAAATTAACTTTGCAATTCAATTAGTAAGTAGTTATATGAAAACAATAGTTGAAACAGAAAGTGATTTTATATGCGATATTGACGCACCATGTTTTAAGATGCTGTCAAATGAAGAAATTGAGATGGTACAGACCAGTAAGACTCAGGTTCTTTTCAGAAAGGATGATAATCTTACCAAACAGGGGGCTTTTGCATCCTATGTGCTTTTTATTATAAATGGTTATGCAAAGCAATATCTTGAAGGTGACGGAACCAAGAATTATAATCTGCGTGTCATTAAACCTGGTGAATTTGTTGGTCTTTCTGCTGTGTTTTTTGAAAACACATTTAATTATTCAACTATTGCTTTAACCGATTGTCATGTTTATCTTATTGAAAAAGAGTCAATAGCAAAAGTTATTAAGCAAAACGGGAAGTTCGGTTTTAATATTATCAAGCGTTATTGTGAACAGAATGCCAATCTACTCGACTCTGTACGCAATCTTATGTACAAGCAGATGAATGGTCGCATGGCTGACACTTTATTATATCTTGATAGTCTGAAGGCAGAGAAGCCTGAAATTTTCCAGCTTCTTTCAAGGAAGGATCTTGGAGATTTCTCGGGAATCTCCACTGAGAGTGCAGTTAAGCTGCTTAAAACATTTGAAAAGGATGGATTAATTGAGCTGCACGAAAAAGACATTGAGGTATTAAATCGCAATTCACTTACCGAAATAAGCAGGAGAGGATAATATATCAGATAATCATGCCTGCTGCCATAGTCTCATTTGTATGCTCATCAATAAATATCATGCTTCCTGTAATATTATTCTTTTTATAGCTGTCGAAAAAGACGGGTTTTGATGTCTTAATAGTTATGTGAGCTATATCATTCATGCTGATTGACAGATTACTGTAATCACGCTCCATTGTATTAATGTTCATCCTGTATTCAACAGTTTTTACGATACAACCAACTTCATTACTGTTCATACGGAGAAGATATTTTCCTCCAGTTTTCATTGGCCGGTCATTAAACCAGCAAACCATCAGATTGATATCCTGACTTATAACAGGCATATCCTCAGGTGATACCAGCATGTCTCCCCGGCTGATATCTATCTCGTCCTCGAGCGAAATAGCTACCGAATCTCCGGAGATTGTTTCAGACAATACCTTCCCTAAAGTGTCAATACTTTTAATCTTTGATCTTCTGAGCGATGGTAAAACTGCTATTTCATCACCTGGTCTGAAAACACCGCCGGCTACACGTCCGGCATAGCCACGATAGTCATGAAATTCCTCTTTATGAGGCCGGATAATAGTCTGAACCGGAAATCGTTGGAAGTCAGGATACTTGTTTTTACTGATTTCTATTGTTTCAATAAGGTTCAGGAATGTTTTTCCTGTATACCAACTCATATTTAATGAACTATCTACCACATTATCACCATATTTGGCGCTGATTGGTATATAGTGAGCATCAATTATATCAAGTTTTGCAACCAGCTCGTTCAGTCGTGTTTTAATATCTTCGTAAACACTCTCTGACCAGTTAATCATGTCCATCTTGTTGATACAGAAAATTATATGCCTGATATCGAGTAATGATGCAATATAAGAATGACGGATGGTCTGTTCAAGAACACCTTTACGGGCATCAATAAGTATTACGGCTAAGTCGGCAGTGCTTGCTCCTGTAACCATGTTTCTTGTATACTGTAATATGCCCGGGGGTATCAGCTATTATAAATTTCCTGCGTGGTGTTGCAAAATATCTGTAGGCTACATCTATGGTGATACCTTGTTCTCTTTCTGCTCTTAGTCCATCGGTAAGCAATGACAGGTCAAGGCCATCTCTGCCCAGTCTCTTTCCCGACTGAACAATATGCTCCATCTGGTCCTCAAAAATTGATTTACTGTCATACAGGAGTCTGCCGATAAGGGTACTTTTCCCATCATCCACACTGCCTGCAGTTGTGAACCGCAACAGACTTTTATATTTACTTTTCCCGTTAATTGTCATTTTTAATCTTTCTAATCAATGAATTATTTATTTACTACCCTGCACCTTGCACCTTGCACCTCATACCCTGAGCCTGAGCAAAAGCAGGGTCTCTGTTTCACGGCCTCACGCCTGATGCCTTACGCCTCATGCCTTATGCCTCATGCCTTACTGCCTTTAAAAGTATCCTTCTCTTTTCCTGTCTTCCATAGCTGCCTCCGAACGTTTGTCATCATATCTTCCGCCTCTTTCAGTTTCCCTGGTTGCAGCTATTTCGGAAATAATCTCCTCGAGTGAATTGGCCCCGGAAAGTGTTACCCCGGTACAGGTAATATCACCTATTGTACGGCATCGTACATCGGTCTCAAAAACTTTTTCGCTCGGCTTAAGTTGCATAAATGGAGCCCAGGCAAGATAGACCCCGTTCCTGCTGAATATTTTTCTTTTATGGGTGTAATAAAGATGGGGAAGTTTAATGTTTTCATTCATAATGTATTGCCATACATCAAGTTCTGTCCAGTTGCTTATAGGGAATACCCTGAAATGTTCACCGTGGTGTTTTTTGCCGTTGAAAATATTCCATAGTTCAGGGCGTTGGTTTTTTGGGTCCCACTGACCAAACTCATTCCTGTGTGAAAAGAATCGTTCTTTTGCACGTGCTTTCTCTTCATCCCGTCGTCCTCCACCTATGGCTACATCAATCTTTAGTTCTTCAATAGCATCGAGAAGTGTTATAGACTGAGCTTTATTACGGCTTGCATTAATACCTTGTTCTTCAACTACTCTGCCATTATCAATCGAATCCTGCACTTTCCTCACAATAAGATCTGCACCGAACTCTTCAGCAAGATCATCGCGGAATTTAAGGGTCTCGTCAAAATTATGCCCTGTGTCAATATGCAACAGACTGAAGGGAATTCTGGCAGGCCAGAAAGCTTTCCTTGCAAGATGCACAAGCACAATTGAATCCTTTCCACCTGAGAAGAGAAGAACTTTGTTCTCAAATTGTGAAGCCACTTCCCTCATCACATAAATCGCCTCGTTTTCCAGCTCTTTCAGGTGCTCGTCACTTATATTAATCTGATTATTCATAATTTTTTTGCTTTAGGCCTGCACCTTTACTTCTTTAATATGACAACCGCATTCCTTCGGGCCATCATTCTCCCACCACCATCTGCCTGAACGGAAATCCTGACCCTTTAATACAGGTCTTGTACATGGTTCACAGCCAATACTCAGGTATCCCTTGTCGTGTAAGGAATTATAAGGAATATTTCTTGATTTTATATAATTCTCAACATCCTCAAATGACCAGTCAAAGAGGGGATAATATTTAAACATATTCTTATCAGTATCGTATTCCAGATCACTCATCTGGCTTCTGTTGTCTGACTGTCCCGACCTGATACCCGATATCCAGCATTCCATTCCTGTAAGGGCCCTGGTAAGAGGAACAACTTTTCTTATCCTGCAACATTCCATCCTGTTCTCTTTCGATTTAAAGAAACTTAATGGACCTTTTTCTGTTACCATTTTTTCAACAGCAACATAATCAGGAAAATATACATCAATCTTCTTATTGTATTTGATTAGTGTCTGCGAAAAAACCTCGTAGGTTTCAGGAAAAAGCCGGCCAGTATCGAGAGTTACAACCTTGATAGGCAGGTTTTTACTGAATATCATATTTGTAATAGCCTGATCTTCAATTCCAAAGCTGGTAGTGAATATAATCTTGTCTTTAAAAATTACAGACAGCTCTTTCAGGCTGTCCTCAATCTGCCGTCCGGCAAGGTGTTCGCTTAACTCCTTTAACTTCATATCTTTTTATGTTGGATTTTTCCCAGATGTTTAATTTAATCTTATGTATATGTGCCCAGAGTCTTTCATGGAAATAGTAAAGTATGGTTTTTGTAAGAACCTCCACACTTCCGATCGATAGAGCAATAGTTACTCTGCCTGTTATGAAATAGCTTATTACCATGGTATCTATGGTCCCGACAATTCGCCAGGAAATAGATTTCATCATACTTTTAAGCGGCTTATCTGCGCGGTCACTGACATTGATTACCCTGTCATCAACAGTCTTTGTTTCGGGCTGTTTTAGTAATACATCGAGCATAGTTATCTGTTTTTATCAAAAATACTCCGGGGAATTCTATGATTCAGTGGCAATTGTGCTCGAATTCTATCAGTATTTATGCATATGACACAATGTGTAATTAGCCCTATTTCCAATGAATTGAAAATTTTCAGTTTGACTTGTCAGAGCAGCATTCCTATATCCTTACATAATCCGTAGAAGGTTATGAAATGGGCACCTGCGACTATTTTATGATAAGGTAAGACTAAGGGAAATATTGGTTTTGTGACTTTCTATTCCTATAGAATTCATATTTTAGTGTTATTCTTGTAACAGTATGTTGTGAAGTATTTAACAACAGGATGCGAGCCTTGCTTAAATACTAATTTGGCGGGCTGTATCCTTTATTTTTAACATCAGTTCTTTCAGGTCATTCAGTGAAGTAACAGGATTAATAATTGTAATTCTTATCCATATTTTGCCAAGCAACTCAGTCTGAACAATATAGAATGAACCTTCCTTGATAATGTGATCCCTTATCATTGAATTTATCTTATTCAGTTCCATCTCATCAATTCCCTCCGGAGCAAATCTGAAACAGATAATATTGCTTTCAGGTTCAACTGCCAGCTGAAAATCTTTATCATTCTTTATTAATACCTGAAAAGCTTTTTGCAAGGTCATATCTGCTGTCAATATATTCCCGGTAATAACTATTTCCATAGTATTTTATCGCGGAATATGCAATGATACCTAAAGCACTTTTAGTACATTCTATGGTTCTGATTGCGCTGTTGTACCAGACATTGTTTTGTGATTTCTGAAAGAGGTAAGATGCTTTTTGAGCAAAAGTTTCAAATGATCTGTCAGCACTTTTAAACATTACCAGAGTGTTTAGAGCAGGGACAAGAAGCATTTTATGAAAATCAATTACAACCGAGTCGGCTCTCTGAATACCGTGTATCAGCTTTTTGTATTTGTCTGAAAATAAGACACCCATACCATGGGCACCATCAACATGCAGCCATAAATTATGTTTCTCGCAGAAATCAGCTATCGAATCAATATCATCATATGTTCCGGTTGCTGTTGAACATGAGCTGGCAGCAACAGCAATGATTTTTATTCCGTTATTCTCAGCTCTGGCTTTTATCTCTTCAAGAACATCTGTTCTCATCCGGAACTCAGAATCAACAGGTACTTTTACAATCGAATCATCACCAAGTCCCATTATCTTTACATTTCGTCCAACACTATAATGGGCATGTTCAGAGATCATGAAACCGGGTCGATTGTCTTCATGCAAACCTTCTTCCCATATGTTATAGTCTGTTTTTGCCTGTCTGGCAGCCAGCATTGCTGTCAGATTACCTGCTGTTCCTCCATGTGTGAAGATGCCATCATAATTGGATGTGTAACCAAGCATTGAGCCAAACCTCTGTATGACATTTCTTTCCATTGCCATATTTACCGGTCCCATTTCATAAATTGCGGCTCCATTATTTAACAGGGTTGTACAGAATTGAGTCAGAATGGTAACCGGCAGGGGAGAAGTAACCTGATGTCCGATATAATGCGGATGGTGAATATGTATAGAGTAAGAAAGAATCCTTTTTATGAATGAGTCGAACGATTCTTTAGCTCCGTTTCCAGATTCAAAGGAGAAAATTTCAGTAAGTTTATCCGGTTCAGCCCAGGGCAGAACAGCCATTTCTTTTCCTTCAAGTGCATCGAGTAAATAATCTGAAAGGGTATCCACAAGTTGATGTCCTTCTTTTCTGAACTCTTCCGGATTGAATGGTGCAGGAATATTTGAATCTGTCTTATTCATTTTTTAAAATATGTTTTGCCACAAAGGTACAATTTAACAGAGACGCATTGGTTTGATATTTTATAAATCCTGAGCAATTTCAGATTTCAATTCATTGAAGAACCGCTTTATTATTGGATCATCAGAGTTTGTAAAATGACTATACAAAATATCGTAAATCATTATTTTATTCTTCAATGAAGCATACAGAATATCTATCACACCGCAGTAACCCAAAGGATTGTCTGTTTCAAACTTATAAGTCAGTGCTTGTTTATTATATTCAGAAAAAAAAGTTTTAAGGATCAGGAATCGTTTTCTGTGTTTTTGAACAAGGTTTTCTGAGAAACTGAAAATATTTGCGAAGTTTTCAAACCGTACATTAGCATTTTTTAATATCAGATATCCTATCCTGTGTGGATCCAATCCACGTGCCAGATATATTTCACAATACCTGTAAATGCCCAATATACCAAATGCATCAAGGTCGTCGGCAACACTAAGGATTGTAAGTAAGTGATTATCTGTAGTATTTGTCAGATACTCCTTGTCGTCATGTTTTTCTATAGCAAACAGAACCTCTGAATAATCAGACTGATTCAAATTATTTTCATTAAGGAATCTTATACAGAGGTCTTTTGAATGATGACCGTGTACTATGCCTGTATCAATGGTCATACCAATGTCATGCAGGTAGCAGGCTATAATAAGTTTTGACGGTAAGAAAGTGTCTGTGATGTGTTTATGTTCTGCCAACAGGAAGAGAAGTTCCCTGGCATAGCTCCATACCCGCCGATGATGGTCAAGTCCATGTGAAGCAAGGGTTTCTTTATCAAAAATGGAGATAAAAAAATCTTCCAGTATCTGTTTAAACCTACGTTCAGCAGATTCAGTGGTAACGATCAGATCCATACGTTTATAAAAAAAGCAAAAGACTTAGCCTTTTGCTTTGAACAGGCTGTCAAGTACTAAAACTAGTAGTTGATCATCTTTTGGGCAAGATCAAGGATAGTTGTATCATCAATAGTGACTATACCACCGTCTGGCCCCTGTTCAATATGAATGCCAACGCTTTGTCCTTTATCAAAATTTCTCCCTCCGAAATAGTTTCTGACCGTTTCTTCATTCAGATCCAGTTTTTCTGCAATCTGTCTCATACTACCGGAGGGTAACTGGTCTTTAATCTTCCGGAGCTCGTTAAAAGTGATTGTTTTAGTCATGATATTATCGCTTTATGTAAAAGATAATTGGAATACTATTGTATCAAAAACCAAAGTTAATCATAATATGGATAAATTGAAAAATATCATTACAAATTTGCTACATCTCTTATAATATAAACATTGTATTCACCCAGATGTTTGAACCCGAATTTCTTATAAAGATTTATTGCCCTGGAATTTGTTGAATGAACCTCAAGTTTGACCTGATATCCCTTCTCCTTTACTATTTCCAGCGATTTCTGAAGAAGTATCTTTAGACAGACCTCTTCCCTGATATTCAGGAAGAATGCCAAAATGGTGAAGCAACATTCTGCGTCCGTCAGTTGTCAGCCACGATGTTCCACATATCCTGTCAGTGTCTCTGATTTGCATTACCAGCAGATTGCCGCCAATATCAATTGTCCGGCGAATAGTGTCTTTATTGTCATCACGTTCAGGGTTGCCCATGCCTGTTATTTCCCAGAAGTGAGCTATCTCATCATAGTCATCATCGTGAAATTCCCTGATTATTATATCATTGTTTTTTGAAGCTTCCATAGCTGCTATGTATTAATTAACCGGATAATTATCCTGATAATATGGTTATCCTTTTGCATAACGTCCAGGCTGAGGAATTATTTTCGAAACAGGTCAATCATAACCCGATTATAATCATATAGAGATGTAGTAGAACAATTATAATTCGCTCATTAATTCAAGAAAGAGCTTTAATGCTCTCTTCTTTTCGTCATTAAAATTATAATCAATATTCCTGGTAAGGTAATTTTTTAATTGTTCACCTTTAATGACTCCTGTTTTGCCGAAGTTTTCAACTACACGATCAATATTATTAACCCCAAGTGCCAGTGCTTCATTGAATTCCTCAAGAAACTCTGTTTCCAGTTTCTTATTGGATGTCCAGCATGCAAAAACAAACGGAAGACCTGAGAAGGTTTTCCATTCACTGGCCAGATCAATAGCATACCTGAAACTTTTTTCGTATTCAAAGCATTGATCACCAATGAGAACCACAGCCTGATATAAACCAATGTTTCTGAAATCAAAACCTTTTGAAGTATTCATCCATCTGAATTCTTTCTTCCACAGATTTTTTGCCAGTACTTTCGACAGATTAACAGATGATCGTGAACGGTAGTCGAGAAAAATGGTCTCTATCTCTTCAAATTTGCAGTTACTCAGAAGCATCACAGTCCTAACATCTCCATCTGCTCCAATACAATAATCACTTATTATATAATGCTCTTTAATAAGAGGCAATGAGGCAACCGGAATGAGTCCTATATCTGCTCTGTTGTCAATCAGCTTTGCCGCGCAATCTGATGGATGATCAGTTTCCAGCATTACTTTTTTTTCGAATCCACTTTCTTTTAGTCCGTATATAAACGGATAAGTATTTGCATATTTTACTGCAGAAATTCTGATTTTGTCCATACCATTTTTTTACAACAGCTAAATTACTACTTTTGTCTGTAGTTATAACAATCAAAAATTTATTCTGGTTAAAATGGATCTGAATTTTCTTACAGCTATTTCTCCTTTAGATGGAAGATACAGGAGCAAAGTAGATGAGCTTGATCTCTATTTCTCAGAATTTGGGCTGATAAGATATCGGCTGATGGTGGAAATCGAATATTTTATAGCGCTTTGCGATATCCCTCTTCCTCAGCTTGCTGACTTTAAGAAGGAAAACTATAAAATATTACGATCGGTTTATGAAGATTTTAATGAAAATGATGCAGGCAAAATAAAGGAAAGGGAAAAGATTACCAATCACGATGTTAAAGCAGTAGAATATTTTCTGAAGGAAAAATTTTTCCAGTCCGGATGGGGCAAATGGAGTGAATTTATTCATTTCGGACTCACATCGCAGGATATAAATAATACAGCTATCCCTTTATCAATTAAGGATGCGCTGATGAATGTATATTTCCCGATTCTTTACGAGTTGCGGGAGACTCTGGCAACTTTTGCCGATGAGTGGAAAGAGATACCGATGCTGGCCCGGACACATGGGCAACCTGCAACTCCAACACGTCTTGGAAAGGAGATTGAGGTCTTTGTTTCCAGAATAGACGGACAGATAAAATACTTTGGACAGATACCATATTCTGCAAAATTCGGTGGTGCTACAGGGAATTTCAATGCACACAAGGTGGCTTATCCTGACATTGACTGGATCTCTTTCGCCAACAATTTTGTAAACGAGGATCTTGGATTACTACGATCGCATCCTACCACCCAGATTGAACATTATGATAACCTGGCTGCCTTATTTGATAATATGCGCAGAATCAATGTTATACTTATTGATATGGCCCGTGATTTCTGGTCATATATTTCAATGGACTATTTTCAGCAGAAGATAAAAAAAGGAGAGATAGGTTCCTCAGCTATGCCTCATAAGGTTAACCCGATTGATTTTGAAAACGGGGAAGGTAACCTTGGGTATGCTAATGCCATATTTGAACATCTCTCAATGAAATTGCCTATATCAAGACTTCAGCGCGATCTGACAGATTCTACAGTCTCAAGAAACATTGGAGTTCCGGTTGGACATTCAATTATTGCCTTTAACTCTCTTATGAAAGGCCTGAATAAACTTATTGTAAATACTGATAAGATAAACTCTGACCTTGAGAATAACTGGGCAGTTGTTGCAGAAGCAATCCAGACCATTTTACGTCGGGAAGGTTATCCAAACCCATATGAGGCACTCCTCGAACTTACCAGAACCAATGAGAAGATAACCCGGGAATCGATAATTACTTTTATAGAAAACCTGGATCTTGGCTTTGAAGTTAAAGAAGAGCTTCGTGCAATTACCCCTTTCAATTATACAGGTTATTAATAAGTTACCTTTCATATGAAAAATATAAGATTACTGCTTAAGTACTTTCTACCATATCGTTGGTCTGCAGTAAGAAGTATCATATATAATATTTTCAGCGCTGTTTTTGCGCTTGTTTCATATACTCTGATCATGCCTTTCCTTAATATCCTTTTTGACAGGGTAGACAGAGTTCCTGATCCAGGACCATTTCTGGCATCTACCAAATATCTTGATGCTTTCAGCAAGTATTATATCTTCACATTTGTTGATGAACATGGAAAAACCGGTGCTCTCTTATTAGTGGTAATTGTAGTTGTAGTAGCAAGTCTGTTTAAAAACGGCTTTATATTTCTGTGCAAACAACAGCATGGCATTTATCAGGGCAAGTACAGTCAGAGATCTGAGGCGAAAACTATATCATAAAGTACTGAAACTTCCTTTGTCATTCTTCACCGATGCCAGGAAAGGTGACGTAATGACCCGGATTTCCAATGATGTTCAGGAGATTGAAATTTCTGTAATGTCATCCCTTACAATGATGTTCAGAGATCCGATGTATATCATTATTTTTGTTCTATTCCTTTTTATAACATCCTATGAACTTACGTTATTTGCTCTTTTACTGTTACCCGTCAGCGGGTGGCTTATTGGTCGGGCAAGCCGTACATTACGGTCTTCCTCTTTACTCGGACAACAGCACCTTGGGCGACTACTTTCAGTTGTAGAAGAGACCCTCACAGGTTTAAGGATAGTGAAAGGGTTTAATGCTGAGGACAAGATGAAAGCCCAGTTTGCAGAATCGAATGAGAGATATGCCAAAGTATTTCAAAAGAGTAACCCGGAAAGCATATCTTGCATCTCCGATCAGCGAATTCCTGTCAACAATTGTTCTTATGATTCTTTTATATACTGGAGGTACGCTGGCACTTATGGGTTCAGGGAATATGACTCCTGATAAGCTAATTGCATTCATTGTAGTATTTTCGCAGATATTACAACCTGCAAAGAATATTACAACTGCATGGTTCAGCATCCAGAAAGGAATGGCTTCGATTGACAGGATTGACCAGATCCTGGACGCTGAAGAAAAAATTGTTGAGAAAGAGAATGCATTGCCTGCTCCAGGATTTAACGAATCAATCGAATTCAAAGGAGTATGGTTTGCCTATAATAATGAGCCGGTTCTTAAAGATATTAATCTCAAAATACTTAAAGGACAGACAGTTGCCATAGTTGGCAAATCAGGTGCAGGTAAATCGACACTTGCCGATCTGCTACCCAGGTTCATGGACGCTGATAAAGGTACCCTGTTAATTGATGGCGTTGATGTCAGGGATCTTAAAATAAAAGACTTACGCTATCTTATGGGTATCGTGAGCCAGCAGCCCATACTTTTTAATACTACCTTTAGGGAAAATATTGCTTTTGGTGTAAAGACTGCCGAAATGGAAAAAGTTGAAAATGCTGCAAGGATTGCCAATGCGCATGATTTTATTTCCGAAACAGAAGATGGATATGAAAACTATGTTGGTGAATCAGGGAATAAACTTAGTGGAGGCCAGAGACAAAGAATAAGTATTGCGAGAGCTATACTGGCCAATCCTCCTATCCTGATTCTTGATGAAGCTACTTCAGCCCTGGATACTGAATCAGAAAGACTGGTGCAGGATGCTATTCTGAAACTTATGAAAAACAGAACATCTTTGGTTATAGCACATCGGTTATCAACAATTCAATATGCTGATTTAATTGTTGTTATGGATGAGGGAAGAATTGTTGAGACGGGTACACATGCAGAGTTGATGAATAAAAAAGACGGTTTCTATAGTAAACTCCACAGTTTTCAGGCTATTTAGATATCGGTCTTAAGTTTGGTACTGTTAGAAATAATTGACGAAATAATCGAAATATGAATAAACGCAACATCTTCTTTTTCTTATCACTGGTGTTTCTTTTTGCAACAATCAATATTACTGCGCAGAAGGTTAAAAAAAGACAAAATCAAAAGCACACTTTTGAGTTCAGTTCCACCGATTTTATACTTGATGGCCAACCTTTCCAGATAATAAGCGGAGAAATTCATCCTGCAAGAATTCCTGAGATATACTGGCGCCAGCGTATTCAGATGGCTAAAGCAATGGGCTGTAATACGATATCTGCTTATATTTTCTGGAACTATCATGAAGCAGAGGAAGGAGTCTATGATTTTACTACAGAGAACCGCAATCTTGCTGAATTTATGAGCATTGTACAGGAAGAGGGGATGTGGCTTATTTTACGTCCCGGACCATATGTTTGTGCAGAATGGGAGTTAGGAGGTATTCCCCCGTATCTGCTGAGGATTCCCGATATAAAGCTGCGGTGTCTCGATCCACGGTATATGGCTGCTGCTGAGAAATATATTGCAAGGCTTGCTACTGAGATAAAACCATTTCTTGTTACAAAGGGCGGACCTATACTTATGTTACAGATTGAAAATGAATATGGTAGTTTCGGTAATGACAGGAATTACCTTATTAAGCTTCGTGATATATGGAAAGCAAATGGGATAGATGTACCTACTTTTACTGGTGACGGACCCACCAAATCAATGCTTGAAGCCGGATCTCTTCCAGGGAGCGCTGTAGGACTTGATTCAGGCAGTTCGCAGGAAGATTTTGACCTTGCTGCAAAAATAAATCCGGGTGTTCCTGTCTTTAGCAGCGAAACTTACCCGGGCTGGCTTACACACTGGGGCGAAGAATGGGCAAAGCCTGATACTGCAACCCTGATGAAGGAGGTCAAATTTTTGATGGATAATAAGAAGTCATTCAATTTTTATGTTTTAGCAGGTGGAACGAACTTTGGATATACCGCCGGAGCGAATTCCGGAGGTAAAGGTTATGAGCCGGATATAACAAGTTATGACTATGACGCACCTGTTGATGAGCAGGGAAGAGCAACGCCCAAATATATGGCTCTGCGCAAGCTTATTGGGTCATATCTTCCTAAAGGCGAGGAGCTTCCACGAATTCCTGATTCTATACCAACTGTTGAAATATCAGCGCTGGCCATGCAGCCTTTTACAACTATATGGGATAACCTTCCGGAGCCGGTAAACTCGGTTCAGCCTGGAACATTTGAATCATACAACCAGGATTATGGATTCATCCTTTACAGAACGGATCTCATTGGTCATAAAATCAGGAAAGCTGACAGTTACCGATATTCACGATTATGCCACTGTATTTCTTAATGGAAAATATATCGGAAAACTCGACAGGAGGGAAGGAATTAATTCTATTGATATTCCGGAAACTGATGCTGATGTTCCGGTTCTTGAGATCCTTGTAGAAGCAATGGGACGTATTAATTTCGCTCAGAACCTGATCGACAGAAAAGGCATAACTGACAGGGTTACCCTTAATGGAATGACTCTTATGAACTGGAAGGTTTATAATCTTCCCATGGACAAAAAATTTATATTTAGTCTGCGATCCTCAGGCCGGAATCTTGATAAACCCGGAATCTTTTTCAGGGGAAGCTTTATTCTTAGCAGGCCTGCAGATAATCTCAATAAAGATTCATTTATTGATGTTTCTAACTATACAAAAGGATTAGTCTGGATTAATGGCCATAATTTAGGCCGTTACTGGAATATTGGTCCTCAGAAAAGGCTTTATTGTCCTGCTTCTTTTCTCAGGGAAGGTCTTAATGAAATAATGATCTTCGATCTTCACGAGACAAAACTAAAGTTTATCGGGGGAATGAAGAATATAGAGTAAAGCCGGTTATCGTAGGTCGATGTGTAAAACTCAAAGACATAACGGCTCAACGGCATAACGGCGTTCGGGAAGAATGAAGATGAGAGTGGGAGAGTGGGAGCGAATCCAAGAAGAAACTTAGAGGGAGCAAACCACAAACCTGCAGTTTAGACTAATACTTATTTGCTGTTAAGAATGGAAGATCTAATCTGGCATAGTTATTCCCGGCCAAAGGGTTGAACGGTATGAATTCTATTGTAACTGATGGGTTTATCCCATGTACAAATTTTGTTATTTCTTCCTTATTGTTCACTGTATCAGTAATATCTTTAACCAATGGAATTCGTACAATAACAGATTTGCCTGATTCGAGCAGGTAACGGAGATTTTGCTTAATGATAATATTTGACTTTCCGGTAAATCTTCTGTGTGCATCCTGATCAAATAGTTTCATGTCAGCAATGAAAAGATCAACATATGGTGATATGCTTTTTAATATTTCGATATCGGTGAAGAGACATGTTTCAATTGCCGTATGGATCATCATTTTTCTTACAATGTTTAAGTATTGCTAAAGAAAAATCAGGTTGAAAAAGAGGCTCTCCTCCTGTTAATGTAACACCTCCTCCCGATTCTTTATAAAACGGTATATCCTTCTTGATTTCTTCCACAACATCAGATACTTTTATTTTGTAACCTGTAAACAGGATGGCTTTTGAGGGGCATACTTTTACACACTCTCCATTCATGGTGCATTCTGCCGGTTTATTGAAATATACTGATCATTACCTGAGTGCAAGTACCAGTGCACTTTCCGGACAAACATCAACACACTGGCCACATGCTATGCAAAGATTTTTATTATACCAGATTGTTATTTCCTTTGAAATACCTTCCGGGCTATGACACCATATGCAATTCAGGGGACAACCCTTAAGAAAGACAGAAGTTCGTATTCCCGGACCGTCATGAATAGAATAACGCTTAATCTTGAAAATAAGTCCTTCAATATCAGTCATCAATTCCATGTGTTGTTCTTTTGATTATTTCATCCTGAAGATCCTCAGCCAGCTCTGTGAAATATGCCGTATAGCCGGCAACACGTATTGTCAGCCCACGATACGATTCAGGGTCATTTTTGGCCTTAATTAATTCATCAGTTGTGACAACATTGAACTGTACATGATGTATTGGAAGTGATATAAATGTTCTCAACAGTGCTGTAAATTTATCCCTGTCGTCTTCATTAAACAGTGAAGGAAGAAATTTCATATTAAGAAGAGTCCCGTTGCTTGCCAGATGTGATGGAATCCTGCTGACTGAATTCAAAACTGCGGTAGGGCCTGTTTTATCACGACCATACATTGGAGATAATCCTCCATCAGCAAGTGGAGTTCCGGCACGTCTGCCGTCAGGAGTAGCCCCTACATTCTGACCCATTGGTACATGTGCCGACACAGTGTAGAGCCCCATGTGATATGGTCCGTTCCTGAAGTTTTTATAATTTTTCAGTTTTTCTGAAAAATATGATATCCATTTTGAGCCCAGCATATCAACCCATGGTATATCATTCCCATATTTGGGAGTGTGATTGATACATAACTGTCTAAGTGGTTCGTTGCCTTCATAGTCAGATTTCAATGCCTCTAATAATTCTTCTTTCCTAATGGCTTTATCGTCAAATACAAGTTTTTTAATAACTGCCAGGCTATCAGCAATATTCGCTGCCTGAATAGCCTGAATACCAGACATGTTATACCTGGCTCCACCTGCAGTTACATCCTTTCCGTGCAAGAGACAATCATCTGTAACTGCGGAAAGAAATGGAGAAGGAAGATGTTTCTGATGGTTTTTCTCCACAACTTCACAAGCAGCTATCATTTTCGCAACAAAGTAATCGATCTGTTTTCTGAAAGCATCCTCAAAATCCTGGTAATCAGTGAAGCCGGTAAAGGATCCTGTATTCAAACCGAGCTGAGCACCAGATACAAGGCATTTGCCGTCGTTGATAGTCAGTTCAAGAACCTTGACAAGATTGAACATTGCTGCATCACTCCATCCAAGGTAATTTCCCTGTGTACTTAATTCGACACATCCAACCAAAGCATAATCAAGCGCATCAGATGGTTCAATACCTGCTGACTTTAACGAAGGTATAATGCTTTCATCGTTCACAATCTGTGGCATACCCGTTCCCAGACCAATTATCCTGCTACACTCATCCAGAAAAGTGTCAGGTGAATTTTTATGCAATCGGGCTGTCAGGTTAGGCTGGGGTAACTTAATATGTTCCTGCGTTTTTAAAAACAGATATGAAAGTTCATTTGTAGCATCGGTACCGGCTGAATTTTGTCCTCCGATTGTAAGATTGAAGCCTATAGGAAAACCCGCGAAATATTTTGCACTGTTTCCGTTACGTAAATAAACAATCTGGTTGAACTTAATATACAGGGCCCCCAGGAGTTCTATTGCTATTTTCTGGTCGATCCTGCCTTTCTTCCGATCATTTTCATAATATGGAAATAAATACTGGTCCATTCTGCCAGGAGAGAATGAGGATGCATTTGATTCCATGTGAAGAATAACAAAAAGAAACCATACTGACTGAACAGCTTCGTGGAAAGTCTCAGGAGGGTTTATTGATATTCTTTTACAAACTGATGAGAGCTCGGCCAGACTTTTTTTAATAGATAAATTTTTCTGATTTTCAGATAACTGCTTAGCCAGCTCAGAGTACCTGTTTATAAATCTTGAAGAAGAATTAAGTGTAATACATACACTTTCAAAAAAGTTCTTCTGATCTTCATCTGAATTTTTGAGTCCTTCCTCTGCTTTTTTCAATAATCCAGCCGGCCCGTATTTTAACCAGTCCTCAACTTTTGGTATTATATGACCCTGGGCATGATCTTTCTGATTTATCTTTACAACTTTTTCAATTGCCTTTAATTCAGTCCTATACGATATTATAAATGTCATCTTCAAGTGTTTTGCCTCGCCAGTAAGGTTCGATATATGTCCTGAAATATTCAATATCCTGTAATCTCACATTAAACGGATCCTGGGGTCTTCCTGCCAGAGTATCGATTTCATTAACGAGCCATGATATCCCTGCTTCGGGAAAAACCACACCGTCACGAATACCGGTTGTCCTGTTACCTGCTATAAGCTCTTCAGGGTCAACAGATATTGAAATCTCATCGAGCGACCTGGCCAAAGCCATGGCACGTTTCAGAATAACAGGGGCACCTTCATTTTCCTGATATACGCTTGTAATAATTTTAGCCTGTTCAATTGAAAGATACCTGTTTGCTGAAAGAGTCTTATTTCTAAGAGAAAGAATCCTTTCGGATGGAATGAGATTTAAAATAGTATTTGGCATCTCTTCAGAAATAAGCATAGAGGAGTCAAAAGTATTATAATTTTGCTCTATCTGATATCAAACAACCTTCGAATATGTCTGTCATATATATTTGTATAAACACATTCAGAGATAATCTTTTCATTCGTTTCAAGCAGTCTGTAGAACTCATCCATCCTGTTTGCCGCCAGTTTATAAGCGATATGCATTAATTGTCGCATATTTGGATTATATCCATGATTGCCAGGAATATGCCTTAATGCATTGGCCATGGATGTGGCATCCCAGTTTGAGACAACCTTTTCAGATGGTAGTGAAGATACACTTATATCAATTACATCAGAATAGGGCGCTGAAAGTTCATCAATTCTATGCAGAGATTCCTTGTAGATCTGTTTTACAAAATCAAGAGATTCACCGCCTGATAATGCAAGTCCTATTACTTCTTCAAGCCATGTTGTTCCGGCAGTCTTAATATGAATACCTTTATTGTACTTTCTTATTACTGAGCCGATATGCGGGTATATTGAAAACTTATCAGACCCTGAATGAATGCTCATTTTCAAATCCTCAGGTAATCCGAATTCCTGAATTGCATAATCGATTATAAGAAGATCAGATTCAAATTCAGACTCAAATTTCAGAGGGTCACCAACATAGTCAACTCCTTTGTTGAACCGTCCCGAAAACCTCGGAGCAATTGTCTGAACGGGTATATCCTCGAGGGCCAGCATTTTAAGAATAAAGAATAATTCAACAGGTGACTGAGGTTCAGGTACTTCATCCATTGAGATCTCAGTAATAAAATTGCCTCTTCCTTTCTCCTTTTCAATTTTTCTGAAGATATCCCATGCTTTAATTGAGGCAAAAAGATATTTTTCAGCAATATGCCTTATCTGATCTTTTGTGATTTTAAATGACAATTTGCTGCCCGGAATTCTGAGTGTCCCGGTATACTTTTCAACTCCATGCATGAATTCCTTTATCTCTTCATCATCGGCCCGTTTTCCTATGTATGATGCGACATCTATTGTAAAAAAATCAGAATAATCAATAAATCCCGAAACTGTGTCAATGTTAATATGATCTGCATCAACAAAGTATGGTTTTTTGAAGCCTAGTTGATCTAGTAACTTTATCAGCTTCAGCCCGTACATCAGCAGGTTTTGTACCTATGTTAGCATGTTCCCTGTTTGATTTGTTCCAAACAGGCGTTATTTCAATTCCTCTTGCTGAAGCAGAAATTATTGCTTTAAGTTGCGCCTCACCCTGATGACCAAACCTGTCACCTAGACCAATTGAATATTTTCCTAATTTTTTCATCTTGCTGTATCATAAATTATTAATAAAAATTTACCGGAAGCTATTTTAAAAAGAAGTCAACATTTTCGGATGTTACCACATCCACCGGAAGATATTCGATTTTGTCGGGGATTTTTTTTAATGAAAGATATTCAAACATTTTTTTATTGCCCTTATATGATTGTTCCTCAGGTCTTTGTCCTATCAAAAACCTTGTGACACCCGATTTAAGATATTTTACATTTTTGTCAAGAAGATCATAACCAACAAGGTTAACAGATTTTAATCCTCTCTTTTCAAGATAGTCAGCAATCAGATATGATCTGGAACCAGTCATAAAAATTGATCGTATTTCAGGATTTGTAAATAGGATCTTGTCAAGTTCATTCTGTACACTTTCAGAAGATGGATTGGTAATATTAATACTTAACCGGCTTCCATTATTAATCGCATGATTTCCGAAATAGCTCAAAAAGCCTTCAGCACGGGTGTTCAGATGGTGCACATTCTGAATATTATTGGCAATAGTAACTATAAGTATATCCTTATTCTTCGGAGTCATGATGTCAAGCAACTGAGCAGCAACTCTTCCGCTTCGGAATATGTCTTCACCAATATAGGCCAGGAACTCTGCATCTTCAATAAAGCCATCAATAAAAATAAATGGTATTGATCTGCTTCTCAGAAGGGAGCAAAATGTTATTGATTCTGACTTAAAAATAGGTGCAAGGATAACACCATCAGGTTTGAGTTTCAATACATCATTCGCTTTTTCCTGGAAATCTTCTTCACTGTTGCATATCAAATGTAACCTGACTCATAGAGACAGGGAATGGAAATAACTCTTCCAGAGCTCTTGTCTATACCAATAGGGTGCTTTAACCAGAATGGATTGTCAGGTTCGGGTTCAGGCAGCAGTGAGACCAGATGAAATCTTTTTTTTGATTTCAATGCCTGGGCCATCAGATTTGGTGAGTAGTTAGTCTCTTTCAGTATTGAAAGAACCTTTTGCCTTGTTTTTTCTGCAACCTCTCCTCTGTTATGTAAAACCCTGTCAATTGTGCCAATTGAGACTCCTGCCAATCTGGCAATATCTTTTATCCTTGTTTTTCTGGTAGGCATATGATTTGTTAGTCAGAAGAGAAGATATAGTATTTGAATAATTAATCTCTGCTTCCTGTTTTCAACTTAGGTTACTCAATCATAACTTTTTTGTTTTTCGGAGCTGCGAATACAAACATAATTATCCAGGCAAGTATATATGCACATGCTGCTATGGAAAACATAACCGTATATCCGGTTTCTATATGCCCTGCTTTTTTGAAATATTCAAGGATATGTCCTGCAAAAACTGATACAAATGCACCGCCAATGGCTCCTGCCATTCCGCCAATACCTGTTACGGAACTTACAGCTTTTTTTGGAAAAGCGTCCGATACTGTAGTGAAAATGTTTGCTGACCATGCCTGATGCGATGATGCTGCCAGACTTATGAGAGCTACTGCTCCCCATGTACTGACTCCCGGAGACTGGGCAAAGAAAACCGGATAACAAGAAGCGCAAAAATCAGCATTGTGTACTTTCTGGCATTGTACGGAGACATCCCTTTTTTTATCATAAAGGATGAGATCCAGCCACCTCCAATACTTCCTACAGTTGTTGATGTATAAATAACAACCAGTGGCAATCCAAAAGATTTGATATCAAGTCCTGCCCCTCTTACTGTCAGAGAGCCATCCCGGAATCCAGAACAGGTAAAACCACCATATCGGATCAGTAAGGGCTTTTCCAATAAAAAAGACCCATGTTTGTCTGAATTTAAGAGATTAACCCAGGGAACAGGTTTCTCACTCTCGTTTTGTTCATCAGTATCACTTTTTATATATGCCAGTTCACTCGCAGATAACTTTCTTTGTTTTTCCGGAATTCATAAAAAATAAACCATAAAATTAATCCAGATAAAACCAAAGGCTCCGGTGATAATAAATGCTGCCTGCCATCCCCATGCTATTACAATTGCAGGTACAGCAATAGGTGCAACAATTGCACCGACATTTGTTCCTGAATTAAATATTCCTGTGGCAAGGGCCCTTTCTTTTTTAGGAAACCATTCTGCAATCGTTTTAATGGCTGCAGGGAAGTTACCAGATTCACTGAATCCTAATAATCCTCTCCAGAAACCAAATCCTAAAACACCTTTTGCAAGAGCATGCCCCATTGCTGCAATGCTCCAGAGAAGTACAGATAATCCGTATCCGAATCTTTGTGCCGAATTTGTCGATTAAGCCTTCCGGCAATTACCATTGAAATGCATAAAATAACTGAAATACTATAATAATATTTCCATATGCAGCTTCCCCGATGTTAAGATCACTTTCAAGCATCGGTTTGAGAATTCCGATTACCTGCCTGTCGAGATAGTTAACAGTAGTGGCAAAGAAAATCAATGCACAAACTGTCCATCTGTAGTTCCCGTTTTAGTGTTTTCTGTCATAGGTTAGAGTTATGTAGGTTATTTATTAAACATTATATGTTGATGAAGAAGTTGTTCCTCCACGGCCTGTCCAGTTTGTGTGGAAAAACTTACCTCGGGGCTTATCTGTCCTTTCATAGGTATGTGCTCCAAAATAATCGCGTTGTGCCTGAAGAGATTGGCAGGCAGCTTTTCGCATCGGTATCCGTCAAAATATCCAAGTGCTGAAGATATTGCAGGAACAGGAATTCCATTTGTTACTGCAGCTGAACAACATTTCTCCATCCTTTCTGTGATTTTTCAACTTTGTCGTTAAAGAAAGGATCAAGAAGAAGATTTGTAATTGAAGGATTATTATCATAAGCCTCTTTGATCTTACCAAGGAATGCTGACCTGATAATGCAGCCGCCTCTCCACATAAGTGCTATGCCACCATAGTTGAGTTTCCATCCATATTCTTCAGCTGCAGCTTTCATAAGAGCATATCCCTGTGCATATGATACAATTTTCGATGCATAGAGAGCATCTTTAATATCATTAATGAATCTTATCTTGTCACCTGTAAATTTTGCTGCAGGTCCATGTAAGTATTTTTGAAGCTTCAACACGTTCATCCTTGACAGCAGAAAGACATCTTGAAAATACAGCTTCACCTATCAGGGTAAGTGGAATACCCAGGTCCAGAGCAGCAACAGCTGTCCATTTACCTGTTCCTTTTTGTCCGGCTGTATCAAGTATTTTATCTACAAGTGGTTTGCCATCCGTATCTTTAAATGCAAGTATATCGCGTGTAATTTCTATAAGGTAACTGTCAAGTTCTCCTTTATTCCATTCCTTGAAAATTTGATGCATTTCATCAGCACTCATATGAAGAAGATCTCTCATTATCTGGTATGCCTCAGTGATTAGCTGCATATCGCCATATTCGATGCCATTATGTACCATTTTTACAAAATGACCTGCACCGTTTTCTCCAACCCAGTCACAGCATGGTGATCCATCATCAACTTTTGCAGCTATCGCCTGAAAGATTGGTTTTACAACTGGCCATGCTGCTTTTGATCCTCCGGGCATTATTGATGGTCCCAGCAATGCACCTTCTTCACCACCTGATACCCCTGTCCTATATACAGAAATCCTTTGCTCTCAACATAGGCAGTTCTTCTGTTGGTATCAGGGAAATGAGTATTTCCTCCATCAATTATTATATCTCCGGGTTACAGATGAGGAATAGTGTATTCTATCATTTCATCAACAGCATTTCCGGCTTTTATCATAAGCATTACTTTTCTTGGACGTTCGCAGTGAACCAACAAGTTCTTCAATTGAATGAGTTCCTACGATATTCTTTCCTTTGGCTCTTCCTGCAATAAAATCATTACTTTCTGCGGAGATCTGTTAAAAACAGATACCTGAAATCCTTTGCTTTCCATATTAAGGACAAGATTTTCGCCCATAACTGCCAATCCGATTAATCCGATGTCTGATAATTTATTCATAATTAAATATTTTATGTATAATTTTAGCATTTATAATTTATTATTCATTATATATTCAAATGTTGCAGTTGCATGTTGCATCGGTGATATCTGCAGTTAGTTGCATTCTCACTTCGTTCCTACCTTGCACCCTGCACCCCTGCACCTTACCCTGCACTTCTGCCTACTTCTTCCCTTATAATACTCCTGCAACCATCTCATCCATAACCCTGCTGGTTCTGGCTCCGGTAATACCTGTGCTTGGCGAGGTGCCTTTCCCTTCAAGTGCCTGAACGATTTTTTCAATAAGATAATACTGAACATGCTCAGGTCTCTCATTTACAAATTCCTGTCTGCCGGAAGATGTTGTCAGAACAATAGGTTCAAAGCTGAAAGTTGTAAATTTAATTGATCCTTTGTCTCCAATAATCTCAATTATATCTCTGTCGCTTTCAGGTGAAGCACTAAAACACCATGTTCCGGTACCTGCTATACCATTTTCGAAAATAAAGTCTGAAGTTACAAAATCCTCAGCATTATATAGTCCTGCCTGATTTAATAGCAATTCCATCTTACTTTATCAACAGGACCGAATAAATAATCAAGATAATCAAGCTGATGGGAAGCAAGATCAAAGAAATGACCTCCGCCTGATATTTCAGGATTTACACGCCAGGGAAGATTTCCTGATTTCTCTTCGGATGATGGAGCTTTAAATAACTGAGATTTACATAACAGGACTTTTCCGATATTCCCTTTTTCAATCATCTCCTTTACCTTCAGGAAACCGGGAAGTGCTCTCCTGTAATAAGCAACAAATACAGGTATTTTATATTTTTCTGCAGCTATTGATCATCACGACATTCGCATAACTTGCTGCCATTGGTTTTTCAATATATACCGGTTTGCCGGCTTTTATTGCGGCAATTGCATATTCTGCATGGCTCGAAGGTGGGGTTGCCACATACACGGCATTAACATCCTTATCGTTGATGAGATCAAATGCATCACTGTAGAACTTTGGTACTTTGTGCCTGCGGGCATAATCCTCCGCAAGTGCAACATTCCTTCGCATAACTGCGATAAGCCTTGAATCATTTACCTTATTAAAAGCTGGCCCGCTTTTAACTTCTGTTACATTACCACATCCTATTATTCCCCAGTTAATCATATTAGCAATTATTTCAGGTTTATTTTGTAAATCTTTCTTTTACAGACCATAATCCAAGGGCCGGATTTGAGATATAAAAAATCTCTTCTCCTTCATCAGTTGTATTATAACCCTCTTTCAGATTTCCCGGGTTATATTTTAACAACATATCAGTCAGATCATTATATTTGAAATTAACAGATTCAATCTCCTTTCGTGTGAGAGCATTCCTGTACAATAGGTAATTGAAAACCGCCTTCTGAACTGCCATGTATCAGATGTGCTGCAGCGCTCAGATTATTGCGCAGTTCTTCATTCTCTTCAAGTGATTTTAATGTGGCCGGAGTTCCCCTGTATCCATATTTCCTTATCAACCGGTCAATCTCTTTATCTTCTCCAAATTCTTTTAATCCAGGAGCAAGTACTATCAATTCTCCATTATCTGCCATTGCCATCCTGGTTCTGTAAATACTTTTGTTTCCCAGCCATGTGCTTTTGTATTCGGAAGGATCAAGATAAACAATGGCTTTTTTCAGTGGTTTATCCAGAATAGAAAAATTAACTTTTACTGAGAGTTCAGAAGCAAGAGTGAATACCTCTTCATCATCTCCGATAAATAGTCCCCTTATTACCAGGCAACCGGTTTTATCACGGCCTATAACAGTATAGTACATATACAACAGGAAGATGCCTGGTAAAATGTTCTGAAGCATAATTCAGAAGATTCCTGACCGGGTTATTGGCTTTTCCCATAATACGTTCCATCCATATACTGCACCGATGAAATGGCTTTTATTTATTCCTTCCGGACCTCCGGTGCCAACAAAGAGATTTTTATTGTAATTAGCCATTCCTATAACTTCGTGCGGAACGACCTGTCCGACAGAAAGAATAAGATCGTGACCTCCATTATAGATCATTTTATTCAGTTGTACCGGCCATTCATAATTTAACAGCCCTTGTGTAATATCCGATACAAATTCACCCGGAACAGTACCTATTGTTACCACATCATTTCTCCAGTCATGAACACGAAAGAGATTTTTTGGTACCCCTTTATACATCTCATCAATCTGAGATTCTGACATTGGAGCATGTGTACCAAGGGCCGGAAGAACATCTTTCAATGCGTCGTTATAGTATTTGTATGCCAGGCTGGTCAGATCACCGGCTCTGGAATGAAACCGTGTAAAATCAGGGGGAACAATAAGA
Source organism: uncultured Bacteroidales bacterium (assembly GCA_963741935.1). Taxonomy (GTDB): domain Bacteria; phylum Bacteroidota; class Bacteroidia; order Bacteroidales; family VadinHA17; genus LD21. The sequence goes on along the minus strand of CAVUJY010000001.1, from coordinate 30,075 downwards.
ACTTTATTTCTTTTACCCAGCTTATCAAGTGCTGAAAACAGTCCTGTTCCAGTTCTCCGGGACCTATAATTGTATTTTCTGATCCTGATTTGTAGTATATCATTATCTATTATTTTTCCCAGTGTGGATGCTCAGGCAGATAACTTTCGAACTCCCTGATCAGTTTATCTTCATACACTCCTTTATAGGTTCCGTCAAAAAATTTATCCAGACCTTCTTTATATAACCTTTCCCATGATGCCTCTTCGTTACCAGGATTAATAGGGTAGAACAGGACTCCATTAGATTTTGCAGCTTTCAGATCGCCATTAGCATCTCCGATCATAAGTATTTTATCATCAGGATATTTGCCTTTGGCTGCATATTTCAGATGTTCAGTCTTTGTGCCATGTTCCTGTCCTGCAATCATTCTCAGAAAATGGTGAATCTGATTTTCTTCCCATTCACGTTTGAGAGCTTCATAAGGTGTTTGTGAAACTACCATTGCATCAGCCAGAGGTCTGATTTTATTGAGACATTCCTTTACAAAAGGAAATGGGGTGATGCCATAAACCATTTTCTCAATATCTTCATTAACTTTTAACGACCATGCAAGTGTCTGATTAATAAATGGATCATTAACTGGTAGCTGCATAACTTTTCAGTGTTGGATTTCCCAGCCTGGTTTCTTTCCTGGTCCATTCTTTAAGTGAATCTCCTCCCGGGACAATAAAATTTCTTGCTTGTACTTCAGGTCGTTCGGCAAGCAACCTTAAAGTCTCAGTAACTGCGATAAATCTGTTACATCCTCTGTTTGTGGAGTAAAGGTTGACAAATTCCCATGTCTCACGGGCATATTTTGATATGGATTGCATTTTGAAATGGCCGATGAAGTTAGGGCAGAAACACTCTTTCTGCTTAATCTCCATAGTGTCGAAGGCACACCCATCGGAATCTATTCCTATAAAAAATTCTTTTTCGGGTTTAAGGCTTTGCAGTTGTTCTGTCGGATTCATATTATATGTCAAAGAGTTAGTCTTTATTTTTTTATATATGCCTCTGGTGTATATGCGGGCAGTTTTTTGTCAGCAAACTTCAATTCAAGTCTTGAAAATCTTTGTCTTCCGTTTATCACAGGTACTGATGGCCAGTCTTCGCCAATAAGTGGTCGTACATATGCAAGAAACTCGTCTGTGACATCATATCTGTTGGGAGCAATCCATTTTTCAGGAAACGTTCTTTCTGACAGAGCAACTTTTTCAAGAGGAACTTTATCATATTTAACATTGTAGATAAAACCTGGTTCTCTAAGAATTGTAGCCATCCAGCCATTACCACTGTAAAGGGCTATTTCAACAGCTTTCTGTCCAACCTTGTATGCTTCATCAAGATCAACAATTGAAGCGAAAGTAGTAGTATCTCTCTGATCTGTTCCCATTACCTGTCCTCTGGCAGCACCCCTGGTTTTCAAACCTTTAGTATTAAGGTAGTTCACAACAGTCTGGAAGACAGAGTTCTGACTGGAGCCAAAAGAAGTATGTCCAAATGCATCTTTTACTTCTCCTATATTACCAGCATCAAATCCTTCACTGATAACAACAATACATCTTCCATCTTGTTTGAGCTGTTCATTGACATTTTCAACAAGATTGTCGATAGTTACTTTTGATTCAGCCATATATATCTGAAGGGGCATATTTCTTTCCGGATCGGCAAGCCTGGCAGCTGCAGGAATATATCCGATTTTCCTTCCCATGGCCTGTATTACCAGAACCGGATCGGCAGGGGAGGACCCCATATTTTCTTCGTTTGCATTCTGAATGATATGTGACCAGTATCTTGCCACACTTCCATAACCCGGAGTATGATCAATAAGTTTAAACTCATTGTCACCAACATCATTATCGATGGTCTTGGGAACTCCGACCGCAATAAGGTCCAGTCCCCTTGTTTTTGCCATTTCACTAACTTTAAATGCAGTGTGTTGCGAATCATTACCACCTATGTAGAAAAAGTATCCGATATTATGAGCAGCAAAAACATCCATTATTCTCTGGAAATCTTTTTGCTGATTATCTTTAAGCTTATACCTGCAAGTACCGATGCTTCCGGCAGCAGGTGTATTTCGTAATAAGGCAATTTCTTCTTCCTTCTGTACTGAAAGATCTAAAAGCTCTTCATTAATAACGCCTTCAATTCCATGCCATCCTCCATAAATCTTACCAAACTTATCCGGAAACATCCGGCATGTTTCTATGATCCCTCTTAATGAGCTGTTAATCACCGGCGATGGCCCCCCTGATTGGGCTACAATTACATTTTTTGCCATTTTATTCTTCTTTCTGTTTGTTCATTCCTTGTTTCCTGATCTCTGATCTCTGTTCCTTTTTTTGCCTTTACGCCCTGCTTCCTGCACCTTGTGCCCTTGCATCCCGCTACCCTATCGCCTTACGCCCTTCGCCTTTCGCCTTTCCTCATACCCCGCTATATGCACTAAATCCTCCGTCAACGGGGATCACAATGCCGGTTACAAACTTAGACATATCCGATACCAGGTAAATAAGAGTTCCTGATAGTTCCTCAGGGACGCAATATCTTTCCATTGGAGTTCCATTAATAATTTTCTTACCACGTGGTGTCAGTTCTCCGGTTGTTTCATCAATCAGAAGAAACTTATTTTGGTTTGTAAGGAGAAATCCGGGAGCTATGGCATTTACTCTGACACCTGTTTTTGCAAAATGTACTGCCAGCCATTGTGTGAAATTATTAACAGCAGCTTTGGCAGCTGAGTATGCTGCAATTTTTGTAAGAGGACGAAATGAATTCATGGAAGAGATATTAACTATAACTCCCGATTTTTTCTTTACCATATCGTTGGCAAAAACCATTGAGGGTAGCAGGGTCCCTTTGAAATTAAGATCGAAAACCTTATCAAAACCTTCTATCTCAAGTCCGAAGAATGTATCTTCAAGTACCTCCGTATCAGTGCCTTCCATTCTTTCCAGTTTGGTTGTTGCTGAGGGTGAATTTCCTCCGGCACCATTTATAAGAATATCTATGGGTCCGAATTTTTCATTGATAATCTTTTTTGCTGCTATTAATGAATCTTTGTCGAGAACATCTGCGACTAAACCCAATGATGGACAACCATATTTTTTTTCAATTTCTATTGACAGCAATTCTGCGGCATCTTGTATGGTGGTCGAGAAGAATTGTTTTTACGCCCTGACCCGCAAGTGCACGTGCCAGTGTTGAGCAAATTACTCCACCGCCTCCGGTTATTACGGCTACTTTATCCTTTAGGTTTATTTCATTCATCGTTTTTGCTTGTTACACTAAGGTTAATTTTAAAATCCAAAATAGTTTTCAGCATTTTTATATGATATTCCTTCAATCAATGGTCTTAATAGCTCATCTTCGTCAGGAATATTTCCATTCTCAACTTCTGTTCCTATAAAATTACATACAATTCTTCTGAAATATTCATGGCGGGGGTAGGAGAGAAAGCTTCGTGAATCAGTAACCATCCCGACAAACTGTCTCAGAAGACTTAAGTGAAGACAGGTCCTTAATATGTTTCTCCATCCCGTTTTTTTGATCGAGGAACCACCATGCTGCACCATACTGAACTTTGCCTGCAGAAGAGCCGTCATTAAAGTTGCCTGCCATGGTAATCATCATCTCATTATCAGAAGGATTAAGATTATAAAGTATTGTCCTGGCAAGCTGGTCTGTATCATCAAGTGAATTGAGGAATTTCGAAATTTTCTTTGCATCCTGTGGTATACCGATTGAATCCCAACCTGTATCGGGTCCCATTTGTCTGTATTTCCTTGAATTATTGTTTCTGATTGCTCCGACATGGAATTGCTGAGTCCATCCGCGTCTGTGATTCATTTTACAAAGTTCAGACATAACAGCTGTCCTGAACTTTTCTGTTTCCTCTGATGAAATGGAATATCCTTTCATAAGTTCGAGGAGTATTTTGTTTATCTCAGTTGGTTTATATGAATCAAAATAGAACCTCTCAAGACCGTGATCCGAGAGCCGGCATCCGGCATCATGAAAGAATTGATGCCTTTTGTCAAGTGCTTCAATGAGCGAATCAAAACTTTTTATCTCAATTCCGCTTACATTTTCAAGTTTGTTTAGGTATGATATAAATTTTTCAGGTATTTCTGTCTTGATTATATTGTCAGGTCGAAATGTAGGAAGCACACTTGTTGTGAAATTTCCTTTCAGCTTCTTATGATACTCAAGGTTATCAACAGGATCATCAGTAGTGCAGATAACTTTGACATTCATTTTTTTTATTATCGACCTTGTACTGAATTCCCTGGTGCGAAGCAATTCAGACGCTTCTTCATAGATACTTGTTGCAGTCGTTGGTGATAATAATTTTGTAATATTGAAATATCTGGCAAGCTCAAGATGTGTCCAATGATACAGAGGATTACCCAATGTTGCAGGAACTGTTTCAGCCCATTTCGCGAATTTCTCAGTATCAGGAGCATTACCTGTGCAGTACTTTTCATCTATTCCGTTGATTCTCATGGCTCTCCATTTATAATGATCTCCCTCAAGCCATGCACTGCTCAGGTTATCAAAATAACGATCGTTTGCTATCATCTCAGGTGAAAGATGACAATGGAAATCTATTATTGGCTGATTCGCGGAGTATTCGTGATAAAGTCTTTCAGCTGTCTTATTTCCAAGCAGAAAATTATCATGTATAAAAATGCTCATGATGGTAATTTTTTTGGAAAACATGTTAAATTAATAGGAAGAATTATATTTACGTTAACGATCACGAAATTATGAATTTCTAATCAGATTATCAAGAAACTTATATTGACTTAATAGAATTTTTAATTTATTACTTGCTTGTAATCATAATTGAAAATGAATTTAATTGCGTTTAACATCCAAAGAATGTAATTTTGTGTGAACGATTGTAAAATTAATATCTGTTAATAATTTCACATATGAAAAGAAATCGATTTCTGCTATTAATAATTTTTTCCGCCTTTACGGCCTGGTCTGTTGCGCAGGATCCTCAGGTGCCGGCATTTAAATCTGATATCAATAAGCAGGATATCACCGCAGTACTTAAAGCAGTGGCAGACTGGCAGGTCAGAACACCCTTAACTCATGATCCTGCAGACTGGACAAATGCTGCACTCTATGCCGGTATGGTAGAATGGGCAGGAATTGCCGGTAATGATTCTTATTATGAATGGCTAAAGGGCATTTGCTGAAAAGAATGGCTGGTCATATAAGAAGAGAGACAATCCTCTTGGACGATACCATGCTGATGATTACTGTGTTGGTCAGACTTACGTAGAACTTTATCGGAAATATCATGATAAGAAGATGATAAAGCCTATGATTGCCTACTTTGATCAGATTCTTAAAGATCCGGCTACAGGAGATCTTAAATTTGTTAATACTGATGAATACTGGTCTACTCAGCGATGGTCATGGTGTGATGCTCTTTTTATGGGACCTACTGTATGGGCAAAAATTGCAAATGTAACCGGTAAGAAAAAATATCTTGATTTCATGTACAAAGAATATAAGGCTACTACTGATTATTTGTACGACAAGGATGAGCACCTGTATTTCAGGGATTCAAATTATTTTACACGGAAAGAAGCCAATGGAGCAAAAGTATTCTGGGGCAGGGGCAATGGATGGGTTTTTGCCGGCCTTCCTGTTATTATCAGTGAACTGCCTAAAGGATATGAACATAAAGACTATTTTGTAACTATCTTTCAGGAAATGGCAGCAAAACTTTTGTCATTACAATCTGCAGATGGGTTCTGGCATGCCAGTCTGCTTGATCCTGCTAGTTATCCCAACCCCGAGATGAGTGCAACGGCTTTCTTTGTTTATGGAATGGCCTGGGGTGTGAATAACGGTTACCTTGATAAGGATAAATATCTGCCAGCTGTGGTGAAAGGATGGAAATCGATGGTAACTTCTGTATGGCCCGATGGTAAGGTAGGATATATCCAGCCAATTGGGGCTGACCCCAAAAGTGTAACAAGGGATATGACAGAGGTTTATGGTGTAGGTGGATTTCTGATGGCAGGAACTGAGATCACCAGGCTGATTGATAAGGGAATGTTGTAAGAAGTAAAAAGGAAAATCGTGTATAGAAAGCTATTGAGGGAAGGCAAGTCGAAGTGAAACGGAGAACCGCTTTAGCAGGGGCAGAAGGCAGAAGGCAGAAGGCAGAAGGCAGTAGGCAGAATGAAGAAGAAGAAATAGTTGCAGTGGATCTGAGACCTGCCATAGAGTTAGGAAAAAGTAGAAAAAAGTATTATTGAAAATTTAAAATGTTATCTGATAAAGGGAATAATAAAATATATAATAATGAAAGTAGAAGTAAGATATGCCACAAATCCACAGGATTTTAAAAGTTATGAAACCGAACGGTTAAGGAAGGATTTTCTTGATCGAAGAAATTTTTATTCCCGACGAGATATCAATGGTATATTCGATGTACGATCGTTATATGGTAGGAGGAGCAATGCCTGTAAAGAAAAAGCTGATGCTTGATTCAAGCGATGAACTTAAATCGGAACAATTTCTTGACAGGAGGGAAATGGGAATAATAAATGTTGGCGGCGATGCTGTTATCTCAACATCGAGCAAAACTTTTGAACTAAAATTTAAGGAAGCTCTCTATCTTGGGAAGGGTACCAAAGATGTTGTTTTTAAATCCGCTGATGAATTGAATCCGGCAAAACTATATATTAACTCCGCACCTGCTCATCATAGTTTTCCATCGAAAAAAGTGACACTCTCTGATGCCGAAATTGTAGAACTTGGTACCATGGAGACATCTAATCAGAGGAGAGTCAATAAGTTACTTGTTAACAGTGTCGTTGAGACATGCCAGCTTCAAATGGGAATGACTGAACTAAGTAAGGGAAGTGTCTGGAACACTATGCCTGTTCATACTCATAACAGAAGGATGGAAGCTTATTTTTATTTTGAGGTGCCTGAAAAGCAGGCTGTCTGTCATTTTATGGGCGATCCTGATGAGACACGTCACATTTGGCTTAAAAATGATCAGGCTGTTCTGTCCCCTTCATGGAGTATTCACAGTGCAGCAGGAACTTCTAATTATACTTTTATCTGGGGAATGGCGGGGAGAACCTTGATTATGGCGACATGGATGTCCGTCAGCCCGATACTTTGAAATAAAAAATTCTCTTTGTCCTGATAGCAATCGAGACTATGTGACTCCTCTGTGTAACTCTGTGATTAGTTCTTAAATAATTTTTACACCGATTAATGGGGAGAATATTAAGTCCCCCTTGGGGGATTTAGGGGTACAAATTAAATGAAATTAGGATTATGAAAGATCTATTTGATTTAACAGGAAAGGTTGCTCTTGTAACCGGAGGCACACATGGTATTGGTCTTGCAATCGGATTATTACTTGCTAAAGCCGGTGCAAAGGTTTGTGTAAATGATCTGAACGAAGAAAAGCTTAGGATTTGCAAAGATAGCTTACAAAAAAGAGGGTCTGGATGTTTATACACTTGTGTTTAACGTAACAGATGAAAATGAAGTTGACAGGGGAATTTCTGAGATTGAAAATAACGTGGGCTCTGTTGATATTCTGGTCAATAATGCAGGAATAATAAAACGTATTCCAATTCTTGATATGTCTGTTTCGGATTATAAACAGGTGATTGATGTTGACCTTGTTGCACCTCTTATTCTCGCTAAACGGGTTGTTCCCGGGATGATTCAAAAGCGAAGCGGGAAAATTATAAATATGTGTTCAATGATGAGTGTTTATGGCCGTAATACTGTCTCGGCTTATGCATCTGCAAAGGGAGGCCTTAAACTTCTTACACAGAACATGACATGCGAATGGGCAAAATACAACCTCCAGATTAATGGCATAGGTCCCGGCTACATTGCTACATCTCAAACCGCACCTATCAGGGAGAACGGACATCCATTCAATGATCTTGTTATGACAAGAACCCCGGCAGGTCGGTGGGGAGAACCTGAAGATGTGGCTAATGCAGCGCTATTTCTGGCCTCAAAAGCAAGTGATTTTGTCAATGGACATATACTTTATGTCGATGGAGGAATCCTTGCAAATTTCGGATATGTTAAGGGTGAAAATGATATCTAGAGTTAAAAGTGAAAAGTTTGAAGAAGGACCATCATTAATGTGCAGTTTATACAATCCTGTCAGGATTATCCGGATGATCATCTGAATATGGTTTTGCATACAGATCTTCGATACGTGGTGTACTGTTGTAAGGTTCTGTTTCAGTTATTTCCTGTGTCTGATCTTCGCCTGCTTTCCCGTTAAAATAGAGAATCCCTGCAAATATTGGCATAACAGGCAATATGAGAGCATTTATACATGCGGAAAGAACAATAAATATAGGATTTGTCGCAATATCAACCATATTTTTCGCCTGTTCAGGATTAAATATTGATTTGATGAAATTACCTGTAAATGGAAGAAGAATTATGCTGGAGAGGATAATTGAAGTGATAATCATAATTATCAGAAGTACAGCCACCCATCCTATGTTTGCCCAGAAATTCCTGTGCAGAAGTCTGAAGCTTCTCGAAATGGTATCTGCAATATTGGTTTCCTCAACCATCATTACAGGCAAAATAAAAAGGTATAGCGCAACTATGTAAAGTGCAGAGAAGAAAATTCCAATTACAAGAGCAAAAAATCCAATTACCATGGCTATCGAACCTGCAAATGCCAGGAGTATCATAATTATCAGAAAAGGAATAAAATATTTAAGGGACTTAATTATGGAACGCACTATTGTATTATCCTTGTCAATTGGGTTAAAAAGAATATAGTACTGCAGGATGGTTGTAAAAAGAAGATTAATAAGTGATATTATTATTATCGGAAGAATAAAGGATTCTATTTTTTCAAGTATTACCATAGGATCTGTAACTGTTTGAAGATCTTTTAAATCAACGAAATGTTGAAGCATACTGCATAATTAATGACATACCCAAAGAGATCAGAAACAGTGAAATAAATCTGTTCTTGTAAAATTCCCAGAGTGCATTCATGGCACTATCTAAATTGTGTTTACGGTAAAGAGGGTGATTGTTAAAATGATCCATATTTGTAGTTTAAAATTTCAAAATTAATCTGATTTCAAATTTAGATATAATTGTTGTTAAGATTCTTCTAAAATCATTTTTTCACTCTTATAAATATTAATGCTGATTATTATTTCAATAATGGCGATGATGAAGTAGGTTGGCTGGAGAAAATGAGACAATCCAATTGAATATACCTGAACAGTTACCCACAAAATGAGTGAGATTCCCAGCCCTATACCAAACAAGTAAGCATATTTATATTTAAAGAATGATAAAATAGAACTGACCAGGTTAAATACTCCATTTATTATAAAGAGAAATAATCCGGGGATTAGAAAATCCTTAAAAGGAGATCCTGTTAAGGCGTCAAGTGTCATACCCATTTTTGATCCATCCGGGGCAACGATGAACAAATATCCGGCGGTAATGCTCCCAATGCCACAATAAGCTGTAATATCCCAAGAAATAATTTTCCTCTTTTCTTCATTTCTATAATTTAAAAATTACTGCCTCATGCCTCCATAACGCCCCACGCCTCACGCCTCACGCCTTCCTCCCCTATTTCCCCTTCCGCCATCTCCTGATAACATTGCTTACAAAGAACAGGTGGTTGGTCTTTTTATGAGGAAATATTCCTTCATTTACGGTTCTGATATCTTCAATAGTGTAAAAAGCTTTTGGATTATATTCGTTTATCACATCCAAAACTTTTGCCAGCTCGTTTCTCTGTACTATAGTATAAATGAGATTTACCTTTTCTCTGGCGCCATATGCTTCTACCACTGTTGCCCCATAACCAAATTTATTCAGGTTATGTACCAGTTCGGATACACTCTCATGTGCAAAAACCCTTATCATCTGAATGCCCACTGCAAGTTTTTCTTCTATAATCATTCCAACAAAGTTACCTGTAGCAAAGCCTGCAGCATATGCAAAATAATTTACATAGTTATCAAGGTTCTGCATTATCTTGCTTATGGCAATTATCCAAATAAATACCTCAAAGAATCCCAGGATAGGAGCTATGTTCCTCTTCCCCTTTGATACAAAAATAATTCTCATTGTACCTATGGACACATCGCATATCCTGGCAAAGAAAATAAACAGAGGGATCATTAAGTAGTTGAACAGATCGGAATTAAAGAATGATGTTTCCATAGTGGGTCAATTTGAATATAAACAAATATAGGTATAACAGACTTAAGGCACAACGTCGAAGCGAAGCGAAGATCCCGCTTCAGCGGGAGCAGAATGGCACAATGGTCGATGCAAGAGGCGCAGCGGCACCTTCGACAAGCTCAGGGTAAGGCGCAACGGCATAGAACATTAATAACATTAAATTAAATAACGCATGACAATTTACCTGGTTTTGCCGGTAATTTTTAACAAATGCTTGTTTTTATTGTTAAAGAATGGGATATAGTATTGCGAATATCATCATCATTAGCATAATTGAAACATTATCAATATTTTTGCCCCTAGATTATAAACCAAAACAAAAATGAATATGAAATTAAACAGACTTACTCTTTATGCAATCCTGATTATTGGACTTGGAGTTATTTTTACTTCATGCACCAGCAAATCAACACCAAAAAATGTTCATTCCGGAGTTGAATACTACAGGCACCTGCAATTCAGTGAGACTCCCTATGATATTGAAAAGGGAACATATGCTCTGACACCTGATGAGGCTAAAAACGTAAACAGCTATAAATTCACATATGATAATGAAGGCCGGCTTTTATCTGTTGAATTTGTAAGGAATGATGTTCTTCTTGATTATGGATCAATGGGTGGAGCAGCAAAAATTACATATGATTATATGAATCATATGCAGGTAAAACATTTCTTTAATAAAGATAATGAGCCTATTGAATCAGGTGGCGTGTTTGCTCTTGAATATGCCCTTGATGCTGATGGTAACCGTGTGGGACTCATGAATTTAGGAAAAGATGGTTCTATGATTGAGAACAGAAATAAAATTCATAACTGGACATGGAATATTCTTCCTGATGGAATGGTAAGGGAACTCAGGTATAATCTGGCAGGAGAAGAGGTTGTAATGAATCCTTTCTGCCCGTTTTATGAACTCAGATTTACATATAACGATAAAGGATTTGTAACCAGAATGGCAAATTTCAAGGCTGATACTCTATACAACTGTACTGCTGAGAATTGTGGTGATATAGGAGTATCATATTTTGCATTTACCCCTAACGTGAATGGCGATGTGGAGGATTTTGCAGTTTTCAATGTAACCGGGCAGATGTCAAATCTTTACTGGGGCTGGTCAAAACGAATTAACAAGTATGATGAAAATGGAAATGTGCTTGAGACTGTCTATTATGATCAGGATGATGAGTATGTAGGTGGAAAACTTGTCCCGGTAACCCAGTATACTTATGATAGTTACGGTGCAGTGGCTGAGGTTAAGAGTATGGATAAAGACCGTAACCTGATTAATAATCCTGAGAATGGAATCGCTATTACTGAATATAAATATGATGACCAGGGACATCGTACTGAAACTATAAATTACGACAAGGATAAAGTTGAAGTTAAGTCATAAACGTCGGTTAATTAAGCTGTTATGAAGAGAGTGGAATTATTTGGTTACTGTACTGGCAATGCGTATTATTATTGGTTGCCGGTTGTAACGGGAATAAAAAGGAAAAGAAATCAGAAACAAGTCAGGAGGTTAAAACAGCAGCAGCAAGTACTGTTTCTAAACCAGTTGTAATTGGCAGTGAAACAGCATTACTCCTGAAAGACCTTGAGGATAACGGAGATTATGTGAACAGTCAGTTTTATCCTTCACTGATAAAAGCTTCAATAGTTAATGAAAGCATCGGCAAGAATATTCTTATTATTGATATCCGGTCAGCTAAACAATTTGCAGAAGGCCACATTAAAGGTGCTGTAAATAAGAGATTTGAAGACATTCCAACTTATTTTGAAACCGGTATAAAACCGTTTGAGTTTGATAAGATTATTCTTGTTAGCGATGATGGCCAGCTTTCGAGTTACACAACGTCGTTGCTCAGATTGATGGGATATGGCAATGTATACTCAATGAGATGGGGGATGAGTGTATGGAATGATAAGTTTGCCCGTACGGGTTGGTTAAAGGGAATTTCTTCAAAATACGAATCATCGCTTGAGACAACCGTCAATGAGAGACCTGTTCCTGTTGGAATGCCGGAACTTAATACTGGCTTTACGACAGGACCTGAGGTTGGTGCTGCCCGTTTTAAAAAGCTCTTTGCCAGTGGTACAGATAATGTACTGATTTCTGCTGATGAGGTATTCAGTGATCCTCACAAGTATTACATAATAAACCTTGACAGAAAGGATAAGTACGAAGATGGTCATATTCCGGGTGCTGTAAGATATAAACCTGAGGGAACCCTTAGTTTTACAGCGGAGATGTCTTCAATACCAACTGACAAGACAGTTGTTGTTTATTGCGGAACCGGTCATAATTCCGGATTTGCCACTGCTTATTTACGCCTGTTTGGGTATGATGCCAGGACACTTAAATATGGAAATAACGGGTTTATGCATGACAAAATGGTAAAACAGAAATCCGTTCTGTCGTGGTTGCCATTTACTTCTGCGGAAGTAAATAATTTTGATGTTGTAAAATAAAAAAGATATCAATTAAGTATTCTTATTCCGGCCGGATCAGTGTATCAGGCCGGAATTTGTTTTTTTGGACTTCGTTTTCAGTATTGCTGGCGAGGATATAAAGATCTTTAAATCCCAGCTGACTAAGTATCATCCAAATCCTTGCCGAAAGACTTTCCTGTTCCGATAATAACAGTACGGGTCCTGAATGATCACCTATAATTGCAAGATTCTCTTCGGATAGTATAGAGTCTGCCGGAATTTTGACAACAGTTCCATTTATCTCATTTAAAATATCAGTATTATCAAGATTTATAATAAGCTTTTCGCCAGGAATCGAACCAGCTGTATTTTCTGTTATAATGTTTGATTGTGTTAATGATGGTTCAGCTAATTTCACTGTGTCACCATGGAAGTGGCCGGTGCCTGAAAGCCTTAACAGAACAAGTAATCCAACAGGAAGAATAACAGCAATAATAATCCCGTATTTTTTTATTAATTCCATTATATTTTCTTGTTTATTGTTTTAAGATTTTTTAGCTTCTCTTCTAATCCAAACCTTGTACCTTGACCTCGTACCTGCACCCTGCACCTGCACCTTGCACCTCGCACCTCGCACCTCGCACCTTGCACCTTTTACTCACATCCGCCATCCAGCTTTTTTAATGCTGCGTTTTTAGCCATGATATATTGTTGTTTAACACTGTCCGGAAGACTATTTATCTGAGTAAACATATCTCTGGCGCTCTTTCTTATTTCAAAGAGTGCATTTTCCCTTGCTGTTATCCTTTCACCTGTAAATTGGCTGTTCATTACAGTATTGTACCATTCATTAAGTCCTCCCTGCATTACGTATGTATTTTTGTATTTGAGTCCTTTTAGCAGAACAAGAGCATAATTGGCATTAAGATCACCATTGGAGTAAAGTATGTACTTTGATTTGCCATTGCTGAAGAGGGTACTATGGTCTTTTTCTATTATATCGGTGTATGGAATATTAACTGATCCTGGAATATTCATATTCCTGAATTGCTCTGGTGAACGCAGATCAATTAGTTGTATTGTACTATCTTCTCTTACAACCATCCTTGCTACCTGGTCAACAGACAGATAATTGCTGTCGCTGAGAACCTCGGACAGCAACTTATCAGGCTTCACTGTTATTGGTCTGCCTGATGTGAGGGGCAATAAAATAAGAATTATGCCCATGCTTACCAGTATAACTGAAAATTTCTCCCTGCTGTTCATAATATATGGTTTTAAATTTCATTAGTAATATCAGGACGGGCAAATCTTTTTTCTGCAGCTTCCCCAATCCAGAACAAGATTACAGCAACTATTATCAGTAAAAATGTAAATAGTCCTGCAGAGATGCCCAGTACTTCATTAATCTTAACCGGACCTTTATATGATCTGTTTGCAAGGTTTTCAATTAACGGATAAGTTTCAGCAAAAAGAAAAGCCCCGGTCAGCCCTCCGGCAAAGAAAACCATTGCATCAATTTTTCCTATTGATAATGCACTTAATCCGGTGCCCGGACAAAATCCACCCATGATAAATCCTGCTCCCATAATAATACCACCGACGATTGCTGATGTTACATAAAACTCATTAACAAAGACAAGGTTAAGGTTGAGCAATCCAAAGAAGCTTAAAAGCTGAGACCCGATAAGGGCCACTATAGCTGCTGTAAAGAAAACCTTTATAACAGTGGTGTCATATCCGTAGAACATCCCGGCAAGCTTACGGCTCGATGAAAACCCTGCCTGTTCAAGAGCAAAACCGAATCCAATCCCTATCAGAATTGCAATCACCAGGTTAAGCCAGTCAGGTATCGATGTTAGTAATGATATTGGTCCCATAATTCAAATCTTATTATATATTTTTAAAAATATCAGAGATTAACGGGCTTTAATGCAGAAATGTCCTCTTTCAAACTGCCTTCAACTCTCTTAATCATATCCAGTTCTTCCTGAAAAACCATGCAAAAAGATATGCAGAACCAAATATTGCAATCATAGTGACAAAACCGGCAACAGACAGAACTGCCATGCCTGAAAGTGCTGCGCCGCTTGTACATCCTCTGGCCAGCTGTGCGCCATAAACAAAAAACAGACCGCCCAGAAAGGCAAAGAGCAGACGTCGCTTATTTGTTATTTTGGGTGATTTTTCAATAGTAAATTTCAGCCTCCTAGAGACTGCTCCGGATATAAATCCACCTGCAACAACTCCTAATATTTCATAAGTGAGCCAGTTGTTCAACGGCTTTTTCCCACCTTCAAAATATTTGCTATAGTAAATTGAATTGTCAGCATGGGCTCTGTCAACCGCACCAACCAGCGACACCACGCAGTATTTGATTCCTCCGCTTGCTCCGAGTCCACGGCCTGCGAGGAACATTGCCAGTAACAATACTATTCCCAGCATTGTGCCTGCCAGGTAAGGGTTCATATATCTTTTTTTCATTTGACGGATAATCAGTAACTAATTAATTACATCTACTGCAAAAATAGTAAATAAGGCTTACCACTCTAACATTAATTGTGACTTTAAAGTTCATAATGTCAACTGAGTATATTTGAATTGAATGAAAATGAAATACAATGTTATTACCTGGAGTTCTCACCATCAACGTTTTGAGTTTACAGGGAGTCTCCGCGATAAGCTCCTTATCATTTTTTATCATACCTTTATGAAAATTATTTAAGATGGGTAGATACAAGCTTACAATTGAGTACGATGGTACCAAATATGCCGGTTGGCAGATGCAAAAAGGAGGAAAAACAATTCAGGGTGCAATGGTTGATGCCTGCCGGGAGTTATTTAAAACTGAAGAGCTTGATCTCTTCGGGGCAGGACGTACTGATGGTGGTGTGCACGCAACAGGACAGGTAGCTCACCTTGGGGTTGATACGGACTTGCTGCCTTTAAAAATCAAATACGGGATAAACGACCGTCTTGCTCCGGATATTTGTGTAATTAATGTGGAAGAAGCACATCCAAAATTTCATGCCAGGTATGATGCCAATGCCAGGAGCTATATTTATCAGATAAGCAGAAGAAGAACCGCATTTGGGAAAAAATATGTATGGTGGATAAAGGATCAGTTGGATCTGAATGTAATGAATGAAACTGCAAAATTATTCACAGGGTTGAAAGATTACAGGTATTTCACCGATGAAGAAGGCGAACAGACATCTACAAAAGTGGAGATATTGCATTCACAGGTACATGATTTTGGAGACATGCTTGTTTTTCATATTGTAGGATCACATTTTCTGTGGAAACAGGTGAGACGGATGACAGGAGTACTGGTTGAAACCGGACGTGGTAAGCTGACTCCGGAAGAAGTAGCAAAGTTTTTTAAATTCAAGACTGATATCCCTGCAAAGCTGACTGCTCCACCAAGTGGGTTATTCCTTGAAAAAGTATATTACAGGAATGAAGATATCTCATATGAGACGAAACCCGTAATAAATTTTAAGTAATCAGACATATTAAATTTTTTAATTTATAATATTGTTAATCAGGCAAATAAGAACATTAATGAAAAAGACTTCCATTATTATCTCAATCCTGTTCATTTTCCTTTTTGTCAAATGCAGAAATGATGATGGAGCTAAGGAACAGGAATTCCTGGTCCCATTTACCAAAAACCTTGACATAAATCCGGTTTTGACACCCTTGTCAGGGAGCCGATTCTTTTGTCCGGTCCGGCATGATACCGTTAACTGGGAAGAGAAGGATGTATTTAATCCTGCGAGTGTGGTAAAAGGCGATACTCTCTTTTTGCTTTACCGGGCTGAGGATAAGATTGGAAAGTATAATGGGACCTCAAGAATCGGATTGGCTTATAGTCTTGATGGCTACCATTTTACAAGGCAGGCTGTTCCTGTTTTATATCCTGCAGAGGATGAGTACATGAAGTACGAGTGGGAGGGCGGTTGCGAGGATCCGAGAATTGTTGAAGATAGCAGTGGAATCTATTATATGACATATACTGCATATGATGGGGATAAGGCACGTTTGTTTGTTGCAACTTCTGACAATTTAAGGAACTGGACCAAGCATGGATCAGTTTTCAGTAAAGCCGGCAATGAGTATGTTGATATGTGGTCGAAATCAGGATCTATTCTTTCGCGTGAAGAGAATGGAAAACTTATTGCAACAAGGATTAATGGTAAATTCTGGATGTATTGGGGTGAATCCAATATTTATATGGCAACATCGCCAAACCTGATTGACTGGACTCCCATGCTTGAGACGGACCCGGCAAAAATGCAACTTGATACTATGCGGCATTATACAAAATCATTTAAGATTCTGTTCTCAACACGACCTGGAAAATTTGACAGTGAGCTTGTTGAGCCCGGACCTCCTGCAATATTAACAAATAATGGGTTTCTGTTTATTTATAACAGTAAAAACAGTCCGTTATATGGTGATAAACAATTAGCTCCTGGAGCTTATGCTGCCGGTCAGATAATAACCGATAAAACAGATCCGACAAAAGTTCTTGCCCGTCTTGATAAGTGGTTTATTACACCCGATCAGCCCTTCGAAATAGAAGGACAGGTAAATAATGTATGTTTTGTCGAGGGATTAGCTTCATTCAAAAATAAATGGCTGCTTTACTATGGTACTGCCGATTCAAAAATTGCTGTGGCAGAATCTGTTAAGAAGGAATAGTCTGTATTGTTCTGCGATACTCTCTTATTAATTATAGTATCTGGCGGACTCTGGTCTTCGTATGATTTACGAAAAGCAGGATTTAGTAAAGACCGGAAACATCGAATTCACAAAAAAATCAGGTCTGCTTGTTTGTTTAGACTGGTATGCTATTGGTTATGATGTTTTTAAAGAAAACATTTATCGAATCTCATACCAGGATTCCATTTATCGAAGAAATCAATAAAATATTTATTCAGGATAAACCTTAATTTGTGAAGAAAAGCAGCATAGACAGAGCTACTAATGAGATGAAGATGCTGATTGGAAGGCATATTTTTAGAATCTGCTTCGGTTTAAACTTAGAGAATAGAACTGATTTTCTTATATTACTTAAGCTAAGATATAACCCTGTCAGAACAGCCAATGCCTGCAGCCAGGGAATAAACTGAGGCAAAAACTGGTGCCAGGGAGAATTAGCGGTTCCAAAGAAATCCCAACCCCATCCAAAAGGATCTGAAAGAGATTGTTTGATAAATGTAACATTCACAAACAGCATAGGTATTACAAATGCGATCCAGTTCATCAATGCAAAGGGAAGAAGTGATCCGGCATATTCGAGAAATATTTCGTTCTTCTCGCTCCGGATATTCGCAAGTTTTGAACCAAGCAATGAAAGAAGATAAATAATTCCAGGAACAAGGATAAGCACTGATGACCACATTATCAGCGAATAAATGCCAAATAAATCCCAGTTATGTTTATCAAGAATATTTACATAATCACGAACGACGGGCCATGGTCCAAGATACAATACACTATATATAATTGAAATTGTGAAAGTTGCCATCGACATCCATGCCTCACTAAAGTTTCGGGTTCCTCTTTCAGCAGCGAAGGGTCTTCTATAAAGAGATACATTATTATATGAGCAGCTTCTGAGACATTCCATGCAAAGCCCGCAATCGCTGTTTTCCTTTATCTGGCCTACATTCAGGCCATACGGACAAGCCCATCCGTTTGAATTGCCATTCTCACAATAATGAGGCTTGCATTGATCGCAAGTGGCCTGTGATTTATTTCTGAGAGCCAATGTGCTCATTCTTGAAAAAGGCCCCACAAAAACGCTTACGGGGCAAACGTAACGGCAAAATGCCCTTAGTTCAAAAATTCCTGACATCACTGTTGGAACAACCATCAGCATGAGAACGGTTATACCTGAAATAAAAGGGTCAGCTACCAGTGTAGTTGAAAATGTAGCCAGAATTAAAAAGACGATTAATTTTAACCAGTCATTTTTTAACCATTCGGGCCATTTCAGGAAAAGTCCTGAAAATTTATTATTAAAACTTTTCGTTTTTCCTTTTAGCGGATTAAAGAATGATTTTCGCTGAATGAGATCGCCGAAGAAGGGCAAGGGACATATCGTGCACCAGAATCTTCCCAAAAAAGGTGTGATAATGGCAACAATAGCAAACAACCAGACGGCCCACATTAAAAGTACTCCCAGGTTTCTTCCTGATACCTTGGTGCCAAAAACTGAGGTCAGAATAACAATATAAATCATGACCATAGTAATAATAGTAAGGGCTGCCTGGACATATCTTGATACTACAATTCCCCTTAAAAAACCTGCTTTCTTAAGCAGATCTTTATAACCTGGCTTTTTCACTTTCACCGGAATTTTCGGGATTGACCTTTTTGAATATCCCGATTAACCATATGAATATTATTCCAATCAGACTGCCAATACTGAATACCAGCAGTGTATTTGGCAGTATTATCAGTTTACCCTGTTCAAAAGCATGCATTGGTCCGCACCATACATGACAACGATAGTTACTTTTTGAAACTATATAGTTATAAAATCCCTGATGTTTTGCAATAAGTACGACTTCCTTCACAATTTCAGGTTTGCCTGTTGGATCACCTGTCTTAAAAACTGCTACCTCATCGCTGGAAGGGCTTATTTTGACGTCAATGTCAAACTCCTGAATAAAAAATGAATGTCCTGTATCGTTGGTTGAAAAAGTCAAATGAAGAGTGTCACCTCTGTTGCATCTGATTACATACGGATCCTTCCCATATCTGAAACTGGTTACATGAATATATCTGCTGATTGGCTTTTCTGTGAATAGCTGACAGACTATAGCCGCAAGTAATCCAAAACCAAAGATTATTAGGAGATTAAGAAGATGGGCGCCTTTGATTTTCATATAGAGAAAAAGTCCTTAAATTTCATGAATTCAAATCTTAGAAGAGGGTTTTAATATTGCTTCAATGATACTTAATTTATTTTAATGTAGTGCTGTAATAAAGCATATTTAGATTATTTTTGCTTTTACTTCTTAATTCGAATCCTCATTAAAAACATCTTATGCCAAAACATAAACATTCCCCTTCAAATCAAAAAAAAGGTTTCAAAACCCTGATACTTTTAGCTGTCGTTTTATTTTTGATAATTGGCATCCCTTATCTGCTGGTAAGTTACCAGGCTACACAAAAAGGAATAAGCAAAAACACAGTAATCAAACGGATCTTAAATAAGACAGGTTCAAAGAATGCCACTTCGGAAGAGTTTAAAAGTAATACGGTAGGGGCAAAGATTGATTTTCTAAATCCAATACCTGTAGGACAGAAATTTACGGAAGCTCCACTGATATCAGATGTAGGCGCAGTTGATCTTGATGGCGACGGCCTGTTGGATATTATCGTCTGCGATTGCAGGAGCAACTCAGTTAACTGGATCCGGCAGTTTCCTGCCGGTGTTTATACTGAAGAAGTACTTGCATATGGATTGAACGCACCGGCCCATGTTCAGGTTTTCGATTTTGATCAGGATGGACATAATGATATTCTTGTAGCCGTGCTTGGTTTACTGTTTCCAAGTAACGATAAAATAGGCTCTGTCGTTATACTTCAAAATGATGGAACAAATCATTTTATAAAGCATGTGGTTGTCGATAAGATAGCCCGTGTCTCAGATGTCAGGGCCGGCGATCTGGATGGTGACGGAGATATGGACCTTGCCGTAGCACAATTTGGATATGATGACGGAGAAACCCGATGGATAGAGAATCTTGGAAACTGGAAATTTACCAGCCACATACTTCAGAATCTCTCCGGTCCGATTAATGTTATATTAGATGATATTGACAAGGATGGAGATCTTGATATTACCTCACTTGTCAGCCAGGAGTGGGAAGAAATTTATTGTTTCATCAACGACGGTAAAGGAAATTTCACACCCAAACTGCTTTATGGTTCAAGTAATGAGGACTTTGGTTCAAGCGGGATTTACATTTGCGATCTCGATAAAGACGGTGATGACGATATTCTATATACTAATGGCGATGCATTTGACTACATTCCTCCACAGGGAAGACCCTGGCATGGAGTTCAATGGCTTGAAAACAAGGGAAACATGATTTTTGAATTCCATAGGATCTGTAATTTTATCGGAGCATATAATGCAAGGCCGGTTGATATTGATAAAGACGGCGATCTTGACATATTTTGTGTAAGTGCATTCAATTTGTGGGACATGCCTGAATCTCAAAGTTTTATATGGCTGGAAAACGATGGAAAAATGAACTATTCCATTCATAACATAGCCAATTCCCCTACACACATATTAGCACTAGAATCAGGTGATTTTAATAATGACGGATTAATGGATTTTGTTACCGGCGACATGCATACTTATCCTCCTTTTGACAGAATGGGCAGAATATTACTGTGGATGAATAATGGGAAGCTTGCAGCCGGGAAAAACTAGAATCAATTCGAGGAACTATAGAGTTTTAGTTTTTCTTCAAGATTTGCAATAAACTCCTTTGATGAATTTTGATTCTTAGCCAGACTAATAGTTATATTCATGAATGTACTTGCATTTCGCTTATCGCCTAGTCCATAATAAGCCTCTGCAAGACTTTTAGCTGCTGATATTAAAACTTCAGCTGAGCAACTTTTATGAATAAAAGCTCTCTCTGAATATTCAAGGCCTATTTTATAATCTCTCATTTTAGTATCCGGGCAAGAAACGAGTAATGTTCCGAGTCTTTCAAGGATTTCTGGCACATTTGGAAAATAATCCAAAGCTCTCTTGTAATGTTTAATTGCCTTTTCCCACATTTTATTTCGCACTAGTATATTGCCAAGATAGCGTATTGTTGTCAGGTCAGTAGGATCACTATTAAATGATGATTCATATTGTGTTATTGCCTCAGGAACCTTCCCGTCATTTTCGGCTATCATACCTGAAAATTTCTTTGTTTTAGGGTTATCACGAGAAATATTCTTTAGTTTGTCAAGATATATGATTGCATTTTTTCTATCCCCAACTTTAATAAAAAAAGAAATACCGGATGTAAGTGCAGCCATATCTCCTTTATGCTTTTCAAGAAAATCAGTGACCTGTTGATATGCAATTTTTTGCATCCCTTCATTCCACAGACATAATATAATATTCGATTGTATTTCAATGTCTTCCGGTTTTAATTTTGCTGCCTGATTATAATACATCAATGATTGTGAATTAAATCCTTTTTCATAGAGAATATCGCCAACATCCTTTAATTCAGTAAAGTCTTCCTTATACAAATTAAAATGCTTCTCAAGATATGGTAGAGCCTGGTCTCCTAAGTCCAGCCTGAGAAAAAGCTTGATAGCTTTGGAAATCAGGTATTTATTATCAGGCAATTGTTTTAGTCCATTTTTAGTAATAGTAAGTCCCCATTCAGGATAAAAGCCTTTTTCTGCAAAATCAATTTGCTTAAGAATATAAAGATCTGACTTTGATAATAATGCCAGTTTGTCAATAATAGTATCTACAGGGGGAGTAAAATCCACCAGATCATTCGCACGAACAATGTTATATTTACTTTGAACCGAATCGCCTTTTAGTCTGTAAACACTCGCCAGAAACCTGTAGGCCGGACCGAATGACCTGTGAAACTGCAAAATCTGTTTCAGAGTCAGCTCAGCCCGGTCTACCCTGTCAGAGTTAATATAAATTCTTGATAATTGAAACATTGCGTAGGCCCGCATCGGAAAATAATCATTCCTGGTTGTAGCTTTTTCGGGATTGCTTTTTTCCTGAAGATTTGCAATTTTTTCATAGGCTACTTCTGCTTTATAGTTTTCTCCAAGGTTTCGATAACCTTCACCTACATAATACCATGCATGATAATTGGCCGGATTTATTTTAATTACATCTCTGAAATTTTCAATAGATTTTTGTGATTCGCCCATCTCCTGATTTAGATAGCCAAGATAATAGCTCCATATCCATTTTGATTTATTCCTCTTACATGCAAGTGTATAGCACTGCGCAGCCTTCTCATAGTAGGCGCTGGAATGATAAACCATTCCCAGGTTGCCCATATTATCTGCCGAAGGATTTCTATGGGCTTTTTGTGATGCGCTTAATATTTGTTCAGAAGAAGGGCAGAACTGCCATTCAAATCAGGGATATCAGGTAGTTTTGATCTATACGGCTGGTCAATTACTAATTTCACAATCAAGACAAGGATTGCCATGCATATAATGCCGCCTGTAACTATTAAAATTCTCTTTTTCTTTTTGTTCATCCTCTCATAGATTGGGAAGCAAAAGTATAAAAATAAAAATAAAAATATGTAAATATATTTGCCCTGTCTAATTCATAAACCATATTGGAAACCACTACATTCTGAACCATAATGAATTCTATGAAATAGAAGGAGAGCTAAATAGTTTATATTGTTCTGAGATACTCCCTTATTAATTATCCGTATCCGGAGGACTCTGGTCTATGGATAAATTGCATATGCAATTTACCGGACTGATTATCTCCTGTTTAAGATTCATGGCAGTTAACCGGCTGGTTCTTTTATCAATGCATATATTGCAGTCAGAAAATAGCGATAGGTCCCATACATCGGCAAAGACACGACCCGAATTTAATCCGATACCATATTCAAGAACCTTTTCAAGAGACCGTATATTGGGCATCATAAAATCTCCGCTTTCAATTAACTTATCCATTGCTCCATTCCCTGGTCTGACCGGTATTATTGTGCAACAATCTACACCTGAACCGAATGCGAAGTCAATAGATCTTTGTGCCCAGAAAACCCCTTCCTGTTCATTTATGAATGGAGGGCGGAGAAGGATAAATGCCCTCGAACGGATTCTGTTTTCACTAAGAAATCCTACGGATCTTTTAAAATCCTTAAGCGTCATTTGCTTATTTAGTCTTTTCAGAATGTCAGGATGTACCGTTTCCAGTCCTATTGCTACTTCAAGCTCAGGATTTAGCATATCTCTGAATAGCAGACATTTATCGTTAATGAAGCGAGGATGGCTCTCAACAATCACTGTCTTAAAACCTGATACAAGAGCAGCTATCTTTGAATAATCTTCAGGAGGTATTGCCATTTTATCAAAAAAACTTCCACTATTATATAGTTTAAGATGCTTTGCATCAGGCATTTGCTCCAGAGCCCATTCTATTTGTTTAGGAATTGCACCTGCAGGAACAGTGAAATTGGTTGTGTTTTTCCAAAGATCACACATAAGACAACGGAACGGACATTCCATGTTTGTAAGGAATATAATAGCTGTATCATCTATTTCCCCGGTAGCGGTCCGTTCCTTTTCCACAAGGCATCCGTAAGGTCTGTTCAGATCAACAGAATTTTTTCTCCCCGCGGAGAGATTCTATCCAATTATTATTTATATCAGGTGGATAGAGCTTATTCATATTTCGAAAGAAACTCTTTCCTGTATGCTATCTCTTTGCCCGGAAAGTGTTTGGTAAAATCTTCTTTGGATGTGGCCCCATGCTGAAAACGTCTTTTCTGATAAACAGGCATATCCAATCCGGTAATGGCTTTAACTCCAAGAGAAACAATCTGGCCTTTAAGCTCATACAACTTCTCGTGATCCCAGTTTGTCATGTCAATGTATGGAATACCTTCGGAAATCTCAATTACGTTTGGAAGAGTATATGGACTGAAACTTTCAAAACCCATCAGGTCAGATGTAGCGTATGTACGCATATAAGCCCTGCTCAAACCGCCTGAATATGTCAGTGAATGTTTGATTGATTCAACACCCCAGCCTTCATGATAGAGCATGAGGTTATTCAAAACACTTTTAATTGTGAGCTCAGGATTCTCTTCGATTGGATAATCCTTCAGGTTTTCGTCACCGCCATCGCCATCAAGCATATATCTCCATTCAGGATATTTTGAGCGGATGCCCTGAAGCAGGGCCAGGTTCATTGTTGCAGATTCAATATCAAGGGGCTTATAGTCTTCAACGATATTTACTGCATTCTTCCAGTTCATTGATGAATAATCAACTTCGACAGGCTCGAGAAACATTTCCAGATTAAGTGTGGCAAGAAACTTTCTTGCCTGCATCAGATCGGCTCCGTCTCCATCAACCGATAGTGTGAATGCTTTTAACCTCGAAGGACTTTCCCCTAATTCTTTCAGAGCATGGTAGGTGAGCAGAAATACTGATCCACTGTCAATACCTGCAGAAAAAGAAACCCCAATGGGACCGGTCTTAGCACGCATCAGAAGCCATTTTTTTATCTCATTATATAATGCTCCGATGTACTGTTCGCCTATTTGAGCAGGGTCCATCCCGGTTAATTTATTTCGTTCAGGTTTAAAATACCTGGTATAAACCGGATTTGGATCGGGACATCCAAGCAGTTCTATTTTTGTGATATAATGAGCCGGTGCCATTCTGGTATATGATGGATGAAACTGGTGATCGAGTCCCTCTCTTTTAAGATAATCAAAAATAACGTCGATACGTTCGGCAATAACAAGTTCAGGACCTGCAGGTCGTTTTGCAATAAAATAACGTATCGGGCGACCTATCGAACGTGCCATTCTAATTGTTTTGCCTTCGACTGAAACAAGTGAATATTGTCCGTCGATCTTCCTGATTGCTTCAATATCACCAGATTTTAAAATATTTACAGCTTCTTCATTTGTCATATTATAGATGACATTTTTTTCAGGATTTGTAAGATCCATAACCTTGTTTACATACTGATTACTCATATTATCGGGTTTATTATTATTTGCTGATTTTATGTTTCTAACGCATTATTTCTGCTTATAGTGTAATGATTACTTCATCTTCAATGAAAAGCATCCAAAGATTATGATCTCTATTCGACAATCCCTTTTCCCTCTATTATTGTGAGATAGCGATCGGCATTTATATTCCTGTAAATTTCTTTCTTCCCATTTGACCAGTGGATTTCAAGAAGGTCAACCATTTTATTCTCACCAAGTCCCACATGCATACGGGGATCATTATTAGACAGATATGTTGTTGACCATTGGTTAACCAGTACCTGTTTCTTGTTTCCTGTGGTAACAGTTACTTTTGCCCCGATAGCTGATGACGGACCATTTTCGCCTTTAAGTGTTAATCCAAGCCAGTGATTGCTATTTCCCCCTTCGTTTTTTAAAAGCACCGGCGTAGATTGTTTGTCAAGATGTGAAATAATAACATCCATATCTCCGTCATTATCAAAATCCCAAACAGCCAGGCTCCTTCCGGAACGCTTTGTTGAAAAATATTTTCCATGCTCCATTCCGACATTTTTAAAATGTCCCTTGCCATCATTTTCCATTAATAGCGGATATTGAAGAATCAGTTCTATTGCTGTTCCGTTAGCAGCAACAAGATCAAGATCGCCATCGTTATCATAATCAAAAAGCTGAGCGGCCCAGCTGTCTTTCCCGTTCATAGCTGTAGCTATTCCACTCGATTCAGAGATGTCGGTAAATACCCCATTTCCTAAATTGCGGTAAAGCGCTCCGTAATTCAGATCACTCACCAGTATATCGATTAATCCGTCACCATCAACATCTCCTATTGAGCCGTGCATCGAACCGGTAGGATGTCCCTGACTGTTGGCGGCAACTCCATTGGCAACACCAACCTCCTTATATATGCCATTATCATTTTTGAAAAGGAAATTCAACTCGTGATCATTTGCCTGAAAAATATCAAGATCTCCGTCATCATCATAATCAAACACTGTTAGCCCCATGCATTTTGAATCGGGATAATAGAGATTATTCTTCTTAGTGACATCTATAAATGTACCATCGGGCTGCTGTTCATAAAGCATTGAAGCCTGTCCGTTGTATTCAGTCGGACTTGGCATCATATCAGGTGTTGCGGCGGATCTGTAAGCAGGATCGAACGCAAGAAAGTTTCCGACCATTGCATCCAGCCTCCCGTCGAGGTTATAATCCCAGAAAGCTACACCAATGCTCCATTTTAAGAATCCGTTCAGTTTCTCAGGTCCCTCAAGTCCAATAGCTTTAGTGATGTCAGTAAAAGTTCCGTTACCATTGTTTCTGTAGAAAACATTCGGGCCATAATTTAAAAGATAAAGGTCCATATCACCGTCATTATCGTAGTCAACAGCCCCTGCAGCCATACTCCAGTGACGATCATCAACGCCGGCTTTTTCGGTAACATCTGTGAATGTTCCGTTGCCATTGTTTTTATACAGTTTGTTGCTTGTGTTCCTGAAAATCTTACCTGCAGGATCGGATATGCCTTCAAGATAAGTACCGTTCATAAGATACAGATCCATAAGGTTATCATTGTTGTAATCAAAAACTGTAATCCCTGAGCCGCTGCTTTCCAGGATGTTCACATAGGAATAGTCTCCAAAAGTATATTTAAAGTCTATTCCCGCTTTTGCAGTTATATCGTTGAAAACAACATTTTTTTTCTGAGCTGATGCATTAATTGTAATAAACAGTATAGTAATGCAAGCTAATATCTCTTTAACTTTGTCTCTCATGAACTTATTTTTTGTCTTTCTTCTACTGTATCCGGAACAAAAGCAATGAATTATTATTCTTAATTTTTATGTTTGATTTTCAGGGCATTTCTGAATTCTTCCGATGTTACAACACGTGTATTATACTGTTTTTGGTAATTTGCCAGGTCAGGGTCATTTGGATATTTATCCGATCGAGACGGTGGATATGATGACATTCCATGGTAGGGTAGAGGGGTGACTTTATTACCCATTGCGGTATTTATATCTCCATCTTTTACCCAGCCCACGCTGTGAATCAGGAAGTCACGCTTCCATCCTTTTCTTAATTCCGGCAATCCTTCAGCATTAAAACTTACAGAAGTTTCATCACCTGCATTTGATATAATATATTTATTATCAGATTCTTTCAGCAGCGGTAAAACATCCCCATAACGGGTATAATTGCCTGCAAGATCCTTCCATTTTCTGATGGTATCTACATCAGAATAGTCGAACCAGTGAGGACCATACCGTCCGCCTTTTCTGTAGCTTCTCGAAAAACCTCTGTAATGCAGGTCTGCTGACACAGGATTTAAGACAGTTGTGGTAACAGGTGAGTCAGATACATTATCAGCAAAAAATATCTGATCCCAGTAGATCTCCATGTTAGTAATTATCCTTATACGGTGATCTGAGGTCAGAAATTTTCCCGAAAGATCAGCCACAAGTGTTTTATCTTTTCCCATGGGAAATCCAAGGTTTTCCACAACAGTCACCCATTTCCCTTTGTTGTTCAGAACCTGAATTACAGGTGGATTGACTTTCAGTTTATCCGATTGTGAAATAGCCAGGTTAATACTTGCATCTGTAGGGAATATCCATCCGTTAAGATAGATAAACAGATTTCCGGATTCACCGGCTTTGCCCGGATCAAGAATTAATTCATGAGGTTCTGTAACACCCTGGTATTTGTCGGGTTTAAAACCAGAGATATATTTGTCATCTTTTTGAGTAATATAGGAAAGAAGATCATTACCCTTCCCGTCAGTAGCCGAAGCAGGAAAATGTTTCTTTGTAACCTGTGATATCTTCATTCCAGGGAATGGGGGAGGTGAGAATTGCTCAGGAACAAAAATATCAACAGAATCAGGATGGTCAACAGCTACCAGTTGTATTTTGTCAACATATATAGTTTCCCACAGTTCTGATGTCAGCTGAAGCATGTATTGACCGTTATTGGGGACCATAGATTCTCCGGGTATCTTTATATAATCATCGGAAGCATCAGCAAAACCATAAGTGGTGGTTCCGCCATTATGCCCAGCGGCATTCCCAGAGCGCTTCTCCATAATATATCCTTTGAAAGTGTATACTCTTCACCGTTCCAGGTGTAGAGAAATGGACATGATCCTTTAAGAGTCTGAGCTTCAATAAGAGACTGGTCGGCTCCCGGGAGGAAAATGTTCTGAGGAACTCCATTGGTCCATGTAATGCGTATTGTCTCAACTTTAGACCTGTTTCCGAGGCCAAAATGAATTTGGGGATCTGTGACAATAAGAGACTGATAAAGATCGCCTGCGCGTATCTCAACTTTTGCTCCAACTCCAAAATAGTTGTTTTTGGCCCTGCCTGCTCTTAAGCCAACAAGTGTCATCCCTATATAATGGTTCATATTTCCGCCATCGTTTCGTAACAATGATATGCCTCCATTAATGCCGGCTATCAGGATATCGAGATCGCCGTCATTGTTGTAATCAAAAACGCATACCTGTTTGCCTGATTTTATTGATTCGGGTAATAAATGTAATACATCAGTGAACTTTCCGTTACCTTCATTATGATACATAAAAACACTACGTCCGTCAGTCGCATTTGATTCACCGGCAATCAGAATGTCAAGTGCCCCATCGTTATCAAAATCAAAGAAGGTAGCATCGTATGATTTGAGATTCTCCTTTGAGATAAATCTTTTCAGAGTTTTTTTCCAGTTCAAAGTTCCGGTGCCTGAATTTCGGTACAATCCAAAATAATTGCCAGTAACTGAGGTAATAAACAAATCAGAGAAACCATCATTATTATAGTCACCGACCGTTGCTGAGCTTGATCCTCCCATGCTTTTTAAACCGCTCTCTGCGGTAATCTCCTTAAAAACACCAAGCCTTTGGTTTGAAAACAGTGTATTACTTGATTTTTCATTTACAACAAAAAGGTCTACATCCTCATCATCATCAAAATCTCCGATAGCAGCATCAACACTTTCAGCTCCCGGTAAGGCAATGCCAGTTTTCTCAGCAAGTTCCTGAAAGGTTCCGTCACCGTTATTACGGAACAGAAGATTTGAATTTGATCTTGTTTCGTAAAGATCAAGGTCCCCGTCATGATCAAAATCAGCGAATAACGCTGAGTTGCCACCTGTCTTACTGCCAATATTTGCTTTGGCTGTTACATCTTCAAAAATCTCTTTCCCTGCATTTCTGTACAGAAGATCACCTTCATCTCTTACAATGTACAGATCAAGAAATCCATCGTTATCGTAATCCGCAAAAGCAGCAGAAGATTCGCTTCCTTTATGCCTGATTGCAACAGCTTCGGATACCTCTTTGAATTTTCCTATATCGTTGTTGAAGAGGTAGTGTTTATAGCTTGATGATTGTGGATCATAGCTCCCTGCATAAATATCAACGTCATCGTCACCGTCGTAATCGGCTGTTTCTATGTGTGTTGAAAATTTATACCCGCTGTTTTCAACACTATTAAATTCAGGAACAATATCCAGTCGGCATGTACTGTTACATCTGTGAATTTAATAACATCAAGTATTGAAGTATTTTCAGAATTGAATGAGGATGTCTGCTTGTCGAATGTAATTATCGGGAATC